>JAYSZB010000132.1:0-17208 GCA_043727035.1 Sphingomonas sp. | reverse complement strand
AACCGGGCGACACCATCGTGGTCGAAAAGCTCGACGGCGACGCCGGCTCGGCGCTGAAGCTGGAGAGCGTCCTGATGCTCGGCGGCGACAAGGGCGTGACCCTGGGCGGCCCGCTGATCGACGGCGCCTTCGTCGGCGCGACCCTGATCGAGACCCGCAAGGGTGAGAAGATCAAGATCTTCAAGAAAACCCGCCGTCAGGGCTATCGCCGCACCAACGGCCATCGCCAGATGGAATCGGTCCTGCGCATCACCGGCATCGACGGCGCCGGCGAGTCCGCAAGCTGGGACGGCAAGGTCGACCTGACCACCAAGGCCGAGATCAACCTGCGCGCCCGCGGCCTGGCGCCACGGGTCGAGACGACCGAGGCCGCGCCGGCCAAGGCTCCCAAGGCCGCTGCGCCCAAGGCTGAAGCCGCTGCTGAAGCCCCCGTCGCCGCCAAGGCTGACACGCCGGTCGCCGACAAGGCGCCCGCCAAGAAGGCCGCGCCCAAGGCCAAGCCCGCCGCGACCGACGAAGCCTAAGCATTCACCCGCGCTGTTTAGCGCGAGACACGACACGCGCTCCGGCCCCAGGGCCGCTGGCGCAGAAGGAAAGAGGAGCAGTCCATGGCTCACAAAAAATCCGGTGGTTCGTCGCGTAACGGTCGCGACTCCGAGTCGAAACGCCTCGGCGTGAAGAAGTTCGGCGGCGAGTCCGTTATTGGCGGCAACATTCTCGTGCGCCAGCGCGGCACCAAATTCTATCCGGGCACCAACGTCGGCCTCGGCCGCGATCACACGCTGTTCGCCACCGCCGACGGCAATGTGCGGTTCCACGATGGCAAGCTCGGTCGCAAATATGTGTCCATCGACGCCATGATGCTGGAAGCCGCCGAATAATCGGACGACCGGATCGGGGTCGTCCACCAGTGGATGACCCCCCACAGGCACCGGAGAACACAAGTTCCCACCGCCTGGACACCAAGGGAGACGGGTCATCCCCCGGCTCCCTTTTTTGTTGTGCGCGGGCGATGGATTCGCCCCGCCGCAAGGAACAGCCGGACAATCGTCTCCCTTGGTCAATGACGCGGAACTGTCACCCCTTTGGGGCAGTTGCGCGACCAGTGAGGAGAGACAAAAGATGTTCGCAAGAACCGAGAGACTGCTATTGCGCCCCGGCTTCATCGAGGACGCGCCCGAACTCGCGCAGGCGATCGGCGAGGAAGCCATCGTCCGTAATCTCGCCACCGCCCCCTGGCCCTATGGCGAGGCGCAGGCGCGCCACTTTCTGTCGATGGACCGCGACCCGCATCTCCCTTCTTTCGTCATTGCCAAGCGCACTAATGGCGCACCGCGCATCGTCGGCGGAATCGGCATCGGCCCGCGCAGCGACAGCGACGGGCTGGAGATCGGCTACTGGATCGCCCGGCAATATTGGGGCCTCGGCTTCGCCACCGAAGCCGGCCGCGCCGTGCTGCGCATCGCCCGCGCGATGCAACTGCCACGCCTCACCGCCGGCCATTTCATCGACAATCCCGCGTCGGGCGCGGTCCTGCGCAAGCTCGGCTTTCGCGCCACCGGCAAGACGGTCAATCGCTTCAGCCTCGCGCGCGGCGGCGAGGCAGCTTGCGCCGAATATGCGGAGGGAGACGATGGCGAGGTCGATGCCATGACCGGCAAGCGAGGCCGGGTGCGACCGGAGGAGGATTGGCGCGACGAGTTGCGCCTGATGGCGGCCTGATGCCAAAAATCGCCCACCCCCGCGCTCAGGCTGAGCCTGTCGACGCCCCCGGCCCGGTCCGACACATAATTTCCTACATTCGCAACATAATTACCGCGCCAAGCAAGATCGGGCCTGAACTTTTGTGAAGTTTCGTTCCACGATCCCGTTTCACGCCCCAGGCACCGTTCGCGCATAGACATTGACCAAATCGTCGGGCCCCATCAGGTGCTCGCCGATCCGGCTGAACCCGAGTTTCGCCGCCACTCTCTCCGACGCGCCATGCTCCAGATTGATAATGCAGCGGATCTCGCTGCCCAGCGCGCCGTCCGCCCATGCCAGCGCCGTGCTCATGGCTTCCGATGCCGCGCCCCTGCCCCACCAATCGGGGGCGATCGACCAACCTGCTTCTGGAAAGCCCACGAGCTGCGGAACTCCGCGATCGAGCCAGAACATCCCGCCACTGCCGATAAACTGGTCGTTGTCGCGATCGGCGAAGACCCAGTGACCATAGCCCATCATCGGCCACATCCCGACCATGGCAAGGAATTTGCCCCAGCTGGTGGTGCGGTCACGTGGGCTCCCGCCGATGTGGCGGGTAACCCGCTCGTCGGCCCACATCGCAGCATAAGCATCGAAGTCGCGCCGCTCGGCAGCGCGCAAGCGGAAGCGGGGGGTCTCGAGGGTGGGGATGTCCATGAGCCGATCCTAACTGCCAAGTGGCTGGATTCAAGCGTGCCCTTGCGTCCAACCGACCTCCCCGCCACACTACCCGCAAACAGGGAGACCCACATGATCCGCCGCCTGCTCGCCACCACTGCCCTCATTGCCGCCTCTGGCCTGACGCCCTCCCCCGCCGCAGCCCAAGCCGACCTACGCACCGAGCTGGCCACGCACATGCCCTCGCTGATGGACCTCTACCGCGAGATGCACGCCAACCCCGAACTCTCAGGGCAAGAAGTGCAATCAGCCGCCCGCATGGCCCGCGAGGCCGGCGCGCTCGGCTTCGAGGTGACCGAGGGCGTCGGTGGGCATGGCGTCGTCGCGGTGATGCGCAACGGCCCAGGCCCTGTGCTGCTGATCCGCGCCGATATGGACGGCCTGCCGGTGACCGAAGCGACCGGCTTGCTCTACGCCAGCCGCGTGCAGGTCCGCACCGCAGAGGGCACCGAAACCGGGGTGATGCACGCCTGCGGCCATGACACGCACATGACCGGCTGGATCGGCGCAGCGCGGCTACTCGCAGCCGACAAGAGCCGCTGGTCGGGCACGCTGGTGATGATCGGGCAACCGGCAGAGGAGATCGTCGCCGGGGCCGATGCGATGATGGCCGATGGCCTGTTCACCCGCTTCCCCAAACCGACCCACGCCATCGCCTTTCACGATGGTCCCTTCCCGGCAGGCATGATCGGCTATCGCGCCGGTTTCGCGCTGGCCAATGTCGATACGGTCGACGTGCTGGTGCGTGGTCTCGGCGGCCATGGCGCCTATCCGCATACGACGCGCGACCCGATCGTCGTAGCGTCGCGCGTGGTCGATGGCTTGCAGACATTGGTCAGCCGCAATGTCGATCCACAGGATGCAGCCGTGGTCACGGTCGGCAGCTTCCACGCCGGGACCAAGCACAATATCATCTCCGACGAGGCCCGCCTGCAACTGACCGTGCGCAGCTACAGCGACACGACGCGCACCATGCTGCTCGACGGCATCCGCCGCGTCGCCGCCGGAGAGGCTATGGCGATGGGTGTCCCCGCAGACCGGATGCCGGTGGTGACGGTCGCCGATCAAAGCGCCGATGCGACATGGAACAGCCCCGAATTCACCATGGAAATGGCCGGCGTGCTGCGCCGCCATTTCGGCGAGGCGCGTGTCACCGAAGTGCCACCATCGATGGGCGCGGAGGATTTCGGCAATTTCTGGCGCGCCGACAACAGCATCCAGACGCTGATCTTCTGGGTCGGCGGTGTTCCTCAGGTGCAATGGGATGCGGCGCAAACGGGCGGCCCACCGGTGCCCGGCCTGCACTCGCCCAACTGGGCCCCCGATGCAGAGGCGGTGGTGGCGACGGCGTCGGAGGCGCTGGCGACGCTGGCGCTGGACATATTGAAACCGGCGGGGTGAATGACGCCCGCTCTTGCCGAAACTTCCCACCCCCGCTAATGCCGCGCATTCCCGAACAGGGCAGGCCCACAGGGGTATAGCTCAGTTGGTAGAGCATCGGTCTCCAAAACCGAGGGTCGTGGGTTCGAGTCCCCCTGCCCCTGCCAGCCTTGCAAGGGAAAGGCTTGGCCGCTAGACAGCGGCGCATTCGCAAAATAGCGAACCACCGGCCGCACCCACTTTCGCTTGAAACGGCGGGGGAGGGGCGGGCGGAGATTTGCCATTTTGCGCTGGCCACTGGTTTTCGTCGGGTATTGACCACCCATATGGCGATGCAGGGGTAACCGGACAGGCCGGTTCCCGCGCACAGCCGCAAAGGAAGAAGTGATGGCAAAGACCACTCCGGGCGAATTCGTCCGTCAGGTCCGGGCAGAAGCCAACAAAATCGTCTGGCCGACGCCGCGTGAAACCCTGGTGACATCGATCATGGTGCTGATCATGACGACCATCCTTGCTATCTTCTTCCTCGGTATCGACGGCATTTTCCGCTTCACCGTCGATTGGCTGCTGTCGCTCGCCAACTGATTCATTACAGGAAAAATCGGACAATCATGGCGCGCTGGTATATTATTCACGCCTATTCGGGCTTCGAGAACAAGGTCAAGGACGCGATCCTGACCGAGGCCGAGCGCATGGGCCTCGCCCAGCTGGTCGACAGCATCGAAGTGCCGACCGAAACCGTGACCGAGGTCAAGCGCGGCAAAAAGGTGTCGGCCGAACGCACGTCGATGGCCGGCTATGTCCTCGCCAAGCTCGACATGACCGACGATGTCTATCACCTGATCCGTAACACCCCCAAGGTCACCGGCTTTCTCGGCGTCGCCGGCAAGCCGCAGGCGATCCGCGAATCCGAAGCGCTGCGGATGCTGAATGTGAAGGATGAGGCTGCTGCCCGCCCCAAGCAGGAAATCCGCATCGATTACGACATCGGCGATCAGGTCAAACTGCTCGACGGACCGTTCGCCAGCTTCACTGGCATCGTCGAAGGCCTCGATTTCGAGAAGAACCGCGTCAAGGTCGGCGTGTCGATATTCGGTCGCGCGACGCCGGTCGATATCGAATTCGACAAGGTGCAGGTGGTCAAGTAACGGCCCGATAAGGTCGTCACCCCGGCGAAGGTCGGGGTCCAGTCGGGGAACATCATGACCGACGCCGATCTCAACGACCGCATCGCCCGTGCCCGCGCCATCCACGACGCGGTGCCCGCCGAAAAGCTGGTCCGCGCCCTCTCCCGCCTGTTCGACTTCACCGACGAAGGCGACGACGAGTTCGGTTTCCCCGCCCTGCCCAGCACCGCCCGCGCGCGCATCTTTGGCGGACAGGTGATCGCCCAGGCGATGATGGCAGCAGCGCGGACGGTCGATGCCGCCAAACAGGTGCATTCGCTGCACGCCTATTTCCTGCGCGGCGGCGACGAGACCAAGCCGCTGCATTTCCGCGTCCACCGCGATTTCGACGGGCGTACCTTTGCCAACCGCCGCGTTGTCGTGCGGCAGGATGGCAAGGTGATCTTCAACCTGACCGCCTCGTTCCAGACCCCCGAACCCGGTCTGACGCATCAGGTAGCGATGCCCGATCTGCTGCCGCCCGATCAGTGCCGCGACTTCACCGACATGCTGGCGACGATGCCCGACGTCAGCGAGGCGATGCTCGCCAATATGGCGCGCCCGCGCCCGTTCGAGATCAGGAGCCACCGCCCGCCCTCCAGCGCCAAGGCGACGGCGCATTACCAATGGTTCCGGCTGCGTGGCGAGATCGGTGACGATCCGCTTCTCCACCGCGCCTTCCTCGCCTTTGCCTCGGACATGGGACTGCTGTCCTCATCGATGCTGCCGCACGGGCTCAACTGGACGACGCCGGGGCTGTTTTCGACCAGCATTGATCACGCCATGTGGTTCCACAACGACGTCCGCGTCGACGAATGGTTTGTCTATGTCATGGACAGCGACTGGACTGGCGGTAGCCGCGGCATCAATCGCGGCCGCATCTATCGCCAGGACGGAACCCTGATCGCCTCGGCGGTGCAGGAGGGGTTGTTGCGGATGGTGAGCTGACGTCTCCTTCTCCCGCTTGCGGGAGAGGGAAAGACGCCGAAGGCGGCGAGGGTGAGGGTGTGTGACGAGAGCGATGCTCTGAAGACACACCCTCACCCTGGCGCTTCGCGCCTGTCCCTCTCCCGCAAAGCGGGAGAGGGGTGGTTGCATATCCAGTTCTTTCCCGCTAATCGCGCGCCTTCGCCCGACCTCGACCGGGTGATTCCGCGCGGGAGGATGGTTCAACCCATCTGTTCGACCGCTTAACTTGAGGTCCCGTTTCGCCACCATCCGGAGCGGGCCGACAGAGAGAAAAGGAGGCCTTTCATGGCCAAGAAGATTACCGGCTATATCAAGCTGCAGGTGCCAGCCGGCGCCGCAAACCCGTCCCCGCCGATCGGCCCTGCGCTGGGTCAGCGCGGCGTCAACATCATGGAATTCTGCAAGGCGTTCAACGCCGCGACCGGTGAGCTTGAAAAGGGCATGCCGATCCCGACGGTGATTACCGTATTTGCCGACCGCTCGTTCAGCTTCGAAACCAAGACCCCGCCCGCCACCTTCCTGATCAAGAAGGCCATCGGCCTCAAGTCGGGATCGAAGGAGCCGGGCAAGATCGGCGCGGGTTCGATCAAGCGGTCGCAGCTGGCGGAAATCGCCGAAGCGAAGATGAAGGATCTGAACGCCAATTCGATCGAGCAGGCGACCAAGATCATCGAAGGCAGCGCCCGTTCGATGGGCCTCGAAGTGGTGGAGGGCTGAGATCATGGCACTGACAAAGAAGGCAAAGTCACTTGCCACCGCATTCGACCGCGACAAGCTGTACGGCGTCGATGAAGCCATCGCCGCGCTGAAGGATGCATCGTCGAAGAAGTTCGCCGAGACCATCGAGATCGCGATGAATCTGGGCGTCGATCCGCGTCACGCAGACCAGATGGTCCGCGGCGTCGTCACCCTGCCCGCCGGTACCGGCAAGGACGTCAAGGTTGCCGTGTTCGCACGCGGCGACAAGGCCGAAGCCGCGCTCGCCGCCGGGGCCGACAAGGTCGGTGCTGAGGATCTGCTCGAGGATATGCAGAACGGCAATCTCGATTATGGCCGGGTCATCGCGACGCCCGACATGATGGGTATCGTTGGTCGTCTGGGCAAGGTGCTGGGCCCGAAGGGCCTGATGCCGAACCCGAAGCTCGGCACCGTCACGCCGAACGTCGCCGACGCGGTCAAGGCAGCCAAGGACGGCCAGATCGAGTTTCGCGTCGAAAAGGCCGGCATCATCCACGCCGGTCTCGGCAAGTCGAGCTTCGACAATGCTGCGCTGCGCCAGAATTTCGACGCCTTCGTCGATGCGATCGTCAAGTCCAAGCCGGCCGGTGCCAAGGGCAAATATGTCCGCAAGATCAGCCTCAGCTCGACCATGGGCCCCGGCGTCCGCGTCGACACCAGCGAGATCGCCGGCGTCGCGTAACGCGGTTTGCTGCGCTGAAAACAAAAAAGGCCGGGGAGCAATCCCCGGCCTTTTTTCGTTGAGTTTGTCAGACGGAAAGTTGCCGTAAAAAGCGAAAAGCGCGTCAGCACAAAGCGGTCGCAGCTAGAGCGTGATGACGTTAGGTCAGCGATGCGACCTCTTCTGGCTTCGGTGTAATCTCGATCATCCGCTGTCTGGTGGACGTGACTTTCGACAACACGCCCTCGAGCAATGGCGTCATTCCCGAAAGCTGCCTGGTCTTGATCACCGCATTCCACAATGGCTCGAACTTCTTCCAGCCCGCAGCGTAGAAGAAGTGTTTGGCGCGGTGTTTGATGCCGATGTGCGCCGACGAGCCGCGCACGATGTTGGTCCAACTGTAGAAATCGCGATAGGCCCGGTCATAGCCTTGTTTGAGTTGCTCCGCCGTCAGCTTGGCCGGGCGGAATACGACATGGCGGGTATCGTAGCGATCCCAATCGTGCACGGTGATCCGCCTCTCCGCAACGAGTGCATGATAAAGCCGAGTACCGGGATATGGGGTCTGAATATGGAAGGTGGCGGTGGTCACGCCATTGCCGACCGCCCAGTCGACGGTGCGAGCGAATACATCGGGGCCGTCATCGTCCATGCCAAAGACAAACGAGCCGTTGATCATGATGCCAAGATCGCTCAGCCGCCGCGCTACCGCCGCATAGTCGCGCGACAGATTCTGCTTCTTGTTGCTCGACCGCAGATTTTCGGGTGAGAAGGTCTCGAAACCGACGAACAGGCTCCGCAGACCTGCCTCGGCAGCGCGTTCGACCAGATCGCCACGCAGGATCGAATCGACTGTCGCCGCCCCTTGAAACAGCCGTCCCATGCCGCGCATCCCGTCGAACAATCCCTCGGCGAACCGCCGGTTGCCGAACAGATGGTCGTCGAGGAAATAGAGATATCGCCCCGGCAGTCGCTCGATCTCAGCGAGCGCCTCGTCGACGCGCTGGGCATAGAAGCTGCGGCCACCGGCAAAGAAGGCGTCCTTGTAGCAAAAGTCGCAATGCTGCGGGCAGCCACGGGTGACAGTGATCGAATTGGGAACAAGATAAAGGTGCCGCCTGATCAGGTCGCGGCGGATCGGCGGCAGGCCTTCGATCGAGCGGCCCGCAGCAGACACGTAGCGCCGCAAAGGTCGTTTGGCCCTGAAATCGGCGAGAAAGGCTGGAAAGGTCTGTTCGCCCGGGCCGACGAAAATTGCATCGGCATGTGCTGCCGCCTCGTCGGGCAGCGAGGTAACGTGCAGACCGCCGAGAACGACGAAGCAGCCTTTGGCGCGGTAATGATCGGCCAGCGCATAGGCGCGGTAGGCGTTGGTGATATACACCTGGATGACGACGAGATCGGGCCGGTCGTCGGTGGTCAGCGTCTCGACATGGTCGTCGATCAGTTCGGCTTCATCGTCGGGAGCAAGGAATGCCGCCAGCGTCGCCAAACCTAGCGGCGGGAACAGCGAATATTTGATCGGGCGCCAGAATGGGCTTTTGGCTTCGGTCAGCGCCGGCAGGATGAATTTTACTTTCACGACGCTCTCCGCTGGCTTGGGTTGTCGATCCGTTAGCGCCGCTCGGTGCAGCGGTGTTGAAAGGCCGGTGAAGAATATGTGCAGAGTGCGAGGGACGGAAACCGTTGACTCCCGTGTCGATACCGCTATGCGCAACCCCGACCGGCAGGCTCTGCTTGCCGTCACCGTCCGAGACAGTTGGTGGGGCCACCTCGCAAGAGACATCCCCTTAATTCGCCAGCCTAGACGGGGACATGTCTTTCACCGGATGCCCTGAACCAGGGATCGTTCGGCGTTCGCTGGCCTGATCGGGTTGGCATGACCATTCCCCACGGATGAGAAGAATGGCGGCGGCTGACCGGGGTTTCCCGGTTCGGCTGTTGCCTGTTTTAGCCGCTTGTCGACGCTTCGGAGTCGACGGGCATGAGTGGAGTAATGGCATGGACCGCAATGAAAAGGCCGACGTTGTTGCCGAGTTGCGCGCTACCCTGACCGGAGCTGGCGCTGTCGTGGTCACCCGTAATCTGGGCATGACCGTCGCACAGTCGACCAACCTGCGGATCAAGATGCGTGACGCTGGCGCCAGCTTCAAGGTCACCAAGAACCGTCTTGCCAAAATCGCGCTCGATGGCACCGCCTATACCGGTCTCAGCGACATGCTGACCGGTCCGACCGGACTTGCGACCAGCGACGACCCCGTCACTGCCGCCAAGATCGCGGTCGAATTCGCCAAGACGACCGACAAGTTCGAGATCGTCGGTGGCGCAATGGGCGATACTGTCCTCGATGTGGCCGGTGTGAAAGCGCTGGCCGAGCTGCCGTCGCTCGACGAGCTGCGCGCGAAGATCGTGGGTCTGATCGTGGCCCCGGCAACCAAGCTGGCGCAGATCACCGTCGCACCCGCAGGCCAGCTGGCCCGCGTGTTCGGCGCCTACGCCGCCAAGGAAGACGCATAAGCTTTAGTGAACCCGCCCTGCGCCATGCGCGCCGGGGCATGTAGACATGGAGAAATAAAATGGCTGATCTCGCCAAAATCGTAGAAGACCTGTCGGCTCTGACCGTTCTCGAAGCGGCTGACCTTTCCAAGATGCTCGAAGAAAAATGGGGCGTTTCGGCTGCTGCTGCTGTTGCCGTTGCTGGCCCGGCTGCCGAAGCTGGCCCTGCTGTCGAAGAGCAGACCGAATTCGACGTCATCCTGACCGGCGACGGTGGCAACAAGATCCAGGTGATCAAGGAAGTCCGCGCCATCACCGGTCTGGGCCTCGGCGAAGCCAAGGCTCTGGTCGAGAGCGCTCCCAAGGCGATCAAGGAAGGCATCAACAAGGCCGAAGCCGAAGAGCTGAAGAAGAAGATCGAAGCTGTCGGCGGTGTCGTCGAGCTGAAGTAATCTTCGCGTCGCTGCGCCTAGGGTCAAGACCCTAGGGCGCACGGCATAAAAAAGAGGGCGCCTCCTGTCAGGGAGGCGCCCTTTTTGTTGGGCTTGGCTTGCCCGGTTCAGCGCGCCGCAGCGGTGCGGAAGCGGGCATTTCTGTCATCCAGCCAGTTACCGCTGAGGGTCGAACCCAAACCCTTCGCGTCTTGCGCATCGAGGAAGCGGGCACGACGCATACGGTTCTTGCGCGTCAGGAACGGATTGTCCGCCGTCGGGCCCTGCTCCGCCAAGCGGACATGCCGATCGGCAGACCCGGCGACAGCGGGCTGTGCCGGTTGCGCGCTGTAGAGCGGCTTGAACGGCGTTACCGTTGCCGCAGTGTCCGCAGCGGCAATGGGCACGCCTCCCTGCGCAGCCGTGCGCGGGTGAGCCATCGGCATGGCGACAGCCGGATCCGCCTCGGGCTGACGCGGGATGAAGGTCGCTGCAACATAATCTTCTGGTGCAGCATCGGGATCGCGGCGACGACGTCCGGCGAGCATGGCGGCTGCCGCAAGCCCGCCAATGGCCAGCGCGCCACCGATCAAACCCAGCTCGCCAGCACTCAGGCCCTCGTCACTGGTCAAGACAGCGACCGGTGGCTGTTCGGCCACAGGTGTTTGCACCGGAGCGAATTCGACATCGGCAGGCGCGGTCGCAGCCACCGGAGCCTGAAGCCCATCGGTCGCGGGCGGGCCGTCTATGGTCTGAACTGGCGCAAGTGCCGGAGAAGCGCGGCGCGGTGCTGATGCAACGGGGGCCGGACGGACGGCGCTACGAGCCACGCGCGGCTGTGGAGCCGGAACAGCAGCGGTCGCGACTTCCGGCTTGGGTGCAGGAGCTTTTGGCTGGACCGGAATGACGATCGTCGGTGCCGGGGCAGCTGGCGGCGCGGCCTGAGGAATGACAATGGCCGGCGCGGCGGGCTGGGCGGGGGCAATAACCGGAGCGGTCATCTCCTGCGCATAACCAGCAGTTGAAGAAAGGGCCAGAACTGCGGCAATCGCGGCACCGGCCGAACGGAAGGGGGGAGATTTCTGTGTCATACCCGGCGCAACGCACCACAGGCTCTCCCGGCCCCCGTCATTGCTCGTTTCGGGGATAAGCGGATGCCGCCGCGCGACGAACCGAACTGGTTCATTTCGCGTTCATGTTACCGATCCGCCTATTGCCCGTGATAGTGCGCCACCGCGCGGCTGACGCTCTGCATCATCGCCATCCGCTGGGGAATGCTGGCGGTGGTATCGGCGATCATCACCGCCACCGCATAGCGCGTGCCATCGGGCGCGGTTAGGATGGCGATGTCATTATAGCCGGTGGACACTGCGCCCAGCACCTGCCCGGTCCCGGTCTTGTGCGCCACCCGCCAGCCCGCCGGCACCCCGGCGCGCAGCCGCTGCGGCCCGCTGCGTGTCCGCACCATTGTATCGAGCATCAACCGGGTAGAGGCGTCGCTCAGCAACTCGCCACGCGCGAGGCGGGCCAGCGCAGCAACAATTGCATCGGGGCTCGCGCCATCCTCCGGGTCGGCAAGATAGCGCTGCAGCGCCTGCTGGCGCATCGCCAGCGGCACGGCATTGCGCGCGGTCTGGAAACTACTGCCGACCGAATAGCGCTGCTGCCAGTCCAGTCCGGCGATGCGGCTCTGCAACAGCCGCTCGCCCGGCCCGAAACGGATGCGCCCCAGATCGTGGCGATCGATAAACCGCCGCACCGAATCCGGCCCGCCCGCGTGGCGCAATAGGGCATCGTTGGCGCTATTGTCGCTGCCGGTAATCGCCAGATCGAGCAGCGCCCCCGCCGTCTCCTCGACCCGCCCCTGACTGCGCACCCGAGCAGCGAGCGGCTGGTGGAACAGCGTCAGATCGTCGGAGGTGATAGCGATCCGATCCGTGAGCGCCACCTCGCCGCGATCGACCCGGTCGAGCAGCGCGAGCGACACCCACAGTTTCGACACGCTCTGCTGCGGAAAATACTCATCCCCGCGCCGCGACACCAGCCAGTCGCCATCGACGCGGCGGACGGCAATGCCGGTGCGACCGGGAAAGCTGCGCCAAATCTCATGAATCACCGGCTCCAGCCCGGCGGGCGGACGGGTAATACCCGGATCGAACCGAGACGGTGCTTGCGCAGGCTGCTGTGGCAGCGGCTGCGGCGTCCACGGCCGCGTCCCGGTGTTCGCCACCGGCGGCGCGGTGCGCGGCTGCGGCGATCCGACGCAAGCCGCCATCGCCAGCGCCGCGCTCGCTGCGATAATGCTCCTCACCCTGCCCCCGAACATCATCATGGTCCCACGCTACTCCTGTCACCCCCTCTTGCCGTTGTTCCCACGTGCAAACCTAGGGCCAGTGCGATGAACGATTCTTGAAGCACGACGAAGCGTTGCGTTCGCAACACGATTCAGACCTCTGCCGCAGCTAGCGGCCAGCCTGGCTATCCGACCGTCGGTTTGCCATTCGCGAGACCGCTTGTTTGACGGCGGTGGCAGCACTTCCCGTATATTCTGCCATCGATCGGCCAACCGACCGCAGCGTCAGTTCGGTTTCATCCCTGAATGCCCGTTCAATCGCTTCGATCGCCAGTTCTTCGCGTTCATCTAGTGCCCCGTCGACCGCCGCGACATTGCGGATCAAACCGATCAGCGAGGATTGCATCGCCACAGGATTGCAGTCTGGGTTGTTTGCCTGAAATTGCGCCAACGCTTGCGCCAGTTCTTTCACGCGAGCGGAACTTATGGTTTCTTCCATGATGGCCATGGCACCCGCCACATAGGCGCGATCATATCCCCATTCGTCGATGAAATGATCCGCGATGGTTCGCCGCTCGATGTCCAGAATTTGCTTATCTATATCGGCCACGCGCAGCGCTAGCGGGCACATAAGGTCGAATAGCGACACGGCCAGAACGTCGATCGGCGTGTTGATGAATTTGGGAATGGCGTCCACACGCGATGCCGACATCGACTGGGTTATCCGAATGACCCCATAATATGCGGTACCCGAAGCAACCGCAGCAGCTGCTACCCAACCGAGTGGCGTCACGGCGGCGGCACCCAATCCGATCATCGACAAAAAGCCGCTAGAGGCCGTCGATGCAAAGAATGTGGTCGCCACCGCAGACGATTTCGCCAGCGCTGCACCCGATGCGGCGACGCTGCCAACGTCCCATATCCTCCACAGGTTCTTCGTCGTACGCAAGCTGGTGTAAGCATCTTCGCCGATGCTCAGCTTCAATTTGAACCGCAGTGGATCGGCGATCACATGCTCTATGCCGTCAAACATTGCTTCATGGCGGACGAAATCTGGCGTCACGCGCTCGCTGCTCCGAGACCCAAACCGTCGATAAAATGCTTCACCCGGTCGGCAATGTCTCCCCTTTGAATGTCGGCAAATGAACCTTGAGCCACGCCCAGGGCCAACAGCAGCGGCGTCAGCAGTGGGCCGATCAGAGCGCCGATGAGGGGAACGGACGACACCAAGGTAGCAACGACAAAAGCAGCGATCAGCCCGAAAGCCGTATTGGGGAAGCAGCGGATTAGGTCGAGAATGAAACCGATTATGCGACGCCCCATATATATAAGCTGACCGCCGACTGTCGCACTTATCTCGGCAATTTGACTCAACAAAGCTTTTGCGTCGGCAGACATGGCCAATTTGTCGAGTCCCCGGATGATCTGGTTGTGCGTTGGCGACGATGTTGCGGCGACGTCAGTATTCATGGGTCGATCTCCATATCATTGTCTTGTGGCGCATCGCATGATGGTTGCCAAGCGCAGGAGCGTATGATTGGTAGCATCAGCGCCTAGCACAACGCACCACAGCCGCTAGATCAAGAGAGCGGCGAGGGAGAGAGCAATGACCCATTTCGACCAATGGCGCGCCCGCTCGCCCTTCTACTCCGAAACCCACGAGGCGCTGGCGCAATCGGTCCGCCGCTTCGTCGCCCGCGAAGTCGCCCCCCACATCGACCGGTGGGAGGCAGAGGGCGAGCTGCCGCGCGAGCTCCATCGCAAGGCGGCCGACGCGGGTATCCTCGGCCTGCGCTACCCAGAGGAATATGGCGGGCACTCCGACGGCTTCGACATCTTCCACGGCCTTGTCCAGACCGAGGAGCTGGCGGCGGTCGGCGCGGGTGGCTTGGGGGCAAGTCTGATGACCCACGGCATCGGCCTGCCGCCGATCCTTGCCATGGGCAGCCAGGAGATGAAGCAGCGCGTCGCCGTGCCCGTGCTGGCGGGCGAAAAGATCATCGCACTCGGCATCACCGAGCCATCGGGCGGATCGGACGTCGCTAACCTGCGCACCACGGCAAAACGCGATGGCGACAGCTACATCGTCAACGGCAGCAAGATGTTCATCACCTCAGGCATGCGCGCCGACTGGCTGACCTGCGCCGTCCGCACCGGCGGCCCCGGCGCCAGCGGCGTTTCGCTGCTGCTGATCGACATGACCGCCCCCGGCGTGGAGCGCACCCGTCTCGACAAGATGGGCTGGCGCTGCAGCGACACCGCCGCGATCCATTTCAGCGACGTCCGTGTCCCCGCCACCGACCTGATCGGGCCGGAGAACGGCGGTTTCATCGGCATCATGCGCAATTTCAACAGCGAGCGGCTGGGCATGGCGATGGGCTGCTGCGCCTATGCAAGAGTCTGCCTCGCCGAGGCGGCGGAGTGGGCGCAAAACCGCCACACCTTCGGCAAGCCGCTGGTCGGCCATCAGGCGATCCGCATCAAGCTCGCCGGCATGGCCCAGCGCATCGACACCACCCAGGCATGGGTCGATCTGTGCGCCTGGCAGGTGCGAGAGGGCCAAGACCGCCCCGCCGACTTCGCCATGCTCAAAGTGCAGGCGACGCAAATGCTCGAACATGTCGCCCGCGAAGCCGCGCAGGTGCTCGGCGGTGCCAGCTATATCACCGGCAGCAAGGTCGAACGCATCTACCGCGAGGTGCGTGTCAACGCCATCGGCGGCGGCAGCGAGGAAATCATGCTCGATCTGGCGGGGCGGCAGCTGTTCGGGGGGAAGCGCTGACCTCGACTTTGCGCTAAACTGGCGGCACCATTATCGCGTCATCCCTGAAAAGGCCATTCCATGAACGCCCCTACCACCCACTGGCACGCCGCCGCGACGACAATCCTGCCCGATCTCGTCGCGCTGCGCCGCGCCATCCACCGCGAACCCGAACTCGGCCTGCACAACCCGCTGACGCTGGCCAAGATCAAGGAGGCGCTGGCTGGTTTGCCGCTGACGTTCCGTGAAGGGCCATCGACCACCGGCCTCGTCGCCACGCTCGACTGCGGCGGTGGCGCTTCAGCAAAAGACGGGGGCCGTCGCGTCTTGCTGCGCGGGGATATGGACGCGCTGCCGCTGACCGAGGAAACCGGCGTCGATTACGGCAGCACCATCCCCGGCGCCATGCACGCCTGCGGCCATGACACGCATGTGGCGATGCTGGTCGGCGCGGCAAAACTGCTGTGCGCGCGGGCCAAGGAGCTGACCGGCACCGTCATGTTCATGTTCCAGCCGGGCGAAGAGGGGCATCATGGCGCGCGCTTCATGCTCGACGACGGCCTGATCGACCCGTTGCCCGACGCCGCCTTCGCGCTCCACATCATGCCCAACGCGCCGCACGGCCTGTTCGCCAGCAAGGGCGGCGCACTGCTCGCCTCGTCCGATGTCCTGCGTATCACCGTCAAAGGCGCAGGCGGCCATGCCTCGATGCCGCACGATGCCATCGACCCCATTCCCGTCGCCTGCGCCATCGTCTCCGCTATCCAGACGATGGTGACGCGGCGCATCTCGGTGTTCGATCCCGCCGTGGTGACGGTGGCGAAAATCAGCGCGGGCACCACCAACAATATCATCCCCGAAACCGCCGAACTGCTCGGCACCATCCGCACATTGAGCCCCGGCCAACGCGCGCGGGTGGCGGAGGAGCTGCACCGGCTCGCCCCGCATATCGCCGCCGCGCATGGCTGCACCGCAGAGGTCGAGATAACCGAGGGCTTCCCGGTAACCATCTGCGATAGTCGCGCGGTCGATTTCGGCGCGCAGGTGGTGCGCGACCTGTTCGGTGCCGACGCATGGCGGCGCATGGACCATCCGGTTATGGGCGCAGAGGATTTCGCCTACGTGCTCGAGAAAGTTCCCGGCGCGATGTTCTGGCTCGGGGCGAGCCACGAGGGTGCGGACTGGAAGGCGTGCTGCGGCCTCCACTCCAACCACATGGTCCTCGACGACAGCGTCATGGCGCGCGGCGCGGCGTGGCACGCGGGCGTGGCGGAGCGGTTCCTGGCGCAGGGATTCGGCTGACCGCAGCCATTGTCGGCTTGCCTTACAGCGACAGATCGCCCGCCCCCACCGTCACCACGCCGTTGAGCCGCAGGAACAGGTCGGCCACGCCATCGCCATTGGTGTCGCCCATCAGAAAGCTGTTGCCGCTGATCACCTCGAAGCGCAGCTGCCCCGCCACGTTGGAGAAGGACGCGCCGCCGATGAAGGCGAACGTCTCATTGGTGCCGCTGCCATTCGCCGTATTGGCGTCGATCGCGGTCAGCTCGATGCGGTCGCCCTGGCCGCCGGCGAGGCCGCTCCAATCGAGAATCTGGTCGGCGGCGCCCTGGCTCGTGCCCATGTCGCCGATGCCGAAGGCAAACACATCGGACTGGGTGCCGCCGGTCAAGAAATCCTGCCCTGCGCCGCCGGTCAGCCGGTCACGGTCGGCCCCTCCGTTCATCGTGTCGCTGCCCATCCCGCCGATCAGCGTATCATTACCGGCATTGCCGGTCAGCTGGTCATTGCCAGTGAAGCCGTCGAGCGTGTTGGCGCTATTATTGCCGAACAGCGTATTGTCGCGCGCATTGCCATAGAGACTGGTGAGCGCCGCTCCCGTCAGCGTCGCG
>JAYSZB010000131.1:0-51099 GCA_043727035.1 Sphingomonas sp. | reverse complement strand
GACACCTATCGCGCGTCGGGGGCCGGCGGGCAGCACATCAACACTACCGACAGCGCGGTCAGGATCACCCACTTGCCGACCAACATCGTCGTCCAGTGCCAGAACCAGCGGTCGCAGCACAAGAATCGCGCCGAGGCGATGAAGCAGCTGAAAGCGCGGCTGTATGAGCAGGAACTGCAAAAGCGCGAGGCCGAGGCAACTGCCAGTGCCGCGTCGAAGACCGACATCGGCTGGGGGCATCAGATCCGCAGCTACGTCCTCCAGCCCTATCAGCTGGTCAAGGATCTGCGCACCGGCGTCACCTCGACCGCGCCGGGCGACGTGCTCGACGGCGCGCTCGATCCGTTCATGGCGGCGGCGCTCGCACAGCGGGTGACCGGTGAAAAGGTCGAGGTCGAGGATGTCGATTGATCGCAGGACCCGTTTCCTGAATCCCGCGCACCCTCTCCACCGCGCTCGCGCTGAGCTTGTCGAAGCGCCAGCCATCCGCCATGAGCATGATCGATGGGGCTTCGACAGGCTCAGCCTGAGCGCAATGGGGTAGCGATGGTCAGATTTGCGCGCATCTTGGCCCTTTTGTCCGCAGCCGCGCTCCTCCCCGCCTGCGACATGCTGCCCACTGGCGGCGACCGTCCCGTCAACGCCACCGAATTTCCCAGTGCCAACCGTCCGGTCGCCCCCACGGTGTCGACCCGCTGGTCGGACGAGGACACCCGCGACCGGCTCGGAGAGGCCGACGATGTCATGGACCGGGCGGGCATCGCACCGGGGATGAGCGTCGCCGATATCGGTGCCGGTGACGGCTATTATACCATCCGCCTGTCGGCGCGGGTCGGCGAGGGCGGCCGGGTGCTGGCGCAGGACATCATGCCCGGAGCGATCGACCGGCTGGGTCTGCGCGTGCGCAGCGAGCGGCTCGACAATGTCTCGGTGCAACTGGGCGGAGCCGCCGATCCCAAGCTGCCCGCCAACAGTTTCGATCGGGTGCTGATGGTGCATATGTATCATGAGATCGAGGAGCCTTACGCCTTCCTCTGGCATCTGTGGCCGGCCTTGCGCGGCGACGGACAGGTCATCGTCGTCGACGGCAACCGCCCCATCGCCCAGCACGGCACCCCGTTGCCGCTGCTGATCTGTGAATTTCAGGCGGTCGGTTATCGTCCGCTGGAGTTTGTCGAGAAACCCAATGCCGGCGGCTATTTCGCGCGGTTCGTCCGCGCCCGCACCCGCCCCGCGCCCGGCGACATCCGCGTATGCGACGGAGTGGAGTGAGCAACGGTTTCACGCGGAGGCGCGGAGAAGAAAAGTAGAGTTTCGCGCAGAGGCGCAGAGGCCGAAGAGAAGAATATGCCGCTAGAGCGTGATGACATCAGGTTGAATTACCCACCGTGTCATTCCCGCGAACGCGGGAATCCAGGGCGGCACAGAGCAGTGCTGTCCGCCCCTGGATTCCCGCTTTCGCGGGAATGACTTAGTGATGCGATTTGATGTCATCACGCCCTAAGCGGCCTCCCCGATCTCGTCGACCCCACCTTTGAATGAAAGAGCGGTTTCGCCGCGAGCACAACCCCTCTGTGTCCTCTGCGCCTCTGCGCGAAACTCTACTTTTTCTTCTCCGCGTCTCCGCGTCTCCGCGTGAACAGGATCACTCATACCCCGGATCGACATCGAACGGCTCGAACCGCGGATAATCGTCCGCCACGCTGTCGGTGAACACCGCCGGGCGCTTCTCGAGGAAGCTGACGACGCCCTCCTTGGCATCGCTCATCCGCCCGCGCGCGAAGATCATCCGGCTGTCCCAGCGGTGCGCGACATTGGGATGGCTCGCGCCCGCCATCCGCCACAGCATGTGCCGGGTCGCAGCGATCGACACCGGCGAGCTTTCCGCCGTCAGCTTGGCCGCCAGCGCGAACGCCGCGTCGAGCAATGCGCCCGGCTCATGGATCGACTGCACCAGCCCCGCTTCCAGCGCTTCCTCCGCCCCGAAAATCCGCCCCGACATGCACCAGTCGAGCGCGGTCGGCATCCCCACCAGCTTCGGCAGGAACCAGCTCGACGCCGCCTCGGGCACGATCCCGCGCCGCGCAAAGACGAAGCCGTAGCGCGCGGTGGTGCTCGCCAGCCGCATGTCCATCGGCAGCGTCATCGTCGCGCCGATGCCGACGGCGGCACCATTGATCGCCCCGATCACCGGCTTTTTCGACGCAAAGATGCGCAACGACAGCTCGCCCCCCGAATCGCGGACCAGCGGGTGCGACCAGTCGATGCTGCCGTCCTCGCCAACGGGTGAGGAGCCACCGTCCCGCGCGTCACCGCGCCCGCGCTTGTCGTAATCGAAAGTCGCCGCCCCCGCGCTCAAATCCGCCCCCGCACAATAGGCCCGCTCGCCGTCGCCGGTGAACACCACCGCGCGCACGGCATCGTCGCCATCGGCCTCGTCGAGCGCCGCGATCAGTTCGTCCTTCATCTGCGCGGTAAAGGCGTTCATCGCCTGGGGGCGGTGCAGCGTGACCAGCATGACGCTGCCTTCGCGCGCGGTCTTGATCTGGGCTTCGGACATTTTTCTCTCCCTTTGCTTTGCCGACACCCTGCCACCCTCGCGCGCCCGTGCAACCCGCAATTGCACCGCCGCCCCATTTCCGCTAACCGGGTCACAAGCCCCGGCCCGGTCGAGCGCACGCGCTTACCGCAGCCGGGGCAAGCTATTTTCGCGGCCATGCCCCTTCTCCACGGGACGGGTCGCCACAAAGGACCGCACCGCCATGGCACGTCGCCGCCAGATCTACGAAGGCAAGGCCAAGATTCTTTATGAGGGGCCCGAGCCCGGCACGCTGATCCAGTATTTCAAGGATGACGCGACCGCGTTCAACGCGCAGAAACGCGGCACGATCAACGGCAAGGGCGTGCTCAACAACCGGATTTCCGAGCATATCTTCACCCTGCTCGGCCACATCGGCGTACCCACCCATTTCATCAAGCGGCTCAACATGCGCGAGCAATTGATCCGTCAGGTCGAGATCGTGCCGATCGAGGTGGTCGTGCGCAACGTCGCGGCGGGCAGCATCGTCACCCGGCTCGGGCTGGAGGAGGGCAGCCCGCTGCCGCGCACGCTGATCGAATTCTATTACAAGGACGACGCGCTCGGCGATCCGCTGATCAGCGAGGAGCATATCGCCTGCTTCAACTGGTGCAGCCAGGAAGAGCTGCACGACATGCAGGATCTGGCGATCCGCGTGAACGATTTCCTCTGCGGCATGTTCGCCGGCGTCGGCATCCGGCTGGTCGATTTCAAGATGGAATTCGGCCGTTTGTGGGACGGCGACTGGAGCCGCATCATCCTCGCCGACGAAATCAGCCCCGACGGCTGCCGCCTGTGGGACATGGCGACCAGCGAGAAACTCGACAAGGACCGCTTCCGGCAGGACCTGGGCGGCGAGGTCGAGGCCTATCAGGAAGTGGCGAGAAGGCTGGGGCTGCTGCCCGAGGATGCCAATACAGCGGTGCTCGATCTGGAGAGCCATCGGAAGAAGAAGGGGGGGTAAAATCTCCCCGGAACGGGAAGGGGCGATAGCGATGATTAGAATCAAACCCGACGATGACGACAATAGTCCCAGAGATTAATAATGCATCTGAGGGTCTTGAATAAAACTTTTGTGAAGAGGCCGCGCTCTCATTCACAAGAGATCGTCAAGCGCCTTGCGATTGAAAGCCATATTATTTTCGGCGGCTTCAAGGAGTCCGTTCAGTGAACTTAGTGCTGGCGCTGTCGCAATACGTTCATATCCATCAAACCCAATATTAAGATATATTGAAAATATAAGATTACCAGTCCACGTGTATTGTTCTTCATCTATGTAATATCTGGTTCTTGTTTGCGATATGACATACGCTTTGTTCCCGACCTCTGCTGCGAGCGAGCTATCGACGACAGTCCAAGCGTCACCTTGGTACAGGTCGCTAGGCCCCCATTTAATGTCGTTTTTTGATGTCATCGTTAGCAACTTTGTAATGGCTGACCGCCATTGTTCGTTTGTATAACTCATGGCATAGCCCTTGCTTCATCGATTTGAGTGCTCATTTCATCCATCAACTCAGATATCTTCTGATAGAAGTCCCAATAGTTTGGAATCTCGCCTGCGGATACACCATTTATGCATGTTGAAATCATGCTTTTCTTAAGCGTTCGAAGAGATATTTCAGCTTCCTTCGCTACTCGCTTCACATGCTTGTTATTGACCCGCTTCGCTGAACGGAAAGCAACGAGTGACTCTGACATGAATATTTGTGAGTTCAGTTCCATTGATGGTTCGCTTCCGAAGTCGCTCACGTCGTTTGTAATCTTTTTCAGTTTCTTCAATATCTCAGGCGAGCGGAATTTGAAGAAGTAAACTCCAGCGAGTTGCTGAACCTGTAAAGCAGCATAGGCAGAAAATATTAAGCTGTAGTACCCCAGAGCAATGCCTATAACATTGAAAATCAACGAAAGATCAAATGAGTTATTTCCTAGTATTGCACTCGGTGCTAGGAAAACCAATACAAAGAATATAACGGTTGGAATTATTATCATTGTCCAAGCGATATATTTGAGAACCGCCATTTCAATTATGCTCTTTCAAAATCAAGCTTGGCTACTTCAATCAGAGCGCGACGCACGATTAATCGAAAATACCAGCCCGCAGTCTTGCGCGTGCGCGAATATCCTCCATGTTTTCGCGTGAGATGCCGCTCGCTCTGCCCTCGTCGACCCGCCGCTGCATTTGGGCAATCTTTTCATGGCGCTCCTGCTCGCGCCGAATCAAATCACGGACAAAATCGCTGACATTCCCGTAACGGCCGGTTCGGATCTGCGCTTCAACCCACGTCTTCATTGGATCAGGCAGACAGATATTCATCGTGGCCATAGGTCATCTCCGTGTCCAAGATTGCCGACTTTGGCAATGTCCGTCAATCGCTCCTATGACGCTTTTACCCCCAATGCTCCACCCCATCCCCCGTCACCTCAACCCACGCATGTTTCCGCTCCTCCCAAACCGAAAACACCGGTGCCGGAAACAACGGATCGGCAAACGCCCCCACCGCCACCGCGACCAGCCCCGGCATCGCCTCGATGACATAGCTGACGGTCGATCCGCAGGTCGGGCAGAAACGGAAGCGGCCCCATTTTCCGCTGTCGCCCACGCTGTCCCATTCGCGCCACTCGCCCGCGAAGGTCACACGGTCCTCCGGCCAGCGCGCCTGATACGAAAAGGCGCTGCCGCTGCGCCGCTGGCAGTCTAGGCAATGGCAAACCGACACCCGCCCCGGCTCGCCGGTGGCTGTCACGCGGAACTGGCCGCAGCGGCAGGTAGCGGTGTGTGTCGTCATCAGGGGAGTGTGTGCGAAGGCATGTGCTCCCGCAAAGGAATTATCGCGCGGAAACGCAAGCAAGAAAGAAGCGGAAGTGAGAGGGTTCGCGCGGAGGCGCAGAGGGCGCAGAGGACTTGGGCTATCCCGCGAAGCGGCTGTTCATCGCCTGGCTTGGGCCCACCGCAACGCCCGGACCGCAGGGCGGCTTCGCCGCATACCTCCTCTGCGCCCTCTGCGCCTCTGCGCGAACCATTCTTCTCTTTCTTCGCCGCCCCTCCGCGTGAACCCTCTTTACCTCCGCGGGCGCACCATAAAATACTTTCCTACAACATCTGATCCTGTTATGCTCTCAATCGGTCCGCTCTTTGCCATCGTCGATCCCACCGCCACGTCCCTCCATCGGGATGGAACGCCGCTGCACGCCCTACGCAAAAATTCCATCCAGACACCACGCAAGGTCGCACATACGTCAACGGCTTCTGGATGCGCGCAGCTCGAACCGCGTTCTGGTGCGAACTTCGTCAACCTCCAGCCACTGTAAATTTCCGCGTCGCCCCGACTGCCAAGCCATGCGCTAGCCATTGACCGTTCTGCTTGGCCTCGCGACAAGGCGGGCATGATCCGCTCGCTCATTGCCGCCATCGCTCTGCTTGCAACCACCGCCGTCGCCACCGCGCAAGCTGCAGTCCCTGCCACCCGGACAGCCGTCAACCCGCAGACCCCCGCTGCGCAAGCTTGGGGCTATGCGATAAGCGACCTCCCCGCCGATCCCGACGTGCGCTTCGGCGTGTTGCCCAACGGGATGAAATACGCGCTTCAGCGCAACACCACCCCGCGCGGCGGCATCGCCATGCGCCTCCAGTTCGACATCGGCAGCTTCGCCGAAGCCGACGACCAGCGCGGCCTCGCGCATTTTCTCGAACATATGGCGTTCAACGGATCGACCAACGTGCCCGAGGGGGAGATGGTCCGGTTGCTCGAGCGCAAGGGGCTGGCGTTCGGCGCGGACACCAATGCCTCGACCGGCTTCGATGCCACCACCTACCAGCTCGATCTGCCGCAAAACACGCCCGATCTGATCGACACCGGGCTGATGCTGCTGCGAGAGGTCGCCAGCGAACTGACCATCGCGCCCGATGCTGTAACACGCGAACGCGGCGTCATCCTGTCCGAACGGCGCGCGCGCGACACCTATGCGCTGCGCAACTTGATGGGGCAGCTCGGCTTCCTGTTCGGCGGCACGCTGGTCCCCGACCGGCTGCCGATCGGCACCGAGGAGGTCATCCGCACCGCTCCCGCGACGCGGTTGCGCGCTTTCTATGACGACTGGTACCGGCCCGAACGCGCGACGCTGGTGATCGTCGGCGACATCGATGTCGACAGCATGGTGGCGGAGATCCAGCGCCGCTTTTCCGGCTGGCAGGGGCGCGGCGCGGCGCGGGCCGATCCGGTGGCGGGAGAACTCAGCTTAACCCGGACAGCCGGGGCCGATCTGTTCGTCCATCCGGCGATCGGCGAGAGCGTTTCAGTTACCTGGTTCAAACCATGGGCGCTCGAAGCCGATACGCGCGAGCAACGCCGTATCCGCGCGCTCGAAGCGATCGGCGACGCGATCGTCGAACGCCGCCTGTCGCGCATCGCGCTGATGCCGGGCGCGCCGTTCACGTCCGCCAGTTTTAGCGAAGGCGGTAATTTCGACATGGCAATCAGCATGACGCTGACCGCCAGCACCCGCGACGGCGCATGGCCGCTGGCGCTCGCCGCCATCGAGAACGAGTTGCGCCGCGCCCGCGAACATGGCTTTACTGACGCCGAAGTCGCCGAACAGATCGCCATCAACCGCACCGCCATCCGCAACGAGGTCGCCGGTGTCGCAACCAGGCGCAGCGCGGCGCTGGCGGCGCGGCTGCTGGCGGTCGCCGATGGCCGCAGCATCGTTACCACCCCCGCCTTCCGCGCGGCGCTGTTCGAGGAGTTCGTACCGGGCGTCACCGCGACCAGCGTCACCGCTGCCTTTCGCGAACTGACCGACGGCTTCGGTGCACCGCTGGTCCGGGTGACGAGCGAGACCCAGGTGGCGGGCGGCAGCGATGCCGTGCTCGCGGCGTTCGACAATGCCACCCGCGTGGCGGTGATTCCGCCCGCCGCGCGCTCCGAGCAAGCCTTTGCTTACACCGATTTCGGCACCCCCGGCGCCGTGGTCAGCGACGACCGCATCGACGATCTCGGCATCCGCCGCATCCGCTTTGCCAATGGAGTCATGCTCAATATCAAGCGCACCGATTATGAGGACGATCGCCTGCGCATGCAGGTGCGGATCGACGGCGGCGCGCTGCTCAACACCCGCGACGATCCGACCCGCGTCGCCCTCGCCGCACTGGTCCCGCTCGGCGGGTTGGAGGCGCACAGCGTCGATGAGCTACGCAGCATCACCGCCGGGCGCACGGTGGGCTCGTCGTTCGGCCTCGCCACTGACAGTTTCACCTTGTCCGCCGTTACCACGCCCGACGACCTGCTGCTGCAATCGCAATTGTTTGCCGCTTTCCTGACCCACCCCGGCTATCGCCCCGAGGCGCTCGACCTGTTCCGCCGGGTGCTGCCGCAGCAATATGCCGCGAGCGATGCGACACCGGCAGCGGTGCTCGGCCGCGATGTCGGGGCTATCATCGCCGATGGCGATCCGCGTCTGGTGCAGCCGCCGCTGGAGACGATGCTGGCGCTCGACTGGCCCGCCTATCGCGCGGCGGTGGCGGACAGCGTGGGGAACGGAGCCATCGAAATCGGCATCGTCGGCGCAGTCGATGAAGACGCCGCCATCGCCGCCATCGCCGCCACCTTCGGGACATTGCCCGAACGACGCGCTACGTTCGATCCGCGTGAGGAAGCCCGCGTCCGCACCTTCGCCAGCGACCGGACAACACGCACACTGGTCCACAAGGGCGAGGCCGATCAGGCCATCGTCCAAACCTATTGGCAGGCGCGTGACGATGCCGATCTGGGGGAGGCGATGCGGATCGAGCTACTGTCGCAGGTGATGGGCATATTGCTGATCGACGAACTGCGCGAACGGCTGGGCCAGACCTACAGCCCGAGCGCCGGAGCCAGCCTGTCGTCGGACTATCCCGGCTTCGGCTACATGGTCGCATCGAGCAATGTCGCGGTCGGCGACATCGCGGCAGTCGATGCCGCCATCGACACGATTGCCGCCGAACTGCGCACGACGCCGGTTAGCGACGACATCCTCAACCGCGCCCGCAATCCGCTGGTCGAACGGCTCAGCCAATCGCGGCGAGAGAACGCCTATTGGCTGCCCTATGTCGCCAATGCGTCGAGCGATCCTGCCCGGCTAGACCGCAGCCGCAACGCCATTGCCGAGGTGCGCAGCGCGACTGCTGCGGATTTGCAGACGCTGGCGCAACGCTACCTCCTGCCGGAGCGGACCTTGAAGGTGCGGGCAGTGCCGCAGGGGTGGAGTGCGCCATGATGAGATATTCTGCCCTGACAGTTATCGCGCTGCTGCTGCCTGGCTGCTCCGCTGTCGCGGAAGCGCCGTCCGGCGATCAACCGGTGCTCGCTCCCTATTTCGATTGCCTGCGGGCACGCGGCGAAGCCGTCGTCGGCGCGCACCGTGCCGGCCCCGCCGCTGGCCTGCCTGAAAACGCATTGGAAACAATGCGCGCCACGCTCGACCGCAATCCGCGCGCGCTGCTCGAAATCGATGTGCAGCGCAGCGCCGACGGCACGCTGTTCCTGCTGCATGACGACAGGCTGGAGCGGACGACGACCGGGCGCGGCACGGCGAGCGATGTGCGCTGGCGCGCACTGTCCCGGCTGCGGTTGAAGGATGACGACGGCGCCGTCACCCGATCAACCATCCCCAGTTTAGCTGATGCACTGGCACTGGCCCGCCAGCGCAACGCCATCGTCCAGCTCGACGTCAAACGCGGCGTGCCGTTCGAGGATGTCGTCGCCGCAGTTCGCGCGGCTGACGCGCAAGAGAATGCATTGATCATCACCTATACCGACGCCGATGCCGAAAGCGTCGCGCAGATGGCACCCGAGTTGATGATCTCGATCGGCATTTATGCAAACAGCCGACCCAGTCGCATCGCGGTCGATCCGAGGCAGACGCTGGCTTTCACCGGCACGCGCGACCCATCGCCGCGCCATTTTGCGGCGTTGCGCGCGGATGGTATCGAGCCGATTTTCGCGACGTTGGGCAGGGCAGGCGAGCGACTTGACGACCGTTGGCTGGCCGACGGCGATCCGTCCGAATATGCCGATCTGGTCCGCGATGGCGTGGTGGTCATTGCCACCGATCGTCCGGCGGAGGTCGAACCGGCTCTGCCACCGGTCACCTGCGCGCCGCCGCAATAGCGCCAAAAAAAACGGGCCGGAGGCGCGATGCGCTCTCCGACCCAGCCTTCCGGGCTCTCCCCTCCCGAAACTCGTGACATTCTTATGACGCTGATTCGCGGCAATGAAAAGGGGTAAAATGCCTTTTCTGACAGCAGTGATGCCATATTTTTGCGCAGCAGGGCGATCGCGCTGGCGATTTACGCAGAAGACAAAAAATGGCCCGGAGATAAACTCCGGGCCAGGCGGTTCGCAGGAGGAACCTGGGTTGGGGACCACCGTCTTCC
This sequence comes from Sphingomonas sp., assembly GCA_043727035.1. Classification (GTDB taxonomy): domain Bacteria; phylum Pseudomonadota; class Alphaproteobacteria; order Sphingomonadales; family Sphingomonadaceae; genus Sphingopyxis. The sequence goes on along the minus strand of JAYSZB010000131.1, from coordinate 41,110 downwards.
CGGGAAGAGAGGAGGGAGGGAGAGGCGACAGCCCCCAAGCTCGTCAATAATTGTAGGCGCGTTCGCCATGTTCAGTGAGGTCGAGGCCTTCGCGCTCGGCTTCCTCGGTGGGGCGCAGACCCATGGTGAATTTAAGACCGTAGAACAGGATGGCCGAGATGATGCTGGTCCACAGCACGGTCGTGCCAACCGCCCAAAGCTGCGTCTTCAACTGCACGACCATGTCATAGGGGGCGAGCACCGCTGGAAACACGGTGTAGTCGAAGTAGCTCTGCCCGCCGAGCGCAGGGTCAGCAACGATCGCAGTGCCGATAGCGCCGACAATGCCGCCGACGCCGTGCACACCGAACACATCGAGCGTGTCGTCGTAGCCCAGCTTGTTCTTGATAAAAGCGACGAACAGGTAGCAGAAGCCCGACGCAGCGAAACCAAGCAGGACCGCGGTCATCGGTGCGGCGAAACCACTGGCCGGCGTGATCGCGACGAGGCCAGCGACTGCTCCGGTGACGGCACCGAGCAGCGACGGCTTGCCATGGTGGAACTGTTCGATCACGCACCACGCCACAGCGGCTCCGGCAGCAGCGACGAAGGTGTTGATGAAGGCCAGCGCGGCGATGCCGTTGGCTTCGAGGTTGGAGCCTGCGTTGAAGCCGAACCAGCCCACCCACAGCAGCGAAGCACCGATCATCGTCATGGTCAGCGAATGCGGCGGGGTGGCTTCCTTGCCATGGCCGACGCGCTTGCCGACGATGAGGCAGCCGATCAGACCAGCGATACCGGCGTTGATATGCACGACGGTGCCGCCGGCGAAGTCGAGCGCGCCCATCCCCCACAGATAGCCCGCATCCTGCGACATCAGCGTCCCGGCTGCATCCCTGACCACGGTATCAGTCAAGAAATCCGGACCTGCCCAATACCAGACCATGTGCGCGATCGGGAAGTAAGCGAAGGTTAGCCACAGCACCGTGAAGATGATCAGCGGGGTGAATTTGATGCGTTCGGCGAAGGCCCCGACAATCAGCGCCGGCGTGATGCAGGCGAAGGTCATCTGGAACACGACGAACGCATATTCCGGGATATAGACGTTGTTGCTGAAGGTGGCGGCAAAGGTTGCCGCGTTCACGTTCGCTAGAAAAGCCTTGTCGAACCCACCGACCAGCGTCGGGAACGGCGTGCCGGTCGAGGTGAAGGCCATGCTGTAGCCCCAGCCGACCCAGACCAGCGCCGCGACGCTGACGATCATGAACACCTGCATCAGCAGGCTGAGCATGTTCTTGGTGCGGACCAGCCCGCCGTAGAACAGCGCCAGCGCCGGAATCGACATCAGCAGGACCAGCGCGGAGCTGATCAGCATCCATGTCGTGTCACCCTTGTCGACCATGCCGGCCATCTGTTCGACGGTCGGTGCCTTGATCGGGCCGTCGGCGACGGCGACGACGGCCTCGGTTACGGTTTGGGTTGCGGCGTCAGTGGCAGCGGCGGCGGCGGTGGCGGCCCAGGCCGCTGCGCTCGATACCAGTGCGGTTGCCGCCGCGCCCATCGCGGCGGTTCGTGCAAATAGGTGCTGCATTCCCCTGTTGTCCTTCATACTTGAAGCGATGCCTGTGCTCACAGCGCAGCCTCCCCGGTTTCGCCGGTGCGGATGCGCACCGCCTCGGCCACGTCGAGAACGAAAATCTTGCCGTCGCCGATATTGCCGGTCCCGGCGGTTTGCTGGATCACCTCGACGGCGCGCGCGGCGATGTCGCTGTCGCAGACCAGTTCGATTTTCACCTTGGGAACCATGTTGGTGGCATATTCGGCACCACGATAGATTTCGGTCTGGCCCTTTTGACGACCGAAGCCTTTGACTTCGGTGACGGTCATGCCGTTGACGCCCAGACCGGTGAGCGCTTCGCGCACCTCGTTGAGCTTGAACGGTTTGATGATGGCTATGATCAGTCGCATACGCCCCCTTTGTTGATAGCTGCTGCAACAAACCGTCCTGCAACGGTCGTGCCAGGCACGGAACAGCGTGACTGAGGGGCAAAAAGGGACTGAATATTACGCAGTCCGCTCAATTATTGTGCGACTGCGAAAGGCGCCTGCCTGATTTTCAGGCAGTCAGATCGGCCCACACCGGCAGATGATCCGACGCGCGCGCCGCCAATGCGCTGTGATGCACGCCGCAGGAAACCGCCATCATGTCGGGTGAATGGATCACTCGGTCGAGCATGGCGATCGGCTGACGGCTATGAAAACTGCGGCCCGGTGCGAGCACCGGCCAGTCGCCGAAGGCGCGCAATGATCCGCCGCTCGCCGACCATTCGTTGAGATCGCCCATCATCACAGTCGGGCAGGGGTGCGGGCAATCGCCGATATGCGCCAATATCGTACGGATCTGTTGCCGCCGCCGGATGCCCGAAATGTCGAGATGCATTCCCACCACGCGCAGTGCCTGCCCGCCGATCAACAGGTCGGCACGGATCGCCCCGCGCGGCTCTAGCGTCGGCAGCGGCACGATGGCGGCATCGACGATTTCCACCCCCTTGCGCACCAGCAGCGCATTTCCGTGCCAACCGATACTGTCGGGCCGGGTGTCAAGCGGCACGGCGCGATAGACGCCGTGATCGTCGATCATCTGGCGTGGCAGGCAGCTATTGCGGCTACCGAAACGCCGGTCGGCCTCCTGCAATGCGACGACATCGGCATCGATTTCCTTGAGCACCGAGAGGATGCGTTCGGGGTCGCGTCGCCGGTCGAGGCCGATAGCTTTATGGATATTGTAGCTGGCAACCTTGATCCTCACGGCAGCGCGTCGCCCAGTATTGCGGCGGCTTCGGCGCGGTCCTCGTCGAGCACCATCAGCCTTACCGGGATGAGGAAGCCGACCCCCTCACCGATGTTCATGCCGCTGTCGAAGCAGAAAGCATGAATGCCGACAGACTCCAGCCGCCCGCGCGCCAGCTCTGCCTCATGTGCGTTGGCGAAGCGCGCCAGTTCGACGAGGCTCATATCCGGTCAATCACCGAGGATCGCGGAGGCATCCCCGGCGATGAAGCGGTCGGTCGGCCGCGTCGGTAAGCCGTCGATGCTGCGGGTGCGCGTCGCCATCTTCGTTGCCCATTTCTCAGGGTCCGATTGCGCATGATATTTGACCAACGTGACCCGCTCGCGCTCCAGCGCCATGACCGGCACACCCCAGCCGCAACTGGTCTGCACGCTCTCTACCGCGATGTCGAAGATCTGCCGTGTGCCGGGCAGCAAGGTGAAATGCGCCGCCAGCGCGTCCCATTCGGCATCTTGCGGCAACACCGCGCGCCCCCGGCCATAGATGCGCAGGATCAGTGCCGTGCGATCAAAGGCGCAAAACATGATGGTGATGCGGCCATCTGCCGCCAGATGCGCGTGCGTCTCGTTCCCCGATCCGCCGAGATCGAGATAGGCGACGCGATCGTCGGCAATGATGCGGAATGCGTCATAGCCCTTGGGCGAGAGATTGATCCGCCCTTCGCTGGCGGCCGTCGCGGTAAAGAACATCGCCTGCTTGGCGATGAAGGCGCGGTGATCGGCGGTGAGGGTGTCGGTGAATTCCATGGCTCAGTGCTCCAGCGGTTCTGATGCTTAGCCTCATGCGCGGCGCGCGCGCAATCGCCTTACCAACCCCCGCCCGCCGCAATCGCCTCCGCCTCGCCCTCGCGATCCGCCCGACCCAGCGCGGCATTGCGATGCGGGAAGCGGCCAAAACGTTTGACGATGTCGAAATGCTTTTGCGCGAAATCGAGATACTCGGGATTGTCGAGCCCGCCGATCAGCCGCAGCGATTCACGCTGGTCGTCCATGTCCTCGCTATGCTCGAAGGGGAGGTAGAGAAATACGCGCTGGTCGGTGTCGAGCGCCTCGTCATAGCCGCGCGCGATGACGGCGCGGGCGATGGCCAGCGCGAGCTCGTCGGTGGCAAAGGCCTCCGCCGTGCCGCGATGCACGTTGCGCGGCACCTGATCGAACAGCAGAACTGCGGCGAGCGCGGTGGCCGCGCCGATGGTGAACGTCTCGACCGGCTGCGATCGCAATGCCTCGCGCCACTCGCCAAAACGTTCGGCAACCTGCGCGTCGAAATCCGGTCCGCCGCCGAACCAGTCATCGCGGCCATGATCCTCGTACCAGAAGCGCAGCAGCCGGTCGGCCCAGTCGTCCGGCACCTCGCTCACGCCGCCGTGCCGCCCACCGTGATCCCCTCGACCAGCAGCGTCGGCTGGCCGACACCGGCAGGCACGCTCTGCCCGCCTTTGCCGCAAATACCGATGCCTTCATCGATGGCGAAGTCGTTACCGATGCCCTTGACCCGGGTCAGCACATTCGGCCCGTCGCCGATCAGCGTCGCGCCCTTGATCGCGTCGCCGATCTTGCCATTCTTCACCCGCCACGCCTCGGTGCAGGAGAAGGTGAATTTGCCCGAGACGATATCCACCTGCCCGCCACCGAAGCTGGTGCAATAGATGCCGTCCTTGACGCGGCTCAGCAGCTCGGCAGGATCGTCATGGCCGCCGCGCATGAAGGTGTTGGTCATCCGCGGCATCGGCGCATGGGCAAAACTTTCGCGGCGGCCATTGCCGGTCGGCTCCATCCCCATCAGCCGCGCGTTCATCCGGTCCTGCATGTAACCGCGCAGGATGCCGTCCTCGATCAGCACGGTCTCGCGCGTCGGCGTGCCCTCGTCATCGATGGACAGCGATCCTCGCCGCCCGCCGCTGACTGGCGAGGATAGGCTGCCGTCGTCGACCACCGTCACGCCCGGTGCGGCAACGCGCTGGCCGATGCGCCCCGAAAAAGCGCTCGTGCCCTTGCGGTTGAAATCGCCCTCCAGCCCGTGGCCGATGGCCTCATGCAAAATGATGCCCGGCCAGCCAGGGCCGAGCAACACGGTCATCTCGCCTGCGGGCGCATCGACCGAGCCGAGATTGTTGAGCGCCTGCGCCAGCGCCTTGTCGATGCCGCGCTGCCAAGTCGATTCCTCGAACAGATCGTCGTACATCCGCCGTCCGCCGATGCCGAAGCTGCCGCTCTCACGGCGGCCATTCTCCTCGACGACGATGCTGACGTTGAGCCGCACCAATGGCCGGACATCGGTGGCGACGAAGCCGTCGGCGCGGACCACCTCGACGACGCTCCACGATCCGGCGAGCCCGACCGACACCTGCTTGACGCGCGGATCACGCGCGCGCGCCGCCGCATCGACGGCCTGACACAAGGCGACTTTGTCGGCGAAAGGCACCAGATCGAGCGGGTTGGCGTCGCTATACAGATGGCGGTTGGTCCGCACCGGCGCGGCGGCGGGTGGCTGGGTGGCGGGATCGATCAACCGCAGCGTGTCCATTGACCGCCGAATAGCCCCGGCGCTGATCTCTCCGGCATGGGCGAACCCGGTCATCTCGCCCGACACCGCGCGCAGGCCGAAACCGGCGTCGGTCGAATAATCGGCGGTCTTCAACTGCCCGTCGTCGAACCCGAGCGATTCATTGACGCGATATTGCAGATACAACTCGCCATCCTCCGCCGCCGACAGCGCCGCTGCGGTCAGCCGCAGCGCCTCTTCGGGATCGAGCATTGCGGGACGGTAGAGAAAACTGCGCGGATCTGTCGAAATCGTCATCGCGCCGATATGGGGCGCACGCGCATCAAAGACCAGAGCTGCGATCGGGCGACTGGTTGTGCCCCGCATCGGGGCCGGATGCCGCGTCGGCGTTGTCGGCAACGCCGCCAGTCAGAATGAAGCGCCGGTCGCAATAGCCGCAATCGACATGGCCGATGTCGGGATCGATCTGCAACCACACGCGCGGATGGCCGAGTGCGGTTTCGGCGACATCGCTCGCCCCCATGCAGGAAACGCGGGCGCTGTCGGTGCGGGTGATTTCGGGCGGGTGGATCATGACGCAGCGATTATCACCGCGCCTGTCGTGCCGCAATCGGCCAGTGTATTAAATGGTCAGAGGTAGATCACCGTCAGGTTGAAGGTGCCGGTATAATCGCCCTCCTGCTGGTTGGCGGCGACATTCAATATCCCGCCGACGCGAATGGTCGTGATGCCGCCAGCGCCGAAGAGTTGCAGCGTCGGTCCGTCGATCATCAACGGGTTGGCGGTCATCGTCCCGCCCGTGCCGTTGGTCAGCATGGGGTTGGTGCCCAGGGCGATGATGAAGATGCGGTTGACCACGCCGGTGGCAATGAAGGTCGCTGGTCCGGGCGTGCCCCCGGCTGCGGTGGTGCCGCCGCTGGTGGTGCGCGCGCCGCTGGCCGGATTGACCGTCGCCGTGCCCGCTGTGGTTCCGCGCGCCAATGTGCCGAAATCGAGGTCGCTGGTGTTGACCACCGACAGCGGGTTGAGGACGGTCGCTCGCCCGGTCGCAGGTTCGACCTCCGCGAGTGCCGGTGCAGCAAGGCAGAGCGATGCCGCGGCGAATGCCCGGATCAGGGCAAGGGGGAGGTGTCTGGTCACACTGTCCGTCTGGCATCGACATTCTAATCCGGCGTGTCGCAGTCCGGTTAAGTCGCTGTAAACCCTGACTATCAGGGATAAACGACGGTGACTGTGAAGGTGCCGCTATAGGTGCCGCTCGCCTGATTGGCCCCGACGTTGAGCCGCCCGCCGACGCGAATGATCGCAACGCCGGTGGGGCCGAGATTGCGGTTGCCCGGTCCGTTGCTGGTCCAGTTGCTAACCGTCATCGTCCCGCCGCTGCCATTGGTCAGCGTGATGCTGCCGTTCGGAATCTGGACGATGAACAACCGGTTGATCGTCCCCACCGCGTAGAAGATCGCGGCATTTGGGGTGCCGCCCAGCGGGATTACGCCACCGGTGGTGGTCAACGCATCGGTGTTGGCGTTGACGGTCGCGCGCCCGATTGTCGTGCCCGACGACAGATCACCGAAATCGAGATCCTGGGTGTTGGTGACGTTGAGCGCGTTGAGGACGATGCTGCGCCCGGTCGCTCCCTCGGTATCCGCCATGGCCGGGGTGGCAGCGGCAAGCGCAAAGAGCGCAAAAGCGCCACGGCAGCCGAGGATTTCGAGGTGTCTGGTCACCAGCTAGTCATTGCATGGCGGCAATGAAGGGCGCTTTTCGCGGACTGGTTAATCCGCCGCTAAATTATTGATAGTTGAGCGTGATCGAAAAATTGCCGCTGTACGTGCCGGCCGCTTGATTGGCGCCGACTGCCAACCGTGCGCCGATCGGGAAATTGAACTGGCCGTTGGTGCTGGTGATGCGAAAGCGAGTTGGCGCGGTCGAGAGGATCGCGGTCGGTGTCGATCCGATCTCGAATTGCGACAAAGTCATCGGCGCGCCCGGGCCGGTTAGCTGGATGGTGTTCGACGATACCGAGATCAGCACCTGCTGGTTGAAACTGCCGAGTCCTGCGAACCGCGCTGGCTGATGCGTGCTGCCGATCACCGAAACCCCGCCGGTCGTGGTTCGCGTGCCATCCGGCAAAATGCGCACCACTCCGGCGGTAGGGCCGGGGATGATGTCGCCAAAATCCAGGTCCTGCACTCGGAAAAAGGACAATTGGCGCAGCACGATCGACTTTGCCTCGGCCTGCCGCGTTCGTGTCGGGCCTTGTGTCTGCTGCGCCAGCGCCGGCTGCGCCATCGCCATCGATCCTGCGAACAGGGCGGCGGCAAGGCGCAGGTGTGCAGCGGACGGGTTACCCCGTTTTGGATATGGTCTGGTCCCCATGCAAACCGTTCTAGGGGGGGTATATGCAAATGCGGTATGCGGGCATGGTAAATTATGCCTTTACCATTTGGTGCCGCGATATTTGCGCTTTGCCAGCGCAACGGTCTAAGCGCAGGCCCATGACCGACGCCGCCATCATCCTCGAATCGCTGTCCAAAACCTATGCAGGTGGCAAGCAGGCGCTCGACAATGTCAGCCTGACTATTCCGCGCGGCATGATCTATGGCCTGCTTGGGCCCAATGGCGCAGGCAAATCGACGACGATCAACATTCTCTCCGGCATGGTGCGCAAGACATCGGGCCACGCCTCGATCTGGGGGTTCGACATCGATGCCGATCCGCGCAACGCAAAGGCATCGATCGGCATTGTCCCGCAGGAAATAGTCTTCGATCCTTTTTTCACGCCGATCGAGACGCTGGAACTGGTCGCAGGACTCTACGGCGTGGCCAAGGGCCAGCGACGCAGCATGGAATTGCTTCGCGCCGTCGGGCTGGAGGATAAGGCCGACGCCTATGCGCGCACGCTTTCGGGCGGCATGAAGCGCCGCTTGCTGGTGGCAAAGGCGCTGGTTCATTCGCCGCCGATCATTGTCCTCGACGAGCCGACTGCGGGCGTCGATATCGATCTGCGCGAGCAATTGTGGAACTATGTGCGTCAGTTGAACGGCCAAGGCGTGACGGTGGTGCTAACCACCCACTATCTCGAGGAAGCCGAGCAATTATGTGACCGCATTGCCATCATCAATCATGGCCGCGTCATCGCCGACAAGCCGACGCGCGAGCTGGTCGGCATGGCGCGCGAGAAGGCGGTGGTTTTGACGCTCGACGGCGATGTGACGACCATTCCCGACCATGGCAGCTTCGAAAAGGTCGAGCAGACCGGCAGTCACGAGATCACCATCAGCTACAACAAGGACCGCGCCAATGCCGGAGACGTGCTGGCGGCGGCGGCGGCAGCGGGGCTGAAGATCGTCGATGTCTCTACGCGCGAGGCCGACCTTGAGGATGTGTTCGTCCAGCTAACGCGGGCAGGTTGACGAGGGGGGGTATGATGGTCATACTCAAGGTATGAAAGTAGCAGTCTCGATACCCGATTCGGTTTTCATTGCCGCCGAAGCCTATGCGAAGGACAATCGACTGTCGCGCAGCAAACTCTATGCGATGGCCTTGGAAGATATGCTGGAAAGGCAGTTCGACCGCTCTAGCATGACTACCGAATCGATCAATGCGGCTTTGGATGCGATCGGCGAAGACGGCAGCGATCCCTTCGTCGATGCCGCTGGTCATGAAACCCTGAGGCCGATTGATTGGTGATTTCAGGCAGAATGCCAAGGCGGTGCCCGCGATGATCTTGCAAGGCGACGTCTGGTGGGCCGAGATGCCCGATCCGGTCGATTCAGCCGCCGGGTATCGTCGCCCGGTCGTTGTCATTCAGGGTGACCATGTGAACCGGAGCCGGATCGGCACGGTCATTTGCGTTCCGATGACAGGAACCATGCAATGGTCCATCGCTGTTACCAATCTGCCGCTTACATCCACCGATACCGGTCTCGATCGAGACTCGGTCGCGCAGACGACACAAATCGTGTTGCTGGGCAAAAATCGTCTAGTTGAGCACGTCGGTCGACTGAGCGAGAAGCGGCTGCAACAGCTGCTGGCTAAGCTCGACATCGCGCTGGGCCGCGCATGACCCACGACGTCATCATCATTGGCTCGGGTGCTGCCGGTCTTACCGCGGCGCTGACTCTCGCCGAAAAATACAAGGTGCTCGTCCTCGCCAAAGGCGCGCTCAGTGACGGGTCGACTGCTTGGGCACAAGGCGGGATCGCTGCGGTGCTCGAACCGGGCGACACATTCGAGAGCCATATCGAAGATACGATGGTGGCGGGCGCGGGGCTCAACGATCGCAGTGTTGTCGAGTTCGTGGTAGAGAACGCCCCCGCTGCAATCGAACGGCTGGCCGATCTCGGCGTGCCGTTCAACGATGGCGATTTAGGCGAACGCTGGCACCTTACCCGCGAGGGTGGACACAGCGCGCGGCGCATTGTCCATGTCGACGATGCCACCGGCTGGGCGGTGCAGCAGGCGCTGGAAAAGGCCGCCGCCGCCAATCCCAATATCACGCTGATGCCCGACATGGTCGCCATCGATCTGATCACCGGCCGCCATCAGGAGCAGTTTAGCGGCGCAGGCCATGTCTGGGGGCTTTATGCCTTCAACCGCAAATCGGGGAAGGTCGAGGCATTCACCGCCCGCGCCACCATCCTCGCCACCGGAGGGGCAGGGCGGACCTATTTGTTCAGCACCGCTCCGCGCGGCGCGACCGGGGATGGCATCGCCATGGCGTGGCGTGCGGGTTGCCGTGTCGCCAACATGGAATTCATGCAGTTCCACCCGACCTGCCTCTACAATCTCGAGGTCAAGAATTTCCTGATTACGGAGGCAGTGCGCGGCGAGGGCGGTGTCCTCAAAAACCCCAAGACGGGCCACCGCTACATGCCCGATTACGACCCGCGCGCCGAATTGGCCCCGCGCGATATCGTTGCCCGCGCCAACGATGCCGAGATCAAACGCGACGGGCTCGACTATGTCCATCTCGACATCAGCCATAAACCCGCCGATTTCGTTCAGCACCATTTCCCCAACATCTATGAAAAGCTGCTCGGGCTCGGCATCGACATCACCAAAGAGCCGATCCCGGTCGTCCCAGCCCAGCATTACACCTGCGGCGGGGTGATGGTCGACAAGGCAGGGCGCACCGACTTGCCGGGTCTCTATGCGGCGGGCGAAGTCACTATGTCCGGCCTGCATGGCGCCAACCGTCTCGCCTCCAACTCGCTGCTCGAATGCTTCGTCTATGGTGAGGCGGCGGCTCAAGACATCATCGCCCGTTTCGACGAGCTGCCCGCGCCGCCCGCGATTCGTCCGTGGGACGAAAGCCGCGTCACAGAGGCCGACGAGGAAGTCATCGTCCAGCACAACTGGCGCGAGATTCGCCGCTTCATGTGGGATTATGTCGGCATCGTCCGCACCACCAAGCGGCTGGAGCGCGCGCAGCATCGGGTCAATCTGCTTAGCTCGGAAGTCGACGATTACTACGGTAATTTCCGGGTGACGCCCGACCTGATCGAGCTGCGCAACCTCCTCGAAGTCGCCCGCCTCATCGTCCGCAGTGCTCTGTCCCGCAAGGAAAGCCGGGGGCTGCATTTCAATACCGATTATCCAAAGCTGGCCACGGAACCGCGCGATACCGTGCTGGTGCCGTGAATCCATCTGCTTGGACAGTCTGTCCCCGAAAGTGCATTGCACTGGAACCGGCCACGAATTGCCACGTTATGACAGCCGAGTGGCTATTTCAGGGACGTGAAAAGGCAATGTCGGTTAAGGTTTTGATCGTCGAGGATGAGTTTCTCGTCGCGGTCAATCTTCAGGCGGTGATCGAGGATCTGGGCTATGCCACAGTCGGCATCGCCGCGGATAAACCAAGTGCACTGAGTCTGGCCGATGACTGCCCCGATGTCGCCTTGGTCGATCTCAATCTGCGCGACGGCCCGACGGGTCCGGAAATCGGTGCCCTGCTTTCGCGGCTGGGCATCAGCGTGCTCTACGTCACCGCTAACCCGCGCATTTTGGGTGATGGCATTCCCGGCACATTGGGCGTGATGACCAAGCCGTGCCAGTTCGACGAAATGCGTGACGGATTGAATTACGCCATCAGCCATCGGATGGGCATACCGGTTGCGCCGCCGCCGGGCCTGACGGCGTTCGACCGGCCTCTTTCTGACTGAGACCGAACAGGCGCGGTCATCCACTGCGTCGTCTAAACTCAGCCGCGCAATTACTTGCTCCGCAGCAACCGGTCGGCATGCAACATCAGCGTGACCGTCAGTCCTTCCGGCCGCCATTCCCGCTCGATCTGTCCGCCCAGTTGCTGACGGACGCTCAGTTCGGTCAGGCGACTGCCGAATCCGCTGCGCTGTGGCGGCGCAACGACTACAGGCCCGCCGGTTTCCGTCCAGCGGACGAGGACGCTGTCGCCGCATCCCTCGATATCGATGGCAACGACCCCGGAGTCGCCAGATAGCGCACCATATTTGGCGGCATTGGTCGCCAGCTCGTGAAACACCAGCGCGATGGGTGTGGCCGCCTGATCGTCCACCGGTACATCGCCGCCGCCGATCGTGACGCGCTGGCGACTGACCAGCTGATAGGGCTGCATCAGATCGCTCAGCATCGCGCTCAGCGTCGTACGGTCGAATGGCGGGCGGGATTCGTCGCTGTGCGGACGGGCGAATTCATGCGCACGCCCCAGCGCCAATATCCGGTCGGTCAGCCGCCCGGCGAAACCCTTGGCCTCCGGTTCGTCGCGTGCGGACAGGCCGATCAGACCAGCGATGACCGCAAAGATATTCTTGATGCGATGCGCCAGTTCACGGGTAAGTATTTCATTCTGCTCGGCGGCCCGCTTGGCGTCATGAATATCGGTACATGTGCCGATCCAGCGGACGATCGCGCCCGACCCATCGCGCACCGGCAATGCCCGTCCCAGCGTCCAGCGATACTCGCCACTGTGGTGACGCAGCCGATATTCGATTTCATAGGGCTCGCCCGTGTCGAGACAGTGCTGCCAGGCCGTCCAGGCGCGATCCTGATCCTCGGGGTGGAAAACGCCGTTCCACGCCTCGCCGTCGGTCGAACCGAGCGGAACGCCGGTGAACTTATACCATTGCTCGTTGTAGAAATCGTGAAATCCGTCGGGCAGGGTCGACCAGACCATCTGCGGCATGGCTTCGGTCAGCACATGATAGCGCGCCTGACTGTCCGACAGTGCAGCCTCCGCCCGCAATTGCGCGCCGATCTCGATATTGACGCCAAACCAGCGGACGATCGCTCCACTGGCATCGACGATCGGCGATATGCGGGTCAGAAAGGATCGGAAGCGGCCATCCGCCCCCTTGAGCGGGAAAACCATCTCGAACGGCTCGCCGCTGCGAATGCTTTGCTGCCAGCGAAGAGTTACCGACTCGACCTGAGCGGGATCATGAACGGCTTGCCAGCCCCAGCCCTGCATCTGCTCGGCGCTAGTGCCGCAATAGTCATGCCAGCGACGATTGTACCAGACGATATATCCATCGGCGCGCGCAATCCAGCACAGCACTGGTAAATAATCGGCCATCAGGTTGAATTCATTATCTGCCAGAATGGCAGTATCAGGGAGAACGGGCAGCAGCACATCGATATGCTCCGCCTCGCGCCAGAAGGTCTGGCCATGGTCGCTGTCGATGGTAACGGCAGCGTCGATTTGATGCGGCAAGCTGGGTCTCACTGTCCTGGACTGCCCGGGCAATTTGCGGGGGGCGTCTTTGATTCGATGATGCAACGTCCGGTCCACCCACCGGTTCCCGCCCCCGGCTGAGCCTACCCGCGATGTGCGCGTGTCGCAAGCCGTGCTGGCCAGCCCCGTCGGGCTTGGCTATTGTTTTGGCCTGTTGCCGCCAATCGACGAGGAACCCCGATGCCGCAGATGGAAACCGTGTCGACCGCCCGTGCGCATGGCGGCATTCAAGGGGTCTATCGTCATGCCTCGGCTGCGACCGGGACCGACATGACTTTTTCGGTCTTCGTCCCCGATCATGCCGAGGCAGCGCGGCTGCCGCTGGTATGGTATCTTTCCGGCCTGACCTGCACCCACGCCAATGTCACCGACAAGGGCGAATATCGCCGCACCTGCGCCGACCTGGGGTTGATCTTCGTCGCACCCGACACCTCGCCGCGCGGCGAGGGCGTGTCCGACGATGCCGACGCGGCCTGGGATTTCGGGCTGGGAGCGGGCTTCTATGTCGATGCAACCCAGGCCCCGTTCGACCGCCATTATCGCATGTGGAGCTATGTCACCGAGGAACTTCCCGCGCTGATCGCCGAGCATTTTCCGGTCGATGCCGGGCGTCAGTCGATCATGGGCCATTCGATGGGCGGGCATGGCGCGCTGACCATCGGGCTGAGCTTTCCAGAACGCTATCGCGCCGTCAGCGCCCTTGCACCGATCGTCAACCCGTCCGGCGTGCCATGGGGACAGAAAGCGCTCGGCGGTTATCTCGGCGAAGATCGCGCGGCGTGGCGCAGGCATGATGCGGTGGCGCTGATCGAGGATGGTGCGCGGATCGCTGAACTGCTGGTCGATCAGGGCGCGGCGGATAAATTCCTCGGTGTCCAACTCCAGCCCGATGCACTGGTCCGTGTTTGCGCCGAAGCCGGAATCGCGCTCGATTACCGGCTGCAACCCGGATATGATCACAGCTATCTTTTCATCTCCACCGTCATGGATCGGCATCTGCGCTGGCATGCGGAGCGGCTGGCATGACAAGGCGATGACCAGATTGCTCGGCGTGGTGCTGGCGGGCGGAAAATCGCGCCGTTTCGGGCAGGACAAGGCGCTGGCGTTGCTGTCGGGTGAGCCGCTGCTGACGCACAGCACCCGGCTGATTGCTCCGCATGTCGCCGACGTCGTACTGAGCAGGGCCGAACCGGTCGGCGATATGATCGCCATTTCAGACCGGCCCCGCTCAGACCTTGGCCCGCTCGGTGGATTGTGCGGCACGCTGCACCATGCGGCTGCCAACGGCTATGACGCTGTGCTGACCATAGGCTGCGACATGCCGCTGGTCGATCACGCGCTGCTGGCCCAAGTTTCAGCCCATGATGGCGCGGCGTTCGTCATGCAGGCACCGACGCTGGGGCGATGGCCGGTGGCACTGGCGGAGCGGCTGGAGCAGCACCTGCGTTCCTCGGACGACCGCTCGTTGCGACGCTGGGGGCGAGTAGTCGGGGCGAAGGAGATCGACGCAGGTGGCGATCTCGCCAACGTCAACGCGCTTGCCGATCTAACGCATCTGATGGGGCGTGCCGGTGGCTGATCCCGGTCGCTCATCGCGGCCCTCATTCGACGAAGCTTTGGCGATGATTGCTGCCGCTGTCCGGGCGTTGGCGGGCGAAATGCTGCCGCTCGATCAGGCGCTGGGCTCCGTAACGACCGAAGCTGTTTTTGCTGTGGACGACTATCCGCGATTCGATGTTTCGGCGATGGATGGCTTTGCATTGGCGTCCGCCACAGCGATCGGCGCTTCGCCGGCAATGCCGGTGCAATTGACCATCGCCGGCGATAGTCGCGCGGGCGGTAACAAGGCCGATGGCGTTGGACAGGGCGCCTGTCGCATCAGCACAGGCGCGCAGATTCCGGCGAGCTATGATGCGGTGCTACCCCGCGAGCGGGCAACGGTGGTCGGTGACATTCTGCATCTGACCGAACAGATTGTTGCCGGTCGCAATATTCGCCGCTGCGGGGAGGATGCACGGGCTGGAGATCGGTTGCTCGGGCCGGGCCGTGTCATCGATCCGCTGATCATCGGTGCGCTCGCTTGCTATGGCTTGCGGCATGTTGCAGCGGTGCGGCCCCCCGGCCTCGCCCTGATGCCGACGGGCGACGAGATCGCTAACCGGGCCACCGCGTCGTGGCGACACACTATCCATGACGCCAATGGCCCGATGATCGCGGCGATGGCGTCGGCACTGGGCGTGCCGGTGCACCGTTTGTCCGCCGTGGGCGATGCCAGCGCAGAGATCGCCGCACAGATCGGGGCCGCACAGATCGAGGCTGCGCAGGCATCGGGGAGGCAGATCATCGTCTCGACCGGGGGGGTTCGGTCGGCGCGCATGATCTTGTGCCGCATGCGCTGGCTGCCATCGGCGCGACGGTGCATTTTCATGGCGTGGCGATGCGACCCGGCAAACCGGTGCTCTTCGCCACTCTCGCCGACGGCACGCCCTTCTTCGGGCTACCCGGCAATCCGGTAGCGGCGGCGGTAGGCTTCCGGTTCTTCGTTACGGCGGCGGTGCGGGCGATGCTGGGGCTTCCGCCGGAACAGGGCGTCGCAGAGGCTATCGCCGGTGAGCGGCGCCCCGGCATCACCCGCATTCTCAAGGCGCAGCATTGCCTCGATGCCACGCCGTCATTAGCCATCTGTTCCGACCAGCGATCGCACACCATGCGCCCGTTGATCGATGCGACATGCTGGATTGTCGTGCCGCCAGCCGAAGCTGCCGATCGGCCATCCCGCCGCTTTGCGCTCGTTCCAAGTCTGGCAGCTTGACATCGCCGTGCAATCATTCGACTGTATTAGTTATGTGATACGCCGATGTATCTATCAGGGGAAATTGCCATGACTCGCCTTGCCGCCCGCCTGCTCCTCGCTGTCTCGTTGGGAGCGATGACCGTGCCTGTCATGGCGCAATCCGATGCCGCAACGCCGGTCGCCGCCGCCGCCACACAAGCTCCGGCGAATCGCTACACCGCCGCACAATTTTTCGAGACCACCAGCTTTGCCATCGGCGGGGGTGGCCATGCCTTTTCGCCCGATGGCACCCGCCTGCTGATCAGCAGCAACGCCACCGGCACTTTCAATGTCTATACCCAGCCGGTCGGCGGCGGCGCGCCGGTGGCGTTGACCCAGAGCACGACCGACGGGCGTTATGCTGTCTCCTTTTTCCCGCGCGATGAGCGCATCCTGTTTTCGGGCGACACCGGCGGCAATGAGCTGACCCATATCTATGTGCGCAATCCCGACGGCACCACCCGCGATCTGACGCCCGGCACCACCGCCAAGTCGGAATTCGGCGGCTGGAGCGCCGATGGAACGACCTTCTATGTCGTCAGCAATGAGCGCAATCCGGCGGCGTTCGATATCTGGGCCTATGATGCCGCCAGCTACGAACGGCGGATGATCTTCACCAATCCGGGCGGATTCCAGCCGACCGGCATTTCCCCCGATGGCAAAACCATCGTCCTGTCCAAATCGCTGAGCTCGTCGGACACCGACCTCTATCTCGCCGACGCCGGTTCGGACGCGGCTCCACGCGCCATCGCTACCAGCGAAGGCAGCAATGTCGAACATGGTGCTTATGCCTTCAGCGCCGATGGCCGCAGCCTGATCTATTCGACCGACGAACATGGCGAATTCGCGCAGGCCTGGACCTATGATCTCGCCAGCGGCGCTCGCGCGCCGATGCTGGTGGCGGATTGGGATGTCGCGTTCGTCGATGTCTCGCGCTCGGGCCGCTACCGGGTGCAGGCGCTCAACGCCGATGGATCGACCGCGCTGTCGATCATCGACACGACCACCGGCCAGCCGGTCGCGCTGCGCAATGTGCCCGCCGGCGATCTTGGCGGGGTGCAATTCTCGGGCGACGAAAGCAGCGTCGCCTTCACCGTCGCCTCGGACACCAGCCCGCGCAACATCTTTGTCGCCGATCTCGCCAGCGGAGAGGCGCGCCGTCTGACCAGCGCGCTCAACCCGGCGATCACCGAGGCGCATCTGGTCGAGGCGAGCGTGGCGCGCTTTGCCAGCTATGACGGGCTGCAAATCCCCGGCATCCTCTATCGACCGCACGGTGCATCGGCGACCGCTCCCGTGCCCGCGATCGTACTGGTCCATGGCGGCCCCGGCGGGCAGAGCCGTCGCGGTTACAGCTCGATGGTCCAGCATTTGGTCAACCATGGCTATGCGGTCTATGCGATCAACAATCGCGGATCGTCGGGCTACGGCAAGACCTTTTTCCATCTCGACGACAAGCGGCACGGCGACGCCGATTTGCGCGACGTGACCGCGGCGCGCGACTGGCTGGCCGGGCAGGACTGGATTTCGGATCGGGTGGCGGTGATGGGCGGCAGCTACGGCGGCTACATGACCGCCGCTGCGCTCGCCTTCCACCCCGAGACGTTCGATGCCGGCATCAATATCTTCGGCGTGACCAACTGGACCCGCACATTGGAATCGATCCCGGCCTGGTGGGGCGCCCAACGCATCGCGCTGTTCGACGAGATGGGCGACCCGGCGACCGATGCGACACGGCATCGCGCCATTTCTCCGTTGTTCCACGCCTCGAACATCCGCCGCCCGCTGCTGGTGGTGCAGGGCGCCAATGATCCGCGCGTGTTGCAGGTGGAGAGCGACGAGCTGGTCGCGGCGGTTCGGGCCAGCAATGTCCCGGTGGAATATGTGCTGTTCCCCGACGAGGGCCATGGCTTCCAGCGGCGCGAGAATAATGTGACGGCATCGGAAGCTTATGTGCGGTTTCTCGACACGCATCTGCGGCGGTAAGCTAAGATCGAAGGGCTTTGGCTCGGTGCAAGTTTTGGCTGAAATCAACCATTCGGCAACACCAGCCTGAACCGCGCACCGTCGCCGCTTTCCTCCAACGTCAGCCCCCCACCCGCACTCTCCGCGAGACTGCGCGCGATGGCGAGGCCGAGGCCGGTGCCGCCGCTCTCGCGCTTCGATGTGAAGAAGGTGTCGAAGATGCGGCTGCGGTCGGCGGGGGGGATGCCGGGGCCGTTGTCGGTGAAGGCGATGGCGATGGTGTTGGCGACTGTCGAGGCGTAAATAGCGAGATTCGAAGCCCCCGCTTGCCGCGCATTGTCGATCAGCACCGAGGCGATGGCGGTCAGCGTTTCGGCGTCGAGCGCCACCATCGTCTCCGCTGCGACCGCGCAGTCGATCGCAAACCCTTCCCCGCGATAGCCATCGGCCACCTGCGCCAGCACCGCACGCGCATCGCAGCGCGCGCTGCCGTCGGGCGCGCGCATATCGGCCTTGGCCAGCTCCATCAGCCGCCCGGTCAGCCGTGCGAGCCGGTCCGCATCGGCGCGCATGTTGGTCAGGAAGCGCTGGCGTTCAGCCTCGCTCATCGTCTCGCCATGATCCTCGATCAGCTCCAGCCCGCCGGTGATGCCCGCCAGCGGCGTTTTGAATTCGTGGGACAGTGAGGCAGCGAAATCGCGCAGATAGCGCGAGCGGCGGCGGATGCCGTCGGCCATGCTGCGGAATTCCCCATAAAGCATTTCGATCTCGATGACGCGCAGCGACGGGTCGCCCGGGAAATCGCTGCGTCCGGCGGCGACGGCGCGGGTCGCGGCGGACAGCCGCTCGATCGGGCGGACGATGGTGCGCGCGAGCAGCGCGGTCAGGAACAGCAGCGTGAGAAAGATGGTGACGACGCCGATGGCGATCTTGCCCCAGTCCTCCGCCATTCCGGCAAACAGCGGCGGCGGCGAGCGCGAGACGAGGATCACGCCGGCGACACGGCCATTGACGCGGATAGGGCGGGCATGATGCAGCCGCAGATTTTCGGCGCGGCTCAGCCAGTCGAGCGGCATATCGCGCTGATTGGGGTGTAGACGGCGCAGACGGGTAGCGGTGCGCCCGGCCAGCGCCTCACGCACTTCATCGACAGCGGCGAGGCGCAGGCCGGGGCGGTCGCCGTTGAGCAGGATCGCTTGGGCGTCGAGCAAGCGGACTGAAGCGAGCGTCGCCGCTTGCGTCTCTGCGACGGCAGGGGCGAGGCGGTCGGCCACGGCCTGCGCGGCGGGGTCGGCGGTCAGCGCGGTCGGTTGCGGGTCGGGTCGCATCGGCAGGATCGGCGCGTCGTTGAGATCGACTTCGGTCGGCACCAGCTCGTAACGGCTGTTGCTTGCGACAGGCGGCGGCGGTGGAACCGCCGAGCCTATGGCCGGCCACAACAGCGCAGCACTTGCCGCGAGCGCAGCGCCTTGGGCAACCAGCTCTGCCTCGGTGCGCCGAACCAGCGCATTCTCGTAGACGCGCAGGAAAATCGCGCCGACGCCGGGCAGCGCCGCGACCAGCAGCAGCGTGCCGAAGATGATCGTGCGCAGGTGCAGGCGTGGCCACCGGCGGGCGATGGCGGCCTTGATGGCTTCGGTCAGGGACACGATAACGGGAGAGCTCACATCAATCATTGCTAGGCCGCACACGCCCCCAGCCGATACCCCACCCCCGGCCGCGTCTCGATCAGCGTAGTACACCCCACCGCACCAAACTTGGCGCGCAGATTGCGGACATGGCTGTCGATGGTCCGGTCGGTGATGGCAAAGCCGGGCCCGTGCAGCCGGTCGATGATCGCATCGCGCGAAAAAAAACGCGAGGGCATCGCGGCGAGCGTCCGCAATATGCCGAACTCGGTGGCGGTCAGCGGCACCTCGACCCCCTGCCACAGCACCGTCCACCCCTCGACATCGATGTCGATCCCGCCGTGGCGGATCAGGCCGTGGCTGGCGATCACCGGAGCCTTGGGCGTGGTGCGGCGCAGGATCGCCTGCACCCGCGCCACCACTTCGCGCGGGCTGAACGGTTTGACGACATAATCGTCGGCGCCCAGCTCGATACCGACCACCCGGTCGATCTCCTCGTCGCGGCTGGAGAGGAACAGGATCGGCGTGTCGCCATCGGCACGCAGACGGCGGCACACTTCCAGCCCGTCCATGCGCGGCATGGCGATGTCGAGGATGACGAGGTGCGGGGCATGCGCGGCGACCGCTGCCAGCGCCGCCTCTCCATCCGCAGCCTCGATCGTCGACATCCCCGCCTTTGCCAGCGCAAAGGCGAGCAGCTGCCGGATGTGCGGGTCGTCATCGACGATCAATATGGTGCGTGACATGGGGGCCATGATCATCGCGGTGCCGCTGGTGTCAATGGGGCGGGGGTGGTTGCGACTGCTGGGGTGGCAGCTACTGGCGGTGGTGGATTGTAGAGGCGGCCATGACAATCGCGGTCGCTCGCGATCCTCCGCTGTCCGCCCCGGCTGGCCAAGATAGCGTCAGCCGTACGGGCGCGGCTACTGTTGCGGACCGTCCAGTCGCCCCACTGCTCGTTCAAATGGATGTCTTCGCGCACGGCCATCCTCGTGGCAGTGACCCGCTCGCGGAACTCGTCGGTCAGTCGCGGATGCGCCTCCAGTTCGACCAGTGGCAGAAGCGCTGAGGAGCCGAGGTTGCGCATGTAGCACAAGTCGAGCTGCACACCTTTGCCGCCAACCTCCCTCGCATGCGTCGTATTCCATTGCGCCACGACCGCACCATGATCGACAAAGGCGGCGACCGACAACAGCATCACCGCTGCCCCGGCATTGGCGTTGATCAGCCACGGCCCGCTCTTGCCGCTGAGCATCCGCCACAGGATGAAAACCAGCCCCAGCGCGACCAGTGCCATCCATTCGAGCGCGGCGAGCCGCAGCAGCGTCAGCGAATAGGCCTCGATATAATCGATGGTGCGTAAGCCGCTGGAGGCGACCAGCAGGATATTCTGCGCGATCCACAGCGTCACCAGCCAGCGGATCAAGGGCACGGCGGCGGTCTGCGATCCCGGGCGCAGCGTCACCAGCACGAACAGTCCGGCGAGCAACGCCGTCCCGATCAGCGGATAGGCGCCGCGATGGGCATATTCGGCCATGTTCATGTCGTCAGGCAGCGGGACCAGACCCCACAACCACGCGACGTCCATGCCATTTTGCAGCGCGAACAGCGCGTTGAACATCACCAGCGACAGCGTCACCGAGGCGACACTGACGCCGGGAATGCGGATGTCGCCGGTGCCGTCGAAGCTGGGGATCAGATGCCGCGCCAGACGCGGGCGCAGCGCATTCCATGCGAACAGCAGCAGCAACGCCCAGAGGAACGGGCGCAGCACCGCAAAATCGCCGATGCTCTGATCGCCCAACCAGTCGCGGATCACTGGATTGGCATCGGCGAACAGCATCAGGAAGACGGCAGTGCCGATCAGCGGCAGCGCGACGGTGGAGGCGAGCGCGCGCAGCGGCACCGCCCGCACCGGCCGCCCCCGCGCGCGCATCTTGGCTTTGAGGCGGCTCAGCCGCGCCAGATCGAGCAGCGGCAAGATACTGCTGGTCGCGGTCTGCCAGATCAATCTCTGGAACCAGCGCCACGCATCATCGAACGGCCCGGTGCGCGGCTTGAGAATGGCGATGCCGAGCGACGCCCCGAACAGTAGCCACGCCAGCAGCGACGGGTCGAGGATCAGCGCGGCAGCAAAAGCAAGGCTGGCGATCCACGCGACCAGCGCCACGCGATCGTGCAGGATGGCGGGGCGTCCGGCCAGTCCGGCGAGCGCGATGGCGGCGGCAAACAGGCCGACGCCGCTGCCGAACCACTGGTTGCGATAGAACAGCCAGTCACCGACCGCGATGACCGCGATGGCGAGCAGATATTTGAAGCCGAGCGACGAGAAAAAACGGCGATGCGCAGACATAACAATCCCCTTGATGGACGGGGGATACTCTGGGCCGCGAAAGCGCAGGCGCGGTGGCGGGCGCGGTCAGGGAGTGGTGGTCAAGTTGTGCAGAAGCGGTGCAGGCAGCCATCTGCAATCGCGTCCTCCCCCTCGGGGGAGGTGGCGCAAAGCGCCGGAGGGGCTGGTGCCGCTATTCGGTGAGGTCGTAGGGCAACTGCAACGTTGCGTAACAACGCACCAACCCCTCCGACCCCATCGGGGCCACCTCCCCTGAAGGGGAAGAAGTAGTGTGCTACGCCGCCGCCACCTTCATCCGCGCATCGGCAAACTCACTATCGTAGCTGCCGATCAGCGCACGGTCGTCATGTTCCCACGGGTGGAAGCCGGGCTTGAAATAGCTCAACCACGCCGGGATCAGTTTGCGCAGCACGCCTGGCTTGCCGAGAAGATACCACCAGATGCGCAGCGTCACTTTCCATCCGGTCAGGCCGTCCTGCCGCAGCAGCGCCTTCATGCCCTTGACCCGCTTCGGCCAGAAGCGGCTGGTGACCAGCAGCATCAGGATCGTCTTGGCTTTCCACCGCCGCCAGCGCGACCAGCCCTGCGTCGCGTGCAGATAGGTGTCGTAAGCGACGCCCTTGTGCTCGATTTCCTCGATCG
Organism: Sphingomonas sp.; assembly: GCA_043727035.1. Lineage (GTDB taxonomy): Bacteria > Pseudomonadota > Alphaproteobacteria > Sphingomonadales > Sphingomonadaceae > Sphingopyxis. The sequence goes on along the minus strand of JAYSZB010000131.1, from coordinate 18,640 downwards.
CGTGCCAGCGCCACAGATCGCCCCATTCCTTGTCTGCGCCGCGCAGCAGTTCGGGATTGCGCAGGAAATCCGCCGCAAGGATCGCGGTATAATGTTCGAGCGCGATCGTCGCCAGCAGGTTGACCATCGGCGGGCGGCTGTGGATGAGCGCCATGATATGATCGACATCGGCGTTGGGCTCGGAGAGATCGTAGCCTGCTTCCTCGACCTTGCGATTGAAGGCGACATGCTCGCGGCTGTGCATCACCTCCTGCTGGACGAACGCGCGGATTTCTTCGGCAAGCTTGGGTGAAGCGCCGTCGCGGTGCGCCTTGACCGCCTCGATAAACATCGCCTCACCCTTGGGGAAGGTGACCGACAGCGCGTTGTAGAAGGCGGTGGCGATGGGATCGCCATTCATCCACCAGCGCCGCTGCGCGACATCGCGACCGAAACGCCGATCGCGCGGGGTGATAGTGAGATCGGCGGGGGTCGGGGAGGCAAGCGAAAGGCTGGACATTTGCAAGGCTCCGGCGTCAGTAAGCGTGGTCACCTGATTGGGATAAACTGACACTGATGTCAATAGCAAGAAAACGACTGACTCATACCGCATCGCGCGAAATGGCGCTGGAGGCGGCGCGCGACATATTGATCGAGGCCGGGCCGCAGGCGGTGACGCTGAAGGCGGTGTCGGCACGCATCGACCGCACCCATGCCAATCTGCTCCATCATTTCGGCAGTGCAGCGGGCCTGCAAAAGGCACTGGCCGGCTATCTGACCGACGCGGTGTGCGAAAAGATCGCCGTAAAGCTCGACGAGAGCGAGCCCGGCCAGCGCAATGTCCGCGACATCGTCGATCTGACCTTCGATGCATTTGGCCGCGATGGCGCTGCGGCGCTGACCAACTGGATGCTGATGACCGGAAATGAGGACGCGCTCGACCCGCTGGTCGAATCGATCCATGAACTGGTCGATCACATGTCGCCCGACGCGCATGAAAAACGGCTGCTGCACGAGGATACGCTGGCGCTGGTGCTGATGGCGCTGGGCGATGCGATGCTGGGCGAACCGATGGCGGCATCGCTCGGACTGCCGCGTGACACATCGCGGGTGCTGGCCACCGAGCTGGTCGAGAACCGGATCGCCAGATTTGTGGCTGAGCATGGGCACGACATGCTGACGCGCTGAATAAACCATAAAAAAGGCGCGACGATTGCTCGCCGCGCCCTCCTCGCACAAATGCGGATGTTAGTAGCTGGTGCCGCCAGTACCCGTGGTGCCGCCAGTCATTGCGCCGCCGCCCGTAGCAATCCCGGGGCTGCTGCCAAAGCCGGTCTGCGGCGCATCGGTGCTGGTGCCGCTCGAACCGAATGCTGCGCCGGTACCAGTCCCGGCTGCGATACCGGTGTTGGTGCCGCTGCGATCGTAGCTGCTTTCGCCGCTGGTCGAGGTGGCGGCATTCGCGCCTTGCAGGCTGTGCTTTAGCTGGCTCATCCGGTCATGGCCTTCTTTGACCGAGACATAGGCCTTGCGCACGGCGGCGTCGCAACTGCCGGTCAGCTGGCCGTCCTTCAGCGCGGCGTCGTATTTCGCCTTGATATGATCTTCGCCGCGCTCGACTTCGTTGACGATCGCCGTGTCGTCGCTGCCGGTCACCGCGTCGCGCAATGACAGGAAAGCGCGGTGAGCGGCAGCCAGAACCGTGCCGTCGTCTTCGGGATTGCCACCCAGTGCGCGGACCTCGGCCTGCAGATCGCGGACGATGGTCTCGCGCTCGGCGGCGAAGTCGCTGAACATGCTGCGATAGCGCTCGCTGTCGGCCTTCTCGGCCGCCTTACGATAGCCGTCGGCGCTGTCGAGTGTGGTGGCGATCAGACTGTTGAGCGTGGCTTCATTGTCGTTACCAATCATCATCGAATCCTTTGCTGTGCACCGTCAGGGGGAGCCGGTATGATTTCCGGCGGGTGCTGCCCGTTTAATGCGCGGACGACACACTGGTTTCGTCGTTGTCGACGCGCAACGTTATCCCTGTGATGCAGTTCGACGGATACCTGTTCGACTCGCCAAAATGCGCGTCCTGCCCTAAGGGCGCAGCCATGCATTTTCTCGATCAAGCAAAAATCTTCATTCGCTCGGGCGCGGGTGGCGGCGGGGCCGTCTCCTTTCGCCGCGAAAAATATGTCGAATATGGCGGACCCAACGGCGGCAACGGCGGCAAGGGCGGTGACATCATCTTCACCGCAGTGCCCGGCCTCAACACGCTGATCGATTTCCGCTACACCCAGCATTTCCGCGCCGATCGCGGACAGGGCGGGCGCGGGCAGGATTGCACCGGCGCGGGCGGCGACGATCTGGTGGTGCAGGTGCCGATCGGCACGCAGATTCTCGCCGATGATGACGAACGCACGCTGCTCGCCGATCTGACCGAGGTCGGCCAGACGATCGCCCTGCTGCGCGGCGGCGATGGCGGGCGCGGCAACGCCAGCTACAAGACCAGCACCAACCGCGCCCCGCGTCAGCATGGCCCCGGCTGGCCGGGCGAGGAAATGTATGTCTGGCTACGGCTGAAACTGCTCGCCGACGCGGGCCTCGTTGGCTTGCCTAATGCCGGCAAATCGACCTTTATCAACCAAGTGACCAACGCGCAGGCCAAGGTCGGCGAATATGCCTTCACCACCACCAAACCGCAACTGGGCGTGGTGCGGCACAAGGGCAATGAATTCGTCGTCGCCGACATCCCCGGCCTGATTGAGGGCGCGGCAGAGGGCGCCGGCATCGGCGACCGCTTCCTCGGCCATATCGAACGCTGCCGGGTGCTGCTGCATCTGGTCGACGCGCAAGATGCCGATGTCGCGACCTCCTATCGCATCGTCCGCGACGAGCTGGAGGCCTATGGTGCTGGCCTGACCGACAAGCCGGTGATCGTCGCGCTCAACAAAATCGATACGCTCGACGACGAGCTGATCGCCGCGTTGAGTGCCGAGCTGGAGGAAGAAAGCGGGGCGGAGGTGATCTGCATATCGGGCGCGAGCGGGGTCGGCGTCGACTGGGCGCTCGACAAGCTGCTCGAAGCGATTGGGCCAAAGCCGGGGATCGTCGGCGCGGACGACGAGGGCGAGGATGTGATCGAGTGGTCGCCGGTTTGAGGGGAGATGGAGGATGGACTGGGTTTACAAAACGCCGCGTGGTTTAGCGATGATAGTGTCGCTTTTGCACGTTGGGCTGTTTTTCGTGAGCACTGGTATTTCTGCGTTTTTGATTGGAGCTGGGGCAGGCAGTTTGACCAACCCACCCATCGCGATATTGGCTTTGGTGACGTTGTTCGTGGCGAAAGAGGCTTGGTCAGCATTGCTTGGTGGTTTTGTCGTCGGCATCCTCTCACGCGTCATCGGCATCAACCGTCTCGAACCATTCGACCTGAACCAAGAGATCATGGTTGTGGTTGGTGTCGCATCAATCGTTATTATCCTTCTTGGTCTGATCGACGGCGCAAGAGCATTGCTCACGCCAACTACGAAGGGTGCATCATCATAAGTTGCTTGGTAGCGTTCCGATTTGGAGGTAAACTGCATTATGCGCGCCGATCCAGCTTATCGCCCTATCACCGCCAAGGAATTCCTTGCGATGGATTTTGGCACCGACAAGCGTTTCGAACTCGACAACGGCGTCATTTATATGATGACCGGCGGCACCGAGGGTCACGCATGGGTGCAGGGTAATATTTTCGCGTGGCTTAAGACGAAGCTGCGTGGCAGCGGATGTCGCCCCTATGGCCCGGATATGGGTGTCCGGGTCAGCGACCATGATGTGCTTTATCCTGACGTCAGCATTTTCTGCGGTTCGACCCCACGAACGGAATTGGCAAATGTTTCGGCGTTGCCCGACCCCAGCGTGATAATTGAGGTTTTGTCGCCCAGCACCACACGGATCGATCAAGGCACGAAGCTCGAGCAATATCAATCGCTGCCGAGTGTTCGGACAATCGCGTTCGTCGATCCAGTGAACGAACTTTGCAGCGTCCGTGAGCGCGCCGGGCTCACCAGCTGGAATGAACAAATGTTCTCTGGGTCGTCTGGCATCGCAATTCCAACGCTCGGGCTTCAAATCCCCCACGACGAGATTTTCGCTCGCGATTGATTGGCGCATGCCCTCCCCCGCGCTATCGCCTCGGCAATGACTCTGTTTCCGCCCGCCTCCTGCCCGCGCCTGATCGTCAAGATCGGGTCGGCGCTGCTTGTCGATGGCGAGGGCGGGGTGCGCAGGGCGTGGCTGGAGGGGATCGCTGCGGACATCGCCGCGCGCACCCGCGCAGGCCAGCAGGTGGCGGTGGTGTCTTCGGGCGCGATTGCGCTGGGGGCGCGGCGGTTGAATTTGCCGAAGGGCGGGCGCGCCTCGCTGGAGGACGCGCAGGCCGCTGCTGCGACCGGGCAGATTGCGCTGAGCCAGGTGTGGGCCGAGGTGCTGGGGGCCGAGGGGCTGACGGCGGCGCAGATGCTGGTGACGCTGGGCGATCTGGAGGACCGGCGGCGGTACCTGAATGCAGCGGCGACGCTCGACCGGCTGCTGACGCTGGGCGTCGTGCCGATCATCAACGAAAATGACAGCGTCGCCACCGAGGAAATCCGCTTCGGCGACAATGACCGGCTGGCGGCGCGGGTGGCGCAGGCGGCGGGGGCGCAGGGCGTGCTGCTGTTGTCCGATGTCGACGGGCTGTATGATCGCAACCCGGCGTTCCCCGGCGCGCAGCATATCGAGCGAGTCGAGCGGATCGATGGCGCTGTCGAGGCGATGGCCGACAAAGGCTCGGCATCGGGCATGGGATCGGGCGGGATGGTCTCCAAGATCGCCGCCGCGCGCATCGCCAACAGCGCAGGCGCGGACCTTGCCATCGCTTCTGGCCGCATCGATCGACCACTGTCCACAGAGGCGCGCCGCACACTGTTCGTAGCCGAGCGCGCGGCGAGCGCGCGCAAGGCGTGGCTGGCGGGCGGGTTGACGGCGAACGGGACGCTAACCATCGATTCGGGCGCTGTGAAAGCATTGCGCGGCGGGGCCAGCCTGCTCGCCGCCGGGGTGCGCGGGGTATCTGGCCAGTTCGAGCGGGGCGATGTGCTCGACATTGCCGGGCCGGATGGCGCAGTGGTGGCGCGCGGGCTGGCGGAATATCCCTCTGCCGACGCGGCGATGATCCTGGGCCTGCCGCGCGACGCGCAGGAAGCGGCTCTGGGCTATGCGCCACGCGCGGCAATGGTGCATCGCAGCCATATGGTGCTGTTGTGACTCGTTCTGCGCAGAGTAGAAGGGTTCGCGCCAAGCCACCAAGAGGCCAAGAGCGCAGCCCATTCCGCGAAATTGCTCAAAAAAACTACCTTGGTGCAGTCCCGATCCCACAAGATAGCAAGTCGCAGCACGGCCGGGCACGCTCTCTTGGCCTCTTGGCGGCTTGGCGCGAACCTTTTCTCCCCGATTGGACGGTTGGATGAATATGCTCGCCGTCACTGGCGCGTCTTTGTGCTGACCCTCGCCGTCACTGGCGCAACCGGCTTTGTCGGGCAGGCGGTTATCGATCATGCTCTGGCGCAAGGCCACCGCATCCGCGCACTCGCCCGTCGACCGCAGGCCGAGCGCGAGGGCGTGGCATGGGTTGTAGGCGATCTCGCCGACAGTGCCGCACTCTCAGCCCTGTGCGACGGCGCCGATGCCGTTCTCCACATCGCTGGGGCGGTCAATGTGCCCACGCGCGCCGCCTCCGCCGCTGCCAACATCGCTGGCACGCAAGCGGTGGTCGATGCCGCGACGGCAAGCGGCAATGCACGCTTCATCCACACCTCCAGCCTCGCCGCGCGGGAACCTCACCTCAGCAATTACGGTTGGTCCAAGGCAGGGGCGGAGGATGTTATATGCGCTTCAGCGCTCGACTGGACCATCGTTCGCCCGCCCGGAATATACGGTCCGCGCGACCATGATGTGCTGGAGATGTTTCGCATGGCGCGGCGCGGGCTGATGCTGCTGCCACCGGCGGGACGCGGATCATGGCTTTATGTTGGCGATCTGGCCCGCCTGCTGGTCACGCTCGCCGACGGTGGCGCGCGTCACGCGCTGCTCGAGCCTGATGACGGCGCGCCGCTCTCTCATCGGGAATTGGGGCAGGCGATTGGCCAGGCCGTCGGGCGATCGCGGATATTTATGGTCGATGCTCCGCGCGCGGTCCTGACGCTGGCGGCGCGTGGCGACCGGCTGATTCGCGGCGATGGCGCGAAACTGACGCCCGACCGGGCCAGCTATATGGCGCATCCCGATTGGACCTCGACCCCGGAACTCAGGCCCGATCCGGCACTTTGGCAAGCTGAGACCGGATTGACCGAGGGATTGGCGGCAACGGCACGCTGGTACCGCGCGCACGGCTGGCTGTGAGCGTCACCCCTGCGCCGCTTCCTCGCGCGCCAGCCAGTCCTCGAGCCATTTGATCGTGTAATTGCCGTCGATGACATCGGCCTCACGCAGCAGCGCCTGATGCAGCGGGATGTTGGTCTTGATCCCGTCGATCACCATTTCCTCGAGCGCGCGGCGCATCCGCATCATGCAGCTCTGGCGGCTGCGGCCATAGACGATCAGCTTGGCGACCATCGAATCATAATAAGGCGGGACGCGATACCCGGCATAGAGCCCGCTATCGACGCGGACATGCATTCCGCCAGCCGGATGATAGGCTTTCACCAGACCGGGTGATGGCGCGAATGTGCGCGGGTCTTCGGCGTTGATCCGGCATTCCATCGAATGACCGCGAAACTCCAGATCCTCCTGTTTGACGGACAGCGGCCGCCCCTCGGCGATGCGGATCTGCTCGCGCACCAGATCGAAACCGGTGATCATCTCGGTCACCGGATGCTCGACCTGGATGCGCGTGTTCATCTCGATGAAGTAGAAATCGCCGTCTTCCCACAGGAATTCGATGGTGCCCGCGCCGCGGTAAGACATGCCGGCCATCGCATCGGCGCAGATCTCGCCCATCCGCGCGCGTTCGGCGGCGGAGATGACGGGGGAAGGGGCTTCCTCCAGCACCTTCTGGTGGCGGCGTTGCAGCGAACAGTCGCGCTCGCCGAGATGGATGGCATTGCCCTGTCCGTCGCCGAAAACCTGGAATTCGATATGGCGCGGGTTGCCGAGATATTTTTCGATATAGACGGTGGCGTCGCCGAACGCGGCCTTGGCCTCGCTTCCCGCTTGCTGGATCAATGTTTCCAGCTCGTCCGGCCCGGTGCACACTTTCATGCCGCGCCCGCCGCCGCCGCTCGCGGCCTTGATGATCACCGGATAGCCTGCCGCCTCGGCAATGGCCTGCGCTTCGACAAGTTCGCTGACCGCTCCGTCGCTGCCCGGCACCAGCGGCAGACCAAGCGCGCCAGCGGTGCGCTTGGCCTCGATCTTGTCTCCCATCGTACGGATATGCTCGGGCTTCGGCCCGACGAAGATGATGTTGTGCGCTTCGATGATCTCGGCGAAGCGGGCGTTCTCCGACAGGAAGCCATAGCCTGGATGGATCGCATCCGCGCCGCTGATTTCCGCCGCAGAAATGATCGCCGGGATGTTGAGATAGCTGTCCTTGGCCGACGGCGGCCCGATGCAGATCGCCTCGTCGGCCAGCCGGACGTGCATCTGGTCGGCATCGGCGGTGGAGTGCACCGCTACCGTCTTGATGCCCATTTCGTGGCAGGCGCGGTGGATGCGCAACGCGATCTCGCCGCGATTGGCGATCAGCAATTTCTCGATGGCCATGCTGTGCGGCCGCTCAGGCGATGACGAACAGCGGCTGGTCGAACTCGACCGGCTGACCGCTCTCGACCAGCATCGCAGTCAATGTGCCGCCGTGCGGCGCGGCAATCGCGTTCATCACCTTCATCGCCTCGATGATGATGATCGTCTCGCCTTCCTTGACGCTATCGCCGATGCTTTTGAACGGCGCGGCTCCGGGTTCGGGGGTGATATAGGCGGTGCCGACCATCGGCGATTTGACGGCATTGGCGTCGATGGCAGCCGGCGCAGCCTCGGCTGCCGGGGCCGGGGCAACCGCTGAGGCAGGCGCTGCCGCTACCGGCGCGGCGTAAGTAACCGGCGCAGCGGTTAACTGCCGCGCGACGCGGATCTTGCGATGGCCGTCCTCGACCTCGATTTCGGTGAGGTCGGTATCGGCGATGAGCTGGGCGAGTTCGCGCACTAGCGCGGCATCGACTTTCATTCCATGTGATCCGTCATCGGACATAATAATGTGTTTCCCGATTATCTGCGGACGCCGCGCAGCGCCCTTTTGCCCTGCTATAGTCAGAGAGCGGCGGCGGCGTCCAGCGCGAGCGTATAGGATCGCGCGCCATGCCCGGCGAAACAGGCGATCGCCGCCATGCCGACATAACTGATGTGGCGAAAGGCCTCGCGCTTGTGCGGGTCGGACAGATGCACCTCGATCACCGGCGTGATGATCGATTTGATCGCGTCAAGCAGCGCAATCGACGTGTGGGTGTACGCCCCCGCGTTGAGCAGCACCGCCTTTGCGCCGGTGGCCTGTGCCTCGTGCAGCCAGTTGATCAGCACGCCTTCATGATTGGTCTGGCGCAGATCGATGGCAAGACCCAGCGCTGCCGCGTGCTCCTCCAACATCGCGCGGATATCGTCGAGCGTCTGCGACCCGTAAATCTCCGGCTCGCGAGTGCCAAGCAGGTTGAGATTGGGACCGTTGAGTACGAGTATACGGGGCAGGGCAGTCATGCCGCCGGGGGCTCCGCTGCACGCCGCGCAATTCTGTCGGCCGCGGCGCTGCGTTCGCGGGTTTCGGTCTTCACCTCTTCATCGACCACCTTGGCCTCGCGGTCGGCGCTCTTTTCCAGAAACGTCTTGATCATCGCGACGATCGGGTCGGCCAGTGCCAGCCCCATGATGCCGAACAATGCGCCGAACAGCAGTTGTGCGCCAAGCACCAGCGCCGGGGCGAGATCGACCGTACGCTTGGCGACCATCGGCACGATAAGATAGCCATCGACCGTTTGTACGACGAAATAGACGCCCAATGCATACAGGCCTGCATCGGGACCCATCGAAAAGCCGACCAGCACCATCAGCACGCCCGACAGGATTGCGCCGATGTTGGGGATGAACACCAGCAGGCCGGTTAAAATGCCGAGCAGCGCGGCCATCGGGATGCCGTAGATGCCCAGCAAAATCCAGGTGGCGATGCCCTCGACCAGCATCCCGAGGAGGCGCCCGGCCATCAACCGACGCAGATTATGACCCATCGCGCCTGCGACATCGTAGAAATGGGCGCGCTCGCGGCTCGGCAGCATCCAGGCGAATCCGCGCTCATAAAGCCGCGGTTCCATCGCGATGAAAATACCCAATACGAAGATCAGGAACAGCGACGTCAGCCCGCCAAGAAAGCCGGTGACCGCCGCCGTCACCCGACCGACCGATCCGGCTGCATACTCGATGAGCTGCGCAGGGTCGAAACTGGGTATCTCAAGGCCCTCGCGCCGGGCCAGCGTCATTAGTCGATCGACCTGCAACACCAGCACGCGCTGCAATTCGGCAGCTTGCCCTGCAATTTCCGATCCGGCGAACATCACTACCCAGACGAGAAAGCCGATGCTCAGCAGCAGGACGATGGTCAGCCGCCAGCCGCGCCCGATCGGCAGCACCCGCCCTAGCAGGCGCGTTCCGCCATCGAGTGTCGCGGCGAAGACGATTGCGGCAAGGATCAGTAGCAGCGGCTGGGCGAGGATCCACAGCAGCGCCACCGCAATAACCAGCCCAACCCAGACCAGTGCCTTTTGCAGTTCGTGCCGCACCAGCGGGTTGCGCAGTTCATTGGGGCCAGGTTCTTCGGCCATGGCGTCATTCTCCCCTTCGCCGGCCCGTCGATCGGACGTCATGCCTCAATTCGCCGCCGCTGCCCTTGGTTCCGCTGGTACAGCGGTGCGACCAGGGCGCAGGCTGGTTCCGGCGCGGTCGGCGCGCATCGAGGTGAACCAGCTGATCGGATTGTACCAGCTGGCGCTGCCATCGAGGCTGAAGGTGATGAACTCGGCGCGACCGCCCAAGTTTTCCAGCGGCACCGGTCCGCCGAGGCCCTTGTAAAGATCGCCAGCCGGGAAGCGCCCGTCCGAACTGTTGTCGCGGTTGTCGCCCATCAGAAAGACATGGCCCGCAGGCACGGTAATCGCGGCGAAATCGTCGGCGCAGGGCTCCTCGCGAAAACATTGGCGGTAGCCATTGTCGATCGTGTCATAATATGTGCCGTCAGGCAGCGTCTCGCGGACGATATCCACCGTGCACAACCGCTGGCCGCTGGCCGATTGCGTCTCGGTACCGGTGCAACCGTCGTTGCCGTCGTTCGGATCGTCGATGTTGAGGTCGATCGGGATCGATAGCGACGGCATCACTTCGCTCTTCACCGGCGCGCCGTTGAGCCATAGCCGTCCCTGGCGCACCTCAATGGTGTCGCCCGGCAGGCCGATCACCCGCTTGATGTAATCGGATCGCACTCCGTTCGGCTCGACAATGGCGATATCGCCGCGTGCAGGCAGGCGGCCGAACAGCCGCCCGGCAAATCGCGGCGCAAGATGGAAACTGACGCTGGCGAACGACCAGCCATAGGGATATTTGCTGACCACCAACCGGTCGCCCTTCAGCAACCCCGGCATCATCGATGCCGACGGGATATAGAATGGCTTGGCGATGAAGCTGTGGATGCACAGGACGATGAACAGCAATCCGGCGAGGTTGCGCAGTTCGGCGAGCCAGCTGGTCTCCGGCTTCGGCGTGCTTTGGTCGGTCAAATCTCTGCTCCGGGGGTCGAGGCGGTGATGGCACGCGCCTCAAGGATGACAAACGCTTGTGCCCAGGGATGGTCGTCGGTCAAGGTCAAATGGACGGTGATGCTGTACCCGGCAGGCGTCAGTTCGGCCAGCCGTGCCGCCGCGCCGCCGGTCAGCGCCAGCGTCGGCGCGCCCGAGGGTGCGTTGACCACGCCAATATCCTTCATGAACACCCCGCGTTTGAAGCCGGTGCCGACGGCCTTGCTGAACGCCTCTTTCGCCGCAAAGCGTTTGGCCAGCGTGCCGGCTTTGGTGAACGGGCGGCGATTGCCCTTGGCCTGCTCGATGGCGGTAAAGACTCTTTGCTCGAAACGGGCACCGAAGCGGTCGAGTGACGCCTGAATACGCTCGATGTTGCACAGGTCGGAGCCGAGGCCGATGATCACGGGTCGATCCGCGATGCCGGGTGGAGGACGAGGTCGGTGCTCGCGAAATCGTTGCCGGTACACAACAATGGCAAGCCGCTGTCCTTGGCGATGGCATAAACCATCAGGTCGCCAAAGTTGAGCAGGCCGCCTTTGCCGTTGCCCTTGCCGTACAGATCGCGTGCGGTAGCGGTGATGTCAGCGTGTCGCCCTCCGAACGGCATGACTTTTCCGCCATTCGCGACGATCTGGTTGACCAGCGCCTGTGCGGCCGACGCGACGGCTTGCCCACGCCGTGGCGCCGTCAAATACAACTCCGTCAGCACCGGAGCAGGAATCACGCAGTGATGTTCGGTGATGGCGCGCAACAATGCCTGCCACTGCTGTTCGGAAAGGATGGTGGCCATTAGGGCCGAGGTGTCGACGATCAAATCGGTAACCCGTATTCGTCCCACATCTCGTCATCGATCTCTTTGAAGGTTAATCCGGTGTGAGGTACCGCACGAATGATCGCCTCTAAGTCGGTATACAACCGCTTCGCGCGCGCTGCTGCATCCTCAATCGGTAAACCCGCCAACGCCTCCTCGATGACTTCCGCTTGGCTGCGCCCATTTTGTGTATGCTGTGCCAACAATGCCGCCGCCTTGTCCGATCTGATCGAAATCGGCGTCTGTTTGGAACGGGGAACCGGCGTCATGTCGTTCATCGACCATCTCCTCGCCGATAAAATAAGCCATACATGCACGCCATGCAAGTATGCCGCCGCTACCGCGCCTCATCCATCAACGCACGCATCCGCCGCACCGCATCCTCCAGCCCGACAAAAATCGCCTCGCCCACCAGATAATGGCCGATATTGAGTTCGGCGAGTTGCGGGATGGCGGCGACGGGGATGACATTGTCATAGGTCAGGCCATGCCCCGCATGCGGTTCGATGCCATTCTTGGCGGCGAGCGCGGCGCCATCGGCCAGCCGCTTCAGCTCTAACTCGCGCTCCGGCCCGTCGTCCAGATGCGCGTAACGGCCGGTATGCAGTTCGACGACCGGAGCGCGCAGGCGGATGGCGGCGTCGATCTGGCGCGCAGTGGGTTCGATGAACAGGCTGACGCGGATGCCCGCATCGGTCAGCGCGGCGACGATCGGTGCCAGATGATTATGCTGCCCCGCTGCATCGAGCCCGCCCTCGGTGGTGCGTTCCTCGCGCCGTTCGGGGACTATGCAGGCGGCGTGCGGCTTGTGACGCAGGGCAATCTCCAGCATCTCTTCGGTCGCCGCCATCTCCAGATTGAGCGGCAGATCGGTCGCCGCCATGATCCGCACCAGATCCTCGTCGCGGATATGCCGCCGGTCTTCGCGCAGATGCGCGGTAATGCCGTCCGCACCAAACTGCGCAACGATCTGCGCGGCGCGCACCGGATCGGGATGCCGCCCGCCCCGCGCGTTGCGGATTGTCGCGACATGGTCGATGTTGACGCCAAGGCGCAGGCGGGGGAGGGTGGCGGTCGTTGCCATCACGCCGCTATCGCACGGCTGCCCGGCTTCACCGCCTCGCTGCTTGCCAGATCGGTGGGAAGGTCTTCGGCAGCATAGGTCGGAAAGTTGAGCGCAATCAGCGCCATATAGGGCACGCCCAGCTCGACGGTGCCACCCGACCGATCGACCAGACTACAGGCCGCAACCACCTCGCCACCTTCGGCTGCAATGGCCTTCATCGCCTCGCGCGATGACAGTCCGGTGGTGACAACGTCTTCGACCAGCAAAACCTTCGCGCCCTCGGCAATGGTGAAGCCGCGCCGCAGTTCGAACGTGCCGGTCGGCCGCTCGACAAAGATGGCCGGCCGGCTCAGTGCGCGGCCCATTTCATGGCCGATGATCACCCCTCCCATCGCCGGGGAGACGACCAGATCGATCTCCGCACGCAACTCGCGAGGCAGCTTCTGTGCCAGTGCCACGGCCAGCCGTGCGGCGCGTTCGGTGTCCATCAAGACGCGCGCGCATTGCAGGTAATGCGCGCTGTGGCGGCCCGAAGACAGCAGAAAATGGCCGCTGAGCAGCGCGTCGGCGGCGCGGAATTCGGCCAGAATTTCGTCTTCTGTCATGAATTTTTCCGATGTCCTCGAAATGCGGGGGGATGCAAGGTCGGATGGGCCTTAGAGGCGCTTGTGAGCCGCGACAAGCCGGTCTATAGCGCGGCCAAATCTGGCCCTGTCTCTCCGGCGGGGCTACTCCGCCTTACGTTAGCGCAAGCATGATCTTGCACCGGCGCAAGCTGGCGGAATACCTGATTCGACGGGGTGGACAGACAGAACCATGCAGATGATCAAGCGCCTGTTTCTCGCGACACTGATCGCATCGACGCCGGTGGCGGCACTGGCCGCAGCCCCAACGGCGGTCGCGCCTGCGGTGACTGCGCCTGCGCTGGCCGCAACCGACGCGCCGGTTGCGGCAGAACCGGCTGTTGCGGCCCCCGCAGCGGCGGTTGCTGCAACGTCCGCTCCGGCATTCGATTATGCCCGCCCGGTCGATGGCATCGGTCAGCCCATCTCGGGTGGCATCGATTTCCAGCCGCAGGTCACGGAAAACGGTCGTTACGCCAAATGGATGAACGACGTTCTGCTCGTTCCGATGATGGCAGTCGTCTCGCTGTTCGTGCTGGGCCTGATGCTGTGGATTTCAGCGCGCTATCGCACCGCCGCCAACCCGGTTCCGTCGAAAACGACGCACAATACGATGATCGAAGTCATCTGGACGCTGGTACCGGTGCTAATCCTCGTCGCCATTGCGGTGCCATCGATCGATCTGCTCGCCAAACAATATGCCGCGCCGCCGCGCGACGCTCTAACGGTCAAGGTCACCGGCTACCAATGGTATTGGGGCTATGAATATCCCGATGAAGGCATTTCCGAATTCGTTTCGAACATGCTCGACGAGGAAACCGCTGGTGCGCGGGGTGAGCCCTATCAGCTTGCGGTCGACAATCGCATGGTCGTGCCGGTCGGGCGCACCGTCAAGCTGATCGTCACCGGGTCCGATGTCATTCACAGCTGGGCGATGCCCGCTCTGTGGGTCAAGATGGATGCGGTCCCCGGTCGGCTCAACGAAGTGACGTTCAAGGCAGACCAGATCGGCGTCTATTACGGCCAATGCTCCGAATTGTGCGGCATCAACCATGGCTATATGCCGATTGCCGTCGAAGTCGTCAGCCAGGCCGATTTCGCTCGCTGGGTCGCCAGCCGGGGCGGCACGATGCCCGATCCAGCAGCAGCCACGCCGGAAGCGGCGCAACCCAATGCACCGACCGCCGGTGCCAATGCCAGTGGTACCCCCGGGGTCGCGGTCGAGGTCGGCGGGGAAACTCCCGCCGTGCCGCAACCGGCCGATCCTCCGGCGCAGGGCGCACCCGCTCCCGCTGCCCAGACCAACTGATTTCGAACGAGGACGCCAAGCCGATGACCACCATCGCCGCCACTCCCGCCGACCTGCATGGTCATGACGCGCACGCGCATGACCATCATGACGATACGCCGGGATTCTTCCGCCGCTGGTTCATGTCGACCAATCACAAGGACATCGGCACGCTCTATCTGATCTTCGCGATCATCGCCGGCATCGTCGGTGGCGTGATTTCGGGGATGATGCGGCTCGAACTGGCCGAACATGGTATCCAGTATCTGCCCGGCTGGGCGGGTATGCTCGGCGGCGATGTCTCCGACACCTCGGGCAAGCATCTGTGGAATGTGCTGATCACCGCGCACGGCCTGATCATGGTGTTCTTCATGGTCATGCCGGCGATGATCGGCGGCTTTGGCAACTGGTTCGTGCCGCTGATGATCGGCGCGCCCGACATGGCCTTCCCGCGGATGAACAATGTCAGCTTCTGGCTAACGGTGGTGGGTTTTGTCTCGCTGGTCGGATCGAGCTTTGTCCCGGGTGGCACCGGCGGCAACGGCGCGGGTACCGGCTGGACGGTCTATGCGCCGCTATCCACTTCGGGCTCGGCTGGTCCGGCGGTCGATATGGCTATCTTCTCGCTGCATCTGGCGGGCGCTGCTTCGATCCTCGGGGCGATCAATTTCATCACCACCATCTTCAACATGCGCGCGCCGGGGATGACCCTGCACAAGATGCCGCTGTTCGTCTGGTCGGTGCTGGTCACCGCCTTCCTGCTGTTGCTGGCGTTGCCGGTGCTCGCAGCCGCAATCACCATGCTGCTCGCCGATCGCAATTTCGGCGCGGCCTTCTTCGATGCCGCCGGTGGCGGCGATCCGGTGCTCTACCAGCATCTGTTCTGGTTTTTCGGCCACCCCGAAGTCTATATCATGATCCTGCCGGGCTTCGGCATCGTCAGCCAGGTGGTCGCGACCTTCTCGAAAAAGCCGGTGTTCGGCTATCTCGGTATGGCATATGCCATGGTCGCGATCGGCGTGGTCGGCTTCGTCGTCTGGGCGCACCATATGTTCACCGTCGGCATGAGCGTCGATCTGAAGATGTATTTCACCGCCGCCACCATGGTCATCGCGGTGCCGACAGGGATCAAGATTTTCAGCTGGCTCGCCACCATGTGGGGCGGATCGATCAGCTTCAAGACGCCGATGCTGTGGGCGCTGGGCTTCATCTTCATGTTCACTATCGGCGGCGTCACCGGCGTCGTGCTGGCTAACGGCGGCGTCGACCAAAACCTCCATGACACCTATTATGTCGTCGCCCACTTCCACTATGTGCTGTCGCTGGGTGCGGTGTTCGGGCTGTTTGCCGGCTTCTATTACTGGCTGCCAAAAATGTCGGGGCGGATGTACAATGAATTCCTCGGCCAGCTGCACTTCTGGGTGTTCTTCGTCGGCGTCAACGTCATGTTCTTCCCGCAGCATTTCCTCGGGCAGCAGGGCATGCCGCGCCGCCTTCCGGATTATGCTATCGCCTTTGAATATTGGCATTATGTCAGCTCGATAGGCTATGTGATCATGGCCGTGGGCATGCTCTTCTTCTTCGTCAACCTCGCCTACACGCTGCTGGCCGGCAAGAAAGCCGCCGACAATCCATGGGGCGAAGGCGCGACCACACTGGAGTGGACATTGCCCAGCCCGCCGCCGTTCCACCAGTTCAACGATCTGCCGAAGATCGCCTGAGACGTGACGGCCCTGCCATCGCCGAAAAGGGGAGCGATGGCGGGGCCGGCCTCGACAGACAGAGTATGACCCCGTCCACCGCCCGTGAAACCATGCTGATGCCGGCCGACTGGCGCGACTTCCTCGCGCTGACCAAGCCGCGTGTGATGAGCCTCGCCATTTTCACGGCGTTATGCGGGATGCTCGCTGCACCAGTACCGATCGATCCGGTGCTCGGCTTCACCGCCATCCTCGCCATTGCGCTGGGCGCAGGTGCGTGCGGCGCGCTCAACCAATGGTATGAGGTCGATGTCGATGCGGCGATGAAGCGCACGGCAAAGCGCCCGCTACCTGATGGTCGCATGGACCGGCAATCGGCGCTCCATTTCGGTGTCGGGCTCGGCGTGTTTTCGGTGTTGCTGCTCGGCATCGCGATCAACTGGCTGGCAGCGGCCATCCTCGCCGTATCGATCCTCTATTATCTGCTGATCTACACGGTGTGGCTGAAGCCGCGCACCCCGCAGAATATCGTCATTGGCGGCGCTGCCGGTGCCTTTCCGCCGCTGATCGGCTGGGCGGCGGCGATGGGGTCGCTCGATGCGCTGCCCTGGCTGCTGTTTGCGGTGATTTTCCTGTGGACCCCGCCGCATTTCTGGGCGCTGTCGCTGTTCGTCCGCACCGATTATGCCAATGCCGGTATCCCGATGCTGCCGGTGGTGGCGGGTGAGCGCGCGACGCGGACGCAGATTTTCCTCTACACGCTGCCGATGGCGGCGGCGGCGATCGCGCCCTGGTCGCTCGGCTATACCGGCGCCATCTACGGCTGGAGCGCCATCGCCCTGACCGCCACCTTCCTTGTCATGGCGGCGCGCGTCGGGTTCCGCACGACAGCGAGCGAGGACCGGATGAAGCCGGAGCGGCAGTTGTTCGCCTTCTCCATCCTCTATCTCTTCATCCTTTTCGCGGCCGTGGTCGCCGACCGCTGGATCAGCCTATGACCGATTTGCCCCCCGATTTCGATATCGTCGAATATCGCCGTCGCCAGAAAAGGCGGGCGCAGATCATGGGCGCTTGCCTGCTGGCGCTGGCCGCCCTGTTCTTCTTTATCACCATTGCCCGGATCGGCGCGGCATCGTCATGATGGCGTTGCAGCGCATCGATGCCAAGCTGCGCACCGCGCTTCTCGCAGGGGCGCTGGCGCTGGCCATGGTCGGGCTCGGCTTCGCGGCGGTGCCGCTCTATCGGCTATTCTGCCAGGTGACCGGTTTCGGCGGCACGACGATGCGGGTCAGCCAGTCGCAGGCGGCCCAGATTACCGTTGACGCGACGCACAGCATTTCCGTCCGTTTCGATTCGAACGTCTCGCCCGATTTGCCCTGGACCTTCCGGCCCGAACGGTCGCGCGAAACGCTCAGCATCGGCGCGCGCGACATGATGATCTTTGTCGCAAAGAATGAATCGTCGCAGGCGGTAACCGGCACTGCGACCTTCAACGTCACCCCCAGCCAGGCCGGCCCTTATTTCAGCAAAATCCAGTGCTTCTGCTTTACCGAACAGCGGCTCGGACCGGGTCAGGAAATGCGGATGCCGGTGGTCTATTATATCGATCCGAGAATCCTCGACGATCCCGATGCGCGCGATGTGCAGGAAATTACTCTGTCCTATACTTTCTACCCGGTGGACGAAGCCGGAGCAGGAAGTTAAGGGCAGATCATCAACCCTGCGTGCCGGTGCTGCCGGCGATCCGCAGGAAACGACAAGCATAGGGGAATGCCGTCATGAGCGGTGCCAAGAACCATGATTACCATCTCGTAGACCAGAGCGTCTGGCCGCTTGTCGGCTCGGTCGCGGCGCTGGTCATGTTCTTTGGTCTGGTCACATGGTGGCACCCCGACTCTTTCGGCCCCATTGGCCCGTTCGTGTTCGGTGCCGGCGTCGCCGGGGTCATCGCCACATTCTATTTCTGGTGGGCGGACGTCATCCGCGAAGCGCATGCCGGCGATCATACGCCGGTCGTCCAGCTCCACCTGCGCTACGGCATGCTGCTGTTCATCGCGTCGGAAGTGATGTTCTTCGTCGGCTGGTTCTGGGCGTGGTTCGATTTCTCGCTGTTCCCCGTGCCGCTCGACGTGGTTGCGGGCGTCACCTCCAACCTGACCGGACAGGACGGAGCGATCGCTCTGCTGCAATGGCCGCCCAAGGGCATCGAGGTCGTCAACGCCTTCGATCTGCCGCTGCTCAACACGCTGATCCTGCTGTGTTCGGGTACAACCGTCACCTGGGCGCATCATTCGCTGATCCACGGCAATCGCGACGGGCTGATCAAAGG
>JAYSZB010000130.1:0-6148 GCA_043727035.1 Sphingomonas sp. | reverse complement strand
AATTGAACGCCGACCCCGAAGGTTCCCGCCCGACCCGCGACCACAATTCCGCACCGACCTTGCCCAGCGCCATGGTCAGGGTGAACACCTTGGATATCGACTGGATCGAGAAGGCGGTGTCGGCATCGCCCGCGACATGGATGCTGCCGTCAGCAAGCACCACGGCAATACCGAACTGCGCTGGATCGACGCGAGCGAGCGCAGGGATGTAGCTGGCGACGGTACCACGATCGGGTGCTGCGGCCATGTCGGCGGCGATGGTGGCGAGGGCGGCGGGCAGGCGGTCCATGCAGCCATGGTGGCGCAAATTATCGACAGCGGCAATGTGCGATGAGGCGTTGCATTCCGTCGGCAATGCGATAATCTCAACTGATCGAGTAGAGTATGACTCGATGGAGAGGGAGTATCGTTCGATGCAAGAATATCCCAAGTCCCCCAAGGCCCCGATGATGCGCAGAATGCTGGTGCCGGTAACGGCCGCGGCGCTCGCGCTTGCCGCGTGCAGTCAGCCCGCCGAGAAGGAAGCTGCCGAGTCGGCTGCGGTCGAAGCAATGGCATCCAGCGATGTCGCCAGCGGCGCGGCGGCCGCGCCCGGTGCCGACCCCAGCGTCGCTCCGGGCGTCGCCTTTGCCTACCGCTTCAATTTCGAACTGGCCGACGACAATGTCAGTCAGGCACAGGACCGCCACGTCACCGCCTGCGAGCGGCTGACCACCGCGCGCTGCCGCGTAACCGGGCTGCGCTACGATCAGGAAGATGGCGGGCCGGTTAGGGCCAGCCTGTCCTTCCTGCTTGATCCGACGCTCGCGCGCAGCTTTGCGCGCGATGCGGTGGACAGTGTCCGCGAACTCGACGGCACGCTGCTCGATAGCAGCGTCGGTGGGGAGGATGTCGGCACCGGCATCACCGCGTCGCAGCAATCGAGCGCGGCGATGGGCGGAGATCTGACGCGAATTGAGGCGCGACTGCGCCAACCCGGCCTGTCGGCGGGCGAGAGCCGCGATCTGTCTGCGCAGGCAGAAAATCTGCGCGGTGAACTCCGCAATGCCGAACAAGGGCGGCGTGGTGGTGAGGCGCGCCTCGCCTCGACCCCGGTCGAATTCGCCTATCGCGGCACCACCGGCGTCGCCGGATTCGACAGAAGTCGCCCCTTCGCCAGCGCGTTTTCCGCTTCGACCGATAGCTTTGGAACGGCGGCAGCGTTTGTGTTGATGCTGGTTGGTCTGTTGCTGCCGTGGGCTCTGATGGTCGGCGGGCTGGTGCTTGCGGTGCGCTGGCTGCGCGGGCGGCTGAACAGCCGAGCATCAAACCGGGCGGCAACCGCCGACGTCGGCACTATGTAATCAAGGATTGTGTAATCAAGGATTGTGTAATCAGGACAGTCCCCAATAAGCCTGATGCGCGCCGACGACGGTGCCGGACATTGCCAGCTTGTTGGGGACTATCCCGGATTACCCTCGTTCCGG
This sequence comes from Sphingomonas sp., assembly GCA_043727035.1. Classification (GTDB taxonomy): domain Bacteria; phylum Pseudomonadota; class Alphaproteobacteria; order Sphingomonadales; family Sphingomonadaceae; genus Sphingopyxis. Next base: position 4,682 of record JAYSZB010000130.1, on the reverse strand, counting down.
CGGAACGAATTTGCTGGAACCCTGTTGAAATTGACCTAGATTGGCTTCGAAGCCGTCCCGCCAGAGGCCGGCGCAGGAGCAAGGGCAGATGGTGCAGGCGGTTGGCGAAGGCAGGGCGGCGAAGGCAGGCTTGCTGTCGCGTCTGGCCAAGGCGGCGCTGCTGATGCTGTACAAGCGCCACGGCTGGCGCGCGGTCGGTATTGTGCCCGAACCGCGCAAGTTCGTGCTGATCGCTGCCCCGCATACCTCCAACTGGGACTTCCTCTACTTCCTCGGCCTGACGCAGGATCTGCGCATCGACGCGCACTTCATGGCGAAAGACTCGCTGTTCCGCTGGCCGATGGGCCGCTTCATGCGCGAGATGGGCGGGATCGAGGTGGATCGGTCGAGCCGCCACAATATGGTCGGCGCGATGGCCGCCGAATTTGCCGCCCGCGACGAATTCATGCTGACCATCGCGCCCGAAGGGACGCGCAGCAAATCGGGCAAGTGGAAGACGGGCTTCTACCAGATCGCGCTTGCTGCAAACGTGCCGCTGGTTGTTGGGTTGATGGACTATGGCCGCAAGTCCGGTGGGCTGACCGTGACCATCTGGCCGACTGGCGATTATGCGGCGGACATGGCCAAGGTGTGGGACGTCTATCGGGACTGCACGCCGAGGAACCCGGAGCTCGCAACCAAAAGCCTCGCCGACATCATCGGCCCCGATCCGTCGCTGGTCCCGGGCGGCATCGCGCATCAGGACGCCGCATGACCATGATCCTCGATCTGCTGATCAACCTCGCCGTGCTGATGGCGGCGATGGTCGCGCTGTGGGGTGTGTCCGTCGCCATAAGGGACGTCAGTTTCATCGATGCCGTCTGGGCCTATGGCATGGTCGGCCTCGCGCTGTTCACCGTGTGGCGGATGAGCGGGCAGGGTGATCTCTCCGCTACCGGCTGGCTGTTGGCGGGATTGACGACGCTATGGGGTCTGCGCCTCGGCACGCACCTTTTGTTGCGCTGGCGGCGGCTGGGCCGCGATCCGCGCTATGACCGTATCCTTGGTGGTGCGATGGAGAAGAATGGCTGGAGCTTCGCCTTCGCCAGCCTCGTCATCGTCTTTCTGTTGCAGGGGCCGTTGTTATGGTTCGTCAGCCTGCCCGCACAGGTCGGCATTTTCGCCAGCGCCGGGCAGGACATTGCGCCGCTGGCATGGCTGGGCGCGGCACTGGCGCTGACCGGCATTGCGTTCGAAACCATCGGCGATGCGCAGCTCGAAGCGTTCCGCAAAGATCCCGCCAGCAAGGGCCAAGTGATGGACAAGGGCCTGTGGCACTACACCCGCCACCCCAATTATTTCGGCGATGCCCTCACATGGTGGGGCATCTGGCTGGTTAGTACCTCGACCGGCGCTGGCCTGTGGACTATCGCCTCGCCCATCCTGCTGACCTGGATGCTCAACAAATGGAGCGGCGCGCCCATCTTGGAGAAGGGGCTCAAGAAGACCCGGCCCGGCTATGCCGACTATGTCGCGCGGACCAGCGGGTTCGTGCCGTGGTGGCCGAAGCGGGGGTAGTCAGGCTTTCGCCGCCGCTCGCTGAGCCCTCGCTATTCAGCCAACTTACGCAACGCATTCTTGCGGCGCGACATGAACTCACGCGCGACCGCAATCTGTTGATCGAAATTCTCATCGGAAGCACCAACTTCGCCATCGGCACCACCTGAAGCCAGCACTCCCAACACATCACGATCCTCACGCATGATCTGCTCGACGACTGCCATTTTATCTGAACGTTTCACGCGCGTTCCCGCTTCACAAAGCTGATTGCACGAGTGAATACCTCGTCAATTGCAACGTTGCTATAGCAGTAGTTCCAGCGCTCTTGAGCGATGCGAAGCTTGTTATCCGCATAAGTGAGGTACCATACACCAAGCGCTCCTTCTGTATCTTCGTTGACAGGAGTGTTCGCGCCGATCGGAGAAACCAAAAAATCTCCAGGACTACGCTCCCACGACGAGTACATCATTTGGCCCTCGAAGGGTGTCGAGGAAGAGCTGACAGCCCTCACATATCCGCTACCGTTTTGATAAATGGTGCCTCCCAGCCAACAGCCGTTTGCTGCCTGTCCAGCTTGGGCATTGGTTTTGACGTAAGTATGGATGGTCACGCCTGCTTCAGTTTGCCGTAGGACGGCATAACCGATCATTTGCCCATTTTGATCGGGCTGGACGAACACATCGCAGCGCTGCGGTGCCACCGAAAATTCAGCATCTAGTTCGCATATCTGTGCAGCGTAGCGCACGAGGTCGCCGTCAACCATTCGCAAGTCAGAGTTCGATGGCAGCACCATTTCGTTAAGATCGTAGCGCTCCACAGTGAAGACACTGCCACCGCCGATTTCAATCGTCTGACCAGCAGCTGCGCTACATCCTATAAGAAGCGCTGTCATAGCTGTCAGAGCAATACTTTTCCCCACGGCAACCCCCTCATTTTCACGTTACACCGCGTCGCTCTCAGCCTTCTTCGCCTTCGCACCACCCTTGCCCTTGCCCAGCTTCGGCGGCGCGGCGACGATCTCGAACGCCAGCTCCTTGCCGTCGCCCTCGGCGGCGTCCTTCAGCCGCACCTTGACCTCACCGCCATGCACCAGCTTGCCGAACAGCAGTTCCTCAGCGAGCGGCTGCTTGATCTTTTCCTGGATCAGGCGGCCCATCGGGCGCGCACCATAAAGCTTGTCATAGCCCTTTTCGGTCAGCCACGCGCGCGCCGCATCGTCGAGCTGGATGTGGACGTTGCGGTCGGCCAGCTGCAATTCGAGTTGCAGGATGAACTTGTCGACCACCCGCGCAACGACCTCGGTCGGCAGATAATCGAACGGCACAATCGCATCGAGACGGTTGCGGAATTCAGGCGTGAACAGCTTCTTCACCGCATCCTCCTGCACATCCTCGCGGCTGATCGTGCCGAAGCCGATCGATTCGCGCGCCATGTCGGACGCACCGGCATTGGTCGTCATGATCAGCACGACATTGCGGAAATCGACGGTCTTGCCGTGATGATCGGTCAGGCGACCATGGTCCATCACCTGCAGCAGGATGTTGAACAGGTCGGGATGCGCCTTCTCAATCTCGTCGAGCAGCAGCACGCAATGCGGGTTCTGGTCGATGGCATCGGTCAGCAATCCGCCCTGATCGTAACCGACATAGCCCGGAGGCGCGCCGATCAGCCGACTGACCGAGTGGCGCTCCATATATTCGGACATGTCGAAACGCTGGATGGGAATGCCCATGATGCTCGCCAGTTGCTTCGCCACCTCGGTCTTGCCGACGCCGGTCGGCCCCGAAAACATATAGTTGCCGATCGGCTTTTCCGGATCGCGCAGGCCGGCACGGGACAGCTTGATCGCCGATGACAGCACCGAAATCGCCTTGTCCTGACCAAAGACAACCCGCTTCAGATCGGTATCGAGCGTCTCCAATATCCGCTTGTCATCGCTCGACACGGTTTTCGGCGGGATGCGCGCCATGGTGGCGATGACCAGCTCGATCTCGCGCGTGGTGATCGTCTTGCGGCGTTTGTTCGGCGGCACCAGCATCTGCATCGCGCCGACCTCGTCGATCACGTCGATCGCCTTGTCGGGCAGCTTTCGGTCGTTGATGTAGCGCGCCGACAGCTCGACCGCGGCCTTCACCGCCTCGGTCGTATATTTGACCTTGTGATGCGCCTCGAATGCCGAGCGCAGGCCAGTCAATATCTTGATCGAATCCTCGACCGTCGGCTCGTTGACGTCGATCTTCTGGAACCGCCGCAGAAGCGCCCGGTCCTTCTCGAAATGATTGCGGAACTCCTTGTAGGTGGTCGATCCGATGCAGCGGATCGTCCCGCCCGACAGAGCCGGCTTGAGCAGGTTCGAGGCGTCCATCGCTCCGCCCGAGGTGGCGCCGGCGCCGATCACCGTGTGGATCTCGTCGATGAACAGGATCGAGTCGGTCATCTTCTCCAATTCGCCGACGACCGCCTTCAGCCTTTCCTCGAAATCGCCGCGATAGCGGGTGCCGGCCAGCAAAGCGCCCATGTCGAGCGCGTAGATGATCGAATCCTTGAGCACTTCGGGGACGTCGCCCTCGACGATCTTGCGCGCCAGTCCCTCGGCGATCGCGGTCTTGCCGACCCCGGGATCGCCGACATAGAGGGGATTGTTCTTCGAGCGGCGGCACAGGATCTGGATCGTCCGGTCGACCTCGGGCCCGCGGCCGATCAGAGGATCGACGCGGCCGTTCTGCGCCTTCTCGTTCAGATTGACGGTGAACTGCTTCAATGCGGATTCGCTCTTCTTCTTGCCTTCCTCCTGCTTGGTCTCCTCGACGCCCTTCACCTCCTGCGGCTCGGCGGCGGCCTCGCCCTTGCCGACGCCGTGGCTGATATAGGAGACGGCATCCAGGCGGCTCATGTCCTGCTGCTGAAGGAAATAGACCGCATAGCTTTCGCGCTCGGAGAAGAGCGCGACCAAAACATTGGCGCCGGTCACTTCGTCGCGGCCCGACGACTGGACGTGGAGGATCGCTCGCTGGACGACTCGCTGGAAGCCGCTGGTCGGCGAGGGATCGGTGTCGCCCTCGACCTTCAGCGCCTCCAGCTCATTGTCGAGATAGATTCGCACCGCCTCGCGAAGCTCGTCGAGGTCCACCCCGCAAGCCTGC
>JAYSZB010000129.1:0-17415 GCA_043727035.1 Sphingomonas sp. | reverse complement strand
ATGACGAAATTCCGAGCACCGACTTGCGGCTTGCCTCGCGCGCCTTGCGCGCCGCTTCCCTGGCGGCGGCGGCGTCGATGATCTTCGAGATGATGGTGCGGGCGTGGCCGGGATTTTCCTCAAGCCAGTCGCTCATCCGATCTGCCATCAGGCTTTCGAGCGGTTGGCGAACCTCGGACGAAACCAATTTGTCCTTGGTCTGCGAGGAAAATTTCGGGTCAGGCAGTTTGACCGAAACAATCGCGGTCAGCCCTTCGCGCATATCGTCGCCGGTCAGCGCGATTTTCTCTTTCTTCAAAATGCCTGTCTTCTCGGCATAATTATTAATCGTTCGCGTCAGGGCCGAGCGGAAAGCCGCCAGATGCGTGCCGCCATCGCGCTGCGGAATGTTGTTAGTAAAGCACAGGACGTTTTCGTAATAACTGTCGTTCCATTCGAGCGCGACGTCGATGCCGATGCCGTCGCGCACCGCTGAAATCGCCACCGGCTCGGGGAGCAGCGCGGCCTTGTTGCGGTCGAGATATTTGACGAACGCGCCGATGCCGCCCTCATAGAACAGGTCGACTTCGCGGCGCTCCTCGTGCCGGGCGTCGGCGAGGATCACCCGCACGCCCGAATTGAGAAACGCCAGCTCGCGGTAGCGATGCTCGAGCTTGTCGAAATCATAGTCGGTGACATTCTTGAACGTCTCGCCCGAGTGCAGGAACGTCACGCGCGTTCCGCGTTTGCCCGTACCATCTGGAAGAGCGGGGGCAGGGCCGACGACCTTGAGCGGCGCGACGGCATCGCCGTAGGCAAAGCGCATCCAGTGCTCTTCGCCATCGCGCCAGACCGTCAGTTCGAGCCATTCGGACAGTGCATTGACCACCGAAACGCCAACCCCGTGCAGGCCGCCAGAGACCTTATAGGCATTGCCTTCGGTGGTGTTCTCGAACTTTCCGCCGGCGTGCAGCTGGGTCATGATGACCTCGGCGGCGCTGACGCCTTCTTCGGCGTGGATGCCGGTGGGAATGCCGCGGCCATTGTCCTCGACCGACACCGAGCCATCGGGATTGAGCTGGATGAGCACATGGTCGGCGTGCCCCGCCAGCGCCTCGTCGATGCTGTTGTCGGACACTTCGAACACCATATGGTGGAGGCCCGATCCATCGTCGGTGTCGCCGATATACATGCCCGGTCGCTTGCGCACCGCGTCGAGGCCCTTCAGGACCTTGATCGAGTCTGCACCATAAGCGTTGGGATTGGGCGTGTCGTGGCTGTCGGAGTGATTGGCGGACGAGCCGCTGTCTTCGGGAGCGTTTTCGGGCGTTTCGTTCATGGCAAGCATATACGGCTGGGGGCGTCAAAACCCAAGGGAAAAGCGTGAAACCGACATGGCTTGCGCGGTCCGCATCGGGGCTTTACCTCTGCCGCTATGAAACAGCCCGCCCCCCTGCTCGTCCTCGCCCTTGTCTTCGCCCTGCCGCTCGCCGCCTGCGGCAAACCCGATGAAGCCGCGCTCGCCAAGGGCGATGCCGCATTCAAGGGCCAGATGGTCGATGGCCAGTTACAGGCGGTCGCATCGCGCCCGGTGATGGTCGGCGGCGATGGCGACAATGCCGATGCCTGCGCGTCGCTCGCCATGCCCGCGTCGGGCAAGCTGACCGTGCGCTGGTCGGCCAGCGCCGACGGCCCGCCCAAGGCCGAGGTCGAGGGCACAGTCGCGCGGTGCGAGACCGATGGCGCGTGGACAGGCATCGTCTTTCCCGCCTTCGGGCAGGAAATCGATGAATGCTATGTGTCGAATTCGGTCAGCAGCCCGCGCGAATATCAGGGACCGTGCCGCTGGGGCTGGGTTGAGACGAGCGCGTTGAAAGCTGTAGTGGCGGAGTAAGGAACCCTACCCTTCAGGGGAGGTGGACGCGAAGCGGACGGAGGGGCTGGTGCGGCCTTGCAATGAACGCGCGATGAGGCGCCGGCCCCTCCGGCCCTTTGGGCCACCTCCCCCGAGGGGGGAGGAAGCGGGGTGTCTGGTCCGGGCCTTCGGGCCATCTCACTCGATGGGGAGGAAGCGGGAGGCAATTTCATGCTGAATGGACATGAGCGGACCCTGAGGCGCGCGCGTCAGTTGCGTACATCAATGTCCATTCCCGAGCTGACGTTGTGGAAGCACCTCAGGCAACGGCCCGCCGGTCTTAAATTCAGGCGGCAGCATCCGGCCGGTGATTACATCGTTGATTTTTACTGCCACGCCGCGACGCTGGCGGTCGAAGTGGATGATATGTCGCACGACGGGGCTGTGGCGGAACGGCGCGATGCGGCGAAGGGGGCGTGGCTGCGATCGCAAGGCGTGCGGGTGATCAGGGTCAGTGCCGCTACGGTGACGCGCGATGTGGCGAGCGCGGTCGAGCAAATCGTCGCATGCGCAGTGCCCCGATTGTCTGCGCCCTCCGCTTCAGGGGAGGTGGCGCGCGAAGCGTGACGGAGGGGTTGGTGCGGCCTTGCAACTAACGCGCGATGAGGCACCGGCCCCTCCGGCCCTTTGGGCCACCTCCCCCAAGGGGGAGGACGCGGGGGTTTTGCGCCCCCCCCTTCAGGGGAGGTGGCACGCGAAGCGTGACGGAGGGGCCGGTGCGGTCTTGCAATTGACGCGCGATGAGGCAGCGGCCCCTCCGGCCCTTTGGGCCACCTCCCCCAGGGGGGAGGAGGCGGGGGTTTGCATCCTCCCCTTCAGGGGAGGATGCACTTCGTTCAAGCTTTCGCCTTCAGGCTCTCCGCCACTGGCACGCCGTGGCGTTCGAGTGCCTCGACCAGCTTGCCTGCGCCTTCGAGGTCGCCCCAGAACATCGGGCCACCGCGATAGACCGGCCAGCCGTAGCCGTAGATCCACACGATATCGATGTCCGACGCGCGTTGCGCCTTGCCTTCCTCCAGGATCAGATAGCCTTCGTTGACCATCGGATAGAGCGTGCGTTCGACGATCTCCTGGGTGCTGATCTCGCGCTTGGGCAGGTTCGATTTCGTGCGGAAATCCTCGATGATGTCGAGCACTTCCTGACTTACCGTGCGGTTGCGCTTCTCGTCATAATCGTAAAAGCCCTTGCCGTTCTTCTGACCGAAGCGCCCGGCGGCGCACAGCGCGTCGCGCAGTGTTTCTATGCGCGCCGGGTCGCGATGCCAGCCGATGTCGAGACCGGCGAGATCGCTCATCTGGAACGGCCCCATCGGCATACCGAAATCGAGATGCACCTGGTCGATCTGGTCGGGGCTCGCGCCCTCCATCAGCAGCTGGTTGGCCGGTATCTGCCGCTGGCTGAGCATGCGGTTGCCGATGAAGCCGTGGCACACGCCCGCGACCACCGCGACCTTGCCGATTTTCTTGCCGATCGCCATCGCGGTTGCCAGCACATCGGGCGCGGTCTTGGCGCCGCGCACGACCTCCAGCAGCTTCATGACATTGGCGGGTGAGAAGAAGTGCATGCCGACGACATCCTCAGGCCGCGCGGTGGCCGAAGCGATTTCATCGACGTCGAGATAGCTGGTGTTGCTGGCGAGGATCGCGCCGGGCTTGGCGATGGCGTCGAGCTTGCCGAACAGCGCCTTCTTGACCTCCATATTCTCATAAACGGCTTCGATGATCAGGTCGCATTGCGCCAGATCGTCGAGGCTGAGCGAGGGCGTGAGGATGCCCATCATCGCTTCGACCTGATCGGTGGTGAAGCGGCCCTTGGCGGCGCTCGCCTCGTAATTCTTGCGGATCGTGGCCACGCCGCGGTCGAGATTGGCCTGCTCCATCTCGACGATGGTCACCGGAATCCCCTTGGCGAGGAAATTCATCGTGATGCCGCCGCCCATCGTGCCTGCACCGATCACGCCGACGGTCCTGATGTCGCGCAGCGCGATGTCCTTGGGCAGGCCGTCGATCTTGGCGGCTTGCCGTTCGGCGAAGAACAGGTGCCGCTGCGCCGCCGACTGGCTGCCCATCATCAGCTTCATGAATTCCTGCCGCTCGAACGCCATGCCTTCGTCGAACGGCAGCCGCGTCGCGGCTTCGACGCAGGCAAGGTTGGCGTAGGGCGCGTCGAAGCCCTTCCATTTGCGGGCATTGGCGGACTTGAGCGCCTCGATGGCCGAGGCATCGCCAATGACGGGCCGCTCGCGGCTCGGGCGCGGGCCCATGGCGATGGCTTCGCGGGCAAAGACGATGGCATCGGCGGCGAGGCTGTCTTCGCCCGCCAGCCGATCGACCAGCCCGGCTTCGAAGGCCTTTTTAGCGGGCAACGGATCGCCCGATGACACCATCTGCGCCGCCATCTCGACGCCGACGATGCGCGGCAACCGCTGCGTGCCGCCTGCGCCGGGCAGCAAGCCGAGTTTGACCTCGGGAACGCCGAGCTTGGCCGACGGCACGGCGACGCGATAATGGCAGACCATCGCGGTTTCGAGCCCGCCGCCGAGCGCGGTGCCGTGGATTGCTGCAACCACCGGCTTGGCCGCCGCTTCGATGCTGTTGAGCACGGAGTTGAAGTCCGGGCCCTGCGGCGCCTTGCCGAATTCTGTGATGTCCGCGCCGGCAATGAAGGTGCTGCCGTCGCAGCGCAGGACGATCGCCTTGACGCTATCATCGGCCAGCGCCTCGACGAATTTATCGGCGAGGCCCTGGCGGACATGCCAACTCAGCGCGTTGACCGGGGGGTTGTTGACGATGACGACATAGACCTCGCCATCGCGGGTGGAGGTGACGGAAACAGGGGTGTCGGTCATGGGATACTCCATATTTTCCCTCTCCCGCCTGCGGGAGAGGAGCGAGACTTAGGAGCGAAGCGAGTTAGTCGCAGCAGTGAGGGTTTGCGTCGCACTCCGACACACCCTCACCCTGCCGCTTCGCGGCTGTCCCTCTCCCGCAAGCGGGAGAGGGGTGTTTCACGCAGCCAAGGCCGCATAGATCATCGTCCGCAATTCCCGGCGGATCGGGTAGGTGCTCGATGGGCTGAGCTGGGTCATGAACACCATCGTCAGATCCTCCTCCGGATCGACGAGGAACGCGGTCGAGAACATCCCGCCCCAGTAGAATTCGCCCTGACTGCCGGTCAGCATCGTCGCCGCCGGATCGACATTGACGGCAAAGCCCAGACCGAAGCCGATGCCCGCCATCTCCGCCTCGCTGAACAGCGATTTCGAATGCTGGGTCAAATCGCCGCCGCCGGTCAGATGATTGGTGGTCATCAAATCGAGCGTCTTGCGGCCGATGATCGTCACGTCGTCGAGCGTGCCGCCGTTGAGCAGCATCCGGCAGAAGCGGTGATAATCGGCGAGCGTCGAGGCGAGCCCGCCGCCGCCCGACTGGAAGACATGCTTGCCTGCCCAGCTGCTGTCCGCTCCCGCCTTGTCGATATGGCGCATCTTGTTTGCCGGATCATAGGTGTAGCAATCGGGGATGCGATGCGCCTGATCGGCCGGGACGGCGAAATGCGTGTCGATCATCCCCAGCGGGCCGGTGATATGCTCGGCGAAATAGTCGCCGAGCGACTGGCCCGAGATGCGCGCGACGAGGATGCCGAGCACGTCGGTCGATACCGAATAATTCCATTGCGTGCCGGGATCGAATTCGAGCGGAAGCTTGGCGAGTTCGGACAGGAAGGTCGCATCATCGACCTTGCCCCAGTTTTCGAGGCCGCTCTTGCGGTAACCGGCATCGACCGGCGAGCGTTCCTGGAAGCTGTAGGTGAAGCCGGCGGTGTGGCGCAGCAGATCGATCACCCGGATCGGCGTTGCCGGTGGCCGCGTCACATAAGGGATGTTGCCGCCGCCGGCGACGAACACGCCGACGTCCTTCAGCTCGGGCAGATATTTCGCCACCGGCTCGCTGATCGCCAGCCGCCCCTGCTCGACCAACTGCATCAGCGCGATCGACGTGAGCGGCTTGGTCATGCTGGCGATGCGGAAGATGGCGTTTTCGGCGACTCCGCTGGTCCACAGATGCGCGATCTCGTCACCACGTCCGATCAGCAGCGCGGCGTGCGGCAGGCGGCCGGTGTCGAGATATTTCGACTGGATGAAGCTGTCGATCCGCGCGAGCCGCTCGGGCAGGAATCCAAGGTCGCGGGGGTCGCCGATGCTGAGGCTCATTGCTCGGGAACTCCTTCGATAATGGCTTCAGCGGCTGCGAAGAGCGCGGGATCGATGGCGAGCCCGCTTGCCCGGGCATTGTCGCTGACCTGCCCAGGGCGGCTTGCCCCGATGATCGCCGATGTCACATTGGGCTGCCGCAGAACCCACGCCAAGGCGAACTGTGCCATCGTGCATCCGGCGGCATCGGCGAGCGGTTGCAATTGCTGGACGGCTTCGAGCAGGCGGTCGTTCATTAAGCGGTCCATATATTCGCCCATGTCGTCGCTGGCGGCCCGGCTGTCGTCGGGCGGCGTCTGGCCCGGCCGATATTTGCCGGTCAGCACACCTTGTGCCAGCGGCGACCAGACGATCTGGCCTATGCCATTGGCAGCGCACAGCGGGATGACTTTTGCCTCGGGCCGTCGCCAGAGCAGCGAATATTGCGGCTGGCTCGAGACGAATTTGACGCTGTCCGGCACCGCCAGCGCGTCCTTGATCTGCACCGGCGACCATTCGGAAAAGCCGATGGCGCGCACCTTGCCGCTGCGCACCGCATCGGACAGCGCGCCCATCGTCTCCTCGATCGGCGTATCGGGATCGTAGCGGTGGCATTGGTATAGATCGATATAGTCGGTCTGAAGTCGTTTCAGGCTGGCGTCGAGCTGCTTTTCCACCTGTGCCTTCGACAGTCCTTTGTCGCTGTCGCTCATCGGGAAGAACAATTTGGTCGCCATGACATAGCTGTCGCGCGGGCGGCCCTTCAACGCATCGCCCAGAAAGCTCTCGGCTGCACCGCGCCCGTAGACATTGGCCGTGTCGATGAAATCGATGCCCTCGTCGAACGCTTGATCGAGGCAGGCACGCGCCGCATCGGCGTCTACCCCGACACCATATGTCAGCCAGCTGCCGAGGCAGATTTCCGACACGCTGATGCCGCTGTCGCCGAGTTGCCGATACTGCATGTCAGTCGTCCTTGTTCAAACCGCCGTCTGCCCGGTCAGTTGCCGTGTCACCGGATGCGAAGACGACAATCCGCCGTCGACCGCAATCGCCTGTCCGTTGACGTAGCTCGCAAGATCCGACGCCAGGAACAGCGCGACATTGGCCAGTTCCTCGGGCTGCGCGGCGCGCTTCAACGGGTTGAGCTGGCCGAGCTTGTGGGTGACTTCCTTTGCCTTGGCATAATCGAAGGTCGGCTTGGTCATCCCGGTTTCGGTGAGGCCGGGACAGATCGCGTTGACCCGTACGCCGGTGCCGGTGAGCTGCTGCGCCGAAACGGTGGTGAGGTTGATGACCCCGGCCTTCGATGCTGAATAGGGCGGCCCGCCTGCACCCGATCGGATGCCCGCGACGCTCGCGGTCATGATGATCGAGCCTCCCGTGCCCTGATCGACCATCGCCTTGCCGGCATGCTTTACCATCAGATAGGGGCCGATCAGATTGACGCGCAGTATCTCGGTCCATTCCTCGGGGCCGAGATCGAAAATGCCCGCCATGCCGCCGCCGATTCCGGCGTTGGCAAAGGCGATGTCGAGCCGACCGAACTTGTCGTGCGCGAGGGCGACGAGCGCCGCGACATCTGCTTCGTTGCCTGCATCCATTGTCGTGGCAACAGCCGCATCGCCGATCGCCGCAGCTGTTTCATGCACCGCTTCGCTCTTGTCGCCGAGCACGACTTTCGCGCCCTCTGCGGCGAAGCGCAGCGCGCTGGCGCGGCCGATGCCCGAACCGGCACCGGTGATGATCGCGACTTTTCCGTCGAGCAGGCCCATCATATCTCTCCCTCTCCCCCTTGGGGAGAGGGCCGGGGAGAGGGGCAGTCCCTCGTTCCGGCCCTTGGTTATCGTTTTCAGAGGACTGCCCCTCTCCCAACCCTCTCCCCTGAAAGGGGAAAGGGCTTTAATCACTCCGCGCCTGCCTTCACCGCGAATGCCCAGGCACGCTCCGCCAGCGGATTGACCCGCGCCGACATGCCCTTGGCGTGCGCGCTGTTGGCGGTGCCGTCGATCACCCGCTTCTTGATGCCCTGGATGATCCCGGCGAGGCGGAAGAAATTATAGGCGAAATACCAGTCGAGATCGGGGATGGAATCGCGCGCCGTGGCCGCACAATAGCGCGTCACCATTTCGTCGAGCTCAGGGATCCCCAACGACGCACGGTCCAAATCCGACACCCCCGACCGTCCGCTATTCTCGGTCACCCAGGCCATGGCGACATAGGTGAAATCGGCGAGCGGATCGCCCAGCGTCGATAGCTCCCAGTCGAGCACCGCCAGCACTTTCGGCTCGGTGGCGTCGAAGATCATATTGTCGATGCGGTAATCGCCGTGCACGACGCTGGTCCGCGTCTGTTCGGGCAGGGTGGCGGGGAGCCACTGGATCAGCCGCTCCATCTCGGGCATAGTCTCGGTCTCTGACAGGCGATACTGCTTGGTCCAGCGTTCGACCTGCCGCCCGAAATAATTGCCGGGGCGACCGAAATCGGCGAGGCCCGCCGCCTCGACATCGATAGTGTGCAGCGCCGCCAGCGTATCAATCATCGCCTCATAATGGGCGCGGCGGCTGGCCGGCGTCGCACCGGGCATCGCCCCGTCCCAGATCGTCCGCCCTTCGACCATGGCCATGATGTAGAACCAGCTGCCGACCACGCTGTCATCGGTGCACAGCCCATAGGGACGCGCGACGGGAAATCCGGTCGGGTGGAGGCCCGCGATGACCTTATATTCGCGGTCGACTGCATGGGCGGAAGGTAGCAACGGCCCGAACGGCTTGCGGCGCAGCACATAGCTGCCCGACGGCGAATCGATGCGATAGGTCGGGTTCGACTGGCCTCCGGCGAACTTGCCCTGGGTCAGCGGCCCGGTGAAACCCTCGACATGCGCCTCCATCCACGCTGCGAGTTTGGCCTCGTCGAGCAGGTCGGTACCGGTCGGCGCGACCGTGCCTTTGAACAGCTCGTCGGCGTTGATCGGGGTGGTGGCGGTCATTGCTCAAGCCCCTTCCCTTCAGGGGAGGGGTTGGGGTGGGGAGTGTCCGGATAGAGCAAGGCTAGCCGAGTGTTCCCACCCCCGGCCCCTCCCGCAAGCGGGAGGGGGGAAGAACGCACCCCCCTCACTGGTCGAACACGATCACGCTTCGTGCGGCATCGCCCTTCTTCATTTTCTCGAATCCCTCGTTGATAGCCTCCAGCGGAATCCGCTCGGCAATGATCGAGTCGAGATCGAGCAAGCCGCGCATGTAGAAATCGACCAGCCGCGGAATATCGACGGGGAAGCGGTTGCCACCCATGATCGCGCCTTGCAGCTTCTTGCCCGAGAGCAGGTCCATCGCGCTGAGCCCGACCTTTTCGCTCAACGGCATCATGCCGAGGATCGTCGCGGTGCCGCCGCGCCGCAGCGAGGCGACGGCCAGCGCCGCCGATGCGGGACGTCCGACCGCTTCGATGGCATGATCAACGCCGCCCCTGGTCATTTCCTGAATCTGCGCGGCCGCGCCGTCCGCCGTCGCATCGATGACGTCGGTGGCGCCGAGCTTGACCGCCAGATCGCGCTTTTCCTTGATCGGGTCGGCAGCGATGATCCGGCCTGCGCCGGCAATCTTGGCGGCATTGATCGTTGCCAGCCCGACACCGCCGCAGCCGACGACGACCACCGTTTCCCCCGGCGTCACCTTGCAGGCGTTGAAGATGGTCCCCGCGCCCGTCGTCACCGCACAACCGATCACTGCTGCGCGATCCAATGGCATTTCGGGATCGATGGCGACGCAGGCATGTTCGTGGATCAGCATCATTTCGCTGAACGCCGACAGGTTGAGCATCTGGTTGACCGGCGATCCATCGGGCCGGGTGATGCGCATCGGCGATCCCGACGCGCGGCGCGTGTCGCCGCCCATGCACAGGCTCATCCGGCCCGTGACACAATATTCGCAATGACCGCAGAAGGCCGACAGGCAGGAGACGACCGCGTCGCCGACCTTGACCGTACGCACTTCGCTGCCGACCGCCTCGACGATACCCGCCGCTTCATGGCCGGGGATGGCGGGCAGCGGGTGGGGATAGGCACCGTCGATGAAATGCAGATCGCTGTGGCACAGCCCGCAGGCGACGGTGCGGATCAGCACTTCGTGCGGGCCGGGTTTGTCGATGACGACCTGTTCGATCGCCAGCGGTGTGCCGGGTGCGGTGAGGATGGCGGCTTTGGTCATACGAAAATGCTTCCCGAAAACGGGCGCTCACCCTGAGCCTGTCGAAGGGTCGTCGAGCTTGCCACGAAACACGCGGACAGACCCCTAGGCTTCAACAAGCTCAGCCTGAGCGCAAACAGCGTCTAACGCGCAACCCCGAGGTCGCCTGACGAAAAGCCCTCTTTCGCCGCATTCATTGCATCGCGCCCGCCATATTTGCCGAACTCGTTGCGGGCGATGGCGCGGGCGTGGACCTCGTCGGGACCGTCGGCCAGCCGCAATGTGCGCTGGTGCGCATACATGCTGGCGAGGCCGAAATCCTCGGAGACGCCGCCGCCGCCATGCGCCTGGATGGCATCGTCGATGATCTTCAGCGCCATGTTCGGCGCCTGCACCTTGATCATCGCGATCTCGTTCGCCGCAGTCTTATTGCCCGCCTTGTCCATCATGTCGGCGGCCTTGAGGCAGAGCAGGCGGGTCATTTCAATGTCAATGCGCGCGCGGGCAATACGTTCTTCCCACACGCTATATTCGGCAATCGCCTTGCCGAAGGCGACGCGGGTGAGCAGCCGTCGCGCCATCCGCTCGAGCGCTTCTTCGGCGACGCCGATGGTGCGCATGCAATGGTGGATGCGGCCCGGCCCGAGGCGGCCCTGCGCGATCTCGAAGCCGCGCCCCTCACCGAGCAGAATCGCCTCTGCCGCGTTGACGCGGACGTCCTTCAGCTCGACTTCCATATGGCCGTGCGGTGCATCGTCATAACCGAACACCGGCAGGTGGCGCAGAATTTTCACGCCCGGCGTGTTCATCGGCACGACGACCATCGATTGCTGAGCGTGGCGCTTGGCGCCGAAATCGGTCTTGCCCATGACGATGGCAACCTCGCAGCGCGGATCGCCGACGCCCGACGACCACCATTTGACGCCGTTGATCACATAATCGTCGCCGTCGCGTTCGATCCGTGTTTCGATATTGGTCGCATCGGACGATGCCACGGCAGGTTCGGTCATCAGGAATGCCGAGCGGATTTCGCCGTTCATCAGCGGCTTGAGCCAGCGGTCCTTCTGCTCGCGCGTACCGTAACGGTGGAACACTTCCATATTGCCGGTATCGGGCGCCGAGCAGTTGAACGCTTCGGATGAAATGCTGACACGGCCCATTTCCTCGGCGCAGAGCGCATATTCGAGGTTGGTCAGGCCGGGGCCTTCGAATTCGAAGCTGTCGTCGACATGATGGTGGGTCGACTGGCGCGGCGGCATGAACAGGTTCCAGATACCCTGGCCCTTGGCCTTGGCCTTCAGTTCCTCGACCACGGGGATGACTTTCCAGCGCTCGCCTGCCTTGTCCTGCGCCTTGTAGGTCGGCAGCGCGGGGCGGACATTGCCTTCGATGAAATCGCGCACCCGGCCCTGCCAGTGCTTTTGCCGATCGTTGAATTCGAAGTCCATGTCGCTCTCCTGGAGTTGATGCCCTGGCCCGATTGCCCGGCGGATGATACTTTACGTGTCCGTCAACTTTGGAATCTTTCGGCGGCAAATGCCAGCCCCCAATTCGGCTATTTCACTTTTTCGGTATGGCGGGCAGCCCGTTTCATCGCGCATGGTCGCCACGGTCCAAGGGATAGAGCGATAGCGCCCATGCCGTTGCCGCGCCCAGCACGATGGTTATGATGACGAACGCCCCGGCGAGATCGAGAATCACCTGCGGGTCGATCGTCGCCGGATTGGCTCTCGCTGGAAAGGCGATCAGCGCCAGCACCTGACCCGACAGGAAGATGCCGATGCCGGTCACGCATTTCTGGGTGAAGAACCAGCCGGCATAGAAAGTCCCTTCCTGCTGACGCCCGCTGATCGCCTGATGCGCGGTCGATACATCGGCCATCATCGATGCAGCGGTGATCATCACGCCGATGCCCAGCGACACGGCGATGGTGACAATCGGCAGATAGAGGGCGGTCGAAGCGAGGCTGCCGGGCGTCGGCCAGAATCCGGCGAGCAGCAGGCAATAAGGTAGCACGCCAAAGGCGTTGGCGCCGATGGCGAAACGCACGCCTGCGCCACGTTTGCCATAACGCCGCCCCCAGCGCGGTGCGATCACCAGCGCCAACAGCACGCCGATGAACAGGCAGGCGGCATAGAGCACCTGCGTGCCCGCATCGAATTTCCAGACATAGGCGAGCATGTAGCTCGACAACGCAAACGACACGCCCTGATTGGCAAAGCCGAATAGCGCCGCCATCAACAGCAGCAGGAATGGCCGGAATTTGGCGCAGGCAAGCATTTCGCGAAAGCTCGGCTGGTGCGCCTCTGCCGCCATCGGCCGCGCATAGCGGCGGTGCGTTCCTACCGCAGAAATCAGGATCGACAGCGCCATGACGATGGCGCCGGTCAGGGCGTAGGCGTAGAAGCTCGACCGGGTGGCGAAGTCGGGGTCGGCGAGGCGGAATATACCATAGGCAGCAGCGAGAATGATCAGCCCGCCCAACCAGCCGAACATATAGCGCCAGCCGACGATGGCGGTGCGCTCATGATAATCGGGGGTCATCTCGGGCGCGAGCGCCAGTGACGGCACCTCGTTCAGCGACAGGGTCATCCGCACCAGCGTGGCGCAGACTAACAGCCACAGCAGCTGCATCGACTGGTCGCCTTCAGGAGGTGACCACAACAGCATCCAGGCGATGAACAACGGGATGATCGAGGCATAAATCCACGGATGCCGACGTCCCCAGCGCGTGCGCGTGCGGTCGGAAAGATGGCCCACAACCGGATCGATGAACGCATCGAGCACCAGTGCGATCAGCAACATCAGCCCGACAAGCCCTGCATCGAGCCCTATGATCTGATTGTAGAACAGCAGCAGGAAGACCGAAAAGCCGTTGTCCTTGATGCCATAAGCGATCGAACCCAAGCCATAGAAGATGCGCGTCTGTGTCGGTACCGTTGCCACCGTGTCGCTGGCAGGGGGAGCGCCTGCTGCAGATGCCATTACGCCCCCGCCTGATCGACGAACGCCTGCAATGCGTCGAACATGCCCGGTGCATCGGGGTTCCAGCTGTGCGGCTGGCCGGTGGTGATGCCGCCATCGACGACGAAATGGCTGCCGGTGATGAAACCCGCTTCCTTCGACGCGAGGAAGGCGACCATCGCGGCGATATCGTCGGGTTGTCCGCCGCGTTTGACCGGCTGGGTATGGTTGGAAATCTCGAAGATAACCTGATTGGCGGCCTCGCGCTGTTCGGGCGGCACGTCGAGCGACGAGGAGAAGATATTGGTCTGGATGAAGCCCGGGCAGATCGCATTCATGCGGATGTCGTGCTTGGCGAGATCGGTCGCGCCGACCTTGGTCAGGTGGATCACGCCGCATTTGGCGACGGCATAGGCGGTCGGCGAATAGCCTGCGCCGAGGCCGGCAATGCTCGCGGTATTGACGATGCTTGCGCCACTCCGCCCGATCATGTGCGGCACGGCATAGCGCACCCCCATTGCCACCGACCGCAGCAGCAGGTCCATCGTCCGGTCCCATCCCGCCGCGTCGATCTCGTCGATGCCCTCGCGTGCGCCGCCTGCGCCGGCATTGTTGAACACGACATCGATCCCGCCGGTCTTTTCGGCGGCGAAATCCATCAGCGCCTTGATGGCGTCGACGTTGCACACATCGGTCGCCAAGAAATGGATTTTGCCGTTGGATGTCGCCGCAAGCTCGGCTCCACCTTGTTCGTCGATATCCCCGGCAATCACCGTCGCGCCTTCGGAGGCGAACAGGAGGCAGGTGGCCTTGCCGATGCCCGATGCGGCACCGGTGATGACGGCGGTCTTGCCGGCGAATCGCATTGCTCTCTCCTGATCGGTGCCAAGCGGGCTATGACCCGTCTTTCCCATACTGTGCTTTCGAAGACATGGGCGCGTCAAGCCGCGATTGCTGACCCTACGGCATCCGCAATCCTGCATTCGCCGCTTGCGCCGCGCCCCGGACATGCTTTACGTTCACGTCAATCGAGCGGGCCGCGAGACAGCCTGACTGGCGATTGGCGAGGAGCAAGCGATGAGCGACGATCTGGAAATTTTCCGCGCCGAGACGCGCGATTGGCTGGAGGCCAACTGCCCCGCCGAGATGCGCACGCCGCCCAAGAGCGAGGACGACGCTTATTGGGGCGGCCGTCGCGCGACCTTCAAGAGCGAGGCACAGCAGGCGTGGTTCGAGGCCTGCCGTGATAAGGGCTATACCGTCCCCGACTGGCCGCAGGCCTATGGCGGCGCGGGCCTGTCTGCTGCCGAAGCCAAGGTGCTGCGCGAAGAGATGGCGCGCATCGGCGCACGCTCGCCGCTCTCGTCCTTCGGCATCTGGATGCTCGGGCCAGCACTGCTGCAATTCGGCACTGAGGAGCAGAAGGTCCATTATCTGGGGCAAATCGCGCGCGGTGAAATCCGCTGGTGTCAGGGTTATTCCGAGCCCGGTTCGGGCAGCGATTTGGTATCCTTGCAGACCTTCGGTGAGGACAAGGGTGACCATTGGGAGGTCAATGGTTCGAAGATCTGGACCAGCTATGCCGACAAGGCCGACTGGATTTTCTGCCTGGTCCGCACCGACAAGGCGGACAAATATCGCGGCATCACCTTCATGCTGTTCGACATGGCGTCTAAAGGCGTCTCTACCAAGCCGATCCTGCTAATCAGCGGCAACTCGCCCTTCTGTGAGACCTTCTTCGACAATGTGAAGGTGCCCAAGGACCAGTTCATCGGCACCGTCAATCGCGGCTGGGATGTCGCCAAATATCTGTTGGGACATGAGCGCGAGATGATCTCGGCCGGCGGTGCGGGCGCAGACATGCTGTCGTGCGGCGCGCTGTTCGCCAAATCGCTTGGGGTCAACGAGAGTGGCGAGCTCGACGATCCGATCCTGCGCGCCGAAATGGCGAAGTTCGACGTCGACGTCTTCGCCTTCCGTGCGATGGGCGAGCGGTTCATGGATATGTGGAAGACGGGTAGAGCGCATCCGGCGTCGTCGAACATGATGAAATATTCGGGCACCGAATTGAACAAGCGGCGACATGAGTTGGTGATGTCGGGGTCGGGCTCCGAAGGGCTCGAATGGGACAGCCCTGACACCAACGGCGGCGCCCGCCCGCGGACATGGCTGCGGACCAAGGCCAATTCGATCGAGGGCGGCACCAGCGAGGTGATGCTCAATGTGATCTCGAAGCGGATACTGGAACTGCCGGGGGGGTGACGATAGTCCCCTCTCCCCACCGGGGAGAGGGTTAGGGAGAGGGGCAGTCTCTGAACTGAAAATTGCATGGGCCGGACAAGAGGACACCCCCTCTCCCCGGCCCTCTCCCCAGAGGGGAGAGGGAGAAGATGATGCCGCTTTACCACAGCGAAGACCAGGCGATGCTCAGGGACAGCGCCGCCCCGTTCATCGCCGAAGCTGCGCCGATCTCGCACCTGCGGTCGTTGCGCGATGCGGGCGACAGCACAGGATTCTCGCGCGATTTGTGGAAGCAGTTCGGCGAGATGGGCTTTACCGGCATATTGGTTCCCGAAGACAAGGGCGGCCTCGGCCTCGGCCATGTCGAGGCGGGGATCGTGCTCGAGGAAATCGGTCGCAACCTGTCGCCATCGCCGTTCCTGTCGACATCGGTCGGCGCGGCGGCGGCGCTGGCTGCGGCGGGCGGCGCGACCGCCGACGAATGGCTGCCGCGCATCGCCGCCGGTGATGCCATCGTCGCGCTCGCCATCGACGAAAGCGCGCGTCATCGGCCCGATCGTGTTGCGCTGAAAGCGGAGCGTTCGGGCAATGGGTTCAAACTGACCGGTTCCAAGACATTCGTGCTGCACGGCCATGTCGCCGACATGCTGCTGGTCGCCGCGCGCACCGCTGGCGCGCCGGGCGAGGAAGACGGGCTGACGCTGTTCGCGGTGCCCAAGGACGCGTCGGGCATGTCCGCCGATCCGCGCCGTCTGGTCGATTCGTCGCTGGCGTCGAAGATGCAGTTCGACGGCGTCGAGGTGACCGCCGATGCGGTGGTCGGCGAGGTCGATCAGGGCTGGGCCGCATTGAAACCGCTGCTCGCCGCCGCGCGGACGGGCGCGTCGGCCGAGCTGCTCGGGGTCGGGCAGGGGGCGATGGATATGACCATGACCTACCTCAAGCAGCGCAAGCAGTTCGGCCAGCTGATCGGCGAATTCCAGTCGCTGCAACACCGCGCCGCGCATCTCTATTCCGAACTCGAGATCGCCCGGGCCAGCGTGATGAAGGCGCAGCAGTTGCTCGATGCGGGAAATGATGGCGCAGAACTGATGGTGTCGGTCGCCAAGGCCAAGGTTGGCCAGGCGGCCAATCTCGCGGTGCGAGAAGGCGTGCAGATGCATGGCGGTATCGGCATGACCGATGAATATGACATCGGCTTTTACATAAAACGCGCTCGCGTGCTTGAAAATGCGTGGGGGTCTTCAAGCTTCCACCGCAACCGATTTGCGTTACTGGGTGGCTATTGAGTCCAGCCGACGATCTGGAGCCGGCTGCGCCTGATACCGGTGCAGACCGGCTCACGCTGGATGACCGGGCCAATGACGAGTTCGTCGCCGCCAATCTAAAGCGGAATTACATCGCGAATTTCGCGCATGGGATGCTCGGCATGACCGGGTTTCGGCTGGTCTTCGCGCCGACCTTCGTACCGACTTATCTTTACCTGCTGACCGGTTCCTCGTTGATGGTCGGCGTCGGGCAGTCGTTGCAGCAACTGGGGGCGGTGCTGTCGCCGCTGCTGGGTGCGAGCGCAATCGAGGACAAGAAGCGAATCCTGCCTTACGCCAACCGGACCGGTTTGTTGATGCGAGTGCAGCTGCTTGGGCTGGCTTTGTCCGGCTGGTTTCTCGATGGGATATGGCTCGCCAGTGTAACGATATTGTTTCTGTTTCTGCTCGGCTATTTCATGGGGGCGCAGCGAGTTGCGTTCCAGATGTTGATGGCCAAAGTGATCCCGTTGGCCAAGCGAGGCCGGTTGCAGGGTTACCGCAATCTGGCGGGCGGCGCGGTGGCGGCTGGATTGTCGTGGTGGGCGGGCGACTATCTCATCGACAATAATATTCTCGGCAACGGGTACGCCACGACCTTCATGCTTAGTTTTATACTGACTAGCCTTGGC
>JAYSZB010000128.1:0-51242 GCA_043727035.1 Sphingomonas sp. | reverse complement strand
GCGGGGTGGTCTATGAAGGGGTGACCTATGGCAGCCTCTCCGAGGTCGCCCGTTATATCACCGGCATGCGCTGGAACGGTCCCCGCTTCTTTGGCCTGAGGCAGGAGAATGTGCGGTGACCATGATATCCCGCCGCCGCTGCGCCATCTATACCCGCAAATCGACCGAAGAGGGTCTTGAGCAGGCGTTCAACAGCCTCGATGCGCAGCGCGAGGCCTGCGAGGCTTATGTGCTGAGCCAGGCCGGTGAGGGCTGGGAGTGCCTGCCCGATCGTTATGACGATGGTGGCTGGTCGGGCGGCAACATGGACCGCCCCGCCATGAAGCGCCTGCTCGACGACATCAGGCAGGGCCGCGTCGATATCGTCGTCGTCTACAAGGTCGACCGGCTGACCCGCAGCCTGATGGACTTTGCCCGTATCGTCGAGACCTTCGATGGCAATAATGTATCGTTCGTCAGCGTCACACAGGCGTTCAACACTACCAACAGCATGGGACGGCTGACCCTCAATGTGCTGCTGAGCTTCGCCCAGTTCGAACGCGAGGTCACCGGCGAGCGTATCCGTGACAAGATAGCGGCATCGCGGGCCAAGGGCATGTTCATGGGTGGCAATCTGCCGCTGGGCTATGACCTTGGCGACCGGCGGCTCGAGATCAACCCAGAGGAAGCAAATCGGGTCCGACATATCTTCACCCGTTATGTCGAGTTGCGCTCGATCCCGGCGCTGGCCAAGGAACTGGCGAGCGACGGTATCCGCTCGAAGCGCTGGGTATCGCGCAATGGCAGGGTGCATGGCGACCTGCCGTTCACCTGCGGAGCTTTGTCGCATCTGCTCAACAACCGCGTCTATCGCGGTGAGGCGGTGCACAAGGGCAAGGCCTATCAGGGCGAGCATGACGCCATCGTCGACAACGACCTCTACCAGGCCGCCCAGTCGGTGCTGGCTGCCAACCGGCATCGAAAGGCTACGCGCAAGACCCGTGCTGCATCCTCACCGCTGACCGGCAAGCTCCATGACAGCGATGGTCTGCCGATGCGGATGACGTTCAGCTATGGGCGCGGCAAGCTCATGTACCGATACTATGTCAGTGAATCCCTCACCGCCAATGGCGGCATCGGACGGACTGACAATCAACAGGGCACACGACTGCCCGCCACCCGCCTCGAACGGGCGGTGACCCATCAGCTGGCCTCGCTCTCAAAGCACGAACCCGAGGTGCTGTTCGACGTCATCATCAAGGCCATCCTCCATGGCGACCGGCTGCTGATCGAGATCGACAGTGCCGCCCTCACCGCCGATGGCGGCTCCGCCGACCTGCTGCTGGCAAGGGCGCAGGCGATCGATCCGACAGCCAGACTTGATAGTACAACGCTCATGCTTTCCATCGCAATCCCACCGCCGCGCAAGGGACGGACGCTGCGAAGTCATGACACCGCCATGCTTGGTGGCGATGCCAAGATCGAACTCGCCGCTCTTGTCCGCACGGCTCACGGGCGACTGGCCGACATCAATGCCAGTCCACACGACCCGACCCTGCACGCCGACATGAAGGCGCCCACCACCGACTGGTATCGAAGCCGTATGGTCGTTGGGCTGCTGGCCCCCGATATCCAGAAAGCCTTGCTGGCAGGCACCGCGCCTGCGCATGTCACTGCCGAATGGGTGTTGGCTCAGGAATGGCCGCTCGATTGGCCGGATCAGCGTGTGTTGATGGAGAAGTGAGAGCAGGCAGACAAGTCCGACAGCGAATTGCCGTCAATCATAAGACAGGCTGGGCGGCGTCGGGTTTGCGCCTTCAATTCAGGCTTTCGCCCACTCAGAAGCCCAGCTCGAAAGCCCTCGTTCGTTCAGGCATGCATTCCATTGGCCACAACTTTTCACAAATGGCCTTCCCAAACCCGCTTTACGCTCTAGATTTGAAATGCCGCAGTAAAATTGCAACCGCAGTCGACGGGGGGAACCGATGACTTCCGAAGTGCCATTGAAATACGACTATGCCGTGATTGTCGCGCTGGAGGAGGAGGCAGCCTACCTGCTAGACTTGGTCGAATGCAGTGAGCCTTTCGAGTTTGCCAACTTTACTGCGCGAATGATTACAGAAGCTAGGTGGCAACCCTGTGGGACGGGTGTGCTGCTAGTATCTGGTGACATGGGTAAGGATCCGGCAACCGAGACGGCAAAGGCGGCCATTAGCCTTGGGGACGTCCGGACGATCTACAACATCGGCATCGCCGGTCGGGTCGATTCCGATCTTTCAATCGGCGATGTCATTATCCCGACCGCAATTCACGACGTTACGAATGGCAGTAAACTCGTCGGTAATTCGGATGGTGGGCCACGATGGAGGCTCTCCCCGGAGATCCGTGCGGTACCCGGACGACTCGCCGCGCGCGCGCGAATCGATTTCGCAGCGCGCTCGACGGCGCTTCGGCAGATCAACGAGAGGATGCAGGAGCGCTTTCTTGGCTCGACCCTGTTGAGCAAGCGAGGCATTCAGGTTCTCTCGCGTCCCCACGCCTGCGTTCCAGCTGTGATCGCTTGGGACAAGCTGCGTCAGGACGTAGCTGAAGTGCATCGCAAGATGGCATCGATGGACATGGAGACCGCAGGAATCGTCGCTGCAACTGTCGGCACAGATGTTGACGTCTTATGTATTCGAGCGATCTCAGACGGTGCCGACGAAAACAAGCGGGATCTCGAACTTCAGTTCAGTGACGAGAATCGTCGCTTTGCTATGGAAGCTGCAGTTTCAGTACTTGACCACCTGATGGCTGGACCAGTTAATTCGTCAGACGTGGATCCTGACACTATTCCAAATCCCAAGGACGGATTGCGCTTCGTTGTTACCAGCGATGATGTGCCCGCAGCGAGCTGGTATGACGACCATCGCCTTCACGAAGAGCTGTTCTCGCTGCTAATCGTTGATCAAGCTGGCGAACCGCTTGAAGAGCCAGTTGCAGCTTTTGTCCGGCAACTCGTTTCAACAAATGCCAGCGCTGCATTGCTGATCGGGGAAAAGGGGGCCGGAAAGACTACTTTTCTGAACTTCCTTCAGCAGGCCCTCGTTGCGCGCAAGACGCGCGGCGACAGCCTTGAGGCTGATCGATCGGACGCAGCATATTTCCTGCGGATGAGCAGCTTCGAGGAATGGGATCCCGATGACAACGGTCAGCTTGATACCGCACTGACTATTGCAAGACTTAAGGGTGCCTGCGAGAGGATAATCAAACAGACGCACAATACGACCGGCAATGTTTTTGTCATCATTGATGGGCTCAACCAGACAGGCAGCCACCGGATGAAGATGGCCGCTGATGCGTTCAGGATGCTGCGCAGCATACCGCGCGTCCGCTTCGCGCTAAGCGCCGAGCGAATGCAGGACGTCGTTCAACTCGATGGTCCGGTTACACTCGATATTCGGTCGCGGGCCGAACTGCGGCCCCTACCGATCGAGGACGATACGACTGTCGAACTGGTGGAGCGGTTCGCGGCGGTTGTGCGATCCGATCACACGCCCGCAACAGTTCTTGCCGACATGAAGGATAAGGGCGTCGCATTTGTAGACCTATTCTTGCTAGGCCAGTTCTTCGGTAAGTTTCGTCGGCTTACCTATGCCGATTTTCGTCACCTGTCGCAATGTTACCAGCAGTTCTGTATGAACGAATTATCGCAGGTGGAGACGTCTATCCTGATTGACTCTGACAAAGTCATTTCGGAAGTAGCTGAGGTCGCATTCGACATTCTCATCAGCCGCAAAAAGAGCTTTAGTGATGTGCGGCAACGGGAAACTGCTAAGCTCATCTCCAATCACGCTTCGGTGACTAATTTCCTAGTGGCCAGGCACGTGATCGACACGCTCGTTATGATCAACAATCGCCGACCGCAATTAAATGCAAGACTCAACTATGTCTTTCCGGCAGAGATTAACAAATTCACCAAGCAGATCATGCTTGCCGACTCGCATGTAGAAGACCTCGTGGTCACGCGGATCAAACGTGAATTCAATGGGCTAAGCACGCTAGCTCGTTCGCATTGCGCCTATCTTGCGGGTCGCGTTAGTGCGGCGAAAGCGATTGAAATGCGTGAGTTCCTGAAGCGTGTTTCGCTTAAGCTGGTCGCTCCAAAGTCTGGCCAGCGCGATCAGCGAATGCTGCGAAGAAGTGTGCTCATTAGCCGCTCTATGCTGGGCGATACCGATGCCGAACGCGAATATGCCGAGCTCCTTCTTCGCGATCCAGAAGAGTCGAGCTTTAATCGCGGATTCCATCTGGAATACTATGGTGATGTCCCATTCGAGCCTGATGGCAAGATGGCGCGTGTGGATGACAACGATCGATCTTGCGATCGCACCTTTGCCCGCCTGCTCGATCGCATCCATTCACGACCGGATGATCGCCCCCCGCTTATCGAACTGATCACGCTGCTTTCGTTGGCTCAGTTCCGCCTCTTGTCAGGCACCTTGCGCAATCGGCATCGTCGCCAAGTGCTTGAGCTTCTGGCTCGGCCCGGCGTCAAGCGGGCTGTCAATCTATCCAGTCGCATCCGTGGCTATCTGGGTCGGATGCGCGAGGATCTCTCCGCTGAACGATTTGAGCTCTCGACAGTGCTCGATGATTGGATTGCACTACAGAATACCCCACGGACAGGATGGTTGCGACGCAGACGAGATGCCAGCGAACCACACTGCGCCTTCTGGGAAGAGCAGCGGATTGAAAGCGTCGCCGAGCATATCCTGAACGCAATCGGGATCGCTACAGTGTTCCTGAAAGATCGTGGCGAGGATGATGAACCCTATTCTAAAAGTGGTGTCGTCGAGATGCTCATATACCATGATCTTGCCGAAGGTCGGCTCGGCGACAAACTACCCGAACACGCTGACTCTGAGGCTGAGCAGGAAGCTCTTTGGGAATATGGAGCCTTCGGCACGTATCCCGGCCTTGATCACGTTTGGCGGATCCCTGTACGCTTTGAGGAGTTCACCGCTGGGCAGACGCCTAACGCCCGAATCGCGCAGGATATCGACCGGCTACAGTTTATTCTGCAGTCTCGTCTCTATCGTGAGGGGATGTCAGAAGGAGAAGTCGCCAATTGCGAGAAGGCTTCGACCAAACTTACGACACGAACGGTTCGCGCTATTTTAGAGAAGATGGAAAAGTTTCCCATTGAGTCGCGCTTTGCTCAGCCCGAACCCAAATACTGACGGGAACCGAAAGAGTTTCCCGTCATGGCACGTCACCAATCATACTGCGACGTCTGCGATAGCGGCGAGAGCAGACCGGCAGTTTGAGGGAAATATCGTAAATGCCCCACTTCCTGAGGCGACCTTCTTAAATCTAAATGACGAGAGTCCCGGTTGCTCAGCTGCAGCTAGCGAGTGCAGACGGCATTGAACCGGTCGATGCCAGAAGATTGAGCAGCAGTGCCACCTGAGCTTGCAATGGCGCTCGATCGCGTCGGACTTTAACCGCACCCGTCGTGCTATATGAGCGGATCGGTCAAGTGACGGTATTGGGCGAGTCCCTGAAGCGATTAGAGTTCGGCCGACGCATTGAGCCCTGCCTTACTGCATAGGGCAGCTGACCAACGTTGGCCTCAGCGCTTGGGAGGAGCTAACCGGTTCAAAGCTTGCGCGCTATTTTGAGCTTTTCATCTGCCGATGCGGTGGGCCACCTACCGATTTCGGAAACCGTTCGTCTACATCCGACGCACCAGCGTGTGCTCCGGTCGAGAAGGCATTTCCCTGTGCATGGAGAAGGGACTTCGCTCATGATCTGAGACCTAAGCGCAAATATGGTCGGGATAGAACCTGCATAGCTACGACGGTAGACGCCTAGAAATCCTCGCCCGCAGGAATCGCTGGACCGGGGGCAATGACCGGACCGGATATTCTACGAACGACAGATGGCCAAGATCAGGCAAACGTATCAGCGTGGCGTTCCGCATGACCTGCAGATAGTCCGTCGCATTGTTGATGGGAATCATCCCGTCCTCTTCGCCCCATAGCAGCAGCGTCGGGGCATTAATGCGGGCCAGCACCGGAACCGGATCGCGCAGAATCGTCTGGCCCATTCGAGCCAGGATCGCGCGCCGTACACCGAGCGCTAGCATCATGTCGCGATAGCGCGTCACGGTCGCCTCGCTCAGCCGCTCGGGTCGCACATAGGCCACCGCAAGGTTGGCCCGGAGCATGCTGCGCGGTGCTGTATAGGGCAGCGCTTTCATCATCAGCGGGGTTTCCGGGGCCTTGTCATATTCAAAGCCCGGGCTTGCAAAGCCATCGGGCGATACCAGCACCAGCCGCGTTACCCGGTCCGGATGCTGCACGGCGAAATTCCAGGCGATGCGCCCGCCCAGCGAATTGCCAATGATGCTGGCGCGGTCGATGTCCAGCTGGTCCATCAGACCGGCAAGAATCTCGATCGACCTGGCATCGCTGTAGTCGCCTTTCGGATCTGGGCCGGTGAGGCCAAATCCGGGCAGGTCGAAACGGATCACACGGTATTGCGCCGACAGTGCTTTCGCCCAGCCCTCCCAGGTGTCCAGACTAGCTCCGAAACCATGCAGCAGGATCACCACCGGCGCGTCTCGCGGGCCGGTGTCGCGGAGACGCAGGCGCACCCCATCGACGGTGCGGTAATCGCCAGCGTAGATCGCCTCCAGAGCGGAGCGCGGCTTGTCTGGGGCATAGAGCCAGATCGACAGGGCAGCGATCCCCAGCACGGTCAGGCCCGCCACCCACCCGAGGATCGTCATCACCCTTTTCCTTACACCGGCCAAGCCCGACCCCGCCTTCTGCTTTTAGGGATACACTGTTTCAGAACCGCAGAACCTCAGGCCAATCGCAAGGCCAAGGGGATTCAGTGGTTTGATTAGCGGCCCCGCCCCACACGACAAAGAGTAGGGGCAAACGCCAAAACTGAACCCATTCCTGCCGGTCTGCTTTGCGCCTTCATCTCGGTCGTTGAAGCTCCGCCGCCGATCGCCCGAAAGCGGAGCTCTGATAGGCTTACTCGACATGGCTGCAATTGAGACGAAGGAGACTGACCGGAATTAGGGGAGCAATTGCGCTAAGCTACCGTTCGGAGCGGCACTGCTCGCAAATGAGGACAAGCAGCTGGCGACCACATCCGGACGCTTCGATCAGCACCACGAATATCTTTTTCTGACATAACTTGCCGAAGGCCGGATAACGATCCGATGCCGGCGCGAAGAAATCTCGGCGAACGCGAGCAAGATCTACTGCGCTTGCGGCTTGCGGCGCCAACACCAAAGGGCATCATAGCACTGTTCGGAATCGACGGTGCCGCTATAAGGAAGAAGATGTTTGGGGAGCATTTCGATCTCAGTCGCCGGTTTCGTCCGGCTACCAAGGCGGGGGACGAGGACCGGCCGTTCCGGGGGCTGTTCGCCGACGACCTGAAAGGCACGCCGGCGTGGTCCGAACTGCTGGAGAAGCGGCGCACCATCGTCCTCGCCGAGGCGGGCAGCGGCAAGTCTAGCGAGTTCGACTATCAATGTTCCGCACTGCGCCAGGCGAACAAGTTTGCGTTCAAGGCGACTGTGCACGACGTCGCGGACGCCGGCCTCGAGGCGTCGCTCGTTCCGATCGACCGCGCTCGATTTGCGCAATGGCGGGCAGACCCGGACGCGCCTTGCTGGCTGTTCGTGGACTCGGTCGACGAAGCCAAGGACCAAGGACATCATTTCGACGCCGCCTGTCGGAAGCTGGCCGATGCAATCGCCGGGCTGGAGGAGCGCGTTCATCTCTACATCTCGAGCCGCTATACCGATTGGGATAAGACGGCTGATCGCATCTCGGTCGA
Organism: Sphingomonas sp.; assembly: GCA_043727035.1. GTDB lineage: Bacteria > Pseudomonadota > Alphaproteobacteria > Sphingomonadales > Sphingomonadaceae > Sphingopyxis. Next base: position 43,418 of record JAYSZB010000128.1, on the reverse strand, counting down.
GAAATGGATCTCGCTGCCAGAGCCGCCCCCTCCGCCGACCGATGTCGCGGACGAGGTTCGCGCGACACTGCAGAACCGGGACAAAAGTCTGCCAAGAGTGCGCGAAGAGATCGGTGTCCTGGTTATGGAGCCGCTCAGCCGCTGGCAGGTCGAGCGCTTCGCGCGTGCCTCAGGCATCGAGACGATCGATGCTCTCCTGACTGCCGTTGATCATGGCAGCCTCTGGGATTTCGCGGCGCGGCCGATGGACCTCGGTTGGATGGTGGAGTTCTGGCGCGATCATAAGCGGCTCGGCTCGCTTCGGGAGATGATCGAGGCTAGCCTAAAGGCGAGACTGCTCGATCCCGATCCGCTTCGCCGCAAGCGCGATCCGCTCGATCTCGCCAAGGGCGCTCACGCCCTCGACCGGATTGGAGCAGCATTTTTGCTCTGCGGGCGCGATTCCGTGCGGGTTCCTGCCGCCGGCCTGGACCTGTCGCCTCCCGAGCGCTTGATGCCGATCGAGGAGATCCTGCCGGACTGGCCCGACGGCGAACGGCTTCTGCTGCTGGGGCGCCCGGTCTTTGATCCGGCGACGCTAGGCCGGGCGCGGCTGCACAACGACAATGAGGCGACGCTGCGATGCTATTTGCTGGCGCGCTGGCTAGGACGGCTTCTCGCTGAGGGGTGTCCCATGGCGGTGGTGCGCGATCTCCTGTTCGCCGATACCTATGGTTATCGGCTGGTTCGGCCGGAGATGGTCGAGGTGTCAGCATGGCTGGCCGGAGAGAATGACGCGATCGCCGACTCACTCATTGCTCGGTCGCCCTATAATCTTCTGCGCTATGGGGATCCGGGGTCGTTGCCGATACCGGTGCGGGTCAAGGCATTTGCGGCGGCGCTCGCGCAGGTCGAGACGATCGATCCGCAGAAGCTCTGGTTCGACGAGCAAGGGCTTCGCCGGTTCGCCGATCCCGGTTTCGACGACCATATCGCGGGTTGGTGGGAGATTGCCAAAGGAGATGAGGAAGCGCGGCACCTGCTGTTGCGCCTCGTCGATTTTGGCGGCCAGAAAGGCGGTCTCCCCGTGGTGCGCCAGGTTGCCTACGACCGCAGCACCGACGAGATCACGCAGCTGCTCGCGGGCCGGGCTCTTCTGAAGCTCGGCGAGAAGGCAGATCGCAACGCCTATGCACGGCACGTTACGGAGCATGGGTCCGATCTCTCACGCTCGATCATTCTCCAGGCCTTGGACGCGCTGTTCCCGGAAGAGATCGATGTTGAGGCATTTTTCGCGTTGATCGACAAGGCCGGGGTCGCGGGCGAGGACGACATTGCAACCATACTGCCACTGGGCAGTGAGCTGCCGGAGGGCTTGACGCGCCGGGAAGACTTGCACCGTTTCCTGACCGAAGTGGTCGCTCGGTCCGGCGATTTCAGCGGCGACACGGTCGACGACGAGAAGCCGTTTCGCGAGGCCTTCTCGCAGATGGCAGCCAGCGCGGCGCTTCGTCTCCTTGAGTATCATCCGGCGGACATTCCCGATGTCGTCACAGATCTCTTCCTACTGCTGCACGAATCGCACCGTCGGATCGGGTCCGAGGCAAGCTTCAAGACGCTGGGCGAGGCTTTTGGTGCATCGCCGGGGCACCGCCGCACGTCGCTCTGGCGGTCGATCGTGCGACTACGCACGCATCCCTATGCGCGTGACGATGGCGAGCTCAACATCTGGTTCGTCCAGCATCTCGGATGGCCGGTGCTGCTGAGTCTCGCCGATATCGACTGGCTCCTCCTCGATGTGCGCGAGCGAACCGACCGGCAGGATCGACTGACAGCGCTCCGCACGGCGCATACGCTCTGGCGGCAGTTTGGGGGCACCGACGGGGACATGCAGCGCATCGTCGACGCCGTCGCCGACGATGCGGAGCTCTCGGCCCAGCTTGCGGCCTTGCGGTCGCCGCCGCCTGAGGTGCCCGAGATGGTCGAGCGGATGGCTGGGTTCGAGGCGGCGCGGAAGCGCAATGAAGTCCAAGCTGAAGCGCGCGACCAGAGCTGGGTCGAGCTCATCAACACACTCCGTGAAGATCCGAACTTCTTCGACAGCTTGTCGCCTCAGACCGACGAGACCGTAGACTCGCGTCTCTATCATCTCTGGCAGTTCCTCTCCTGGCGGACCCAGTCCCGCTCGCGCTACTCGATCGACAGCCTCGATGTGGTCGAGCCGGTGTTCGGGCCGGAGATGACAAGACGCTTCGGCGAGGCTTTGATGGCGTTCGCCTATAAGCGCACTCCGGTCGGAACCGTCGAAGAGGCCGCCCAGCGCCGCACGGTTACGAATTTCGACATCATGGCATTGACCGGCATGTCGCTGGCGGCAGCCACGGTCCCTAACTGGGCTGAGCAGCTAGATCCGACCCGCGCCGCGCAAGCGGCGCGGCTGGCCGTGATCGAGCTCAACGGCTTTCCTGACTATCTCGTACCGCTTGGCCAAGCGTATCCTGAGGCCGTGCGCTCGGTGTTATGGCGGGCGTCGCGCGCGCAACTCGACCGGCTCGATGAGGTGGACCACGGGATGCTCGACCGGCTGGAATATGCCGATGTCATGCTTGCCCGGCTGCTGATTCCAGACCTGATCGATTATCTGCGCGACCATGACGATCTGGCTGCCGTGGCGCTCGAGAAGATCGTCTCGGTGCTGATCCGGGCGCAGCCTTTCCCGTCCCAGGGGTTAGCGGAGCTGGCTGAAACGCGCGCGACGGCGGCGAGCGACCCCGCGGTCGCAGCCTATTATCTGCTGCTTCTCTTCGCACGGGAGGGCGATCGCGCCGTCGACCGGCTGCGCGGGAAAATGTGCACGCTCGACGATCAGGAGCAGGCCGCCTTGTGCTGCACCTTGTTGCCGCGGCTGTTCGGCGGCCGGTTCAATCGCACCATAGCACCGCCACTGCCTCTTTCCGCCGAGCGGCTCGAGCAATTGCTCATCATCGCGTTCGAGGGTGTCCGGCCCGCGGACGACATCGTGCGCGCGAACGGCAAGGTCTATTCGCCGGGATTGCGCGATGAGGCGCAGGACGCGCGGCATATGATCTTCGACAGGCTGCTAAGGACGCCCGGCGAAGCCACGCAGGCCGCGATCCGGCGCATGGCGGAGATCCCCGATTTTCCGATCGAACCCAAGCATTTGCGCATCCATGCCGAGCGGCATGCCGAAGCGAATTCGGAGCTGGTCGCCTGGCTGCCGTCCGACGTGGTGGTGTTCGAGAAGAGTTTCGATCGCGCGCCGCGCACGACGGAAGAACTGCAGCTGATAGCGCGGCGCAGGCTCGAGGCGATCGGGCATGATCTTCTTCACGGCAAGTTCGCGCAGGGCGATACGCTGCAGGGACTGGCCGATGAGAATGCGGTCCAGCGATGGGTTGCGACCCAGCTCGAGGAGCGGCGCAAGGAAGCCTATACCGTACAGCGCGAGACCCATTTCGCGGATGAAAAGGAACCCGACATCACGCTGACGAGCCGGCATGGCGGTGTCGACTTGCCGGTCGAGATCAAGGTGGCGGATGGCCTCTCGGTCAAGCAGCTGGAAGCGGCGCTCGAAGTTCAACTTTGCGGTCAGTATCTGCGTCACGAGACGGCGCGTCACGGCATCCTGCTCCTCGTCCACCAGCAGCTGCGCCCGGGCGGCTGGGAAATCGCGTCGGGCGACCCACTCGTCCCCTTCTCCGTCGTCATGGACCATCTTCATTCGCGCGCACGGGCAATGCGCGAAAGCGCCGCGACTGGTCCGCAACCGATTGTGTGCACGATCGACGTCTCGGGGGTGGTGCCGCTCAAGGACAAGCGCGCGGCCGCGCGCGCCAAACGCAAGTCGAGCACAGCGAAGACCAGAACATCGATCAAGGCACCGCCCAAACAACGCACGGAAGCGGCCCGCCAGGAAGCGACCCATCTCGGTTGTTCGCCAGATCCGCTTCGCAGTTCGACATCGGCGAAGCCCTGTCGACGTGGCGGGACCGTGCTGGCGGGTGACCGCCTCTAGCGAGCGTCTTCGAGTCCAGCGTCTGGTGGCTCAGGCGCGCAGTCATCTGGCGGCGGGACCGGCCCCCTGGCCGGCCGGCTGACATGGGGCAGCAGGTCGCGCCAGACTTGCGGCGGCACCGGCAGGCGATGTGCGCGGCAAGCGGTCAGCACGATCGGCCAATGGCCGAGCTTCACCGCCGTGAGCTGGTCATAATGTTTGTTGGTCTTCGCCTCGGCGAGGATGAAATCGAGCGCGTCGCGCGTGCCCTCGGTCACCGGAATTCCGGCTAGCGCCGCCCCGTGGCTGTCGCGGTTGAGATAAAGATTGTCCTCGCTATCCTCGTCGGGGAACCAAGTCTGGAACGTGCAATGTGCAAGGGAGTCCTCGCTGAATTTTGCGATCTCGTCGAACAGCGTCTGCTCGCCTCTGGCCGCTGACCAGGCCGCCAGTAGTGGATAGAGAATGCTGCCCTCGGTCGACTGGATGCGATATTCGTCGCTGTGCTCGGACGGATGATTGACCAGATCCCAATAGGAGCGGCTGGTGATCGGATAGCGGCCATGCGCTTTGAACGCGAACATCGAGTGCCTGGCGAGTTCCTCGGCCCATTGATCGATCGCGCCATGCGCGCCGGGACGGCAGGCGAGCAGGGTGAAGGCGAGGCCGATGTCGATCGCCTGCCAGTCGCCGATCGGCGAGAGCAACGCACGGTTGTTGCTGACGATCGCCATCATCGCCTCGATCAGCCGGTCGATCTGGTTGACGGTAGCCTTGGTGGTGTCGCTGATGAGGGCCGGGAGCGTATTGAGATAGTCGTTGGTGAGGACGACGGGTCCGCTCGCCGGCGACAATTGCCAGACCAGCCACAGCCCGCGCAGCGCTAGCCGGCCGATGAGATCGAACAGCTTGAGGTTGATGTCGAGCGCGGCGTGGCTTTCGACCGCGGTCGAGATCGCGTGACGGATCTCGGCAGCCGGCAGGATCTTGTCCTCGAACAGCGCATCCCAGATCGTGAAATGCAATTCGGCCAGTGAGGACGAGGCTGGCGGCCTCGCTTGCTCTCGAGGTCCTGGCGATGTCGGTTTTCAGCAGCTGCCATACCTCAAGCAGCGCCACTTCGCTGGCCCGGTACGGCGCCTCGACATTCTCGGCCTCGCGCGCCCAGACAAACATGATCCACAGACAGATGTTGATCAGCCGCGCCTGGCTGAGCCGGGCTGCGGGCGTCGTGCCGGGCTGGTCGGCGAGTGCGCGCAGCAGTTTCTGGAAATGGTCGAGCGCGATGTCGGGCTCCTCGACCATCGCTACGGCCTTGCGCAAATGACTGCGTTGCGGTGCTGGCAGCAGCTCCTCGCGCAAGATGCCTTTGAGAATGACCTGTGCCAGCCGATCGCCGTTCCACTCCTCGAAGCTGATCTTGGGCGTGGTATTGCGGTTCATATAACCCGTCACTTCGGCGCGGACCTGCTCGTTGATCGCACCGCCGAAGGTCAGACAGATCGCGATCGGGAGGCTCGCATATTCGGGCGGGATGCGGCTCCCGATATAATGATCGAGAATCTCGTCGAGCGACGGTCTGAGACTTTGCGGGCTCGCCGTATTCCATTCGTTGCGGTCGAGGTCGCCCGACTTGACCGAGAACAGATGCATGCGCCGGATGCCGTCCTGGCCGGGGCCGACCGCGGCGACATCGACGCCATATTGGCGCGTGCCACGCGCCGGCCGCGAATACACCGTGAAGCCGAGTTCGGTCAGTAGGTCGGGCAGAACCGCGTCGAGTTCGTCGCGCTCCTTAAGCGACGCCAGATACTCCCGGACGACGAGTTTCATGGCGCGGTTTTCATCGCGCGAAACACTCTCAGCATATAGTCGAGTTCGAACGGCTCGAGGATATCGAGGCGCGGCGATTCGATGCTGTGGCTGAATCTGTGCATTTTCATCTCGCTGCGCTGCTGCTTGCCGCCCATGCCCTTGAAATAGCTGATCGAGCGCGTGCCGTAGAGCAGCACCTGCCGGGTCGCGAGCGACGCGAGGATCGATGTTTTCTCCGATGCCTTATAGGCTTGGCGCATCGACTCATGCTGGCGGTGGTTCTCGATCAGCCGTTCGCGCTCGGACGGGCGCAGCTCCTTGATCCGACCGGGCGCGCGCAGCCCTTTGATATAGGTCTCGAGCCGCGTGACGAGATCGTTGAGGATAGCTTGTGATGGATGACCCGGAGCCTTGGCCTGTTCGGCGATCCAGTCGCCAACCGACCCGGAAAAATTTATCAGCAAAGGATCGAACAGCAGTTCGGCGATCGTGCGCCGCGCAGCGTCTCCGGCGCCATCGAGCAGGCCGACCACCAGCGACGCGGCGGTGACCGGATGGACGAACAACCAGCCGATCGCCCTGTGGGCAAGCAGGAGCCGCTTGGGGTCTTCGAGACTTGCGGCTGCGGAGTGGGGATCGAGGATGAGCGGCGCATCGCCGTGATGGTCGCCGACCAGGGCCATCGTCGCGCGGCCGAGATTGGGGTCGCACGCCAGCAGCCAGCTAATGATAGTTCTGGCCAGCTGGTCGGGCGGAAGCTGTAAAAGGCTATAATTGACGCTGCCGAGCGGGTCGAGAGAGGTCAGTTCCTCATGAGCGGAAATGAGTGGCGTGATCAGCGCCAGCGCTTCGTTTAGACGGTTCTTGCCCGCCAATTTGCCGGCCGCTGCACCGATGTTGCGGATCGTGCCGATATTGCCGATCGGTACCTTGTGCATGATCAAAGTGATGGGGGCGACAATCTCGGGCGGCAGCTCATCGGCGTGAAACATCAGCTCGCTTGAAAGCTGGTGAATCGCATGGTCGCCCGCGCGGACGATATTGGCCTCGATCAGCGCGGCGGCATCGGCGTAGGCATCGGGATGCGCCTTGGCGATCTCGCAGATCGCGGTGAGAATATGGCCGAGGCTGTTGTCGTCGGCGCTGGCGGTATTGGCGGTGAGCGCGTTTATAACTTGAGCGCGGCGTTCGGGGTCATCGACATCAAAGGTACCGATTGCCTTGGCTGCAGCCGACCGCGCCGGACCGGCATTCCCGCCGACATAGAGGATCGCGCGGTCGAGCGCCGCATCGGGCTCGGTCTTGGCCAGCGCCTGCAGCGCCAGGAAGATATAGGCGCTGTCCTCGCCATCCTCCGGGTTGATCGTCTCGAGTGTGTCGCGGGCGCGGCTGTCCTGTTCGGCCCAGCGGCGATAGGCGCCATTGGGCATGCCCGAGGCAAGATCCTCGCCGGCCCGGGTGGACAGCGCCTTCACCGCAGCCAGCATGTCCGTGACGCTGGCATCAAGCGTCGGGATCAGCTCGGTGTAGACATGCATAACCGTGAAGAAGTCGTGCTGGTCGATCAGCGACGTCGCGATCTGGCGCGCGGGCTCGAGCACGTCGATCGTGCCGTCATGATGGAGTTTGGTCAGGGTCGCGCGGAACGCCTTCCCCAGCTCGTCCGTCCGGTGACCGCGCAGCCGCTCGACGAACAGTTCGGGCAGCGTGCCCGCATTCGCTGCTGCAATAATGTCGTCGCGGTCGCTCAATCTTCCACCATCTGCGGTCGCCTAGGTCGGGCCGCGCTCCTTACATAGGCGAAGGTTGGCGCCAGTTCATCCATTTGTTGTGCGACCAAGCCCGCGCTCCGGACCGGTCCAGCATCGCCAGTATTGAGGTTCCGCTCGGGGTGCGTCGCTAGACGATGCCGTCGAGCAATGGTCCGTCGGGTTGATAGTTTGGCCGCTGGAAAGCGCCGAACAGGCGGTCGAGGACAGGATCATCCAGCAGGCCGGCAATGAATACCGAGCGCCAGTTGTTCCTGCTACCGTGGGTATCGTCCTGGCGATCAAGCTCTAGGGTAAGAATGTCTTCGAGATCCTGGCGAGCCGCAGGCGCATTGCGCAGTTCGGCCGCCGCGAGGCTCGGGCGCCGCAGCATGCGCATCCAGCTCATCTTAAGATAGCGCATGATCGAAGTGCGCTCGACGATGTTGGCCATATGGAATCGCACCGCCGTGTAGTTGGGATCATGCGGTTCGAGCAGCGGCCGAAGCGTAATTCTGGGAACGGAGCCGGGATCGTCGAACCGCGCGACGAACAGCCGTTCGCCCAGAATGTCGTCAAAATAGGGATGGAGAATGCGCTCGCCCGGATTGGGTCCGATTAGGAGCGTGCTGCGCTTGCTGTTGCATTTGCAAGCCGGCACGAGGTTGCGGCCGAAGATCGCGAAAGCCGGAAAATCGGTCTTGGGCAGCAAATGGTCGAGCGTGCCGCTATGGAACGAGCCGCACATCGGGCAGCAATTGGCATCGCTCTCGGCGCGCATGCGATTGATGTGCAGCAACTCATTGGACGGCGAGGCATAGAGCGACTTGAGCTGAGTCTGGATAAGATCGGGCAGGGCCACGTTGAGGATGGCGTGGGCGTTGCCGCTGGCGGCGACATACTGGAGATAGCCGGCCTTGAGCGCAGGGATTTCGGCCGCGAAATGGGGATAGGATTTGAGGCGCGTGTTGAGCCCCAGCGCGTCGAGCGCGCCGGCATCGTCGAAATCCTCAGACGGATCGAGCCGGTTCATTGTCCGTCGGCCTCGCGATCCGTGCCTTCGACGCGCGCGCGGATTTCGCCGAGCAGGTCGAGCGACACCCGGTCCTTATAGGTCTCGAACACCGTCTCCCACGACGCTGTCTGCGCCATGATCTTGTTCTCTACTTCGAGCGCCAGCCGCGAGGGCTGATCCTCGCCGAATACGAAATAGGAGATAGCGCCGACATCGGCGCCGAAGGTCTTTAGCGTCGGTGTCTCGGCCGTGATCGCACGGTCTCCATCCGACCGCAGTACTGTGACCTGTTCCTCGACCGCCTCGCGCACGAAATAGACCGAATGGGTCGCGAGGATGGCCGCCGACCCGGTCTGCGCGAGCAGCCCGTCGAGCAGGGCGACGAACTGACTTATGAAATTGGGATGGAGATGCGTCTCGGGCTCGTCGAACAGCAGCAACGTGCCGTTCTCGATATAAAGCCCGGCAAGTGCCGCGAACCGGAGGAAGCTGAGCTCGCCGCTGCTCAACGGATAGGTCCGGCCGTCGATCATCCGGACCGGCTCGGAGCGGATATTGATCGACGCATAGCGCCGGATGGTATCCTGCTCGGTGCCTCGATTGAGGCCGTGAACCGGGACCGGACCGCGCTCACCGCTCTTGCTGCGCAGCACCAGTTCTCGGAACCCGTCGATCGCGGTGATAGCCTTCAGAAAAATGTCATAGCGGCTGGTGCCGCCGATGCCTTCGATGCTTCGTGCGAGCTGGACGATGAGATCGCTGGTCGTCTGGCGCGAGCGTCCGCTCGCCAACGAAAAACGCCGATACCAGACCCGCGCGCGCTTGCGCCGGTCGCTCGGGAACACCGAGGTGATGGTGGCCGACGGGTAGAATCCCAGGATGCGGTTGAACATTGGTCGGTCGCCGCGAATGTCGGTCAGCTTCGGCTTGCCGGCGAGTGCGGCATCGACGATTTGCACCAGCGTCTGGCTTTTTCCGACGCCATTCTTGCCGATCACGATTGCGAAGCGCTGCGGCAGCACGGCGTCGCCATCGGCGAAGCGGAAGGTGAGGTCATGGTCGTTGGGCCGGCCGGCGAGCCGGAATTTAATGTGCAGCCCGTCCGATATCCGGTCGAGTTGCTCATATTCGACGCCGCGCAGGATCGGCGCCGCATTCTTCCAGGTGAAATAAGGCTCGCTGTGTCGCAGGAAGGCGTTGAGGAAGATATGGCTCTCGCGCGCCGCGCGCAGCCAGGGTCGGTTGACCGGCCGGTCGTCGGCCTCGACAATGTCGTTTATCGCACGCAGTGCGAACCGGGCTTCCTCCGGGCCGAGATCGCTAACGATCCGGCGATAGCTCGCCATGTCCGGCAGCATCGTGAAATAATCCGGCACCTTGTTGGCCGGGACTGGTGTGTCGGGGGTCTGATCGACGATGTTGCGCAAATGCAGCGTATCGCTCTTGCCGGCCTGCTTAACGACGAAGCCAAAGAAGCCGCGGAAGGTCAGGCGCTCATGCGAGAATGGGGTTTCGCTGCGGGGTTGGATGGCGATCTCGACGAGGATGCGCTCGCCGAAATCATTCCAGCTGTCCGAACTTGGTGCGATCATAATCGTGCCCGGTTCACCCTGGTGCGAGATCGCGCGTTCGGTGACGAACTCGACGCGGTAATCTTGTGATGGGTTCTCTTCCACCATACCCCCTGATGTCGATCGATTGCTTTGCGATTCTGCCTGACGTCAGTCGGATACTATGGAGTGTGACGCGGTAGAAAGCTTTATGTGTCTAAAGGGGCTCCGCGGCGGTACTGAGGTGCAGAGATTCCCACGGCTCTATACCTCGCGCCGCGGCCAGCACTTCGGTCATGTCGACAAGTGGCTGGCCCAGCTATCGGCCAGCTTTGCTCTTTCAATGTGCCAAAGTGGCCTAACGCGAGAATGTCGGCTCGGTTCGGAAGCCGACTTTTGGCAAACTGGGAGGGAATGACGGGTTTGTCGGCGGCAGCTGATCGAGCCATTGTCTCGTCCAAATGTCAGCTTCCTCAACTTCAGCGCTAGAACCGGACAGGCAGTATGCGGCCCCATTCCCGCCGAAGGCAGAAAGGTGGCTATGGTTTATTTCCGCCGTTCCCAACCGCTCCCGATACACTGGTTACAAGGCACATATTGACGATCTGCGCCGAGCGTGGCCGCTCCTGTTATAGGGATCAAATCACCTGTTATGGCGGATTAACAGGGCCTGTTATGGCGCAAAAATGCCCTGTTATCGCGATTAACAGGAAAGTCGATTTTTTGCCCTTCAAGCCATTGAAATTGCGACATTAATCACGCGCTGTTTTGCCGAACGGTCCAAAAGAGCCCTGTTTTTGGCTCGTTTTTTCGAAAAATTCCCTGTTAATCGGCAATAACAGGAAATTGGCCCCTGGCTGGGCGAGCGCCAAACCATATCCGTCACTGCACATTCGCGGCCAGAGACTGGCGGCGATTTTGCGGGGAATTGGGCCGATAAGGGCGCTTGGAGAGACGCCAAAGAGGCTAGTCAACCGGCGGCAGAGCCGCGCAATTCAGCCATTCTCCCGCCGACAAACCTTTGTGTCGCGCGACCATGAAACTGGCTGGAGGCCCGAGCCGGAATCGAACCGGCGTGCGAGGATTTGCAGTCCTCTACGTAACCACTCCGCCATCGGGCCGCGCCAGTGGTGATTGGCAAGGCGCGCGGCCTAGCCCAGCCGTCGTGGCAATGCAACGATGCTGTGCGCGATGCGCGACGGCCGGCCTCGCTTTGTGCGAATGCCCCGCTTTGCAGCTTCACACCGACGCGGTAAGGGCGGAGAGATGCTGCGCCTACTGTATTAGTATTGCAATACAGATGTGCGACGTGTAGACGCCAGACCATGCCGAGGATCGCCAACCAGATGATAGGTACTGTAGTCGGATCGACGCTGGAACATAGCGCGACAGCGCGCGGCATGATGGTCGATAGTCAGTTGCGGACCAACGATGTCATCGATCCGCAGCTGGTCGCCGCGTTGCGCGATATCGCCCGCGAGCCGTTTCTGCCGGTGGCGCTGCATGCCTCTGCCTATGTCGATCGTGCACTGCCGATGGGTGGCGGGCGGGCGCTCAATCCGGTGCTGACCACGGCGCGGCTGATCGCCGAGGCATGGGTCGGCGCGGGGCAGCATGTGCTGCTGATCGGTGCGGCAACGGGTTATGCGGCGGCGGTGCTGGCCAGGGTCGGGGCGAAAGTGACAGCGGTCGAGAGCGATTCGGCGATGATCGAACTGGCGCGCGAAGCGCTTTGCGATGTCGTAGCGGTTACGCTGGTCGAGGGCGGTCTGGTTGAAGGCGCAGCCGATGGCGCGCCCTATGACGCGCTGATCATCGACGGCGCGGTCGAATCGCTTCCTGTCGCCTTGCTCGGCCAGCTCCGGTCCGGCGCGCGGATTTCCTGCGGCTTGGCTGAAGGCGCAGTGACGCGGCTCGCACGCGCGGTGGCCATCGGCGGCGCGCAACCCGTTCGCGCGATGCCCTTCGCCGATCTTGAGTGCGTCTATTTGCCCGGTTTTGCTCCTCCTCCCCGCTTTACATTCTGATCGGACCAGCATGAAAGTCTCCCCCCGTTCGCTGCTGCTTGCCGGCATCATGGCGACGACCGTCGCCATCATCGGTGCTGCGCCTGCCGCTGCCGAAACATTGCGTGACGCGCTGAGCGCGACTTACGAGAACAACCCGACCATCGCCGCCGCGCGCTCGGGCCAGCGGATCACCGATGAGGGCGTGCCGATCGCCCGTGCCGACGGGCTGCCCAGCGTCAATGCGCAGGTCGGTTATAACGAGGTGCTCAGACAGGCGAGCAACAGCTTTTTCTCTCCCGGCCGTACACTGTCGGTACAGGGCCAGCTATCGGTGCCGATCTATCAGGGCGGCATCGTCCGCAACAGCATCCGCGCGGCGGAGGCGCGGGTCGATAGCGGACAGGCCAGCTTGCGCGGAACCGAGTCGAGCATCTTCAGCCAGGTCGTAGGTGCTTATATGGATGTGCTGCGCGACGAGGCGGTGGTGGCGCTCAACCGCAATAATGTGGATGTGCTGGGCGTCAATCTGCAGGCAACGCGTGACCGGTTCGACATCGGCGATCTGACGCGGACCGACGTAGCGCAATCCGAATCGCGGCTGGCACTGGCGCAGGGCAATTTGCAGGCCGCCGAGGCCCGGCTGATCGGCAGCCGCGAATCCTATATCCGGCTGGTCGGCAACGAACCCGGCGATCTGACTCCGCCGCCGCCATTGCCCGGCCTGCCGGCATCGACCGACGCTGCTGTGGAAACCGCGCTGGTCGAAAATCCCGACCTGGAGGCAGCGACGATAGAGGCGCGGGCCAGCGGTTTTGATGTGCGCGCGGCGCGGGGCACACGGCTCCCGCGCATCTCGGCGACGACCAACGGGGGCTACAATAATTTTCTGGGATCGGTGCAGTCGGTTGGCACCGTTGCCTCATCGCAGACCCAGACCAGCGCGTCGACCGGGGTGACGATGACCATTCCGATCTTTCAGGGCGGTCGCCCAGCGGCGCAAGTGCGGCGCGCACAGGCCCGCGAAAGCCAGGCGCTCGATCAGGTGATTGGTGCCGAGCGGGCGGTGATTGCGCAAACGCGAGCGGCCTATGCCAGCTGGCAGGCGTCGCTGGCGGTAATCAACTCAAGCCAGATCGCCGTCGATGCCGGCAAGCTGAGCCTTGAGGGCGTCCGCGCTGAAAACAGCGTCGGCACCCGCACCATCCTCGACATCCTCAATGCCGAGCAGGAACTGCTCAACGCGCAAGTGCAACTGGTGACGGCGCGGCGCGATGCCTATGTCGCAGCCTTCACTTTGCTGGCATCGATGGGACAGGCGGAGGCCGACGATCTCGGTATCGTCACGGGTGAGGCGCTTTACGATCCCGATGTGAATGCGCGGCGAGTGCGCGGGATCATCTGGGATTGGGATGAGGATCCAACTCCGGCCACTACGGCGACGCGGACCACAGCGACGACCGCACAAACAGCAACGATCCCTGATGACGAGGTGCCCGAACTCGCACAATAGAAGGCGCAATTCGGAATTTCAGCGCGGGGCTGGCGTTTGCGGCAATCCGGCGATATGCACCGGCGCTGAGATTGTCCCGCAGCGGGACATGGCTGTTCCGGACAGCGCAGCCGGAGTGGGGCTTGGGCCATGGGCGATATGTCACGCGAACCGTCGATGGAGGAGATTTTATCCTCGATCCGCCGTGTCATCGCGCGCGACGATCCCTCGCTGAAGGCTGGCGGCAGGCCCCTCTCGCCAATGTCGCAAGCTGATCTGCGCGCTCTCGACGATTTAGACACCGACCAAACAGACGACGGCGACGAGGATATCCTCGAACTGACCGAAGCAGAAATGCCGATCGTCCCTTCCGCCGATCAACAGGACGATAGCACTGCCATGCCCGCAAAGGCCTCACCCGTTGTTGTCGATACCCCTGCCCCCGAGCTGGTTTCGCCTTTGTCCGCTGCCGCATCTCGCAGCTCGCTGGACGTGCTTGCCGCAGTGCTGGCGTCGGGCAAGGACGATGGTACCGCAGCGGTCACACCAGGCGGCGATGTCAGCGTTAACGCGCTGGTCGAAGCGGCGTTAAGGCCGATGCTCAGGCAATGGCTCGACGCCAATCTGCCGGGGATTGTCGAGGCGCTGGTCGCTAAGGAAATCGCCCGTATCACCGGAACGCGCGGCTAGAATTCTGGCGCTGCGCAAGCGGCGCCGCTGCTTGACCCCACGGCTGTGCCCCCCCATCTGCGCATGCGATGCCGCTTAATCTCACTAAAATCGCTTTCGGCTGCGCTAGCCTGGCGGTGCTCGAGGATCGACTCGCAACGCGCGGCAACGAAGCCCGGCTGACGACACGCTATCGCCCCAAGCGCGCCGACGAGATCGTCGGCGGATCGCTCTACTGGATCATCGCCCACCGCATCGTCGCGCGCAGTCCGATCCTGCGCTTCGATGCGGCGGAAGACGGCAAGAAAACCGATATCGTCATCGCCGCGCGCGCCATCCCCGTGATGGCGCGCCCGCGCCGCGCCCACCAGGGCTGGCGCTATCTGGACGGTGCCGACGCGCCGCCGGATCTATCCGATGCCGCCGAGGGGGCAGCGGCGATGCCCACCGATTTGCGCGATACGCTGTCAGCGCTGGGGCTGGTCTAGCATCACCCCGGAAGATGGCCGCTAGCCCTGCGGCGCTGCCTGTTCGGGAGCCACGGGCTGGAAATCACGGACATCGGCGATGAACAGCGCTGGCAAGGCTGTGGATTTGGAACGGTCCATTTCGACATGGGCATAGGTTAGCGCCATATCGGTCATCCGCTCCTCGCCCCTGAAGATAGCAACATGGATGGTGAAGCTCGACCGACCGAAGCGGGCGACACGCGCCGCGATCGTCAGCATATCGTCGAGTTCGGCAGAGACATGATAATCGATCTCCGCATTCACCACGACGATGTCGGTGCCATATTGCGCAAAGAACGGCCCAGGTTGGCCCTCGCCCAGCGCACGGAACAGCTCGGTGACGCCGATATCGGCGTAGATCAGATAATTGCCGTTGAAGACGATATTCTGGACGTCA
The DNA here is from genome assembly GCA_043727035.1 of Sphingomonas sp. Lineage (GTDB taxonomy): Bacteria > Pseudomonadota > Alphaproteobacteria > Sphingomonadales > Sphingomonadaceae > Sphingopyxis. The sequence continues at coordinate 28,223 of JAYSZB010000128.1, read as the reverse complement.
ATCTCGTTATAGCGGACGCGCACGTCATAATGCGCGGCGAACTGGTCTTTGGTGACGCTCCACCAGTTGCGGTCCATGATTGTTTCTTTCCAATTGCGCTCACCCTGAACCTGTCGACGGGCGAGCACTTGGCACCGGGCTTCGACAGGCTCAGCCAGAGCGCGGTTGATGGTCGGTTCAGGCGCCACCCAAGGGCGCGCACGCGGCTTCGAGCCATGCCCGCTCGTCGGGGGCAAGACCGGGACCGAGTTTCTCGACGCACGCGGCGTGATAGACATCGACCCAGCGCTGCTCCGGCCCTGTCAGCAGCTCGAGATCGATCAGGTTGCGATTGATCGGCGCAAAGGTGACGGTCTCGAAACCAAGCATCGGCTGTTCGGCACAGGCCACGTCGCGCGCCACGACGAAGATCAGATTTTCGATGCGGATGCCGAAATGGCCGGGTTTGTAATAGCCCGGCTCGTTGGACAGCAGCATGCCCGCCTGCAACGGCTCTTCGGTTCCTGCCTGACCACCGGCTGGCTTGGCGATTCGCTGTGGGCCTTCGTGGACGCTTAGAAAATGGCCGACGCCATGGCCGGTACCGTGGCCATAATCGACCCCGTCTGCCCACAGATACATCCGCGCCAATATATCTAACTGACTGCCGCGCGTGCCTGCCGGGAACACCGCAGTGGCAAGCGCGATATGGCCCTTGAGCACCTGAGTGAAGCGGCGGCGCATTTCGGCGGTCGGCTGGCCGATCGGGATGGTGCGAGTGACATCGGTGGTGCCGTCGCGATATTGCCCACCCGAGTCGACCAGATACAGCGTGCCGTCTTGAAGGGGCCGGTTGGTCTCCTCGCTGACACGATAATGCATCAGTGCGCCGTTCGGGCCAGCGCCAGAGATGGTGTCGAACGACAGATCGACCAGTTCGCCCGAGTCGCGGCGGAACGATTCGAGCCGCGCCGCTGCCGACAGTTCATCGACGCCGCCCTTGGGTGCCTCCGCCTCGACCCAGCGCAGGAAACGAGTCAGCGCCACGCCGTCGCGGACATGTGCGGCCTTGATGCCCGCTACCTCGACATGGTTCTTGATCGCTTTGTCGATCACCGCCGGGTCGCGGTGCCGCTCGACGATTGCGCCCGCCTGGGTCAGTTGGGCGATGATCGCCTCGACCGTACGTTCGGGATCGACCGCTACACGCTTGCCCGACAGATGATCGAGGCGGTCGGTGAAGGCGGCGCGGGGCAGCACAGAGACGGCATTGCCGAGGTGGCTGCGCACTTCGGGCGTCAGCTTGGCGTCATCGACGAACAGCTCGGCGGTGCCATCTGCATGGAGCAGGGCGAAAGACAGCGCCACCGGGGTGCGGCTGACGTCCTGCCCGCGAATATTGAAAGTCCAGGCAATCGAATCGAGCGCGGTCATCACAGTGGCGTCGAGCTTGTGCGCCTTGAGCCACTCGCCGATCGCAGCGCGCTTGTCGGCGCTCGAGCGGCCGGCATGGCTTTCCGCTTGCACGGTCAGCGGCGCGTCGCCGGGGATCGGACGGTCGCTCCACACCGCGTCGATCGGATTGTTGGTGACCGGCACCAGCGTTGCACCGACGGCGTTGAGCGCCTTGCCCATAGCGGCAACCCATTGCTCGCCGTGTAGCCAGGCGTCGTAGCCGATGCGCGCGCCGCCTTCCCGTTCAATCACCGGCGCATTGCCCGCCAGCCAGCCGGACAGCGTGCCCTTGGGAATATCGACATAATCATAGAGATCGCCCGGCACCTGATCGCGCACTTGAATCTCATAGCGTCCATCGACCGCGATCACGGCTTTCTCCGCCAGCACCGCTGCCGTCCCCGCTGATCCGCCGAAGCCAGTCAGCCAGGCGAGCCGCTGCGCATAGCTGCCGACATATTCGCTCATATGTTCGTCGGATATGGGAACGATGAAGCCGTCGAGGCCCTGTCGGGTCAATTCGGCGCGCAGAGCGGCGAGGCGGTCTGCGGCGGAGGATGCGGGGCGGGCGAGGGTAGCGCTATCGGTGCTCATGCCACAGATATAGGCGCGGGTTGTGCCCGTGGCAAAGGGCCGTTCAGTCGAGCGCCAACGTCATGAAGCGGCTGAACGGATCGGGCCGATAGTCGCAAAAGGGATCGCAATAAGCGAAGCCGAAGCGGCGGTAAAGCGCGTGTGCCGCATCGAAGGCAGGCGTCGATCCGGTTTCGAGACTGAGCCGAAAAATGCCAACGGCGCGCGCCTCAGCGACGATGTGCGTCAACATCGCGGCGCCGACGCCCTTGCCGAGATGATCGGCATGCGTGCGCATCGATTTTACCTCGCCCAGCACGGCATCATGGCGTTTGAGCGCGCCCATCCCCGCGAGCGTGTCCCCGTCCCAGATCGACCAGAAGGTCACGCCGGGGGATTTCAGCCCCTCGATATCAAGAAAATGGCAACTGCCCGGCGGTGAATTGGCGAGCATCCCGGCAAAATGCTCCTCGAGCAGCGCGCGGATGGCGGCGCCGGAGAGGTCGTCTTCGATGATGAGCATGATGGCCGGTGGCTCAATAGTGGAAGCGGCACTGGGCTATTTCGATCATTTGAGCGTCGCCGCTGCCAATTATGCGATAGACCAGACGATGCTCCTGGTTAATCCGGCGTGACCACCAGCCTTTCATGTTGTTCTTCAGCGGCTCAGGCTTTCCTGTGCCGAAAAATGGGTGCCGCTGGCACTCTTTGAGCAAGCCGTCGAGTTTGCGAAAGGCCTGCGCGTCTTCATCGCGCAACGCCAGATAGTCCTGCCATCCCCGTTCCGTGAAACTGACCCTCATAGGGGGGTCATTGTCCCGGGATCGACCTCGATCATGTTCCGCCCTGCTTCCGCATCGGCAATCGAGTCCATCAGTCGCCGCGCATTGTTGGGCGTCGATAGCAGATACATGGTTTCTTGCATCGCGTTCCAATCGTCGAGATCGATCATGACGACAGGCTTGCCGCGCTGACGGGTGATGGCGATCGGTATATGGTCGTTGACCACCCGATCCATGATCGCTTTCAGATTGGCGCGGGTTTCGGAATAAGTGACAATATCCATGCGTACCGTCATTGCACAAAAATCGGTGCAATGCGACCTATATCTCGTCGATCATTTCCGCCAGCGTCGCCAGACAATCCTCGGCCAGCTTCATCGATCGTTCGGGGCTCCAGCCGCGCGCCGGATCGGGCAGGTCGCGGTTGTCCTTGAACGGCATTTCCAGCGTCATCGCCACGCAGCCGAAGCGGTTGGCGAGCTGGTTGGTCGACATCGACAGATTGGCCTTGCCGGGAGCGGCAATGCCATAGCCCAGCTTGGTCTGGAAATCGGGGGTGCGCCGCGCCAAGGCCTGGCCATAGCTGGTGAACTTGGCACCGAGCGCATCGGTCCAGTTGGGGATGCCCTCGAACCCCGCAAGGAACACCGCCGGGATCGCTTCATCGCCGTGGATATCCATGGCGAAATCGACGCCGCTCTCGTCCATGGCATTGCGCACGCACAGCACTTCTGGCGCGCGCTCGGCGGTCGGCTCATGCCATTCGCGGTTGAGGTTCACGCCGAGGGCGTTGGTGCGCAGGTGGCCGCGCCTGCTGCCGTCCGGGTTCATGTTCGGCACAATGTGGAACCGACACTTTTGCCGCAACAGGCGGGCATGGGGATTGTCCGGGTCGTTCAGCATGTGGAGCGCGCCTTGCGCCCACCATTCCGCCATCGATTCGCCGGGGTGCTGGCGTGCGTAGAGCCAGACCTGCTTGTCGCCATCGCCCAGTTCAAGGCAATCGATCGGCTGACCGTCGAGGCTGTGTCCTAGCGAGCGGTAGTCGATGTCGTTGAACTGCGCATAAAAGGAGACCAGGTCGTGGTGGCGCTCCATCGAATAGGGCGCAAAATAAGCGAACCACAGTGGCTCGTTCCGATAATGAAAGCGGATCGTTAGCGTGCCGCCATCGACGGCGGGATCATATTCGGTCTCCGCCTGTGACCAATATTCGCGGTCATCGCTGTAGCGGGCCTGATAATCCGGCCAGCCGTCGGGATAGGCCGATGCGGCCAAACTGGTGATCCGCAGAGCGACGTCACTATCGCGGGGCGCGACCAGCCGGAAATGGAACCATTGGAAGAAATCCGAATGGGCGTCCTTCGCAATGGACAGCGTTGCGGTTGTGCCGGAAATGTCGTGGACGACAATATTACCGGAGTCGAAGGCGGATGTGATGGAAAGCGTCATGGCACGCTGATAGTTTCTCCCGACCGACCAGGGAAGTCGGCAAACAGCGCGGTGGCCAATTTGTCGGCAGCAAGCCCCGGCTGCGCGGCCGGGGTGCCGGTGCGTGCCACCGTCTCTGCCCGCCCCTCCCACAGCGCCAGCTCCTCGCCGCGACGGGCGATCATCACGCTCATGCGGGTGGCGATGATGTCGCGGCGGCCGGCGAACAGCCGTGTCAGATCGAGCCCGACGCCGACCCCGACGCCAGAGCGGTAGCCGCCGGTGCCGCCCCCCACGCCGACGCTGACTCCGCCGCCATTGTCATCGGCGGGACGCTCGGCGCGGTCGATGCCGACGCTGACAGTGTAATCAGCGGTCTGACCGCTCACTGCCGGGCGATAGCCCAGACGGTCCATCTGCTGAGCGATCGATGACGCATAACTACGGTCGGCGAGGCTGGCGGATTCACCCGGCCGGGCATCGCGCGCAACGATGGCATAGCTGCCCGCCGGGATCGCCGCAGGCGTATCGATGCGATGGAAACGGGTGACCTCGATTGGCGGAACCGACGTGGCGCACCCGCTTGCGGCCAGTGCGGTTGCAAGTGCGAAGGCGGGAAGCAGCGGGTGGCGCATGGCAAATGACCTGATGATGAAAGCAGCGGGGTGAAAGCCTAGTCGGACGTTCATGGCGGAGCAATGAACGAAACCGCTGTCTCGTTCCTCCGGAAGCGCCAGTTTTGGCCGCCCATGCGGTTGACTTTGACGCGGCCAAGCCATAGTGGCGCGCCTTCGCCGACATCTTCCGGCCTTGCGACATCGTGCCTCGGCGCGAATCGCTGGTGGATTGCCCGGCATCCGTTTTTGACCGTCAGCCGAATCGAAAGCCAGACCCATGAAGATCCGCAACAGCCTGAAGTCGCTGAAAGACCGGCACCGGGACAACCGCGTGATCCGCCGTCGCGGCCGCACCTATGTGATCAACAAGACCAACCGCCGCTTCAAGGCCCGCCAGGGTTGAGCTGCAGCCGCTAGCGTTTACGCTAGGGGAAGGCGAGAGTGAGCACCGCCGTCGGAGTGATCCGGGGGCGGTTTTGCTATGTTCTGGGGGTTGGGTACCTAACCGCTAGCGCTCGCGCTAAGAGAAGGTCAGAGAAAGCCGCTAGCGCCCGCGCTAGGGGAAGGTCAGGGAAAGCCGCTAGCGCCTGCGCTAGGGGAAGGTCAGAGAAAGCCGCTAGCGCTCGCGCTAGGGGAAGGGGTCAGACAAAATGCCCAAAGCAGTGATTTTCGACGTGGGGAATGTGCTGTTCCACTGGGATTTGCGCCACCTGTTCGCCAAGCTGATCGCCGATCCGGACGAGGTCGAGCATTTCGTCACCACCGTCATCACCCCCGAATGGCATTTCCAGAGCGATTGCGGGCGGCCGCTGGACGAGATGATCGCCGAACGGATCGGCGAATATCCGGAAGCTGAGGCGCTGATCGCTGCCTATGCGGCGCGGTTCAATGAGACGATTCCGGGGCCGGTCGATGGCATGCACGCGCTGGTCGAAGAGCTGGCGACAAGCGGCGTACCGTTGTTTGTCATCACCAACTTCGGCCATGAATTCTGGCACGACTTCCACCCGACCCAGTCCGTCTTCGGGCATTTCCGCGACATCCTCGTCTCCGGCACCGAAAGAATCGCCAAGCCCGATCCGGCGATTTACCGGCTGGCGCTCGACCGCTTTGGGCTTAGGGCGGAAGAGGCGCTGTTCATCGACGACCGCGCCGACAATATCGCCGGGGCCGAGGGCGCGGGCATACTCGGGCATGTGTTCGTGGACGAACCATCGGCGCGCCAATGGCTGCGCGGACACGGCCTGCCGGTTTAGACCGCCCCCAACTGCGTCAGGATGAACGCCTGCTCCTCGGCATCCTCGCGCAAAGATTCGAACCGGCCCGACTTGCCACCATGGCCCGCGCCCATGTTGGTCTTGAGCAGCAGCGCGTTGGTGTCGGTCTTGGTCGCGCGTAGCCGCGCCACCCATTTGGCGGGTTCCCAATAGGTGACGCGCGGGTCGTTGAGGCCGGCGGTGACGAGCAGCGGTGGGTAATCCTGCGCCGTGACATTGTCGTAAGGGCTGTAGCTGGCGATCAGATCATAAGCGGCGGCATCCTCGATCGGGTTGCCCCATTCGGGCCATTCGCCCGGCGTGAGCGGCAGCGAGCCGTCGAGCATGGTGTTGAGCACGTCGACGAACGGCACATGCGCCACCGCCGCACCGAACAGCTGCGGCGCCATGTTGATCACCGCGCCGACCAGCTCGCCACCCGCGCTGCCGCCGGCGATCGAGATGCGGCCCGCGCTGGTCCAGCCTGCATCGATCAGGCCTTGGGCGACGTCGATGAAGTCATGGAATGTGTTGGTGCGCTGTTGCAGCTTGCCCGACAGATACCAGTGCCGCCCCAGATCGTCGCCGCCGCGGATATGGGCGATGGCGTAGATGAAACCGCGATCGACCAGGCTCAACCGCGTCGTCGAGAAACCGGGCGGGATGGCCATGCCATAAGCGCCATAGCCATATAGGTGGAGCGGGTTACCGCCCTCGGTGCGTAGCGCGGGTTTCCAGACGAGACTGACAGGGACCAATATGCCGTCACGCGCGGGCAGCATCAATCGTTCGGTCGCATAGTCGGCAGCGTCATAGCCCGATGGCACCTCCTGCACCTTGCGCGCCACCATGGTCCGCGCCACGACATCATAGTCATAGACGGTGCCCGGCGTGACCATCGATTCATAGCCGAGCCGCAGCACGCCGGTGCGATACTCGGGGTTCTCTCCGAGCGCTGCATCATAGCTGGCTTCGGAGAAAGCAATGCGTTCGACCAGAGCGGAGTCGTCGTAGTAACGGACCTCGATCTGGTCCAACCCCTGCTCGCGGCCCTCGACGACATAGAAATCGGCGAAGGTGGTGACGCCGGTCAGATAGAAATCGTCCGATCCCTCGATCAGTGTGGTCCATGTCCCCGGTGCATCGAGCGGCGCGGTGGCGAGGCGGAAGTTGGCGTGGGTGTCGTTGGTGTGGATGAACAGCGTACCGTCATGCTCCTCGACATCATATTCCACGCCCTTGCGCCGCGCGGCAATCAGAATGGGTGTTGCCAGCGGATCGTCGGCGGGGAGCAGGCGGATTTCGCTGGTCTCATGATCGCCGCTAGTGATGACCAGATAGCGCTCGGACTGGGTCAGCCCGACGTCGATGCGGAAACCTTCGTCCTCCTCGTGCAACAGCTCGACGTCGCTGGCGGGATCGCTGCCCAGCCAGTGCAGCCGCGCATTGTCGGTGCGCCACTGCGCATTGGCGAGACCGTAGAGCAGCCCCTTCGACGTGGCTGTCCAGGCCAGCGAGGAGAGCGTGCCGGGGATCACCTCGGGCAGTAAATCGCCGGTCGCCAGATTGCGGAAATAGAGGGTGAAGCGTTCGGAGCCGTCGCTGTCGGTGGCATAGGCAAGGATGCGGCCATCGGGGCTGACCGAAAAGGCACCGAGCCGAAAATACTCATGCCCCTCCGCCAGCGCCGGCTCGTCGAGAATGCACTGCGCCTCGCCGATGGCCGCGCCATCCAGCCCGACCGCCTGCCGCCACCATGTGCGATACTGCCCGCCGATGGCAAATTCGCGCCAGTACAGCCAGGTGCCCTCGCGTACCGGCACCGACTTGTCGTCCTCCTTGATACGCCCCTTCATCTCCTCATACAGCGTGTCGATCAGCGGCTGGTGAGGGGCCATCGCCGCCTCGAAATGGTCATTTTCTGCCTGGAGATGGGCGAGGATTTCCGGGTCGCCGACCTCGGGATAGCCGGGGTCGCGCAGCCAAGCGTAATTGTCGGTCAGGGTGCGGTTGTGGTGGGTGACGGTATGCGGCTTGCGCAACGCAACTGGGGGAGCGGCAGGGATTTCTATCATCGCGCGGACATAGCGGCGGGGCGCGGCGGTGCAAGGGGCTCAGCCCTCCCGCGCCACCTGAAATCCGGCCCAGCTCTGGCTGACCGGCATTAGTTCCAGCGTGTTAATGTTGAGGTGGGCGGGGGCTTCGGCGACCCAGCGGATCGTCTCGGCGATATCCTCCGCCGTCATCGGATTGGCCCCGCCGTACAGCGTGTCGGAGGCAGACTGGTTGCCGCCGGTCCGCACGATGGTGAATTCGGTTTCGACCATGCCCGGCTCGATCGAACAGACGCGCACGCCGGTGCCGTGCAGGTCGGATCGCAGGCCGAGCGAGAATTGGCGGACAAAGGCCTTGGTGCCGCCGTAGACATTGCCGCCGCTATAGGGGTAGCTTGCGGCGACCGAGGACAGGTTGATGATCGCGCCTTTGCGATCAACGATCCCCGGCAGCAGCCGGTGGGTCAGCGCGACGAGGCCGGTAATGTTGGTGTCGATCATCTGCCGCCATTGGGAGAGGTCGGCGCGTTGGGCAGGGTTGGTGCCGAGCGCGAGGCCGGCGTTGTTGACCAGCAGGTCTATGTCGGCGAACGGCGTGGGCAGGCTGCCGATTGCCGCATCGAAGCTGTCGGCTTCGCGCATATCCATCACCAGCGGGTGAAAATTGTCGCTGCCCAGCTCGCTCGCGAGCGCCTCAAGCCGCTCCTGCCGACGCCCGGTGCCGACAATCCGCCAGCCGCGCGCAGCCAGCAGCCGCGCAGTGGCGGCGCCGATGCCGGCGGTGGCTCCGGTGATAAGGGCGGTTCTGGTCATGCGTGTTCCTTTGCCCGGGGACTGTCCCGATTTTGCGGCGCGCCAATGCCTCTATCCTGCGCTAGGCCGAACGCAAAATGGGGACTGTCCCTTGAGCGCCGGTTGTCGCGGTGAGGAATGAAAAGGGGTTCGCGCCAAGCCGCCAAGGGATGGTGCGTGGGCCGCGACGGGGCCTGTCGCCCTCGACCGTCGCGTCAGGACCAAGACGCCAAGAAGAAAAGTGAAGGGGCCTGCGGCGCTTCGCCTTGGTGCTCCTTGCGGCTTGGCGCGAACTCATTGTCTGCGTCCTCCCCCTTGGGGGAGGTGGCCCGAAGGGTCGGAGGGGCCGGTTCCTCATGGCACTTCCGGCCCAAGGCCGCACCGGCCCGTCCGTCTCGCAGATCGAGGGCGGCGCTCTATACAAGATTAAGCGCGCGGCGAGCCACTTCCCCTGAAGGTGAGGACGCGGGTGTTTCCGCTTGAAACCCGCCCCCGCTCCCCGCATGAACAGCGCATCGTTTCGGGGGTCATGCCATGCTCAAACGCCTCATCGCCGCTGCTACCCTGCTCTCGCTTACCCCGGCGAGCGCGCAAGACGCGGCGCATCACCCGCAGGCGCGCGCCATTCTCGAACGGCTCGTCAGTTTTCGCAGCGCTGAGGGGCAGGCGCAGGTGCCGGCGATGGCGGATTATATCGCGGCGTATCTGCGGAGCGCGGGCGTGCCCGACGCCGATATCGCCCTGTTGCCATCGGGCGAAACAGTGGCGATGGTGGTACGCATCCCCGGCACCGACGCCTCCGCGCGGCCGATCCTGTTTTCCGCGCATATGGATGTGGTCGATGCGCGGCCCGAGGATTGGGAGCGCAGTCCGTTCGCGCTGATTGAGGAGGGCGGCTATTTCTTCGGACGCGGGGTGGAGGACAACAAGGCTGGAGTGACAGCGCTGGTATCGACCATCGCGCGGATCGTCCGCGATAATGACCGGCCGCGCCGCACTTTGGTGTTCGCCTTCGTCGGTGACGAGGAAACCGAGCAGGTGACGACGGCGACGATCGCCGCGCATGACTGGGTGCGCGAGGCGGAATATGCGATCAACACAGATGGCGGCGGGGGGTCGCTTTCCGCCGACGGCCAGCCGCTGGCATATTTCGTTATCACCGCCGAGAAAAGCTACGCCAGTTTCCGCGTAACCGCGCGCAATCCTGGCGGACACAGCAGTGTGCCCCGGCCCGACAATGCGATCTACGATCTGTCGGCGGGGCTGCTGCGGTTGCAAAGGCACGTCTTCCCGGTGCAGGCCAACGGACTGACGAGCGGCTATTTTGCAGCGATGGGGCAGGTCGAGACCGACGCTATTGCGCCCGCATTGCGGCGGTTCGCTGCCGATCCGGGCGACGCTGTGGCGTTGGCGGAGATTCGCGGTAGCCCGGACTATGCCAGCATGATTTCGACGACTTGCGTGGCGACGATGCTCAGCGCGGGCCATGCGGAGAATGCGCTGCCGCAACGGGCCGAGGCGACAGTCAACTGCCGCATCTTCCCCGGCACGCCGCGCGCGGAGGTGGCGGCGACGCTGGGCGAGCTGTTCGGCGCGGGGATGCAGGTGGAGCTGATCGGCGATTATCCGCAAGCGCGGGTGTCGCCAATGCGCGACGATGTGAAGGCAGCGATCACCGCGTCGATCCACGCGCGCTATCCCGGCGTTCCGATCGCGCCGGGGATGAGCCAGGGAGCGACCGATGCGCTGATCTACACCAACGCCGGGATTCCGACTTACGGCACGTCGGGGATTTTTACGCACGGCAGCGAGGGTTTCATTCACGGGCTCAATGAGAAAATTCGCGTGCCGAGTTTTTATGCGGCAGTCGATCATGTCCATGATCTGGCGCTGGCGTTGGGCCGGTAGCGGTGGCGCGCGACGATCTGAGGGCGGAGGCCGCGGTCGATCCCCCCGCCGCGGCAGCGGCCGATCCCGACGCAGACTGGAGCCTGCCGGGGTGGCTGTATCATGACGCCGAATATTTCGGCGTCGAGATGGACCGGGTGATCCGCCCAGCGTGGCAGATCGTCTGCCATGCCAGCGATGTTCCCAATCCCGGTGACTATCGCACGCTCGATTACCTGAACGAGAGCATCGTCGTGGTGCGTGGCGAGGATGGCGCGGTGGGCGCCTTCGCCAATGTCTGCCGCCACCGCGCGATGCGGATTGTCGAGGGGCCGGCGGGGTGCGCGAAAAAGCTGGTCTGCCCCTATCATGCGTGGGTGTATGAATTGGACGGGCGCTTGTCGGGTGTGCCGATGAAGCGCGATTATCCGGCGCTCGACATGGCGGCGAACGGGTTGGTGCCGGTCGATTTGGATCAGTGGAACGGGTTTCTGTTCGTCCGGCTGGCGGCCGATGGCGGTCCGTCGGTGGCACAGATGATGGCGCCCGCTGAAACTGAGATCGCCCCCTACCGCTTTGCCGAGATGCAGCCGATCGGCACGCCCTGGGCACAGCCGAGGGCGGTGAACTGGAAGAATATCGGCGACAATTATTCGGACAATCTGCACATCCCGGTGGCGCATGACGGGCTGACGCGGTTGTTTGGCAAGAGTTACCGGATATCGGCGCATGGCTGGGTCGACCGGATGTCGGGGGAGTTGCAGGACCGGGTTTCGGCCAATCCGTGGGAGCGGTTTTATGCTGCGCACTTGCCTCACGCGCCTCACCTGCCCGACCATGCGCAGCGGCTGTGGCTCTATTTCAAGCTGTGGCCGAACATGGCGTTCGACATCTATGCCGACCAGATCGATTTCATGCACTGGCTGCCGCTGACGCCGACGACATCGCTGCTGCGCGTTGCAAGCTACGCGCTGCCCGATGCGCGCCGCGAAATGAAGCTGGTGCGCTTTGCAAACGACCGCATCAATCGCGTCGTCAATGCCGAGGATACCTGGCTGATCGAGCGGGTGCAGCGGGGCATGGAGAGCGGCAGCTACACCGCCGGGCCGATCGGGCGGAGCGAGGTGTGCCTGCGCAATTTCGCTGGGCGAATACGCGATTTGATCCCGAGCGCGCGATTGCATCGTGCACCGGCGCCGGGGTGGAGCAAATAGTCCCCCTTCCGCTTGCGGGAGGGGTTAGGGGTGGGCATGGCCACCGAGACCATATTTTGCGGATAGGCCCACCCCCGGCCCCTCCCGCAAGCGGGAGGGGAGAAGAATGACCAAGTCTTACGACGCACTAATCATCGGTGGAGGCCATAATGGCCTCGTCTGTGCCTTCTATCTGGCGAAATCGGGCATGAAGGTGCGGGTGCTCGAGCGGCGCGATGTCATCGGCGGGGCGTGTGTGACCGAGGAATTCCACCCCGGGTTCCGCAATTCGACCGCGAGCTATACCGTCAGCCTGCTGCGGCCCAAAGTGATCAAGGACATGCGGCTGCACGAGCGCGGCTGGCGGATCATCGAGCGGACTATCAGCAATTTCTTTCCCAGCGAGGACGGCTACCTCAAGCTGGGTGGCGGCGCCGCGCGGACGCAGGCAGAGTTCGCGCGGTACAGCCAAAAGGATGCCGACACTTTCCCCGCCTATGAGGCGGCACTGGAGCGTGTGGCGGAGGTGCTGCGCGACATGGCGCTGAAGACTCCGCCTAATGTCGGCGGCGGGGTGAGGGCATTGATCGCGGCGGCGGCGCAGGGGCGGCGGCTGTCGGCACTCGACATCGAATCGCAACGCGACGTGATGGACCTTTTCGTCAAATCGACACGGTCGTTCCTCGATCATTGGTACGAGCATGATTTCATCAAGGCGGCGTTCGGCTTCGATGCGGTGGTCGGCAATTATGCCAGCCCCGATACGCCGGGGTCTGCTTACGTCCTGCTCCACCATGTGTTCGGCGAGATAAACGGCAAGAAGGGCATGTGGGGCCATAGCGTCGGCGGGATGGGCGCGATCACGCAATATATGGCCGAAGCCTGCGTCGAGGCGGGGGTCGAGATCAGCCTCGAAAGCCCGGTCGCCAAAGTGCTGGTCGATGGCAAGCGCGCGGTCGGCGTGCGGCTGGAGGGCGGCGAGGAGATTGCAGCACCCGTGATCGCCGCCAATGTCGGACCGGCGCTGCTCTATCGCCAGCTGGTCGAGCGCAGCGACATGACGCCGGAATTTGCGCGGCGGATGGACGGCTATAAGACTGGCAGCGGCACATTCCGCATGAATGTCGCGCTGAGCGAATTGCCCAGCTTCACCGTGCTACCGGGCAAGGACAAGGCCGAGCACCATACCTGCGGCATCATCATTTCCCCGACGCTCGATTATATGGACAAGGCCTATACCGACGCACGGGCCAAGGGCTGGTCGGATGAGCCGATCGTCGAGATGAAGTTGCCGACGTCGGTCGATGACAGCCTTGCGCCGCCCGGGCAGCATATCGCCAGCCTGTTCTGCCAGCAGTTCGCGCCGGTGCTGCCTGATGGCAGGTCATGGGATGACGAACGCGAGGCCGCCGCAGAGCACATCATCGACACGGTGACCAAGCACGCGCCCAATTTCCGCAGCTCGATCATCGCCACGCAGATTCATTCGCCGAAGGATCTGGAGCGCAAGTTCGGGCTGATCGACGGCGATATCATGCACGGCCACCTGACGCTCGACCAGATGTGGAGCGCGCGGCCGATATTGGGCCATGGCGATTATCGCGCGCCGATTGTGGGGCTCTATATGTGCGGATCAGGCACGCACCCCGGCGGCGGCGTCACCGGCGCGCCGGGGCATAATGCGGCGCAGGAGATATTGCGGGATCGGTCGCTATTCGGCAGGCTGATGCGCCGCACCGGTTGAGCGCATCCAGTAAAGCGGCAACGCGGTCAGCATCAGGCCGAGGCTGAGCGCGCTGACTTCGATGCCTGCACCGACCATAGCGACAAGCGAGAACACCAGCCCCGCCGCAGCCGCAACCACCGCCACCCCCCGCATCAACGCGGCGATGCAGATGGCGGCGAACAGCCATAGCGAGGCGGAGGTGGTGAGGAGGGCGACGAAGGTGAAGACGCCTCCGAGTGTCGGGCTGCTGGTGGTCAACACCAACAAGCTGGCGAGCGCGGAGGAGGCGAGGAGGATGCGCACCGGCACGTCGCGCGCGCCGGTCTTGGCCAGCCAGGCGGGGAGCAATCCGGCGCGGGCCATGCCAAGCGGGACTTCGCCCTGGATCAGCACCCAGCCGTTGAGCGCGCCGATCGCGGCAATCGCGGCGAAAGCGGCGACGGTGTAGCCGGCGTTGGCTCCGGCCCATGTCCGGATGAACAGCTCGAACGGCGCGCTGGAGGCGGCGAGCTGATCGGCGGGGAGCGTCAGCGCTATCCCTGAACAGACGATGATGTAGATCAGGCCGGTGAGCGCGGTGCCGATCATCGTTGCGCGCATGATCGTGCGTGCAGGATCGCGGACGCGTTCGGCGGCGATCCCGGCGCATTCGAAGCCGAGCAGCGGGAACAGCGTGAGGGTGACGGCGGCGAACAGACCCGTGGTCCAGCCTGTCGATGTCGGCAGGGCGGGCAACGGGGCTTGGCCGGTGGGTACGATCACCCCGAGGATGATCGCTACCGCCAGCAAGGGCAGCAATTTCAGCACGGTCGTGACCACCTGAAATCGCCCGGCGACCACCGCCCCCCCCAGATTGAGCGCGGTCAGGCACCAGATGATCGCTACCGCCGTCATCGCCCCGGTCAGCGGCGTGGCGTTGAGCGCAGGCACGAACACGCTGAGATAGCTCGCCGCCGCGATGGCGATGGCGGCGACCGCGGCCCACACCGACACCCAGTAGCTCCAGCCGACCAAGAGGCCGGGAATCGGCCCGAGCACCGCGCCGCAGACGGCGACGATGCCGCTCTCCTGCGGCATCGCCTGCGTCAGCCGGGCGATGGCAAAGGCGATGCACAGCGCCCCGGCGATGCTGATCCCCCACGCCAGCACCCCCGTCCAGCCGAATGGGGCGATGGCGACGGGGAGCAGGAAGATGCCCGAGCCGATCATCCCGCCGACGATCAATGCGGTTGCAGTCCAGAAGCCGAAGGGTCGCGTGCTGGTGTCGGTCATGGTCATTCCCCCTGCGTAGGCGGCAAGATAAGCATGGTTTGATTGCGGAGGCGAATCGTGGCTAGAGGCTGGCACACCATCGTTCGTCCTACCCGCGAAGGCGGGTATCGATCGCCTGCCCGTGCGGGTTCGACCGTCCGGTGATGGATTCCCGCTTTCGCGGGAATGACGAAGTGGGTGAGGCACAAATGTGACACAGGCAAACAGCACCGGCACACCGAGCTGGCTCGCTCGCCACGGGCGGTACCACCCGCGCATGATCGAGGCGGCGCTGGCGCTGGCGGACAACCGCTTGTCCGAGGCCGAACCGCTGCTACGCGCGCACTTGAAGGACAAGCCGTTCGATGTCGCGGCGATCCGTATGCTCGCCGAACTCGCCGGGCGGATCGGGCGCTACAAGGACGCGGAGACCTTGCTGCGCCGCGCCATCGAGCTGTCTCCGGCCTTTACCGCCGCACGCGCCAATCTGGCGATCGTGCTGCACCGGCTCAACCGCCCGGCCGAAGCCATCGCAGAACTCGACCGGGTGATGGCCGAGCGGCCCGACAATCTGGGTGATGCCAATCTGAAAGCCGCCGCACTGGGCCGAGTCGGCGGGTTCGACGAGGCGATTGCGCTGTATGAGGCGGTGCTGAAGCAGGCCCCGCACCAGCCCAGGGTGTGGATGAGCTACGGCCATATGCTCAAGACGGTCGGGCGGCAGGGCGAGGGCGTCGCCGCCTATCGCCGCGCCATCGCGCTGACGCCCGAGCTGGGCGAGGTATGGTGGAGCCTCGCTAATCTGAAGACGGTGCGGTTCGACGATGCCGACATCGCGGCGATGCAGGCGGCACTGGCGAGCTATGGCCTCGCCGACGAGGATCGCTTCCACCTCGATTTCGCGCTGGGCAAGGCGTTCGAGGACGCAGCCGAGACCGCGACGGCGTTCGGCCATTATGCGGCGGGCAATGCGTTGCGGCGGCGGTCGATTGTTTATGAGGCGGATGAGACCGAGGCGTTCGTCGATCGGTCGATTGCCACGTTCGATGCGGCATTTTTCGCCGAGCGCGCGGGGCAAGGCTGCGATGCGCCCGATCCGATTTTCATATTGGGGATGCCGCGCGCGGGATCGACCTTGGTCGAGCAGATATTGGCCAGCCACAGCCAAGTCGAGGGCACGTCGGAACTGCCCGACATCCCGGCACTCGTCCGGCAGATCGAGAATTATCCGCACGGGGTTGCGGCGCTGTCGGGCGAGCAGCTGCGCGCGATGGGCGAGGAGTATCTGTCGCGCACGCGCGTGCAGCGGCGGACCGACCGGCCGTTCTTCGTCGACAAGCTGCCCAACAACTGGGCGCATGTGCCGCTGATCCGAGCGATCTTGCCCAACGCGACGATCATCGACGCACGGCGGCATCCGCTGGGCTGCTGTTTTTCTAACTTCAAGCAGCATTTCGCGCGCGGGCAGGGGTTCAGTTACGATCTGGCCGACATGGGCCGATACTATCGCGACTATGTGCGGCTGATGGCGCATGTCGATGCGGTAACGCCGGGTGCGGTGCATCGCGTGATGTATGAGGCGATGGTAGAGGATACCGAAGCCGAGGTGCGTGCGCTGCTGGCGGCGTGTGGGCTGGCGTTCGAGCCTGCCTGTCTCGAGTTTCACAAGACCGAGCGAGCCGTGCGCACGCCCAGTTCGGAGCAGGTGCGCCAGCCCATCTTCCGTCAGGGGACCGAAGCGCATGAGGCGTTTTTGCCGTGGCTGGGGCCGCTGGAAACTGCGCTCGGCGATGTTTTGAGCGCTTATCCGACAGCTCCGCGCGTCGGCTGAGGCGTGGCAAGATTGTCACGTTTCCCGGCCGAAATGACAGGCACGATGTCACCTCCTTGACGCATATTGTCCGGCGCGACATTCTCTCGACATAAAATGCCGAAAACGGGGGTTTACCGCATATGCAAACGATCCATCGCCCAGCCGTGATCGCCGCCATGCTGGCGTCGACCGCGTTGCTCTCCACGCCTGCTTTCGCGCAGGACGCGCCGCAGGCCGATGCCGGAACCTATGACGACGACATCATCGTCACCGCGCAGAAGCGCGAGGAGAATTTGCAGGATGTGCCGATCAGCGTGCAGGTCCTCGGCACCCGCCGCCTCGATCAGCTCAACATCACCAATTTCAACCAATATACCGCGCTGCTGCCGTCGGTCGCCTTCCAGAGCGCACAGCCGGGGGTGACCACCGTCTATATGCGCGGCGTCGCGTCGGGCGGCGATGGCAATCATTCGGGCTCGCTGCCGTCGGTCGGCGTCTATCTCGATGAGCAGCCGGTGACGACGATCGGCGGCACGCTCGACGTGCATGTTTATGACATCGCCCGGATCGAGAGCCTCGCCGGGCCGCAGGGCACGCTCTATGGCGCGTCATCGCAGGCGGGGACGATCCGCATCATCACCAACCGGCCCGATGCGAGCGCGTTTTCGGGCCGCGTCGATGGCGAGATCAACACGGTCGAGAATGGCGGCGTCGGCGGGCGCATCGAAGGTGTGATCAACGCGCCGCTGGCTGAGGCGATCGCGCTGCGTGTCGTTGGCTTCTATCGCCGCGACGCAGGCTTTATCGACAATGTCCCTGGCACGCGCAGCTTTCTGCCACAGCCCGGCGGCATCACCATCAACAACAATGCGTTTGTCGAGGAGGACTATAACGATCTGGAGGTCTATGGCGGGCGCGCCGCGTTGCAGATCGATCTCGACGACAGCTGGACGGTGACGCCTAGCGTTTTGTATCAGGAAATGCACTCGACCGGGAGCTTCCAGTTCGATCCGCGCGTCGGCGATCTACAGGTGCAGCGCTTCGGCCCCGAATTCCGCGACGACCGCTTTGTCCAGGCGGCGCTGACCATCGAAGGCGAGATCGGCAATTGGGACATCACCTATGCCGGGGCGTATCTCGACCGCAAGGTCAACGCGTCGAACGACTATGTCGACTATGCCGAGGCCTATGACTCGCTCTATTCTTCAGTCGGCGGGATTTCGAGCTATTTCTATTTCCAGAATGCGGCGGGAACGACGATCAACCCGCGCCAGCAGGTGCTGGGTTCGGACCATTTCAAAAAGCTCTCGCAGGAACTGCGCATCGCCAGCCCGCAGGATGAGCGGCTGCGCTTCGTCGGCGGGCTGTTCTACCAGCGGCAGAGCAACCAGATTTTTCAGGATTATCAGGTCGCGGGGCTCGCGCCGCTGCTCTCGGTTAACGGCCGTCCCGGCACTTTGTGGCTGACCCGGCAGGAACGCATCGACCGCGACTATGCGGCGTTCGGCGAGGTGAGTTTCGACCTGACCGACAGCCTGACGCTGACCGCGGGCGGGCGCGTGTTCAAATATGACAACACGCTGATCGGTTTCTTCGGCTTCGGGCGGAACCCGGCGTTCATTCAGGGCGCGATGGGCAACCCGCCGCCGAATGTGGCGGGCAGCAGCCGCACCGGCGTTGCCGGATGTTTCACCCAGAACGGTGTCCGTTTGCGCGATGCGCAGGTTGCCGGGCAGGCCAACACCGCGCTGATTCCTGGCAGCGTTCCCGGCACGCCCTGCACCAACCTCGGTATCTTCGAGAATGGCGAGGTGGTGCCGGTGCAGGCGGAGGACGATGGCTTTACCCATCGCCTAAACCTCAACTGGGACGTGATGGAGGATGTACTGCTGTACGTGACATGGTCGCGTGGATTCCGTCCCGGCGGCATCAACCGCCGCGCCGATGTGCCGCCCTATGACGCCGACTTCCTGACCAATTACGAGTTCGGCTGGAAGACGACGCTGGCACCCGGACTGCGGCTGAACGGCGCGATCTATCAGCAGGACTGGGACGAGTTTCAGTTCAGCTTTCTGGGGCCAAACAGCTTTACCGTCATCAACAACGGCCCGAATGCGCGGATTCGCGGGATCGAGGCGGATATCAATTATTCGGCGGGTGGGCTCAACCTGTCGGCAGCGGCATCCTACACCGATGCCGAAACACGGCAGAATCTGTGTGCTGTCGCCGATCCGACCTTCGCCTGCACCGGGCCGGACAATCTGGTTTCCGCGCCGGCCGGAACGCGACTGCCGATCACGCCGAAATTCAAGGGCAATCTGTCAGCGCGCTACGGTTTCGGCGCGGGTGAGGGCGATGCCTATGTGCAGGGTGTGGTGTCGCACCAAAGCTCGGCATCGTCGGACATTCGCACCGCCATCGTCCAGACCGGCACGCTGGCGATCGTCAATCCGGCGGCGCTGCAGGGGCGACTGGAGGCCTATACCACCGTCAATCTGGCTTTCGGGCTCGACTGGGACAGCTGGACGTTTCAGGCCTTTGCCAGCAATGTCTTCGACGAGCGCGGGCAGATCAGCCGCTTCCAGCAGTGCGGCAATTGTTCGCAGCGCCCGTATATCGTGCCTACCCAGCCGCGAACATTGGGGCTGAGGGTGGGCTACCGATTCTAGAGCACAAGGCGATTTGATTGTGTCATTCCCGCGAACGCGGGGATGACACAATAGAGAGACTAAACCGAACGCAGCGCCTGCGCAGGTCTAAGGTTCATCAACGGGATCGACCCGGCGAGGCCAATACCGAGCGTCACCGCTGCGCCACCGACCAGCGTCGCTCCGACGACCAGCCAGTCGGGCGACCAGTTGAAGTCGAACACCTGGGTGATGACGAACCATCCCGCGAAGCCGCCGAGCGCCAGCGCCAGTGTCGACAGCACTACCGCCAGCAACAGATATTCGAGCGCCTGTGCGCCCAGCACCTGCCAGCGGGTCGCGCCCAGCGTCTTCATGATGACGCTGTCATAGCCGCGCGCCGCACGCGATGCGGCGATGGCGCCGACTAGCACGGCGATGCCCGCAAGGATCGTCACCGATGCTGCGGCGAGGATCGCGGTGGTCATCTGGTCGAGCAGCGCGCTGACCTGTTCGACGACCTCACCCACCGGGATGATGCTGATCGACGGGAAGGCGGCGAGCAACGCGCGGTCCATGCCGGGGGCAACTGCTCCCGGATCGCTGATCGTCGCGGCGACAGTGTGCGGCGCGGCGGCGAAGGTGTTGGGGGTGAAGACGAGGATATAATTGAACCCCATAGTCTCCCAGTCGACCCGGCGCAGCGAGGCGATACGCGCCTCGATCTCTCGCCCCAGCACGCTGACCGTCAGCGTGTCGCCGACGCCGACCCCCATGATCGTCGCGGCTTCTTCGTCGAGGCTGACCAGCGGCGAACCGGCATAGTCGGCAGGCCACCATTGCCCTTCGAGCAGGGTGCTGCTTTCCGGCAGGAGGGGCGAGTAAGTGACGCCGCGCTCGCCGCGCAGGAACCATGCGCCGTCGGGCAGTTCCTCAAGCTCGGCGACGCGCTGGTTGCCGTAGGCGACGATGGTGCCGCGCAATGCGGGGACGATGTTGACCTCCGCGCGCGGCGCGCTGGCGCGGACGATCTCACGGAACCGCGCCTGTCCTGCCACTGGTATGTCGAGGACGAACTGGTCGGGTGCCTCGCGCGGCACGGTTCGCTCGATCTCTGCGGCCAGACTGGTCTGGATGGCGGCCAGCGTGACGAACAGGGTCAGGGCGAGGCCGAGCGCGATGACCAGCGCAGGCGTCTGTGCGCCGGGGCGGTAGAGGTTGGCGACGGCGAGGCGCAACAAGGGGCGGCGGGGGCGGGGGATGCGCTTGGCGGTACAGCGCACGGCTGCGCCGATTCCGAGAAGAAGCAGAAGCACCGCACCTACGCAACCAAGTACCGCGGCCGAAAAAATCGGTTCGCGCGCCGTGCCGAGGGCGAGTGCGACGATAGCGGTTGCGGCGATGCCGACCATCAGCATCGTGCGCCGGTCGATGCGCTTCATCCCCTCTACCCCCGAACGGAAGATCGCCGCCGCAGGTTCGGTGCGGGCGCGGGCGAGCGGCGGCAGCGTGAACACCAGCGCGATCAGCACGCCATATATGGCAGCGCTGGCCAGCGGCAACGGGTGGAGGGTCAAGCCCGGCTGCACCGGCAGCACATCGCCGATCAGCGCGACAAGCCCGGGAGGCAGGATCGCGCCGACCGTCAGCCCCACGACGATCGCTGCGCCCGCGACGGCGGCGACCTGCATCAGATAGATGCGCATGATGTCGCCGCTCGACGCGCCGAGCACCTTCAGCGTGGCGATGGGGCCGCGCTTGGCCCCGAGATAGGAGGAGACGCCATTGGCGACACCGATTCCGGCCACGACCAGCGCGGTCAGCCCGATCAGGGAGAGGAATTGTCCCATACGCTCGATGAAGCGGTTGGCCGAGGGCGCGGCGCGGTCGCGGCTTTTCACCTCGATGCCGCTGTCCTTGTAGGTGCGGGCCAGCGCCTCGGCGCGGTCGATGAGATCGGCAGTGCTGGGGATGCGGACGCGATATTTGCTAGTGTAGAGGCTGCCCGGCTGGAGCAGGCCGGTGCGGCGGATGCCATCGACGCTGGTCAGCGCCACCGGCCCGAACGTGAAGCCTTCGCTGACCCGGTCAGGCTCGGTGCCGATGATTCCGGCGATGCGGAAGCTGGCGGTGCCGAAGCGAAGGCTGTCGCCGACCGAAAGGCCGAGGCGATCGACCAGCGCCTGCCCGACGATCAGCTCGTCGGATTTGAGCGCAGTGACGCGGCGGTCATCGGCCAGCGTCAGTTCGCCATAGAGCGGGTAGGCGCCATCGACGCCCTTCAATTCGCTGAGCACCGCGCTCGGCCCGTCGCCACTCGCCGGTCGTTCGGCCCGCGCCATCGCGCGCATCCGGATGGTTTCGCTGATTTGTCCAAGTTCGGCAAAACCCGCGCGCTCGCCGAGTGTGGCTTCGCGCTGCGACACGGCAAATTCCATGTCGCCGCCGAGCAGCACCTGCCCGCGCGCGCTCAACTCACCAGTGATCGACGCGGTCAGGCTGCCGATCGCCGCGAGCGTGGCGACGCCGAGGAACAGGCAGACGAACAGAAGGCGAAGCCCGCGAAAGCTGGCGGAGAGATCGCGGCGGGCAATGGTCCAGGCGCGCGGCCATGAGAGGGTTGGCGGCACGCTCACGGCCCCCATTCCCGCTCACCCTGAGCTTGTCGAAGGGCTGTCCTTTTCTGCGAGCAAGTGAAGGACAGCCCTTCGACAAGCTCAGGGTAGTCGGAATTCGGGACAGGTCGCGCCATCACCCTACCATCCGATCCGCGACGATCAGCCCGTCCTTCATCTCGACAATGCGGTCGCAATGGTCTGCCAGCGCCGGATCGTGGGTGATGATCACGAGTGTCGCATCGCGCGCGGCGCGGCGGGCGAACAGCAGCTCGATGATCGCTTCGCCGGTGCTGCCATCGAGATTGCCGGTCGGTTCGTCGGCAAAGATGATCGTCGGCGCGGGCGCGACGGCGCGCGCGATGGCGACGCGCTGTTGCTCGCCGCCGGAGAGTTGCGTCGGATAATGGTCGAGCCGGTGGCCGAGGCCGACCGCTTCGAGCTCGCGCGCTGCGGCATCGAAGGCGTCGTCGCGTCCGGCCAGTTCGAGCGGCACCGCGACATTCTCCAGCGCGGTCATGGTCGGGAGCAAATGGAAACTTTGCAGGATGATGCCGATAGTGCCGCGCCGCGCGACGGCCAGCGCATCCTCGCTCATCGTGCCGAAATCGGTGCCGGCAACGCGTACCTCGCCGCTGGTCGCCTGTTCCAGCCCCGACAATATCGCCATCAGCGACGATTTGCCCGAGCCCGATGCGCCGAGGATGGCGAGGCTCTGTCCTTCGGGAATATCGAGATCGATTCCCTTCAATATCTCTACTGCGGCGTCGCTGGTGCCGAGTGTGAGGGTGACATTGCGCGCGCGGATCGCAATATGGGGGTCTGTGATTGATCCGTGCATGAAGGAAGACGCTCCGGTGGTGGGAAAGTGGAAGCAGATGGTGGCCGCCGGATGTGCGGCGTTGCTGGTCTCTGCCTGCGGAGATGGGGGCGACGGGGGTTCCGACAAGGGCGGCGCGTCGCAGCAGGGGACGAATGGCTCGTTGCGTGTTGCCGAGACAACACAGGTCGATCCCGCCGCGCCGCTGGTCGTGGCGTTCGGTGACAGTCTTTACGCGGGCTACGGGCTCGACGCGGGCGAGGGCTTTGCGCCGGAGTTGCAGCGGCAACTGGCGGCCGATGGCGTTGCCGTTACCGTGTTCAATGCGGGCGTGTCGGGCGACACGTCGACAGCCGGTCGGGCGCGGCTGGCGTTTGCGCTCGATGGCTTGCCCAGGAATCCTGCGCTGGTCATCGTCGGATTGGGCGGCAACGATCTGCTGCGCGGGATCGAGCCGTCGGTCACCCGCGCCAATATTGATGCCATCCTCGCCGAGTTGAAGCGGCGCGACATTCCGGCGATGCTGACGGGCATGCGCGCGCCGCCGAATATGGGGCCAGATTTCGTCCGCGATTTCGAGGCGATCTATCCCGATCTGGCGCGGCAATATGGCGCGGCGCTGTATCCGTTTTTTTTCGATGGGATCTACGGGAATTCGGCGCTGTTCCTGCCCGACGGGATTCACCCGACGGCGCAGGGCATAGACGCGGTTGTCGAGCGGGTCGCTCCGGTGGTGGCCGATGCGCTGCCCGATGCGGAGGGTTGAGCCATGGGCAAGGAAACATTTGAACGCCACCGCCAGCCGTGGCGCACCGACGAGAGCGACAAGCTGCGCCAGCTGGCGGCCAAGGGCATGGCGTTGAAAGCCATCGCCAAGGCACTGACCCGCAGCGAGGAATCGGTCAGGGACAAGGCGCGCGCCGACGGGATCGCGATTGCGAAGCTGCGGTGACTTTGCGCGTCTCTGAAGGAAGAAAAGAGGGTTCGCGCCAAGTCGCCAAGACGCCAAGAGATTGCGTTTTCCGCGAAGCGGCTTTTTATCTGAGACTTGTTTATAAGTCGCACTGGGAAAAGATAAGCGGCTTCGCCGTTACCACCTTACTCTTGGCGTCTTGGCGTCTTGGCGCGAATCCCTTTTCAACCAAAGCAAGCGAATGCGCGCGATGAAGGTCGGCGCATTCGACGCCATCATACTCGGCGCTGGCGCGGCGGGCTTATTCTGCGCCGCCATTGCCGGGCAGCGCGGGCGGCGGGTTTTGCTGGTCGATCATGCCGATGAGCCGGGCAAAAAGATCCTTATCTCGGGCGGGGGGCGGTGCAATTTCACCAATATCCATGCCGCGCCGGACAATTATATCTCGGCCAATCCGCATTTCGCCAAATCGGCGCTGAGTCGCTACGCGCCGCAGGATTTCATCGATCTGGTCGATGCGCATGGCATTGCCTGGCATGAGAAGACGCTCGGGCAATTGTTCTGCGATGGCTCCGCCAAGCAGATTGTCGCGCTGCTGATGGCCGAATGCGCGCTTGGCGGGGTGACGCACTGGTTCGGGGAGAGCATCGGCGAGGTGAGCCATGCCGATGGGTTGTTCTTGGTCAGCGTCGGCGGTCGAACCGCGACTGCGCCCCGCCTGGTCATCGCGACCGGCGGGCTGTCGATCCCCAAACTTGGCGCGACCGGCTTTGCTTATGATCTCGCCCGCCGTTTCGGCATGAAAGTGGTCGAACCGCGCCCGGCGCTGGTGCCGCTGACGTTGGGCGGCGACGAGACATTGTTCCGTGAACTCGCCGGAGTTGCCGCCCCGGTTGAGGCAAGAGCGGGCAAAGCCGCATTTCGCGAAGCAGCGCTGTTCACCCACAAGGGATTGTCGGGTCCCGCCATCCTGCAAGCCTCCTCCTACTGGCGCAACGGCGAGGCGATCGGCATCGACTTCGTTCCCGCCGCCAAACCCGGCTGGCTGATCGCTGAGAAGCGAGCGCAACCGCGCGCGACGATCCGCAAGCTGCTCGGCGCGCAACTCCCCGCCCGGCTCGCCGATGCACTTAGCGATAAACTCTCGGAAATGGTGCAGTGCGACATAGGTCTCGCCAATTGCACCGATACTGTGCTAGGAGCTGCCGCAGCCCGGATTTCCGACTGGCAATTCCACCCCAACGGCAGCGAAGGCTTTGCCAAGGCGGAAGTGACCGTTGGCGGTATAAGCACCGCCGAGCTGTCCTCGAAAGATATGGGATCGCGGCGCGTGCCGGGGCTCCATGCGATCGGGGAAGCCGTGGACGTCACCGGCTGGCTCGGTGGCTATAATTTTCAATGGGCGTGGGCGAGCGGATGGGCCGCAGGCCAGTCGCTCTGACACAAGAACCTCCCCGGAACGGGGAGGTGGCCGCATAGCGGTCGGAGGGGTTGCGAGCACAGCGAGCTTCCGCACTTGCCGATAGCGCAGGTGCTCGCTGCGCTCGCGACCCCTCCGTCTCGCTTCGCTCGCCACCTCCCCGTGCCGGGGAGGTTCTCAAGCATATTGGAACACCCATGCCTTTCTCTACCCTCCCGCCGATTCTGGCCGAGGCGCTTGCCGAACGCGGCTATGAAGCCCCCACCCCTGTCCAGGCCGCAGTCCTGGAACCGCAAGCCCAAGGTCGCGACCTGATCGTCTCGGCACAGACCGGATCGGGCAAGACCGTCGCCTTCGGTCTCGCCATGGCCGACGAGCTGCTGATGGATGCTGCAACGCTTGCCGTCACCCGTGCGCCGGTGGCGCTGATCATCGCCCCGACCCGCGAGCTGGCCTTGCAGGTCAGCCGCGAGCTGCTGTGGCTGTATCGCGCCAGCGGCGCGCGCATCGCCACCTGCGTTGGCGGCATGGATGCGTCGCGCGAAAGGCGGATGCTGAGCCATGGCGCGCATATCGTCGTCGGCACCCCGGGGCGCTTGCGCGATCACCTCGAGCGTGGCGCGCTCGACCTGTCGGCGCTCAAGGTCGCGGTGCTCGACGAGGCCGACGAGATGCTTGACATGGGCTTCCGCGACGACCTCGAACAGATCCTCGACGCCACCCCCGAAGGTCGCCGCACCTTCATGTTCTCCGCGACGATGCCCAAGCCGATCGTCGCGCTGGCCAAGCGTTACCAGCGCGATGCGCTGCGTATCGAAACGCTGGGGCAGGATCGCGGCCATGGCGACATCAGCTATCAGGCGATCACCGTCGCGCCCGCCGATATCGAGAATGCCGTGGT
This sequence comes from Sphingomonas sp., assembly GCA_043727035.1. Lineage (GTDB taxonomy): Bacteria > Pseudomonadota > Alphaproteobacteria > Sphingomonadales > Sphingomonadaceae > Sphingopyxis. Next base: position 2,118 of record JAYSZB010000128.1, on the reverse strand, counting down.
CAACCTGCTGCGGCTGCACGAGGCCGAGACGGCGATGCTGTTCTGCGCGACGCGCGACAATGTCCGCCACCTCCACGCCAGCCTGACCGAGCGCGGTTTCGGGGTCGTCGCGCTGTCGGGCGAGCATAGCCAGTCCGAGCGCAATTCGGCGCTGCAAGCGCTGCGCGACCGGCGGGCGCGCGTCTGCGTCGCCACCGATGTCGCGGCGCGCGGCATCGATCTGCCGACGCTGAGCCTGGTCGTCCATGTCGAGATTCCGCGCGATGCCGAGACATTGCAGCATCGCTCGGGCCGCACCGGACGCGCCGGCAAAAAGGGCACGGCGGTGATCATCGTCCCCTATCCGCGCCGCCGCCGCGTCGAAATGATGCTGCGCGATGCCAAGGTCAACGCCGAGTGGATGGGCCCGCCGAGCGTCGAGGATATCCGCGCCATGGATCGCACGCGCCTGATCGACGCGCTGATGGCCCCGGTCGAGACCGACGAGGAGGATGCGATTCTCGCCGAGCGCTTGCTCGAGCAGAAAACGCCACAGGAAATCGCCGCGGCGCTGGTCCATGCACATCGTGCGGCGCTCCCGCAGCCCGAAGAACTGATCTCGACATCGGCCCCCGCTCCCGGCGAACGCGCGCCACGGCGTGACGAAGGGCCGCGCGCGGGCTTCGAGGACAGCGTCTGGTTCCGCATGGATGTCGGCCGCCGCCAGAATGCCGATCCGCGCTGGATGCTGCCGCTGATCTGCCGTCGTGGCCATGTCACCAAGGGAGAGATCGGCGCGATCAAGATCGGTCAGACCGAAAGCTTCGTCGAAATTCCGCGCACCATCGCCGATCGCTTCGCCGAATCGCTGAAGCGTACCGAGCGCCCCGATGCCGAGGATGAGAGCGGCATCGCGATCACGCCTGCGCCGAACGGTCCGCAGGTCGAGCGTGGCGGGCGGGGCGATGGTCCGCGCAACGACGGACCGCGCAATGATGGCCCGCGTGGCCCTGCGCCGCGTCGCCAGCTCGCGCCACGTGGCGATGGCCCGCGCAACGACGGCCCGCCACGCGGCCCGCGCGGCCCCGGCGCAGGTCGCCCCGGTGCCAAGCGCACCCCCGGCAATTTCCCCCCGCAGGCCGGCGGCGGCCGCGCCCCGTTCAAGGGCAAGCCGCCGAAGCGGTAGATGCCGGGCTGCCTCTTCAAACCGACTTCCCTGAGCCTGTCGAAGGGCTGCCCTTTCTGCCGCGATAGCGAGGAAGGGCAGTGCTTCGACAAGCTCAGCATAGTCGGGGTATGGGGTTAGCATGAGTTCGACCAAAACGCTGCGCATCCTCGTCGATGCCGATGCCTGTCCGGTCAAAGACGAGATCTACAAGGTGGCGTGGCGACACGCGGTGCCGGTGGTCATCGTCGCCAACAGCCATTTGCGCATCCCCGATCATCCGCTGATCAGCCGGATGGTTGTCAGCGATGGTTTCGACGCGGCGGACGACTGGATCGCCGACCAAAGCAGCGCGGCGACGCTGGTCGTCACCGCCGACATTCTGCTCGCCGACCGTTGCCTTAAGGCGGGCGCAACGGTGCTCGCGCCGAATGGCAAACCGTTTACCAGCGCGGGTATCGGCAGCGCGGTGGCGGTGCGGGCGATCATGGCCGATCTGCGCGCCGGGGCGGTGGGCGCGCCCATCGGCGGCCCGCCGCCGTTCGGCAAGGTCGATCGCTCGCGCCTCCTGTCGGAAATCGATACGATGCTGGTGCGGATGAAGCGCAGCCAGCCGCCCATGCGCTCACCCTGAGCCTGTCGAAGGGTGGTGGAGCCGGGGCTTCGACAGGCTCAGCCTGAGCGCAACCGGGAGCACGGGTCGCTAGGCAGTGTTGACAAAGGGGATTCCCAGGAGGGTGGTTATCTGATTCAAGGTGGCTTTTGGGGAGGCTGTCTTGATCCGGGGTTTGATGAGCGACGAGGAGTGGGCCTTTTTTGAGCCCTTTTTAATCGAACGGGGTGCACGCAGTGGTCGCCGTCCGAGGGATCATCGGCTTGTTTTGGATGGGATTTTCTGGATTGCGCGAACGGGCGTTGCCTGGCGTGATCTGCACGGGCATTTCGGCAAATGGTCGTCGGTATACCGCCAGTTT
>JAYSZB010000127.1:0-51536 GCA_043727035.1 Sphingomonas sp. | reverse complement strand
TCTGGATTGCTTCGCTGCGCTCGCAATGACGAGTTATTCACCGAGCACCGTTTCGCACCGCCCGCACAAGGCACCGTCTTCGGTCACTTCGGGCAGGTGACGCCAGCAGCGACTGCATTTGACGTGGGTGGTTCGTTCAACCAATGGCGCATCGCCCGCGTGAACCTTTGCAGTGATAAAAAGCTCGGCAAGTGTATCGGCATCGGCGAGCATCATCTCTGCGGGCAAGGTGATCTCAGCTTCAAGACTGGACCGAACAATTTTGTTGCGCCGCAAGGGTTCAATCTCAGACGAAACTGCATCACGAACACGGCGCATGGCTGCCCATTCGGCCAAGAAAGCTGGCGGAATGTTGACTGGGGCCATCTCCGGCCACTCCAGCAAATGCACACTCCCCGCATCCGGAAACCGCGTCGCCCAAACCTCCTCCGCCGTAAACACCAACACCGGCGCGGCATAGCGCACCAGCGCATGGAACAGCGTGTCGAGCACCGTGCGATACGCCCGCCGCTTGTCCGTCCCCAGCGGTTCCGCCGGACCGATGTCGCAGTACAAGCTGTCTTTGCGGATATCGAAATAGAAGGCCGACAGGTCCTCGTTACAGAAATCGCTCAGCAGCCGGGTGTAGCTGTTGAAATCGAAATCATCGACCGCGCGAGCCAACTTGCCATCCAGCTCCGCCAGCAGCGAGAGCATGTAGCGTTCCAGCTCGGGCATCGCCGCCACATCGGCAACCCGCTCTCCCTCCGAAAACCCCTCCAACGCGCCGAGCAGATAGCGGAACGTATTACGCAGTTTGCGATACTGATCCGCCACCCCCGCCAATATCTCCTTGCCGATGCGGTGGTCCTCGGTGAAATCGACCGACAGCGCCCACAGCCGCAATATGTCCGCGCCATAGTCCTTCATCAGGTCGATGGGGCTGATGGTGTTGCCCAGCGATTTGGACATTTTCATGCCCTTGGCGTCCATGGTAAAGCCATGGGTCAGCACCGCCTTGTACGGCGCCTGCCCGCGCGTGCCGCAGCTTTCGAGCAGGCTCGACTGGAACCAGCCGCGATGCTGATCGGTGCCCTCGAGATAGAGGTCGGCGACGTGGGTGGAGCCATCGCGGCGTAGCAGTTGCGGCCATTTGCCGCTTTCCAGCACGAAGGCGTGGGTTGAGCCGCTATCGAACCACACGTCGAGGATGTCGACGATGCGTTCGTAATCGGCGGCGATATAGTCTGGCCCAAGATACTCCTGCGCCCGCGCATCGCTCCACGCATCGACGCCGCTCTCACGGATGGCGGCGACGATGCGCGCGTTGACATGCGCGTCGGTCAGATATTGCCCGGTCTTGCGATCGACGAACAGCGTGATCGGCACGCCCCATGCGCGCTGGCGCGAAAGCACCCAGTCGGGGCGACCCTCCACCATCGAACGGATGCGGTTGCGGCCCTTTTCGGGGACGAAGCGGGTGTCGGCGATGGCGTTTAGGGCGGTTTGGCGGAGGGTCTTCTCCCTCTCCCCTTCAGGGGAGAGGGCTGGGGAGAGGGGCAGTGCGGCGCGGTCAACACCCACGCTCGCTGCGCTTCGCTCTGCCCCCTCTCCCAACCCTCTCCCCTGAAGGGGAGAGGGCTCAATCGGCTTATCCATCGGCACAAACCACTGCGGCGTACAGCGATAGATCACCTTCGCCTTAGACCGCCAAGAATGCGGATAGCTGTGCCTGTAATCCGCACTCGCCGCCAACAGCGCGCCGACCTCGCGCAGGTCCGAACAGATTGGCCCGTCGGGCGCGTTGAACTTGGGATTGATCACCGACATCCGCCGCTCGTCGTCTGCACCGAGCCACGCCCAGTCGTCACGATAGCGCCCGTCGGCCATCACCGCGAACTGCGGTTCCAGCCCTGCCGATTTGCACAGATCGAAATCATCCTCGCCATGATCGGGCGCCATGTGGACGAGCCCGGTGCCGCTGTCGGTGGTAACGAAATCGCCGGGGAGGAAGGGGCGGGGGCGCGAGAAAAATCCTCCCCGGAACGGGGAGGTGGCCCCGGAGGGGTCGGAGGGGGCCCCGCTCTCGTCATTGCGCAAAGCGGAGAGCGGGGACCCCTCCGTCGGCTTCGCCGCCACCTCCCCGTTCCGGGGAGGATTGTCCAGCCGCCACATCGGGTGGCGGGCGAAGGTTCCGGCGAGGTCGGAGCCTTTCACAAATGCAATGTCAAGCTCGTCACCCCATTCAAAGCCAGACCAAATGCGAAGCAAAGTCGTCTCCAACAATGCCTCGGCAATCACGATCACCTTACCTTTAAGAAAAACAGGAGGAGGGTTGTCCACAGCGAAGCAGCCGTCTTTGAACTGGATAGCGCGATACTCAACATCCGGCCCATAAGCGATCGCCTGATTGACCGGAATCGTCCACGGGGTCGTCGTCCAGATCACTGCATAGGCACCGACCAACTCGGCAATCGGCGATTCGACAATCTCGAACGCCACATCGATCTGCGTGCTCGTGATGTCCTCATATTCGATCTCGGCCTCGGCCAGCGCAGTCTTTTCCACCGGCGACCACATCACCGGCTTGGCGCCGCGATAGAGCTGGCCGCTTGCCGCGAATTTCAGCAGCTCGGCAACGATGGTCGCCTCGCTGTCGAAATCCATCGTCAGATAGGGATGGTCCCAGTCGCCGCCGATACCCAGCCGCTTGAGCTGCTCGCGCTGCACATCCACCCAACCGCGCGCATAGGCGCGGCATTCGGCGCGGAATTCCTCGAGCGGCACCTGATCCTTGTCGAGCTTCTTCTTGCGATATTGCTCCTCGACCTTCCACTCGATGGGCAGGCCGTGGCAATCCCAGCCGGGCACATAGGGCGCGTCCTTGCCCTTCAGCGTCTGGGTGCGGACGACCATGTCCTTGAGGATATGGTTGAGCGCATGGCCGATGTGCATGTCGCCATTGGCGTAGGGCGGGCCGTCATGCAGGATGAACTGGGGCCTTCCGGCCCGCGACGCCCGGATTTGCCCTTCGAGATCGCCCTCCAGCCACTTCGCCAGAATAGCCGGTTCCTTCTGCGGCAGCCCGGCCTTCATCGGAAAGTCGGTCTTGGGCAGGAACACGGTGTCGCGGTAATCGCGTGGCGCTGGTGTGGTGTCGGTCATGGTCGGGTGCGGTTAGAGGAAGTGGGCGAGTGGCGCAATTGCATCCTCCCCCTTGGGGGAGGTGGACGCGAAGCGGACGGAGGGGCCGGTGCGGCCTTGCTCAACTTTGCCCAAGGCCGCGCCGGCCCCTCCGTCAGCCCTTCAGGCTGCCACCTTCCCTGAAGGGGAGGATGCGTCGCGCCTCATCGCAATCGCGCCCTATCTGAGCAACCAGCGCATCCAGCCCATCGAACTTAGCCTCGCCGCGCAAAAACGCGTAGAACGCTACCTCGACGGTCTGCCCGTAAATGTCTTCCGAAAAATCGAAGAAATGCGGTTCGAGCAACTCCTTGGGCGGATCGAACTGCGGGCGGATGCCGACATTGGCGGCGCCGTTGAGCATGCGCCCGTCTGCCAGCCGCCCGGTGACCGCATAGACGCCATAACGCGGACGCAGATAGGGGCCGAGATCGAGGTTGGCAGTGGGATAGCCCAAAGTCCGCCCGATTTTGTCTCCATGCTGCACTAACGCCTCTACCGCGAAGGGACGGGTCAGCAAGCGGGTCGCGGTGGCGCAATCCCCTGCCTTCAGTGCCTCGCGGATGCGGCTGGAGGATACGGGCGCACCATCGGCCAGCACGGCGGGAACGCGGGTATAGCTGAACCCATGCGTGCGCGCCGCAGCGGCCAGCACATCACCATTGCCGCCGCGCCCCTTGCCGAAAACGAAATCCTCACCGGTGACGATGCCGCCGACGCCGAGCCGCGAGACCAGCAGATCGGCGATGAATTCGTCCGCCGTCATCCCCGCCATGCCCGCACCGAATTCCAGCACCAGCATCGCTTCCGCCCCCGCCGCGCCGAACAGTCGCTGGCGCTGGTCGAGCGTGGTCAGGCGAAAGGGTGCGGCATCGGGCTTGAAATGGCGCACCGGGTGCGGGTCGAAGGTGGCGGCGATGGCGGGTACGCCGCGTGCCCGAGCCTGCTCCACTGCCGCGCCGACGACGGCCTGGTGGCCAAGATGGAAGCCGTCGAAATTGCCCAGCGCGACAATGCCGCCGCGCATCGCGTCAGGGATAGGCTGGCTGGAGAGGAGACGCTGCATCGTGACGGGGCTGTTACCTAGGCTTTGCAGCGATGCCAACTCTTAAGCCCCTCCCCTTCAGGGGAGGGGGAAGGGGTGGGGACTATCCGGATAGAGCCATGCCCGCCGGGACATCGCATCAGGCCGCACCTCCCCACCCCGACCCCTCCCCTGAAGGGGAGGGGCTTAAGATCACCGCCGCGGCAAAACCTGACCCATCACGCGCAGCACATTGCCGCCCATCGCCTTGGCGATATCCTCGTCCGAAAATCCCTCATCGATCAACGCCTGGGTGATCAGCGCGATGCGCGACACATCGTACCCCGCCGTCACCGCGCCATCGAAATCGGTCCCCAGCCCGACATGATCGATACCGACCAGATCGCGGACATGGCGCATGGCGCGTGCGGTATCGCGCGGTTCCGTCCCGCACACTGCCGCATCCCACACGCCGATGCCGATCACCCCGCCGGTGCGCGCGACGCCGCGAATTTCCTCGTCGGAGAGGTTACGATTCTCGCCGCAAGTCGCCTGCACCCCACCATGGCTCGAGACGACCGGCCGCGTCGCCATCGCCAGCACCTCGGCCACCGTCTGATGGCTCGAATGCGCGATATCGACGATCATCCCGCGCCGCTCCATCTCGGGGACAACGCGCCGCCCTAGCGGCGTCAGCCCGCCCTTGCGCACCCCGTGCATCGATCCGGCGACGGGGTTGTCGAAGAAATGCACCAGCCCCGCCATCCGCACGCCCGAGCGATAAAGCCGGTCGAGGTTGGCGAAATCGCCTTCGAGATTCTGCAAACCCTCTACCGAGAACAGCGCGCCGGTCACTGCCCGCCCCGACCGCCGCGCCGCCACCAGCCGCGCGACATCGCCGCGCGTGCGCACCGCCATCAGCGCGCCATCGCTCGCTGCAACCGCGCGATCCAGCTTCACGCCATGATACAGCGTCCGGCCCAATGGCGAGAACCAGCTCGACGGCGGCTGCTGCTGGCCGATGGTCAATTGCCAAAGGATGTCGGGTCCCGGTTGCTGTCGTAATTCTGCCCCTTGGGCGTCTGGCTGACCGAAGAGAAGACCTGCAACGCAACATTGCCCTGCTGCAAGCGCGGCAGATCGATATGCCCGCGTGAGCCGCGTTCCAGCAGGTCGCGGTTCCACAACAGGGTATCGCCATGCAGATCGGCGATCGTCAGCGTGGCATGCAGCGCCTGTGCGCGCGGACTGACGGTGGCGCTCGTGCCGACGACCTTGTTCATCGAACGCTCGGCCATGCCGGGGGCGAACAAGAGGAAAGCGGCGATAACGAGCGCGAGCAGCGCGATGGTGAAGCTGGCGATACGTTTCATGTGTCTCTTTCCCCCCGCAGTCGTAACATCCAATCGCGCTCAGGCTGAGCTTGTCGAAACCCATCCAGCCATTCTCGTCTCGACACCCTTCGACAGGCTCAGGGTGAGCGCAAAAGGGGTCTGGCACACCCGTCGCCACGCCCAAACGCATAATAATTATCGATGCACGTAATATTATTACTCAAAACAGCAGGCAAACGCATCATCGGGCATGAACTTTGTGACGTTTTAACCTTTGCCCCTCCCCCTGGCAACGGCTCGACAATCTACAATACCGCAGCACGCCGCTTCAAAGTAACGAAATCGAAGGCCGGCCGCCCGTCCACCGCCGCCCGCGCATCTCGTGCCACTTCGTCCCACTCGGCCAGATCAGGCGCATCGACCACCGCATCGCCCTCAGGCGAGACATGCACCTCGGTCAGCTCGATCCGGTCAGCCAGTGGCAGCACCTGCCGCCAGATGTCCGCCCCGCCAATGACGCAGACATGCGGCGCATTCGCCAGTGCCAGCGCCTCTGCGATGCTGCTCGCCCGCTCCGCCCCGTCGACATTCCACTCGGCATCGCGCGTCACGACGATATGTCGCCGCCCGTCGAGCAGCCCAGGCAGTGAATCGAAGGTCTTGCGCCCCATGATCATCGGCCGACCCATGGTCAGCTGCTTGAACCGGCGCAGATCGTCGGGCAGCCGCCACGGCAGCTTGCCGTTCGCGCCGATCACACCGTTGTCGGCGCGCGCCAGCACCAGAATGATTTCAGGATGGTTCACGCACGCTCCCCATGCCGCACCCACGTCGCATGCCCCATCTTGCGCCCGGCCCGGCCGTGGCCCTTGCCATAGAGGTGCAGGCGGCACAGCGGATCGGCCATAAAATCCGCCCATTGCTCGATATCGGGGCCGATCAGGTTGCGCATCTCGACCGCACTGCCGATCCGCGTCGGCGCGCCGAGTGGCAGGCCGCAGATTGCGCGGATGTGGTTTTCGAACTGGCTGGTGACTGCGCCCTCGATCGTCCAGTGGCCGCTGTTGTGGACGCGCGGGGCCATCTCGTTGAACAGCGGACCATCGTCCGTCGCAAAAAATTCGCAGGCGAGCAGCCCGACATGGTCGAGCGCGTCGGCCATAGACAGCGCATGATCGACAGCGGTTGCGCAATGCTTGCTCAGCGCTGCACCCGCCGGGATTAGACTGCGGCCAAGAATGCCGTCGTCGTGGATATTCTGCGGGCATTCCCAGGTCTCGACGCTGCCATCCAGCCCGCGCACCAGCAGCACCGAAAACTCACCGGTGAAATCGACCATCGCTTCGTAGATGGCGCGGCGTTCGCTGATGCCGGCCCACGCGGCGACAGCATCATCTGGCGTCATTACCCGCGCCTGCCCTTTGCCGTCATAGCCCTCGGTAGCGGTTTTGAGGATTGCCGGTGTACCGATGCCGGCCACCGCTGCTGCCAGATCGGCGGCGCTGCGCACTTCGGCGAACGGCGCCAGCGGTACGCCGCAGCTTTGCGCAAACGCCTTTTCCTTCAGCCGGTCCTGCGACAGTTCGAGCGATTTCGCCCCGGGACGCACCGGCACGTACTCGGACAGCCGTTTTACCGTGTCCACCGGCACATTCTCGAATTCGAAGGTCACGACATCGACGGCGTTACAGAAGGCGTTGAGTGCCATCTCGTCGTCATAGGCGGCGACTGTCCACGCGCTCGCGACCTCGCGCGCGACGCCATCGGCCTCGGGCGCGAAGATATGCGTCTTGTAGCCGATCTGCGCCGCCGCCAACCCGAGCATCCGGCCAAGCTGGCCGCCGCCCAATATGCCGATGGTCGATCCGGGCGGCAGCGGCTGCATCATGCGCCGGTCGGCCTTTCCGTGACCGCAGCGGTGCGCCCCGCGCGCCATGCGTCCAGCCGCTCGGCCAGCGCCGCATTGCCATTGGCGAGAATCGCCGCCGCCAGCAGCCCGGCGTTGATAGCCCCCGCCTTGCCGATCGCCAGTGTGCCCACTGGCACGCCCGCTGGCATCTGGACGATGGACAGCAGCGAATCCATGCCGTTGAGCACCGCCGACTGCACCGGCACACCCAGCACCGGCAGCCGCGTCATCGCCGCAATCATTCCCGGTAGATGCGCCGCGCCGCCGGCTCCGGCGATGATGACGGAAAAGCCCTGATCGACAGCGTTCTGCGCAAACGAAACGAGCCGGTCGGGGGTGCGGTGCGCGGAGACAATCCGCACGTCATGCACCACCTTCAGCTCATCCAGAACAGCGGCAGAGTGGCGCATTGTTTCCCAGTCCGACTGGCTACCCATAACGATAGCGACAGCTGAAGCATCACTGGCGTGGGAGGGCGGAGTCATGCACATCGCTTCCGTCGGGCATTGCCGTCAGTCCGGCAACTCTGCAGGGTCGATAGCGGCATGGGTGCAGCGGGGCAATCGTCCAGCGGCAATCCGCACCACAGCCGTGCATCCGAATACCGAATGTTAAACATATTCCCGCTAATCCCGAGGCTTGCAGAGTAATCAACTGGACCGACGAATGCGGCATTCGCCACTCCCTGCCACCACCGACGCTTCGGTCGTTGCGCTCAACGACGGCGAAGAGGCGCGTCTGCGGTCCGAAATCGCCAAGCTGAAGCGCGAGAATCGCGCGCTGTCGATTGCGCTCGCAGAAATGGAGCGTGTCGCCGAACGCGATATGCTGACGCCGCTGTTCAACCGCCGCCACTTTCTGTCGGCGCTGCACCAGCGCATCGCCCGGGTGGACCGCCATGGCGACCGGGTGGTGCTGATCTATGTCGATGTCGATGGATTGAAGACGATCAACGATCGTTTCGGCCATGCCGCTGGCGATTTCGCATTGATAGAAATAGCCAACCGCCTGTCGAGTGCGATGCGCGAATGCGATGTGCTGGCGCGTATCGGCGGCGACGAATTCGGCATCCTGCTCGATCAGTGCGGCCTCAGCGAGGCCCGCAGCAAATTGCGTCGCCTGTCAGCCGCTGTTTCCGAAGACGACGTGCTGTTCGACGGCCACCGCATCGCGCTGAGCGCAACATTCGGTGTGTCGATGATTACCGCAGGGGCATCGGCAGAAGAACTGATCGGCCGCGCCGATCAGGATATGTATCGAGCCAAGCGGAGCGGGTGAAAGTTTCCCTCTCCCCTTCTAGGTGGGCGAGAGCCGCGCAGTGGCGCAAGGGCGAGGGGCAGTGCCGCCCCGCAGCACTGCTCCTCTCCCCGGCTCCCCTCGGTCCTCGTCCCTCTCGCCTAAAGGAGAGAGAGCAAGAAGCTATTGAACCGTCACCGTCACCGCACGACGGTTCTGTGCGTAACTGCTGTCATCCGATCCCAGCGCTGTCGGGCGATCCTTGCCATAGCTGATCACACCGACGCGTGCCGCATTGACGCCCAGCGACGCGAGATAATTGCGCGCTGCATTGGCGCGGCGTTCTCCCAGCGCGATATTATATTCACGCGTACCGCGCTCGTCGGCATGGCCTTCGACCATGACCCGGACATTGGGGTAGCGCGCCAGCCACTGCGCCTGGCTCTGCAACACCGCACGGTCGTTCTCGTCGATGTTGAAGGCGTCGGTGTCGAAATAGATCTTGTCGTTGGTGATGCTGGCGACGAAATCGCCCTGGCTACCCGGCAGCGACGTATCGCTCAAACCGCCCCCGCTCGATCCGCCGCCGCTGCTGCCGTTAGGATCGGTGTAGCCACCGGGATCGGGCACATCCGCCGGCGGCCGGTTGCGCGAACAGCCTGCCAAAGCGATGAGGATCGACGCGCTGAGCGCCACCATGGTCCGGGTCTTCATCGTCAATTCTCCTTCGGTCGCTCGTGGTCGTTTCGATAGGGATAGTCCGTGCAACGCGCGAGTGCGTCAATCTTTCCGTGCCATGGCAGGACAGGACAGATGGTAACGCCAATCACGGTAGCACAGGTCCCCAACTCGGGTCCGATCCATCGACCGGGGTCGGCACACGGCGCAGGTTGACGCCGGTCAGATCGACCTGGAACAACTGGCTGGTGCCGCTGCGTCCCTGCGTGGTGCGGAAAAACTGGATGATCCGGCCATTGGGTGCCCAGGTCGGCGCCTCGTCCTGCCAGCTGTCTGTCAGCAAACGCACGCCGCCCCCCGACGGCGTCATCACGCCGATGCGGAAATTGCCCGCCAACTGGGTGAAGGCGATGAGATCGCCGCGCGGGCTCCACTCAGGCGTAGCGTATCGCCCGCCACCGAAGCTGATGCGGTTCTGGTTCGATCCATCGGCGTTCATCACATAGATTTGCTGCGCGCCCGACCGGTCGCTTTCGAAGACGATGCGCGTGCCGTCGGGCGAGAAGCTGCCGCCGACATCGATGCCCGGATTGTCGGTCAACCGGCGTGGTGTGCCGCCCTCCACCGGAATACGATAGATATCGGTGTTGCCGCCAACTGCCATCGAAAACAGCAGATGCCGGCCATCGGGCGACCAGCGCGGCGCGAAAGTGGTGTTGGCACTTTCATACACCACCCGTTGTGCACCCGCGCCTCCCTCCACCTGATAGATATAGACGCGCACCCGATCGCCTTGATAGCTTACATAGGCAATCTGGCGGTAATCGGGCGAATAGCGCGGCGTCACCGCAATCGACTGGCCATTGGTGATGAAGCGGTGATTGGCCCCGTCCGAATCCATGATGGCGAGCCGCTTTACCCGGTTATCCTTTGGCCCGGTCTCGGCGATGTAAGCGATGCGGCTGTCGAAGAAGGGCGTTTCGCCCGACAGCCGCGAATAGATGGCATCGGCGCATTTATGCGCGGCACGCCGCCATTCGCGCGGCTGGATGACGAAGCCCTGCCGTACCAGTTCGGTGCCGAGCGCCATGTCGTAGAGATAGCAGCCGACCGTCAGATTGCCCGCCGCATCGGCGCGGACAAAGCCGTGCACGAGATTTTCCGCACCCGTGCCCTGCCAGCCGGCGAACTGGGGTGCAGTGACTTCGCTCATCGCAATCGCCCGCAAGCCATCCGGCCCGCGCGGCGCGTAGAGGCCCGAGCGCTCAAGATCGGCGGCGATGACCGAGGCAATCTGCACGCCGAGCGAGCCTGTCGTTCCCGCCGCCGTAACGACGCTGTCCGGCGTCGCCAGCGCGGTGATCAGCACGCTGGTGCGCTCTGACCTGATCGTCGCGACCACTTCGGGCGATTCCGGCGGTTGCCAGCGTGGCGCGGCATCGGCAGCCGCGGCTGGCGGCTGGCTGCTGGGCTGCGCGGTTGCCGTGCTGGCCCAAGCGGACAGCGCGATGGCAAGACTCAGGGCGGTACTGGTCATACTTAATTTCCCGATCTGACGCTGAACGACTGCGTGACGACACGCCAACTGTCGTAATGTTCTGCTGGTAAGGCGAAAGGGGAGGCTTGCCGAACAGAGCTAATCGCCAGTTCGACGAAGCGCGCCTGCTGCGGCCGGTTGCTCTCCGTCCGCCCGGTCAATTCCCCCAGTTGCCGCACACTGGCAACGCTGCCGTCACGGTTTAAACTAATTTCCAGCCTGACGCGCAACCGTTCAATATCGACGCCCGTCGGCACGATGCGCTGCCAAATGGGGGCGATCTCGCGATCAATTGCGACGGTGATGCTCTGCTGGATTTGAGCGGCGGTTTGGGCGGCCGGGGCGTTGGCTCCGCGTGCATTGGTCGTGCTGGTGCGGGCAACATCGTCGACAATCCGGCCCAAAGGGTCTCCGGCTGGCCGTGTGTCGCGCGCGGGGCGGGTCGGCTGGCGCGTCGCGGTCGGCGGATTGGCGGCGCGTGGCGGTGTGGCTGCCGGACGGTCCGGGCGACGGCGCTCGCTGGTATCGCGCGGTGGCGTTGCGGGTGGGGGGCGACGTTCGGCACGCGGCGCGGGGCGCGGGGCTGGAACAGGTTCGGCGCGCTTGGGCATCGGCGTCGGCCGTTCGGCGCGCGGGATGGCTTTCGGCACGGGCGGAGCTGGAACCGGCGCGATGTCTTCGCTGTCGATCTCACCACGCCGCGCTGCCGGTTCCTCGCTCGCGGGTTCGGGTGCGGTGCTGACTGGCGCGACCTCTGCCACAAGATCGACCGCGATCGGCGGATTGTCGATCTCCTCCTCGGGCGCATCCCACGTCAGCGAGAGCAGCGCGAACAGAAAAAGATGCGCGATGATCGCGAGCGCTATCGCCACTCTCTCGCGTTGCGCCAAATCCATCGTTACGGACCTAACGCTCGTCATCTGAACCGCTGGTGACTGTAGTCGTCACCATCGACACCCGCGTCAGTCCCGCCCGGTTGAGTTCGCCCATCACCCGCATCACCCGCCCGTAGTCGAGGCTGCGGTCGGCGCGTAGGTTGATAGTGCGCGGCGTATCGCCCTGTTCGGCCGCTATCCGCTCCAGACGCGCTGGCAGTGCAGCCATGTCGAGCGGATCCTCATCGACGAACAGCGCGCCGGTAGCATCTAGGCTGATCGTCACCGGCGGCTGCTGCGGCTGATCGAGCGGTTTTGCGCGGCTGTCGGGCAGCTCGACCGGCACGCCTGCGGTCAGCAGCGGTGCCGTGACCATGAAGATGATCAGCAGCACCAGCATCACGTCGACGAACGGCGTGACATTGATTTCCGCCATCGGCGCGCGCCGCGCCGTCGATCCCCGGCGGCCGCGGCCCGAGCGGGGCGTGTGGATGCCCATGGCCATCAGCGCCGCTCCGCTTTTGCGGATGGGAAGGCTAACGAGAAAGGCCGCTCCACCTTTGCGGCGGGGAAGGCGAACGAACAAAGCCCCTCCCGTTGATCCTTCGGATCAGCTTCGCTTCCAAGGGAGGGGTTGGGGTGGGAAGTATCGACTGGCCGTGCACTCTCCGGAGAGTCCCCACCCCCAACCCCTCCCCTGAAGGGGAGGGGCTTAAAGTGATGCACCCTCACGCTTCTTTCTCCAATTCCCGGCTGAGCATCGCGTGAAAGGCATCGGTGAACCGCCCCAGCCGCGCCTCGATCCGCCCCAGCGTGTGCAGCATCCGGTTGTAGCCGATCACCGCCGGTATCGCCGCGAACAGGCCGATTGCGGTGGCGAACAGCGCCTCGGCGATGCCCGGCGCGACCGCCAGCAGACTGGTATTGCCGGCATCGACGATCGAGGTGAAGCTGTTCATGATGCCCCACACCGTGCCAAACAGTCCGACGAACGGCGCGACCGAGCCGACGGTGGCGAGAATGTTCAACCGCTCTCCCAGCTTGTCGATCTCATTCGCCGTCGCGCTGTCGAGCGCGATCGCCAGCCGTTCGCGCACCCCCGCCCGATCGACGACCGGGCGCGCGGTCGAGCGCCGCCACTCCGCCAGTCCCGCAGTCAGCACACGCCCCGCCGGTAAATCGCGCGAGGCGGCGTCCTGGCTGAACCGGTCGACGTCGCCAGCCTTCCAGAAGTCACGCTCGAACTGCTCGGTCTCGCGCCGCACCTTGCCGAGATAGCGCCCGGTGACGAAGATGATCGCCCACACCCACACCGATGCAACCAGCAGCAGGACCATGATCAGCTGGACGACGATGTCCGCCTGAATGAACAGCGCCAGCGGCGACAGACCGTCGCCATCGAACGAGAAGAAACTGTTGAGCTGGTTCATTCACTTGGGGTCCGTGCTTGGGGATTGGCGTTCATGATGGCGCGAAACCGGTCTGCCCAGCCCGCCGGCTGCCGTCGCGCGCGGCCATCGGCGGAGACGAAGGCAGCGGTCACCCGTCCCTCTGTCAGCACCCGGCAGCCGCAGCTGATCGTCTGGGCAATATCGACGCTCGCTCCGCGCACGGCGGTAACTGTGCTTTCGACCAGCAGTTCATCGTCGAGCCGTGCAGGCAGGCGATAGCGGATAGCCAGATCGGTCACCGCCCACGCGCCCTCTCCCGCCTCGTTTGCGGCACGCTGGTCGATGCCGACCAGTCGCAGCATGTCCGACCGCGCGCGCTCCATATAGCGTAGATAATTGGCGTGATAGACCACCCCCGACAAATCGGTGTCCTCGAAATAGATGCGCACGGGAAACAGGTGACGCGGTCCATCGAACAGGCCCGACGGTGGCGCAGGTGGGGAAATGGCAGACGTCACGACTTCGGTCCTAGACGAGCGGCGAGTCGAGTGCAAAGCCCGGAATGCGGGTTGGCGCGATAAGGCGAGGCGGATCGGGGGGTAGGTTGAGTAACCCCTCTCCCGTCCACGGGAGAGGGGCAGGTCGCGCAGCGACCAGGGTGAGGGTGTGTCGGAGAGCAGCGCCTTCGCGGACACACCCTCACCCTCGCCGCCTTCGGCGTCTTTCCCTCTCCCGCGAGCGGGAGAGGGGTTTGCCTTGCCCTCACTTGCCCTCGAACAGCCCGTCTTGTGTCCCCACCGGTGGCGCAATCCCCAAATGCTTCCACGCCAGTCCGTTCAGGCACCGCCCGCGCGCCGTCCGCGCCACCAGCCCAAGCTGGATAAGATAAGGCTCGATCACCTCCTCGATCGTATCGCGCGGCTCGCTCAACCCCGCCGCCAGCGTTTCGACCCCGACCGGCCCGCCACGATAGATGTCGGCGATCATATGCAGATAGCGCCGGTCCATCGCATCCAGACCCAGGTTATCGACCTCGAGCCGGTTGAGCGCAGCATCCGCCGCGCGTGAGTCCACTGTCGCATCGCCCGCCGCATGCGCGAAATCGCGCACCCGTCGCAGCAGCCGCCCGGCGATGCGCGGTGTCCCGCGCGACCGCCGCGCCACTTCGCGCGCACCATCGGACGTCAGCGCCAGCCCGAGCAACCGCGCCGCCCGCGTCACCACCTGCTCCAGCTCGTCGACGGTATAAAAGGTCAGCCGGATCGGAATGCCGAACCGGTCGCGAAGCGGTGTCGTCAGCAAGCCCTGCCGCGTCGTCGCGCCGACCAGCGTGAACGCCGGCAGATCGATCCGCACCGACCGCGCCGACGGCCCCTCGCCGATCATGATATCGAGCGCGCGATCCTCCATCGCCGGATAGAGGATTTCCTCGACCGCAGGAGCGAGCCGGTGAATTTCGTCGATGAACAGGACATCGCCGTCGTCGAGATTGGTCAAGAGCGCCGCCAGATCGCCCGCCTTGACGATCACCGGGCCTGATGTGGCGCGAAACCCGACCCCCATCTCGCGCGCCATGATCTGAGCCAGTGTCGTCTTGCCAAGCCCCGGCGGCCCGAAAAACAGCACATGATCGAGCGCCTCTTCACGCGCCTTTGCAGCCGCAATGAAGATGCGGAGGTTGTCACGCGCCGCTGCTTGGCCGATGAATTCGTCGAGCGTTTTTGGGCGCAGGGCTGCGTCGACATCCTCGGGGGTGCGGGCGGGGGTCAGGAGGGGGTTGGTCGTCATGGACGCTTGCCACGACTCCGCCGATCGCCCGTTGGTTGGCCAAACCACGGGCCGATGCGGGTGGGGAGGAACGGAGCGTCCTCAGTTGCACCGTGGAATGCCGACGCGGCCTCGAATTGCGCATCCGTCAGGAAGACCCCGGACAAATCGTTGCCATGATTGACAGCATATAACCGATAGGAGGTGCCCTCCATCTGTCCGTTGACAATCTCGAAGAAAACAGCAGCGGCGGTGCCCCAACCATCGGCAACACCGATCTCCCCACCCGATATGGGATAGACAATGCCCCGATATTCGATCGCATAACTGCCCTCGGTCTCATCGACATGTTCGCGCAAAGTTTCCGGAGCGCCGCCCAATCTTTCGATCTCTGGGCGCACCCGCTCGTACGCCTCAGCCATGCCCAGTTCGGCCAAATCCTCTGCATCGAGGTCGATCGACAGGTCATAGGGAATCGGGTCTTCAATCCCCACAGGAGCTGCGCCAGCCGCCGAAGCACCGATGAACAGAGTCGCACCCAACCGTGAAATCCAACTCGTCACCATGTTCTCCGCCATTCGTCATGCTGAACTTTTTCAACACCCATAATCCGGCCAATACGATAGCTACTGCAAAGACAAATCGTGAAGCCCAACAAATCTATAACGATCATTGCCTGAGTGCCTTGCGCGCATCCATGGCGTGGTGGATCACGCGCACGATCGCAACCAGATAGCCTTCGACAAAGTAGATTATCCGGTGCTGACGATGGGTGAGGCAGCGCACGCCGCTGCCCAGCTTCGGTTGAGCTGCACCAGTCATCGGATGATCGCGCAACAGCTGAAACGCATCGAAAATCCCGCGCGTGTAGGCTTCGGCAACCTGTTGGCCGAACTGCAAAGCGCTGAATTCGTCGATTGCGGCCAAATCCGCTCTGGCCGCAGCACGAAGCCGCAGCTCAGCCATGTCGTGCACGCCGTTCGGCGATAATCTCCTCGACGATGTCTTCCGGCTCCTTGTCGATGATCGGCGACTCCAATCCTTCGGCAATCAGCCCGCGAAGCCAATCGATTTCATCAGGCTCGCCCGCCTGATCCTTGCGCACCAGGTCGCGAACATAATCGCTGGGACTGGAATAACGGCCTTCGGCTACACGATGGTCGATCCAGCTCTTGAGAGCGGGCGGGAGGGAGACATTGAGTTGAGCCATCTCGCCAACATACATATCCGTGCGATTTTGTCTATAGTGGCAAGGTCCGCTCACTTCGCCGCCTTGCGCAACGCCAGCCGCACCAGCGCGTCGAGCGTCGCGCCCGGCCCCAGTTCGGCGTCCGCCGCATTGACCGCTGCACTCGCTTCTCCCGGCTTGAAGCCGAGCGACGACAGCGCCGAGAGCGCATCCGCTTGCACCCCTGCCCCGTCGACCGCGACACCGCCGCCGACCGACAGCGGTCCCGTTGCCACCATTCCAGCCTTGTCGCGCAGTTCATTGCAGATGCGCTGCGCCAGTTTCGGCCCGACGCCGTTCGCCCGTGCGATCATTGCATGGTCGCCGCTGGCAATCGCAAGCTGAACCTCAGCGGGTTCGAGCGCGCTCAATATCGCCAGTGCTACTTTACCGCCCACACCCTGCACGCCGGTGAGCAGCCGGAACCAGTCGCGTTCCTCGGCGGACGCAAAGCCGATCAGGCGCTGGAAACCTTCACCGACCAGCATCTCGGTGTGCACCGTCACATGGTCGCCAACGATGCCGATCGCGCTCAATGTGCGCGCCGATGCCTCGACCAGATAGCCGACGCCCGCGACATCGATGACCGCATGGCCTGCGCCCCAGCTGTCGAGCTTTCCAGTAAGTTTTGCGATCATTCGCGCCGTGTAGCGGCTGCGGAATGAAAAGGGAACAGGGGCTCGCAACGGGCGTTGCCCCTGCTCGACCGTGAAAGGACAGACGATGGCCGGTGGATGGACGCGCGACGGCGCGGTGCAGGATCAGATCGACGACACTGTGCGCGACGCGGTGATCGGCGCACGCGCGCGGCTGCCCGCAGGCGACAGTCTCGATCACTGTGAAGAGTGCGGCGAGGCGATCCCCGAGCGCCGCCGCGCCGCGCTGCTCGGTGTCCGCACCTGCATCGCCTGCCAGTCGGATCGCGACCGCAGCGTCCAGCACAGCATGATCAACCGTCGCGGCAGCAAGGACAGCCAGCTGCGCTAGCCAGCCTCCCCGGCACGGGGAGAAGCTATTTACCCATGATGCGCATGGGTAATCGCCACCGCCAGAGCATCGGCCGCATCGGGCCCGGCGAGCTTCAGTCCGGGCATTAGCACCCGCAGCATCGCCTGCACCTGTTCCTTGGCTGCACCACCTGTGCCGACGACACTTTTCTTGACCAGCCGCGCGGCATATTCGGTGATCGGTACGCCCGCCGCCGCCGACGCGACCAGCGCCGCGCCGCGCGCTTGCCCCAGCTTCAGCGTCGATTGCGCGTTCTTGTTGACGAAGACTTCCTCGATGGCGATCGCGCCAGGTTTGATCTGCTCGATCACGCGCCGCACGCCATCGGCGATGATCAGCAGGCGGTTGGCGAGCGGCTCGGCGGGGTCGGTGTCGATCTCGCCATTGTCGATGTGGCTGAGGCGATTGCCCTCGCGGACGATCGCCCCCCAGCCCGTCGTGCCGAGGCCGGGGTCGAGCCCGAGGATGACCAGCGGCGCGCGGCGCGCCAGCATCGCCGCCTGCTGTTCCGCCCGGCTCGGCCCGCGACCGAGCAGACTGCGCAAGCTCATCCCAGTTTTTCCATTACCGCGTCGGGAATCTCGTAATTGCCCCACACGGTCTGGACATCGTCGTCGTCGTCGAGCGTGTCGATCAGCTTGAACAGCGTCTGCGCCGCGCTTTCGTCGATCACCTCGCTCTTGATCGTCGGTTTCCACGCCAGTTTGACGCCCTCAGGCTCGCCCAGCTTGGCTTCAAGCGCCTTGGCGACGGGGTGCAGATTTTCTATGCTAGTCCAAATTTCGTGGCCGTCCTCGCTCGATTCGACATCGTCCGCGCCCGCATCCAGCGCCGCCTCGAACACCGCATCGGCATCGCCCGCCTGCGCCGCATAGCTGATCAGTCCGAGCCGGTCGAAACCATGCGCGACGCTGCCCGATGTGCCGAGATTGCCGCCGTTCTTGGAAAATGCCGTGCGGACATTGGTCGCGGTGCGGTTGCGATTGTCGGTCAGCGCCTCGACGATGATCGAGACGCCTCCGGGGCCATAGCCCTCATAGCGGATTTCCTCATAATTCTCGCCATCGGTCCCCGACGCCTTCTCGATCGCCCGCTGAATATTGTCCTTGGGCATCGACGCCGCACGCGCTGTCAATACGGCAGCGCGCAACCGCGCATTGGCGTCAGGATCGGGCAAGCCCATCTTCGCCGCGACGGTTATCTCTCGCGAAAGCTTGGAAAAGGCGGCGCTGCGCTTCTTGTCCTGCGCACCCTTGCGATGCATGATATTCTTGAATTTGCTATGGCCTGCCATGGGTCTGCCGTGTTTTGAAAAGGGAAGATGTGCGTTTAGCGACAGCGCGCCACAGCGTCAAAACGGCGACACTCACCCCAGCCCCAACGCCGCCTTGTAGGTGTCGAGCAGCGCCTCCATTTCCGCGCGATCATGCGGCGGCAGTTTCCTCAGGCGGACGATCTGGCGCATGATTTTGGCGTCATAGCCCTGCGCCTTGGCTTCGGCATAGGTGTCGCGGATGTCGTCGGCGATGCCCTTTTTCTCTTCTTCCAGCCGCTCGATGCGTTCGATGAACAGCTTCAATTGGTTGTCGGTCGGTTCGGCATCATTGTTGGTGGCAACGCTGGCCATCGAATCAGTGTCCTTCGGATGAATGTGAAGGCGCGTCCCTAGCCGCGCAGCGGGTTCTTCGCCAAGCTCTCTTCCATCCGCGCGAGTTGCCCGGGTGTTGCCGGGGGCTGCCCTGCCTTCCACTCTACCGCGCTCATCCCGTGTACGGCCTCCCGCGCGGCATCCTTGGTCAGCGACAGGTCCGCCTCCGTCAGCCAGTCGGCCAGGCAGTTGCGGCAGAAGCCGGAGAGGCCCATCAGATCGATGTTCGATGCGTCGCTGCGGTGCTGGAGGTGGCGCACCAGCGTGCGGAAGGCGGTGGCGGCGGTGCGGTCGTCGATGTCATCGATGGTCATAGGCTGGCTCCTCAAAAAAAGGGGACAGTCCCCTTCTTCATGGAATGGGGGTGCCACGGGTGCGCCGGACGATGTCGAAAAAGCGGACTGTCCCCTTTTTTTGATCGCCATGGTGCATTCCTATGCGGCCTTGCCATGATTCGCTTCGCACGTCATGCCACCGACACTATCGATTGCGATGATGCCCGCCGCAACGACCAGCAAGAGGCCAGCGCTTTGCCCCAGACCGTCCCGCCGCGTCGCCGCAAGGTCCGCATCCTCGCCACGCTCGGACCGGCATCGAGCGGGATCGAAATGATCCGCAAGCTCTATCTGGCGGGCGCGGACGCGTTCCGGATCAACATGAGCCACGGTGATCATGCGATGCACGCCGCCAATATCGCCGCTATCCGCAGTCTGGAGAAGGAACTCGGTCGCCCGATGACCATACTCGCCGACTTGCAGGGACCGAAGCTGCGGGTGGGCACCTTCGCCGCGCCGCCGGTGTTGCTGGAAACCGGCGCGGCCTTCACTCTCGACAGCGATGCTACCCCCGGCGACGCGAGCCGCGTCTATCTGCCCCACCCCGAAATCCTCGGCGCGCTCGAACCTGGGACGCGCTTGCTGATCGATGATGGCAAGCTCGTTCTGCGCGTCACCGCCTGTCACGGCAATCGGGTGGAGACCATCGTCGAAGTTGGCGGCCATATTTCCGACCGCAAGGGACTGAACCTGCCCGACATCGTCGTGCCGCTCGCCGCACTGACGGACAAGGATCGCCGCGATCTCACTTTTGCGCTCGAACAGCATGTCGACTGGATCGCACTCAGCTTCGTCCAGCGCCCGGAAGACGTCGCCGAGGCGCGGACGCTGATCAAGGGCCGCGCCGGAGTGTTGGTCAAATTCGAGAAGCCGCAGGGCCTCGCGCGGCTCGATGAAATCCTTGAACTCGCCGACGCCTGCATGGTCGCGCGCGGCGATCTGGGGGTCGAGCTGCCGCCCGAAGCCGTGCCGCCCGCGCAAAAGCTGATCGTCGCCACGGCGCGACGGATGGGCAAGCCGGTGGTTGTCGCCACGCAGATGCTCGAATCGATGATCACCTCGCCCTCCCCGACGCGAGCAGAGGTCTCCGATGTGGCGACGGCGGTGTATGACGGCGCGGATGTGGTGATGCTTTCGGCCGAGACTGCCGCCGGCGCCTGGTCAATCGAGGCGGTGACGATGATGGACCGCATCGCCCAATCGGTGGAGGCCGACCCAGGCTATCGCGAACGCGTCCAGTTTACCCAGACCAAGGCCGATCCCACCACCGCCGATGCGCTGTCCGAAGCCGCCGGCGATGTCGCGCAGACCATCGGCGCCGACGCAATCCTGTGCTTCACCTTTTCCGGATCGACGGCGCGCCGCATTTCGCGCGAACGCCCTGCCGCACCACTGCTGGTGTTGACGCCAAAGCTGGAGGCGGCACGGCGCATGGGCCTGCTGTGGGGCAGTCACGCAGTCCACACCAAGGATATCGGCAGTTTTGAAGAGATGATCGCCAAGGGCAAGCGCATGGCGCTGCGCCACGGCGCGGGCAGTGCCGGATCGAAGCTGGTGATGATGGCGGGAGTGCCGTTCGGCACGCCGGGATCAACCAACGTGCTGCATGTCGCGCAGCTGACCGGCGATGAGCTGAAAGGTTACCGGGGGAAGGACAGCTGATCCCGCCCCAAGCCTTCACCCTGCCCTTTACCGCGTCCCCCAACCATATCGACGAGCTTGGGCATGTGAACAATGCGGTGTGGGTGCAATGGATCCAGATGTTGTCGACCCGCCACTGGGCGGCGCGGGCGAGCGCGGAGGAGCAGGCCGCCTATATCTGGGTGATCGTCCGGCACGAGATCGACTATCATCGTCCGCTGTTGCTCGGCGAGAACGTGACCGGTCATACGTGGGTCGCAGAGAGCCCCAAGGGGGCGAAATTCGACCGGCATATCGTGTTCCTAGGAAGCGATGGCCGCAAGTATGTGAGTGCGGTGACAACCTGGGCCTTGCTCAATCGCGAAACCGGCAGACCGCTCAGGGTGTCGCAGGGTTTGGTCGAACGATTTTCTCAACCAGCAGACTGACGCTCTGCCTCCAGCACACAGTCAATCACCGCATCGACCGCCTCGGCGACATAGGCAAAGCCCATATGCCCGCACGATAGTTCGATCGCCCGGTCGCGCTCGTAGCCGGTCCCGCGCGCGCAGTGCGGGGCGATCACGCCGTCGCTGGCCGACCATAAGGCAAAGGTCGGCACCGACGGCTTGGGTGCCGGATGGAACGCCACCGGCGGCGATTCGACGCTATGCTTTGCGACGAACTGGTACAGCCGCCAGGCATGGTTGGCGCGCAACGACCCTGAAAAGGGCGAGCCCATGGTGATGACACTGGCAACATATTCGGGATGGTGCTTGGCATATTCGCGGGCGTAGATGCCGCCGAGCGACCAGCCGACCAGATGCACCTTGCGCCCTTCGCTATTGGCGGCATACCTCACCCTATCGTGCAGCCGCTCGATAGTGTCGGGCCGCGCGCCCATGTTCGCGCCCTGCTTCCAGCGCTTGGCCCTGAAACCAGCCGCATTGAGGTTGCGCCGCATCTGCGTCATCGACATGTCACCCGCCAGAAAGCCGGGCAGCGTCAGGATCGGCTGGCCACTGCCGACCGGATCGCGTTCATCCATTCGCGGCCGGAACCGCGCATTGACCCAGTCGCGCGCCACGCGCAACTCGCCCAGCAGCAGGCCCAACGCGGGCGGTGCATCGGGTGACGGCGGAGCAGGAGATCGAGCGAAAGCGAACATTGCGGTTATATGACATATCCGTCATGAAAATGTCATCAGCAAACGTGCGTGGCAAAATATGGTTTCAAACGGTTCGTCGCAATTCCTTTCCGGAACGGAGAGGGGGACCACGCGACAAGCCAAAATCGAATGGCCAAATGCTATTGCCCAGCGTGGTAGAGGAGTCGCGGCTTGCCACTTCCAGCGTGGCAAGTTCCGACCCCTCCACCACCCTTCGGGCGGTCCCCCTCCCCATGCCGGGGAAGTTTTTCTACAGTTGATGCCCCGTCCGGTCGCGCTTGGTCGCCAGATAGCGGGCGTTGTGGACATTGGTCGGCAGCGCCAAGGGTAAACGTTCGACGACCCGGATGCCCTTGTGCTCCAACCGCGCAACCTTGTCCGGATTGTTGGTCATCAGCCGGACCGCTTCGACCCCCAGAAGCACCAGCATCCGTGCAGCAATGCCGAAATCGCGCGCCTCGACCGGAAAGCCCAGTCGGGTATTTGCATCGACCGTATCGAAACCCTGATCCTGCAGCTGATAAGCGCGCAGCTTGTTGATCAACCCGATGCCGCGTCCTTCCTGCCGCAAGTACAACAGGATACCCCAAGGCGCATCCGCAATCTCATGCAGCGCCGTGTGCAGTTGCGGACCGCAGTCGCATTTCAAGCTGCCGAGGACGTCGCCGGTCAGGCATTCGCTGTGCAGGCGGACCACGGGTACGCTGGCATCGCGGCTGCCGAGGATCAACGCAATATGCTCCTGCGGGTCTTCGGGCGAGCGGAACGCGATCAATTCGCCCGCCTCGCTCGCTGCCACTGGCAGCCGCGCGCGCGCGGCAATGTTGAGGCGCAGCGGATCGGCGAAAGCGGCGATGGCGGTGGCGCTGGTCTCGGCAAAGGCCTCACCACTCTCCGCAACATACCATGCGGGCAAAATGCCCGCGCGACGCGTGAGATCGATTGCTCCCCGCGCGGCATCCTCGGCACCGGTCGGCAAAGTGCGGAACGGCCCCTTCATCGGAAACGCAAGATCGAGCGAAGGATCGGCAATTGCCAGCCCGCGTTCCGGCCCTGCCCCCGGTTCCAGCGCAATGCGCACTGGCCCTGGGGAGGCCGCAGCCAGCTGGTTGGTCAGTTTCAACGTCGCTGCCCGCTCGCCCGACATCAGCAGCGATGTTGCGCCGAATGCCGCCAGCGTCTCCGCCGTCGCGCTCTCGACCGCAAGCAAGGTCAGCGCCCCGCCCTGCCCCGCCACACGGATCGGCCAGCCGCGTCTCGCGGCATCGATGGCACGAGCAGCACTGCGAGAATCGTCTATGCTCAAAAGGCGAAGTCCGTGACAATCGGAATATGATCCGATGGCCGTTCCCAGCTGCGGCAATCTTCGTGCACCCGGTGTGCCACCGCTGCGCTGGCGACATCCGGTGTCGCCCACATATGGTCGAGCCGCCGTCCGCGATCCGACGCGGCCCAATCCTTGGCGCGATAGCTCCACCAGGTGTAGAGCCGCTCGGGCGCAACGACAAAATGCCTTCCCAGATCGACCCATTTGCCCGCATCTTGCAACCGCGCCAGCATCTCGCGCTCGATGGCCGTATGGCTCACCACATCGCGCAAAGCCTTGCTGCTCCACACATCGCATTCGAGCGGCGCGACATTGAAATCGCCGGTGACGATGCTCGGCACATCGAGCGCGGCGGACCAGTCGATCATCCGATCGAGGAAATCGAGCTTCTGTCCGAATTTCGGATTCTGCTCGCGATCGGGGACATCGCCACCCGCCGGTATATAGACATTCTCCAGCCGAACCCCGTTGGGCAGCGCCACACCCAGATGCCGTGCCTCGCCATTGGCTTGCCAGTCGAAACGGTTGTCGCGGACGATGGGAATGCGGCTGACGATAGCGACGCCATGGTGCATCCGCTGGCCGTTGACGATGACATGATCATAGCCGCGCGACGTAAAAATCTGGCTGGGAAAGGTGCTGTCTTCGACCTTGGTTTCCTGCAGGCAGAGAATGTCCGGCGCCTGCTCCTCCAGAAATCGCCCGACAATGTCGGCGCGCGCACGCACGCTGTTGATGTTCCAGGAGGCGATGCGGATGGGAGCGGTCATGGCGCGCTGTTAGCCATCCAAACGCACCGACGCAAACATGGTGATAGTTGCGGCCAATATAGCCGCGTTCGCCTGCGAACGGGAAAGGCCACCCGCCGCAGGCGGAAAAAACGCACAAAAAACCCCTGCTCCAGGGGCGGCGGAGCAGGGGTTCAAAATTGCGCTCGTCACGCGTTTTGAGTGAGGCGACTGGCTATCGGCCGATCAACAGGGGGGAACATCGACCGGAGCCACGGTGCCGCCTCACCTCCCGCTTTACCGTCCAATTCTGTCGCACACATGAACGGGGCGACCTGTCATGCGACGAAGCGTTTACAACTGTCGTTGACGCGATAACAGCGTCACCGATTTCGCGCACCTTGTGGTCGTGGGTCGCGCCAGCGGAACATATTGTCTTCAACGGGCACATTATAACGCTGTCCGCTCAGGCGAATCGAGGTGCGGTTACGCTGCGCGTCGAGCGCCACCCAGCCATAAAGATTGAGGCCGCCGGGACCGCGCGCATCACGGGTGAACACCATGGTGATCATGCCATATTCGGGGCGCGCCGGATCGCGCACTTCGACGCTGATCGTCTCCTGGCTGCTGGTTTCAACCAGCCTGCCATATCGCAACAGATTGGCCTGCGGATCGATCAGCACCGCCAGCGGTGAATTGCGGATCGGCCAGCGCTGCACCTGATTGACCTCATAGTCGATCAGCGTCAGCGAACGGCCATCGGCGACGATCAGCAGCGGAATGCCGGGGGCATATTGGAAGCGAATGCGGCCCGGCTGCTTGAGCGTCAGACGGCCGTTCTGCACCTGTCCCTGGCGATCGGTCTGGGTGAAGTCGGCGGTCAGGCTGGTCATCGCGGTCAAATGCTGTTGTACGCGCAGCAAGTCTCCCGTCAGCGCCGGTGCCTGCGCACGGCGCTGTTGCGCCTCGGCGGGACCGGCGGACAGGGTCAGCGCGGTGCCGCCCGCAAGGGCAATGGCGGCGCTGGCCGCAGCGAAAGTCTTGAAAACAAGGGTCATCATGTCGTCCGTCGAATGGCGGGCGGCGCAAATGGGAGCGCCTCAATGAGCGGGGCTATGCAGGTGGGGCATTGAACCGACGCTGAACCCTTCAGTCAGCTGCCGGTTTCATTCATCATCTTCATCGCGTCCGCCGCGCCGGGTGGGCTTGCCGTTGCGATCGCGCAGCACATCACGACGGCCCAAGTGGTTTGGGGACGAGATGATCCCGTCCTGCTCCATGCGGTCGATATGCCGCGCGGCGGTGTTGTAGCCGATCCGCAAGGCACGCTGAACCGACGATATCGACGCGCGCTGGCTGTCGATAACGATCTGACAGGCCTGGGCGAACTGCCGGTCCTCGGCGCTGTCGGCCATGCTCTCGCCTTCGAACACATAATCGCCGCCGATCTCGGGCTCCTCGGTGACGGCCTCGATATAGCTGGGATGGCCCTGCGCGCGCCAATGATCGGCAACGGCACGCACCTCGTCATCTGAGACGAACGGCCCATGGACGCGGATCGGGGCTTTGCCGCCCGCCATCCACAGCATGTCACCTTTGCCGAGCAACTGCTCCGCGCCCATTTCTCCCAAAATCGTCCGGCTGTCGATTTTCGACGTGACGTGAAAGCTGATCCGCGTCGGCAGATTGGCCTTGATCACCCCGGTGATGACATCGACCGACGGGCGCTGGGTGGCGAGGATCAGGTGGATGCCCGCCGCGCGCGCCTTTTGCGCCAGCCGCTGGATCAGCACCTCGACCTCCTTGCCGGCGGTGATCATCAGATCGGCGAGCTCATCGACGACGACGACGATCTGCGGCATCGGCTCGCAATCGAGCTGCTCCTCCTCATAGATCGGCCGTCCGGTGTCGGGATCGAAGCCGCACTGGATCTGCCGCCTGAGCGACTTGCCTGCGGCCTTGGCGGCGCGGACCTTGTCGTTGAAGCTCGACAGGTTGCGGACCGAAAGATTGGCCATCATCCGATAGCGATCCTCCATCTGCTCGACCGCCCATTTCAGCGCGCGAATTGCCTTGGCCGGTTCGGTCACTACCGGCGACAGCAGATGCGGGATACCATCATAGACGCTGAGTTCGAGCATCTTGGGATCGATCAGGATCAGGCGGCACTGGTCAGGGGTCAGGCGGTAGAGCAGCGAGACGATCATCGCGTTGAGCCCGACCGACTTGCCCGACCCGGTGGTGCCGGCAATCAACAGATGCGGCATCGGTGCGAGATCGGCGATGATCGGATCGCCGGCGATGTTCTTGCCCAGCACGATCGGCAGCTGCCCGGTCTGCGCCTGAAACACCTCGCTGGCGATCAATTGGTGGAGCACGACAGGCTCCGTCTTCGTATTCGGCAGTTCGATGCCGATCACCGTGCGGCCGGGGATCGGCGCGATGCGGGCGGACAGCGCCGACATGTTGCGGGCGATATCGTCGGCGAGGTTGGAAACGCGGCTGGCCTTGGTGCCGGGCGCGGGCTCAAGCTCGTACATCGTCACGACAGGGCCTTGGCGGACCGCCTTGACCACGCCCTTGACCGAGAAATCCTCGAGCACGGACTCAAGCAACCGCGCGTTCTTTTCCAGCGCCGCCTTGTCGATCGTTTGGCCGCCCTTGTCGCTGGCGGGAGTAAGCAGCGCCAGCGATGGCAGGCTGGAGTTGGCGAACATGTCGGTCTGGCGCGGGCTGCTCGGCTTGGCTCCGGGCTGCGGCGCAGGGGCTGGCTCGCTGATCTCGGGTGCGTCGCGTGGTTCGACCGGGCGGACCGCGCGCCGTGGCTCGGATGACGCGCGGACCCGCGTCTCACCGTCGTCGATGGTGATGCCGTCGTCTTCATTATCGCGGCGGCCGCCGAAGGGGAGGCTGAGCCCAGCCAGCGAGAACGAGCGCAGCCGCAATTGCAGGCTGCGCCACCACAAAGTTGCGCCGCCGACGCACAGCAGCAAGGCCGCCGCGCCGCGCACCGCCAGCGCACCGCCGGCATCGACTCCGGCGAGCAGCGTGTCTAGCGGACGTTCGACCAACATCCCGATCAGCCCGCCCATCCCCGCCGTCAGATCGCGCGACGGCACATTCTCCCATATCGCCAAACCGACCGCGACCAGCAACAATCCGATCAAGCCGATACTCAGCTGCCGCTGCGGCCCGGCGCGCTCGGCCCCGACGATCAGCCGCCACGACGCCCGGCCGAGCGAGGGCACCAGCATCAGCGCCGACCAGCCGAGCAGCAGCAGCAGCGCACTTGCCAGCCACGCGCCCGGGCCGCCGACCCAGTTGGCGGGCGGCCCCTCGGCAGCGGTGGTCAGGCTGGGATCGGTGGCGCTGTATGTCGCCAGCGCCAGCAACAGCAGCAGCGTCAGCACTGCGAGCACGATGCCGCCGACCATTGCGGCGGATCGCTGGAAGCTGGAGCGGAAGATTCCGTCCCAGTCATGGGTGACGATCACGGGGCTGCGGCTGGCCATGGCGCTGCTTTCGATTGGCGATGTACGGGTGCGACGCGGTGCCGCCCCCTGGTTAACCACTATGCCTGTGCCCGCGACTCGCCGTCAAGCTTGGGGGCAGCTACAGACCAACGCCCCTCTTTCGCTGCCAGCGGCGACGGCCTAAAGTAGTGCTATGACCAACGCTCCCACTAACGCCACCGCCGACATCCTCATCTCCGGTGGAGGGCTGATCGGCCAGACGCTGGCGTGCGCGCTGGCGGCGCATGGTTTGACTAGCATCATCGTCGACCCCGCCGATCCGGTGACAGCGCTGGCGGACAATTTCGATGGGCGAGCGTCGGCCATCGCCTCGGCGAGCTGGCGGATGCTGGAGGCAATCGGACTGTCGGCAGGGCTGGAGGGGCATGGCTGCCCGATCCACCGCATCTGGGTGTCCGATGGATTAAAGCCTGGCGAGCTGGATTTCACTCCTCCGCCGGAAGACGGCTTTTTGGGGCTGATGTTCGAGAACCGGCGGTTGCGGCTGGCGCTGGCTGACGCTGTCGCCGCATCGCCGCTGATCACGGTGCGCGCGCCGGTGACGACGGCGCATATCGATCGCGGCGAGCATCGCGCGACGGTGACGCTGACTGACGGCAGTGTGCTGACCGCGCCGTTGCTGGCGGTGTGCGAGGGGCGGCGGTCGCCGACGCGCGAGGCAGCGGGGATCACCATCGCGCAGTGGGATTATCATCATGGCGCGATGATCGGCGCGTTTAGCCATGAGGCGAGCCACGAGAATGTCGCCTATGAGATTTTCTATCCCGATGGCCCGTTCGCCATCCTGCCGCTCAACGACCTGCCGGATGGGCGGCACCGCAGCGGCTTCGTCTGGTCGACGCATGCCAAGGACGCGCCCGTGCTGATCAAGCTGGGCAAACGCGGCTACAAGGCCGAGCTGCTCAAGAAGACGGGCGGCATCCTCGGCGATATCGAGGAGATCGCCCCGCGCGGCCTCTATCCGCTCGGCTTCCAGCATACGGCCAAGATCGTCGCGCAACGGATGGCGCTGGTCGGGGATGCGGCGCATGGCATCCACCCGATCGCCGGACAGGGCTTCAACCTCGGCCTTCGCGACGTCGCGACGCTGGTCGAGGTCATCGTCGATGGCGCGCGGCTGGGGCTCGACCTCGGCGATGCGCAATTGCTCGAACGCTATGAGCGCTGGCGCGGGCTCGACAATCTCTCGGTAGCGATGGCGACCGACAGCCTGACCCGCCTGTTCGGCATACCCGGCAAGACCGCATCGGCGGTGCGGCGGCTGGGGCTGGGCGCGGTGCAGCGCGCGGGCGTGCTCAAGAGCTTCTTCATGAACGAGGCGCGCGGCGAGAGCGGGGACCGGCCGAAGCTGCTGACAGGGGTGGCGGTTTGAGGGGTGCTGCGCAGCAGAGCGGGGGCAAAGGTTAAAACGTCACAAAGATTCACGCCCGATAATGCGTTGGAAAGACGTTATTAGTAATATTATTACATTAATTAGCAATAATGTTTCATATGATGGTCGATAATCTCAAATTTGGTATAGAGCCACCGATATTGCCGCGTTGCACGGAGCAGCGCTGAGGCAGGTCAACAATGGTGCCAGCGAGGGTTACAAAGAGTGACACGCTGAGAGTGGCAGGAAAGCTTGGTTGGCTGGGCTTCGATCAATGGTTTCGATCAATGGCGCGGCAAAAGTGATAAGAGTGATGACCCCTAGAGGTATAAATCATGCTTGCCCATTGATCGACTGCATCGATCAATGGGACCATGGCGTGCGGGTGCGGATTCTCCACACGTCACAACATTTGTCTCACGCTCCCTGTGGAAAAGCGTGGCGGTGCGGACTGACGATGGCAAAGAGCGGGTTCAACTGAGAACATAACAAGATCATGGGCCGTAGGAAAGCGGTTTTGTGTGGGCGAAGCGGGGATTGTTCACGCGGAGACGCGGAGGGCGCTGTGGAGGGGTTCGCGCCAAGACGCTAAGGGGCCAAGAAAGCGGTGCGATCGATCAATAGCCCGCAACTGTGCACATCGATTATGGGATAGCCTAGCCAAAAGTCCTAATGCTCCCGCATACTCAGATGGGCTAGCGCCGAAAGGATCGACGCCGCAGGATCTCGGGCGGCGGTCGAGGGGGAGGCCAAGGCGGCAAGATAGAGGGCGGGCAGCCATTCGCCAGCATTCTCGCCAAGGATTGTCAGCCACAACGCCTTAAAGGCATCGAAGTCGTCAGCATAGGCTACATCTATCAGAGCGAGCGGAAGACATGCGCTGAACAGTTCGGCAGCTTCCCAATGAGCAAGATCAGCGCGCATCAGTCCTCGTTTTTTCGCTTCGGCAATCCGTGCCAAGCCGTCGGCGCGAAAAAACGCATGGGCGTCACTTGGCTGCATGCGCTGAGTCATCACAATAAACTCCCCTGTCCGGTTGCCTCAGCCCGTCCTGCCTTCTTGTATGCGGCTTGCCGGTCGAGCAGCGGCACTTTGGGGCGCAGGCCCTGAAAATGTTCGGCGAGGGTGTAGATTTGCAGGCGGGGGTAGGTGCGTCCGTCGGCACCTTCATAGACACCCGCAGCCGCCGCCTCCCGTTCCATTTCGCGGGTCGGGGAATTGACGCAGACGAAGATGCCGATGGGCGATTTTTCGCGCTCGATCACGCCCTTGAGGTCGCGGACCATGGCGACGCCGACATTCTGTCCGGCCTTGACGCTGATGATCGCGGCTTCGGTCTTTTTGTCGTGGCCGGTAAAATAGAGATAGCCGTCGATGCCGCGATCCGCGCCCTTGCGCCCGCCCTGATAGGGTTGGCCGTCGATGGCCTGGGTGATCCAGTATTGGAACTGGTGCGGTTCCTCGGCAGCGAGTTTGAGTGCGCTGGCGGTGTCGTTCGGCGTGCCGATGACTTCATAGGCCAGAACCTCCCCGGAACGGGGAGGGGGACCGCCGCGCAGCGGAGGTGGAGGGGTGGGTGAGGACTCATCGATTGCCGCGTCATTGCGCTTGGCCGAGAGCACCCCTCCACCATCCTTCGGATGGTCCCCCTCCCCGTTCCGGGGAGGTTCTTTGTTGGTGCGCTTCGCCAGCATGTTCGGGCCGTAGCGGTCCTGCAGGCGGCGTTCGATCAGGCCGATGGAGAGGTGGGTGACGTCTATGCCGATCCACTGCCGCCCGAGCTTCTGCGCCGCATCGACCGCCGTGCCGCAGCCGCAAAAGGGATCTAGCACGACATCGCCGGGGTTGGACGAGGCGTTGACGATGCGTTCGAGCAGGGCGAGGGGCTTTTGGGTGGGGTAGCCGAGGCGTTCTTGGGCTTGCGAGTTGATTGGGGGGATATCTGTCCAGACACCACCCATAATGCCGCCGTCCATTTCCTTGAGATAGCGCTTTAGCTGCGGGCGCCTTGAATGATTATAGCTCCCGTCCGCGTTGGTCGGATACCAGATCCGACCCTCGTCGTGCAGGCGCTGCATAGTTGCCCTCTGATAGCGCCAGCCCATTTGAGGAAACGGAAATCCAAGCCACTCATACATCATATTAGGGCGTGGATTTGGACTGGTCATATTGTCCAGTCGGTATAACCCACGACCGTCGCCATCATCATGGCGATATTTTGAGGCCTTGTACTCTTCGCTGTGAACGTCGCGGGGTGTGTTCCAAACAAAATCCTTAGTCTTTGTAAAAAAGAGAATAATGTCTGACACTCGACTCCAAGTTTTGCTATCGCTGTGGGTAGTGGTGCGCTTCCAAGTAATTTCGTTTCGATAGTTTGGTGCGCCAAACACCCCATCCAGCAACAGCTTGAGATAGTGGCTCGCCGTGGGGTCGCAGTGCAGATAGAGGCTACCGGTCGGTTTGAGCACGCGGTGCAGTTCGATCAGGCGCACCGCCATCATGGCCAGATAGGCCATCATGTCATTCTCTTTTAGGAAGCCGCGCATGGCGCGCAGCAGCTCGGCGACATCGGTGTTGCCGCTGGTCATCACGTCATGGAAAGCGGCTTCGGCCTTGTCGTTCCAGTGCCAGGTGTCCTCGAACGCCTCGATCTGGCTGTCCGCGCCCTTGCCTGCGGGCGATTTGAACAGGATGTTGTAATTGGCGTTACTGTTGAACGGCGGATCGAGATAGACGAGATCGACGCTGTCGCTAGCGATGTGTTCGCGCAGCACATCGAGATTGTCGCCATAGTAAAGCCGGTTGGTCATTGCGACTTGGTAGCGGGCAGGCGCGCGTTCGGCTAGGGAGATAGCGAGCGCGAAACACAGTGACTCTCGCGGACGCAGGACGGTGGCGGCGGGCATTGCCTGGGCCAGCGGGTCGTATGGGGACCAGCGAGGCCCCCCGCGCTTACCTATTTATCATATTGTTGAACTTACAACGCCCCGATCAGCCGCCGCTCATCATCGCCCAATCGAGTGCAGCCGAGAGGCTGTTTTAAGGATGACACTCGGGCGTTGCGCTGCGTAATCGGGGACAGTCCCTGATTACCGCCTTACCCTTTCACATCGCCAGGTTTCTGCTCGCGCACGGGGGTCAGCATCCCCGGCCCGACAAAGCCCATCGGGTAGAGCGACGCGGCGTTTTGTTTGATTTCGCCGGCGATCTTTTCATATTCCTTTTCCATCTCGGGCGTGACCGTTGCGCGGGTGTCCTTTAGCGCGGCTTCGAAATCGGCCATAGTCACTTCGGCGACGCTCATCGAGCGGCGCAGCGCGACCATGCCGGCGCGGCGGGTGAGGTCTTCAAGATCGGCACCGGTGAAGCGGTCGGTTTTTTTGGCGACAGCATCGAGATCGACATCGCTCGCCAGCGGCATTTTTGCGGTGTGGATATCGAGGATGCGGCGGCGTCCCGCCGCGTCGGGCACGGTGACATAGACCAGCTCGTCGAGGCGGCCGGGGCGGAGCAGTGCGGGGTCGATCAGGTTTGGGCGATTGGTCGCGCCGATCACCACCACCGACTGCATCTCCTCGATGCCGTCCATCTCCGCCAGCAGCGTGTTGACCACGCGTTCGGTCGCATGCGGTTCCCCCGCCGAGCCGCCGCGCGCGGGGGCGAGACTGTCGAGCTCGTCGATGAAGATGATGCACGGTGCGACCTGGCGGGCGCGGGCGAACAAGCGGGCGATCTGCTGTTCGCTCTCACCATACCATTTGGAGAGGAGGTCGGAGGATTTGGTGGCGATGAAATTGGCCTCCGCCTCGCGCGCCACTGCCTTGGCGAGCAAGGTCTTGCCGGTGCCGGGCGGGCCATAGAGCAGGAAGCCCTTGGCCGGGCGAATGCCGAGTCGCCGGAATGCCTCGGGGTCTTTGAGCGGCAGTTCGACGCCTTCCTTGAGCCGCTGCGCCGCGGCATCGAGCCCGCCGATGTCGGCCCAGCGCACATTGGGCGCCTGCACCATCACCTCGCGCATCGCGCTGGGGCTGACGCGTTTCAGTGCGCCGACGAAATCCTCGCGGGTCACTTGCAGATCGTCGAGCACCTCGGGCGGAATGGTGGTGCTCGACAGGTCGAGACGCGGCATGATGCGGCGCACCGCCTCGATCGCCGCCTCGCGGGTCAGCGCGGCGATGTCGGCACCGACGAAGCCGTAGGTGGTGCGTGCCAGTTCGTTGATGTCGACGCCCTCGGCCAGCGGCATGCCGCGGGTGTGGATACCGATGATTTCACGCCGCCCGCGCTCGTCGGGAACGCCGACGACGATCTCGCGATCGAACCGGCCGGGTCGCCGCAGCGCCTCGTCGATCGCATCGGGGCGGTTGGTGGCGGCGATGACCACCATGTTGGCGCGCGGCTCGAGCCCGTCCATCAGCGTCAGCAGTTGCGCGACGAGGCGCTTTTCGGCCTCTCCCGAGACCTGACCGCGTTTCGGCGCGATGCTGTCGATCTCGTCGATGAAGATGATCGACGGCGCGGCTTTGGCGGCGTTCTCGAAGACATCGCGCAACCGCTTTTCGGACTCGCCATAGGCCGAGCCCATGATTTCCGGGCCGTTGATCAGGAAAAATTCGGCCTCGCTCTCGTTGGCGACCGCGCGTGCCAGCCGAGTCTTGCCAGTTCCGGGCGGGCCATAGAGCAGCACGCCCTTGGGCGGATCGACGCCGAGCCGCTGGAACAGTTCGGGGTGGCGCAGCGGCAGTTCGACCATCTCGCGCAGCTGGTCGATGGTGTCGCCCATGCCGCCGATATCGTCGTAGGTGACGTCGGCGCGGCGCGATTCCTTGGGCTCGACATATTCGGAGCGCAACTCGATCTCGGTTGTCTCGTCGATGTGGACGATGCCCTTGGGCACGGTCGCGACGACGACCAGCCGGATTTCCTGCAAGGCGTAGGCCGGTGCGGCGAGCATCTGGCGCAGTTGCGGGGGCATATTGTCGGGTGCGACGCGCTGTTGCCCGGCGGTGGCGACGACATCGCCGGCGACCATCGGGCGACGCATGAAGCTGCGCCTGAGGCCCTGTCCCGACCCCTGAAGTTTGAGATTCTGCTGGGCGGGGGCGAGCGTGACCTTTTGTGCGGGCTTCGATTCGGCCTTGCGCAGGGTCACCGCGTCGCCGGTGCCGACGCCGGCATTGGCGCGCTGCAACCCGTCGAGCCGGACGACCTCGATCCCCTCGTCCTCGGCATAGGGGCCGACGGCGATGCTGGCGGTGGTGCGTTTGCCGGTGATCTCGACGATATCGCCCTCGGCCAGACCCAGCGCCGCGAGCAGCTTGCGCGGCATCCGCGCCAGACCCCGCCCAGCCTCTTCGGGCCGGGCATTGGCCACCTGCAATTTCACCGGCTGGGTTTCGCTATCGGCCAACTCGTCTGCTCCCACGCGTTTCTGCTTCGGCTCGCAACATAGGTAGGGCGGGCAAAGGTTGCGAGGGTAAAGGACACAAGTACCTCCCTGGCACTTTCGGAAAGCACGGGTGCTCGCTGCGCTCGCGACCCCTCCACCACGCCACTCGACGGTTTCCCCTAACGCAAGCGTTGGCGCTTGGCGTGGTCCCCCTCCCCGTTCCGGGGAGGTGCTTGCAGAAAAAAGGGCCGCCCCCGAAGGAGCGGCCCGTATGAGTTTGGGAGAGGATGCCTGAAAGGCACCGCCGATATCGGCTTGGCATGATTTTTGTGCAAGTGCGAAAGGATGAACCAAGGTTGCAGTTTTTGCAACTTTTGCGCTGGCATTGCCGTCACCAATGCGTCATGTTCCGATGCACATATGGCATCGATGCGGTTGCGCGCAAAATGTGCAGTGCAGCATCGTGGCATCGAAGCAGGAGATTTCTATGCGCAGGCTGCCCTCGCTTGGCGGGCTGGAAGCCTTTATGGCGGTGGCAAGGCTTGGCTCTGTTAAGGCCGCTGCCGCCGATCTTGCGCTGTCCACGCCTGCCCTGTCGCGCCGCATCCAGACGCTCGAGCGCCATATCGGCGAGCCATTGTTCGATCGGGAACATCACGCAATGCGGCTCAACCCGACGGGTGACCGGCTGCTGGCGGCACTCGGCCCTGCGCTTGATTCGGTGCGTGAGGCGGTGGCAGGGGCGATCACCGGCGAAACCGACCTGCGGTTGACGCTCAACGTCCTGCCGCTGTTCGCGCAGCAGCGGCTGTTCCCGCGCATGCCCGAATTGCGGGCGCTCCACCCGCAACTGCACATCGACATCGAAACCAGCGGACATGGCGAAACCCGCGTCGGCGATGGCGTCGACGCCGCTATCGCGCTGGCGCGGGAAATCGACCCGACGCTGCACGCGGTGCGGCTCGACCAGGACAAGGTGTTTCCGATCGCCGCAAGGAAATATGGCCTTGGGCCCGAGCGTATTTCCGTGCCCGAACAGCTTCAGCGGATGACGGTGCTGCTGCACCGCGAGATGCCCGAGACCTTCAACGAATGGCGCGCCGCGATCGGCATGCCGTGGCTGGAGCCGGCCGCCATCGACCATTTCGATTCGGGGCCGTTGATGCTGGAGGCGGCAGCGCAGGGCGTCGGCGTGGCGTTCATGCACGGCCATCATTATAAGGATGCGCATGACGAGAGGCTGGTCCGCCTGTTCGATTTCGATATCGACAGCCCGTATAGCTACTGGTTCGTCTGTCGTCCACGTGCGTTGCAGCGACCGGCAGTGAAGCTGTTTCACGACTGGATTGTTAAGGCGGGGATATAGCGGCTGACGGGCACCTTATTCACGCCTCTGTTGTTCATATACAATTTTGATCAATCGCTTCATTCGCCGACATATTCATGCGTGATGCGCCAATCTTGATCGAAGCAGTAATGTGAATCCCCGCCAACTACCGCGATGTCTTCGCGGGGTGCAATGTTCAGACTGAGAAAAACACACGCATGGTCGGAACTGCGCCAAGCGCAGAACGGCTGTTTGGAGTCAGCTGGCAACTGATAAAGTGCGATTGCCCGTTCCACTATCGGGTCGCCGCTATTTGCCCGCCTGTAACCTTCACCCAGACCAGGCTCAGCTCTTATGGCGGCGCAAGTCGGCGAATCGACGGCGGCCATCGGTGGCTGCACAGCGGCGGGTTGATCGCTACAGGCAGCGACAACGAACACCACCGAGACGGCGAATAACCACCGCCTCAATCTGCTATCGCACTTAAAACCTGATTGAGTTGACATGGCCTCCCCCGCATCAGCGGATGGAGGCCATCCAATCACACTCCGGCAGCAGCGGCAACCTCGGCCGCGAAGTCGCTCTCGGCTTTTTCGATGCCTTCGCCGAGCTGCATCCGCACAAAGCTTTTCAGCGTGATGGTCGCGCCGGCGTCCTTGCCGGCGGCGGCGATCACTTCGGCGACGGGGGTCTTGCCGTCCATGACGAAGGGCTGGCTGAGTAGCGCATTTTCCTTGCGGAACTTGGCCATCGCGCCGTCGACCATCTTGGTGACGACGTCGGCGGGCTTGCCGCTTTCGGCGGCCTTTTCCTCGGCAATCGCGCGTTCGCGGGCGAGCATGTCGGCGGCGAGGCCTTCACCGGTCAGCGCCAGCGGGTTTGCGGCGGCGACGTGCATGGCAAGCTGCTTGCCGAGCGTCGCAAGCGCGGCTTCGTCGGCCGAGCTTTCGAGCGCGATCAGCACGCCGATCTTGCCCATGCCGGGCGCGGCGGCGTTGTGGATGTAGGAGACGACAGCGCCTTCCCTGACCTCGACGATCGCAGCGCGGCGCAGATTCTGGTTCTCGCCGATGGTGGCGATATTGTTGGTCAGCACCTCTTCGATGGTGCCGCCGTCGATGCTGGCAGCCTTGAGCGCAGCGACATCGCTCTCACCCTTGGCGAGCGCAACATCGGTAACGGCGCGGACGAAATCCTGGAACTGCTCGTTCTTGGCGACGAAGTCGGTTTCGGAATTGACCTCGACCAGTGCGCCGCGCGTGCCGCGCGTAGCGACGCCGACCAGGCCTTCAGCGGCAACGCGGCTGGCCTTTTTGGCGGCAGCAGCCAGCCCCTTGGTGCGCAGCCAGTCGACGGCGGCTTCGATGTCGCCGGCGGTTTCGGTCAGAGCCTTCTTGCAATCCATCATGCCTGCGCCGGTACGGTCGCGCAGATCCTTCACAGTGGCGGCGGTGAATTCAGCCATTTGATTTGTCCTTCTTGATTCAAAGGCGGCGAGCACGGGCTCACCAACCCAGACCCGATCAGGCTGAGCCTGTCGAAGCCCTGTCCTTTTCATGTTTCAGAACAAGGACAGCCCTTCGACAAGCGCAGGGTAATCGGGGAAATTAGCGCCTGAGAACGCTTACGCGTCGCTCTGCGTCTCGGTCTCGGCAGCGGCCTCGGCCGGAACCTGCTCGTCCTCGGTCACTACGGGTGCAGGGGCGAATTCGGCAGCATCGACCTGCGGTGCGTCGGCGGCAGGAGCCTCCTCAACCACCGGAGCGGTATCGACAATCAGCGCTTCCTCGACCGGAGCGACATCCATTGCACCCAGATCGACACCGCGTGCCGCCATCGCGCCCTGCCCACCCTTGGTGGCGGCAGTGGCGATGGCTTCGCAATAGAGGCGAATGGCGCGGCTGGCGTCGTCATTGGCCGGAACCGGGAAGGCGATGCCGTCGGGCGAGACGTTCGAGTCAAGGATCGCGACGACCGGGATGCCGAGCGTATTGGCTTCCTTGATCGCCAGCATTTCCTTGTTG
Source organism: Sphingomonas sp. (assembly GCA_043727035.1). Taxonomy (GTDB): domain Bacteria; phylum Pseudomonadota; class Alphaproteobacteria; order Sphingomonadales; family Sphingomonadaceae; genus Sphingopyxis. The sequence continues at coordinate 13,916 of JAYSZB010000127.1, read as the reverse complement.
GCGTCGATGACGAACATCACGTCGGGAATGCCGCCCATGTCGCGGATACCGCCAAGGCTGGCTTCGAGCTTGTCACGCTCACGCGTCAGATTGAGTACTTCCTTCTTGGTGATGGCGACGCCGTCACCCGAAAGCATTTCTTCGAGCGTCTTGAGGCGCTTGATCGAATTGGCGATGGTCTTCCAGTTGGTCAGCATCCCGCCGAGCCAGCGATGGTTGACGAAATGCTGGCCGGAGGCGCGGGCATAATCGGCAACCGGCTGCTGCGCCTGGCGCTTGGTGCCGACGAACAGCACTTTGCCGCCAGCGGCGACGGTCGAGTGGACGAAGTCGAGCGCGCGCTGGAACAGCGGCACGGTCTGCGACAGGTCGAGGATGTGGATGCCGTTGCGATCGCCGAAGATATAGGGCTTCATGCGCGGGTTCCAGCGGTGGGTCTGGTGGCCGAAATGCGCGCCGGCTTCGATCAATTGCTGCAAAGTGACGACTGGAGCCGCCATAAGGTAATTCCTTTCCGGTTGATCCTCTGGCGGGCAAGAACCGAAAGCATCAGCTTTGCGGCACCGGTATGTGCACCCGCCATGTGGAATAGAGGCGCGCCCTTAGCGGGGTGCGGCGCGCGATGCAAGGGGTGAGAGGCGTTCGGTCAGCAGCGCCACCGCTGGCGCAACGATGCGATTGGATAGCGCTTCTGCCTTGGCATCGTCGGGACAGGTCGGCGGTTCGAGAAAGGGGCTGGCCGGGCGTTTGGAGTGGCCGCGCGCTGCATCGCGCACGGCGGCACGGTCCGCATCAGAAACGGACAGGCCGAAATAGGGAAAGATCGCGTCCGGCGTGGCATCGGGCAAATCGGCATAATCCAGCCGAACCATGCCGCCCGTTTGCGCGGCAGCGATGCATGAACCCGCCACCAGATGCGCCAGCCGCTCGACCGGATCGTCGATCGTCACATCGGGTGCCAATCCGGCCAGCCGCAACGATGGTGCGAGCTTTGCGGATCCACCCCGTGCCGGTTCTCCCAACGGTTCACGGATGATCGATCGCATCACCGCCGCGGGATCGCGGTGGAGGAACAGCATCGGCACTTCGGGCAGGGCATGCGCCAGAGCCGCCGCATGATGCGCCATCGTCGCCATCCACTTGATCGCGAACCGGTCTGCCCTGCCCCGCAAGGCATCGCGATGCAACGCCACCATGGTCCGGATACGCCGCCGGGTGAGCGCCGGTTCAGCGGCTGGCCCATCGAGCAATTGCTGGAAAACAATCGGCTCGCTTACCCCGAACAGGCCCGGCACAGCGGAAATCTGTCGCATGATCAGGGTCGATCCACAGCGCGTCATATGGTGGACAGCCCCGATCAAGCCGAGCGCATCAATGTCGATAGCGATGGAATCGAGCGGCACCAACTGTTCGACCACCGCATGGCGGGAGACGTCGTCATACCAGAACGCTCCGTTCATCAGCCGCAGATCGATACGCCCCATCGCCACCAGCGGCACTGCGCCGACCCAGACGATCCGCACCGGAACCTGGGCGGCGCTCAACCGGCTTCATTCCACAGCCGCAGCAGATCGGCGACCACACGTCCGCCGATGCGGATCGCCTGCCCTGCCTCGGTCTCAACCGGTTCGGCAAAGGGAAAGAACTGGGACGCCCAGGACGACGATGTGCCATGCGCCGGACGATTTTCGAACCACCCCTGCGCGTCGAGTTGCAGCCGCGCCCATTGCACGACGCCATTGACCCGCCCGCCGCTCGCCTCGAGCGCGGCGCTGGCGGTGACATCGGCTGCGGCATCCGATGCCAGATCGAACCGCATCAGCGTGTGCGGTTCACTGTGCAAAGACAATCGGCGGTCGCCGATGTTGATGCTCCAGCGTGGCGGTTGCAACTGGTTGAACGGGGTCAGATCGAAACCGCATTGGTCGGATCGCGCCGGAATGCCGTCATATCCCTGCCAACAGGCGAGCGCGACGCGGACCTCCGCTGCCGCCGGCAGCATTTGACCGCCGGGCCTGAGCAGCCGGCGGGCAACATCGCGCAGGCTGGGCAGCACATGTTCGCACACCACATCCTTGCCGATGATTTCGGATATGACCAGATCGACCGGCCCACCCAGATCGCGGTCGACGTCGAGCGCGCCCGAATGGGCATTGATGATCGTCACCCGGTCGGCATAGCCGTTGCGGGCGACGATATCCGTGGCAACGGCGGCAATCGCCGGGTCCATCTCGCACGACACCACGGACGCAGCCCCGGCGCGCGCCGCCATCATCGCCAGCAACCCCGACCCCGAACCGACATCGAGCACGCGCATCCCCGGCCGGACAGTACGGGTGATGGCGGCCTGATACGCGGCATTGCGTGGTTCGTCGCGCATCATATGGAAATGCCAGATCGGCACATCGGCCGCGATCACCCCGTTGGCGATGGCGGCAATTTCGGGATCATCGGGGGCGAGCGCCAGCGATTGTCGCGCTACGGCATGGGCGCGCAGCCTGTCTCCCGCCTGATCCGCCTTGGCCGCGAGCAGCGCCAAAGCCCGCGCATTGCCGCTGGCAGCCGCCACAAGTGCGTCGAAAGCCGAGCCGATCAGTGCCAGTTTGTCATCGCTCATCGTCCGGCATCGATTCCCCAACGGGCTACTGCCCACCGGAAACTGCCATAGCCAGCTATCGGCGGCGCTGCCACAGCCAAGCGCCGCCGTCATGCAACCGTTCCGTGATTTCGGGCGCTCGACCTATCAGTCGATCAGCAGGATATCGTTCGCGCCGACCGTGACAGTGCCGTTGAGGCGGATCATCAGGTCGGCGATGCCGTCACCGTTGGCGTCACCCATGATGTAGGTGTTGCCGCCGATCACCTGGGTGCGCACCTCGCCTGCGGTATTGCTGAACGCTGCCGATCCGATAAACGCACTGAACGATCCGGCGCCTGAGATGTCGATCCGGTCGCCCTGTGCCGAGGAGAAGTCGGTGATGCGGTCGGCGGTGGCGATGGTGCTGCCGGTATCGCCACTGTCGAACCGGTAGGTGTCAGCGCCAAGGCCGCCGCTCATGATATCGAGACCGGCCCCGCCGAAGAAAAGATCGTTGCCAGCCTCGCCATAGAGGGTGTCGTTGCCCGCCTCGCCGCGAAGGTCATCGCCGTCTGCGCCGCCGTACAGTAGATCGTTGCCAGCGCCGCCGACGAGCGTATCGAACCCGGCCTCGCCGAACAGCCGGTCGGTGCCATCCTCGCCGAACAGGATATCGTTGCCGCCTCGGCCATAGATCATGTCGTTGCCCGCACCGGCGAACACGGTATCGACGCCCGCGCTGCCGCCATAGGTGTTCGCTAGCGCGTTGAGCGTGACGTCCAGCGCACCGCCCGAGACGTTGCTGATTGTCTCGACATCGCTGCCGATGGTGTAGGTGAGGCCAGCGGTGACGATCTGCACAGTATCCACGCCGTCGCCGCCGTTGGTTACGTCTCCGGCATTGTCGACGACCAGCACATCGTTGCCCGCGCCGCCGTTCATTATGTCGGCCCCGGTGCCGCCGATCAGCCGGTCGGCACCATCGCCGCCGTTGAGCACGTCGTCACCCGCCTCACCGCCAAGCGTATCGTCACCCGCGCCGCCGCCGAGCGTATCGCCGACGGCGCCGCCGACGATGGTGTTGGCGAGATCGTTGCCGGTCCCGGTGAATGCGCCTGCGCCGGTATATTCGAGATTCTCGACATTGTCGGTCAGTACATAGGCGGCCAGCGCGGTCTCGACGCTGTCGGTGCCTTCGCCTGAACCCTCGGTGACGACATCGCCTGCGTCATCGACGATGAAGATGTCGTTGCCAGCACCGCCGTTCAGCGCATCGGCACCCGCGCCGCCATCGAGCACGTCATTGCCTTCGCCACCGTTGATCGTATCTGCGTCGGCCGTGCCGGTCAGCGTATCGTTGCCCGTGGTGCCATTGATCGGGGGTTGCGGTCCGAAGCTGCGGCTGCCGTAAATGACATAGGCCTCGCCTGCTCTGTCGCCGCCATTGTCGCCGTGAGGCGCCCCGACAATCACGTCATCAATACCGTCGCCATTGACGTCTCCAGCAGCGGAGACGCTGTACCCGGCTTGATCACCCGCCGTATCGCCCTGAATGATCAAGCCATCGCTGCGAGTGAGGTTGGTCAGATCGATCCGCCCCCGCGTGTTGCCGGACTTGCCGAAGATGACATAGGCCTCGCCTGCACTGTAGCCGCCATCGTCGCCGCGACGGGCCCCGACGATCAGATCGTCGATGCCGTCGCCATTGAAGTCGCCCGCGTTCGAGACGCTGAAGCCCGCACCGTCACCCGCCGTATCGCCCTGGATGATGAATCCGTCGCTGACGGCGAGGTTGGTGAGATCGATCGTGCCACGCGTGCTGCCGGTCTTGCCGTAAATGACATAAGCCTCTCCGGCATATGTGCCCCCATCGCTGCCATAACGCGCCCCGACGATCAGATCGTCGATGCCGTCGCCATTGACATCGCCAGCGTTTGAAACGCTGACGCCCGCCTGGTCAAAAGCGGCATCGCCCTGGATGACGAAGCCGTCGCTGGCGGCGAGGGTGGTGAGATCGATCGTGCCACGCGTGCTGCCGGTCTTGCCGTAGATGACATAAGCCTCTCCGGCATACAGGCCGCCATCGTCGCTGCCATATGCGCCAACGATCAGATCATCGATGCCATCGCCATTGACATCGCCGGCGCTTGAAACGCTCCGGCCCGCCCGGTCATTAGCGGCATCGCCCTGAATGACGAACCCGTCGGCTGGCATTAGCGTATTGACGTCGATATTGGCGCGGGTTGCGTCGGCCGTACCGAAGATAACAAATGCTCCGCCTGTCCTCACGTTGTCAAAGGTGAATTTACGCGCACCGATAATCAGATCGTCGAAGCCGTCGCCATTGACGTCACCGGCGTTGGACACGCTGTATCCCACGTTAGCCCCGTCAAATAGGGTGGGGGCGGCGATAATGAACCCGTCGGTGCTGGCCAATGCGGTAGCGTCGATATTGGCGCGTGTTGCACCTGATACGCCGAAGATAACAATGGCACGACCGGATGCAGATGAACCGCCGGGGCCGCTGGCTCCGCCAGCGCCGATGACGATATCGTCCAAGCCATCGCCATTGATATCCCCCGCAGCTGATAAGCTAATTCCGGCATATTCGCGTAGCCCGGCCTGTCCGCTAATCGAAAAGCCGTCGCCCGCCGCCAGATTGGTTAGGTCAATGTTCGAGCGAGTTGCGCTATCCCTGCCGAAGATGACATAGGCCCTGCCAGACAGAGAGTTTAGGTTCGGCGCGCCGACGATGATATCGTCAATCCCGTCACCATTGACGTCACCGGCGCTGGAGACGGCGCGCCCGGCCTGATCGTAGAGCGCATCGCCCTGGATGATGAAGCCGTCGCTGGCGGCGAGATTGGTGAGATCGATGACGACTGGAGGCATAGCTGGTTTCTTCCGATTAAACGCTCCGCTTGCGCCCAATCGGGCAAAGCAAAGAAACGTAGGTGCATAGGCGGTAGTCGGGCACGGTTATTGCGACATAAATCCGGTTTGGCAATCATGTTTCGGAATCGGAATAACTTCGCGAACCCCGCACGATCGCATTGCGCATTTCTACCGTAGCACCGATAGGTACCAGCCCGTCGATGCGGAGCACATCGTCAGAGATGCCATTGCTGTCGATGTCGATCTCGACAAAAATATTGCCCGCCTGTGAGATCCGGACTTGGCCAGCGACATTGCTTCACGGCGATCTGCCGATTTAGAAGAACGTATCGTCGCCGTCGCAATCATCGAACTTAACATGTCAAGCGAGCCGGTGGCGGCCCCCTCCCCCTCGTCGGCCGACACAGAAAACATCGAAAGTTCCGCCACCGCACCGATTTACAAGCCCGACCGAATAGGCAAGAGCGGCACGTATGACCGACCAGCCGACCGAAGTCTTCGCGCTCACCACCTCTCGCCATTTTCCGTCGTGGCTCGCCTCAACCGGCGGTGGCCTCGCCTTCTCGACCTATCAGGCGGGCAAGCTGTTCCTGCTGGGGACCAAATCCGACGGCAAGCTAAGCGTGTTCGAGCGGACGCTGGCGCGGTGCATGGGGGTGGGCGTGTCGGCGGATGCGCGATCGCTGCTGGTCGCATCCGAATATCAGATTGTCCGCTTCGACAATGTCATGGCCGGATCGCCGCCGATGGATAATGGCATCGACGCCAGCTTCGTGCCGCACCAGACGTGGATCACCGGCGATATCGATGTCCATGACATCGGCTTCGGCGCCGATGGCCGTCCGCTGTTCGTCAACACGCTGTTCAACTGCATCGCCACGGTCAGCGACGGCTACAGCTTCAAGCCGCTGTGGAAGCCGTCGTTCATCTCGCGGATGGCGGCGGAGGATCGCTGCCACCTCAACGGGCTGGCGCTGGAGGATGGGGTGGCGCGCTATGTCACCGCGGTCTCGCGCTCCGACATCGCCGATGGCTGGCGCGACCGGCGCGCCGATGGCGGCATCGTCATCGATGTGGCGAGCGGGGAGATTATCGCCTCGGGCCTCTCCATGCCGCACAGCCCGCGCCTGCACGGCGGCCAGCTGTGGCTGCTCAATTCGGGAACGGGTGAGCTGGGCACGGTCGATGTCGCCAGCGGCGCATTTTCGCCCGTCGCTTTCGTTCCCGGTTTTGCGCGCGGGCTGGCGTTCATCGGCAATCATGCCGTCGTCGGGCTGTCGCTGCCGCGCGACAACCGCACCTTCTCCGGCCTGCCGCTCGACGATGCGTTGAAGGCGCGCGATGCCGATGCGCGCTGTGGCCTGGCAGTGATCGATCTGACGAGCGGCGACATGGTGCATTGGGTGCGGATCGAGGGCGTGGTGCGCGAGCTGTTCGACGTCGTCGCCTTGCCTGGCGCACGGCAGCCGACGGCGATCGGATTCAAGGGCGACGAGATCAAGCATGTGATAGCCATCGACGGGTGAAACGCTGTGTGAAGCGGACTATCTGCAGCGAGAACAAAAGGCGAATTAATCGCTTGACGCGCGAATGACGGCATGGAACATAGTGCGAACACGGAACGAAAACGAGTAATCGACGTTCCATCCGCATCGGCGCTTCCGGCCTTTACAGGCGGGCGCGCACCTACAGGACGCACGACGATGGCCCAACTTGTCATTACCCTGATGTTTGCCGCTCTCATCGCCTTTGCCGCACGCGCGATTGTGCGTGAACTGACTCGCCCGCTGCATCAGCCGTGGCTGACGGCAGGCTTTGTCGATCGGGTCACCGAGACCGGTGTACGACCGGCGAATTCGGCTATCGATCTGGGTACCCGCCGCAACCGCGCGCGTGTCGCGGCTACGGTTCGGTTATCCCGTCCGTTGCAGTCACCGTCGTTCGCCGCTGCCGCTTGACCCTGGCATAGCTCAACACGCTAAACGGGATCAGCCCCAGATAGACCGCGCAAATGCCGATCAGGGTCTCGAACGGAGCGGTTACCGATGCTGCGGCAAACAGACCGATGAACGCGATGGCGAACAACCGGCTGTCGCGGCGCGGGCGCAGGCTCGACCAGTTGAACGTGGCGACATTGGCGATCATCAGAGTTGCGACGAACACCACCCATGGCATGACGATCCACCATTGGCGGAACAGCGCTTCGTCGGTGACGAGCCACAGATAAATAGGGAGCATGGCGAGGCCCGCGCCCGCCGGAGCCGGAACACCGGTATTATATCCGGCCGATTTGTGCGGCTGTTCGGCCACATCGATGTTGGCGTTGAACCGCGCCAGCCGCAGCGCACAGCAAACGGTAAGCGACAGTGCCGCCGTCCAGCCGAATTTCGGCGCATCGCTCAAGGACCACAGATAGAGGATAGTCGCGGGTGCTACGCCGAACGCAATCACGTCCGACAACGAATCAAGCTCGGCACCGAAGCGGGTATTGGCTTTGAGCAGGCGGGCGATGCGGCCGTCGAGCCCATCGAGCACGCCTGCACCGACGATCAGCAAAACGGCGATGCCCCAGGCCGATGCAATTTCCGACGATGTGCCGCCCCGTGCCGCAACGTCCAGCGCCTCCAGCGCCGCACGAACGCCGGACAGTCCGCAGCACAGCGCCATCGCCGTCACCGCATTGGGGACGAACGCGCGCAGAGGTATGCCGCCGACCCGGCGTTGCGGTTTCATCCCGCCCTCACCATCATTGGCCAATGCCAAGACGCTCCTGTGAATCGCCGATTTCGGCAATCACCGTTTCACCGGCGACAGTGCGCTGGCCGGACAGCACGCGCGGGGTGGTTCCGGCGGGCAGATAGACATCGACCCGGCTGCCGAAGCGGATCAGGCCGATGCGCTGTCCCGCTGCAACGACATCGCCGGGTTTGACGTGTGCGACGATGCGGCGGGCGACGAGACCGGCAATCTGGGTAAAGCCGATCCTGAGGCCATCGTGGCGCTCGATCAGGAAATGCTGGCGTTCATTATCCTCGCTGGCCTTGTCGAGGTCAGCGTTGAGAAAAGCCCCGGCGATGTAATGGCGGTGTGTCACGGTTCCCGCAATCGGCGCGCGGTTGATGTGGACATCGAATACATTCATGAAAATCGAAACGCGCGTCACCGGCGCTGCGCCGAGGGCATCGGACTGTCCCAGTTCCGGCGGTGGTGGAACCAGCGCAATCTGGGTGATGAGGCCGTCGGCGGGGGATATGATCAGCGTATCGCCCTGCGGCGTGACCCGCACCGGATCGCGGAAAAAAGCGGCAACCCAGATGGTGATCGCCACCATCGGCCACGCCAAAGTTTCCCATGCCATGGCAGCAAGCACCGCCGTAATCACGCCCGAGATCAGAATGAATTTCCGGCCTTCGGGATGGATGGCAGGCCATCCCCATTTTGCAGTGGCACCGGGCAGATTGCTCGCGGACAGCGCGGAGCCGGCTGTTGCGGCGGGCACGGCTGCAGGTGAAGGTGGTGGGTCTTTGTCGAGGTTCATGGGGACTTTCTGGCGACCTGTTTCAGGATTGCCTCCACTCTAGGAGGTCCGCGCCCCGCGCACAATCACCGACTTGGCGCAGCGTTCCCGCCATGTTGCACTCGCACCGCGCATTGCCTAATGCCTCGGCTGCGAGATTCACATGCAGCAGCCCCTGGGGAAGGGGCCCCTCCCCGGGGACAAGCGAGAAGGCACAAGCGAAATGGCCAAGATCAAGGTGAAGAACCCGATCGTCGAACTCGACGGCGATGAAATGACCCGGATCATCTGGCAGTGGATCCGCGAGCGGCTGATCCTCCCCTATCTCGATATCGATATCAAATATTACGACCTCAGCGTCGAAATGCGCGACGAGACCAACGACCGCATCACCGTCGATTCTGCCAATGCCATCCGCGAGCATGGCGTCGGCGTCAAATGTGCGACGATCACCCCCGACGAACAGCGCGTCGAGGAGTTCGGCCTGAAGAAGATGTGGAAATCGCCGAACGGGACGATCCGCAACATTCTCGGCGGCGTCGTCTTTCGCGAGCCGATCGTCATCAAGAATGTCCCCCGCCTCGTTCCCGGCTGGACCGACCCGATCGTCGTCGGGCGTCACGCTTTCGGTGACCAGTATAAGGCAACCGATTTCCGCGTGCCCGGCCCCGGCAAGCTGCGCCTCGTCTTCGAAGGAACCGACGGCACGGTGATCGACGAGGAAGTGTTCCAGTTTCCTAGCGCCGGTGTGGCCATGGGTATGTATAATCTCGACGATTCGATCGCCGATTTCGCTCGCGCGTCGATGAACTATGCGGTCAATCGCGGCTGGCCGCTGTATTTGTCGACCAAGAACACCATTCTCAAGGCCTATGACGGACGCTTCAAGGATCTGTTCCAGGAAGTTTTCGATAATGAATTCAAGGACAAGTTTGCCGCCGCGGGCACGACATATGAGCATCGTCTGATCGACGACATGGTCGCCTCCGCGCTGAAATGGAGCGGCAAGTTCGTTTGGGCCTGCAAGAATTACGATGGCGATGTCCAGTCGGACACCGTCGCGCAGGGTTTCGGCTCGCTCGGACTGATGACATCGGTGTTGCTCTCGCCCGACGGCAAGACGGTCGAGGCCGAGGCGGCGCACGGCACCGTCACCCGCCATTACCGCATGCATCAGGCGGGCAAGGCGACCAGCACCAATCCGATCGCGTCGATCTTCGCTTGGACGCAAGGGCTGCATTATCGCGGCACCTTCGATGATACGCCCGATGTGGTGCGCTTCGCCGAGACGCTCGAACGGGTGTGCATCGAGACAGTGGAAAAGGGCGACATGACCAAGGATCTGGCGATCCTGATCGGCCCCGACCAGAAATGGCTGACCACCGAGCAGTTTTTCGAGAGCATCCGCGCGAATCTCGAGACCGAAATGGGCAGCTGGGCCTGATGCTGCTGCGGCGGGTGCGCGGTTTTGTCCTCGCTGCGTTGGCGATGGCTGTGCCGGTTGCTGCCCAACCGGGCGTCGAAAACGGCGGCGAGTTTGTCGCTAGCCCGATCGACGCCGGGTCCGAGGGCAGCGACGATATCGTCGTGATCGGCGACAATGGCAACGCGTTCCGGCTGACCGCGGACTCGCTGCGCGACGCGGCGCGGGCATACCGGGAAAATCGATCGAGTTACGCACCCCTCGCGCAGCTGTATTTTGCGGTCGAAGCGGGTGATGGCGGGCCGCTCGATGGATTGAGCCTTTATCTGCGTGCGCGGCGGCGTGGCGACGATGGCAATCGCGACGTCGTCGAACTGCCGCTCGACGATCAACGGCGTTTCGTGCTGCCGATGGACGTGATGGCGAGCGGCGGCTGGGACTTGCGCGCCAATGTCTCGCGCGGCGGGATTCGCATCCGCCCGCTGGTGCTTTCACCCGACAGCACCATCGCCGACCGGCGCTTCGGCGATCTGCGGCTACAATGCCGGGTTTCGATCGCCTTTGCCCGACTGAGCTTGCCGTTGCGGATGCTGGCGGGAGCGGCGGGCGTATGCAACAATGGCAATATCAGTCTGTTAACGCGCGCGCCGCGCGCACTGGTCGACGTGACGCTCAGCGATTACGGCGATCCGATCGAAATATCCGAAGACCGGATCGCCTATCGCGTTCCGCTGCATGACGAGCGCATATCAAACGAAGCGCGGATGCGGCACGTGTATCGGTAGCGCCTGATGCGGTGTAGCGGTGCTGGGGTAGTGGCGCTGCTGCTGTTTTGCGGGGGAATGGAAAAGGCTCGCAATGACCCGATGCAATATTCTTATCAAGCACTGTCCCTCGTAAGAATAAGGTGGGGAGCGAGTCCGCGACGAAGCGAGACGAAGCGGGGATCGGCGTGCCGCTTTGGGGTTGCGTAGGTGATTGTATATCATTACTCCCCCGCCATCACCCCTCTCCCCCGGAGCCTTGCCTCGTGCGTCTTTCCCTATTGCTTGCCTCTTCCGCTCTCGCTTTGCCCGCGTTTGCCGCAGCACAGAGCGCGCCGGCCACGCCGCCCGCTGTTGCCGCCAGCGACGACGATGTCCACACCACCGACAGCGAGATTATCGTTACCGCGCCTTATATCCGCAGCCTCGACTTGTTCGGCACGGTCGGCGTGGTCGAAGGCGACGAGCTGGCGCGCGATGTGCGCGGGACGATCGGCGATACGCTGACGCGCCAGCCAGGTGTCTCGGCCACCAGCTTCTCGCCCGGCGCATCACGCCCGGTGATCCGTGGTTTTCAGGGCGAGCGGGTGCGGGTACTGATCGATGGCATCGGATCGATCGATGCGTCGAACACCAGTGCCGACCATGCAGTGGCGTTCGATGCGCTGACCGCCGAACGGATCGAGATCATTCGCGGGCCGGCCAGCCTGTTGTTCGGATCGTCCGCCAGCGGCGGCGCGATTAACATCTTCGACCGGCGCATCCCGCGTCGCGTGCCGGATGAGCCTGTGCATGTCGATGCGCTGGCCACCTATGGTAGCGCCGCCGACGAACGGTCGGGCGCAGCGTCGATCGATGTACCGCTGACGCCGAACCTCGTGTTCCATGTCGACGGTGCCTATGCCCGCACCGACGATTTGCGGATCGGCGGTTTTCAGCTCGCTCCGGCGCTGCGTGCCGATGTTCTCGCCGATGCGGCGGAGGAGCGCGAGGACGGGCATGGCGATGAGGCCGCCGAACTGGAGGCCGCGGCAAACCAGCGCGGACGCATCCCCAACAGCGCGACCGAAACCTGGTCGGCGGCCGGGGGCTTGGCCTGGATCACCGATGGCGGATCGCTGGGCGTTTCGCTGAGCTATTTCGACACCGGCTACGGCGTGCCCGCGCGACCCGGTGCGGGCCATCACCACGGTGAAGAAGGACAGAGTGGCGGTGCCGGAGCGGAAGCAGCCGAAGCGCCGGTCACCATCGGCCTGACGCAATGGCGTGCCGATTTCCGTGGCGAGGTCGAACTGGGCGACGGCCTGTTCGAACAGTTGCGCATTCGTGGCGGCTATGCCGATTATGAGCATATCGAATTCGAAGGAGACGAGGTGGGCACCCGCTTCCTCAATCAGGGGATAGAGGCGCGTGCCGAACTGGTGCAGGCGGATCGCGGCGGCTGGCGCGGGGCGAGCGGCGTGCAGTTCAGCTTCCGCGATTTCGATGCGATCGGCGCAGAAGCCTTCGTCCCGCAGAATGAAACCGAGCAGTTTGCGGTCTTCACCTTGCAGGAGTTCACCCTCGGCGCGGTCGGACTTGAGGCGTCGGTACGCTATGAAGCGACCAGCGTCGATGCGCGCCCTATCGGCCTGTCGCGCAGTTTCGATGCGGTGTCGGGCGCCATCGGCGCGAGTTATGCACTGGGCGAGACGAGCAAGATCGGCGTCAATCTGGCGCGCACGGCGCGGGCACCATCGGCTGAGGAATTATTTTCCAACGGTCCGCATATCGCCACCAGCCAATTCGAAATCGGCGATCCGGCGTTCGGGCTGGAAAAGGCGTGGAGCGTCGAGGCTTATGCCAAATTGCGCGCCGGCGGGCTGACGTTCAACCTGACCGGCTATGCCAGCTTCTTCGACGACTTTATCTATGAGGCAGCTACTGGAGCGGAGCAGGACGATCTGCCGGTGTTCCAGTATTTCCAGGCCGACGCGCGCTATTATGGCGTGGAACTGGAAGCATCTGCGCCGGTGGCGCAATTCGGCGGTTATACGCTTGTTGCCGACGCGGTGGCCGATGTCGTGCGCGCGGAATTGACCGGTGCCAATCCCGGCGGTGGCGGCGATCTGCCGCGCATCCCGCCGTTGCGGCTGCGCGGCGGGCTGGAGCTGGCGAGCGATGTGCTGACCCTACGCGGCGAGGTCGAATGGGCCGATGATCAGCGGCGGATTGCCGCATTCGAAACACCGACCGACGGTTTCACGCTGGTTAACCTGTCGGCATCGTGGAAGCCACTTGGCCGCAACGGCGGGGTGACGCTGATCGCATCGGCGAACAATCTGTTCGACGTCGATGCGCGGCGGCATGCTAGTTTCACCAAGGATTTCGTGCCGCTGGCCGGTCGCGATGTGCGGGTAACCGCGCGGTTCAGTTTTTGATGGCTGGCGCGCCCGCACTAACGAAAGAAAAACGCCCGATGTGCATTTTTAGCGGGAACCGACTTTGCGTTAAGCCGTTCTATGGTTCGGACAGCGAATAATTGCCCCCCGCTCTCGCTGTCCAACTACATCGGCCCGGCGCTGCGAACACCTCCCCCCGATCGCGCGCCGGGCCAACCTTTTCCAACATTATCAGGTTGTACCGCGTCATGGCACCTAGGCTGTGTTGACAAATTCACGCATCCACAGGCGTATTGAGACGATGTGGATGAAGCCGAGGTAGCTGTCTGCGGTTTTATCGTATCGTGTCGCCAGTCTG
>JAYSZB010000126.1:0-2494 GCA_043727035.1 Sphingomonas sp. | reverse complement strand
CCGATGCCGTGTTCGGTATGGACCACCAAGTCGCCCGGAGTCAGCGCGGCCAGTTCGGCCAGAAACGCGTCAGCGGATTTACGGCGCTTCTGCCGCCGAACAAGCCGGTCGCCGAGCATGTCCTGCTCGCTGATCAACGCGACTTCGGACGTGGCGAAACCGTGGTCGATGGGGAGCACGACCATCGCGACGGCATTTTGTACACCGAGCGCGCGTTGCCAGCCTTCGACTTCGGTAAGCGTTGGTGCTTTGTGGTCGGCAAGCAGGCCTTTGAGACGTTCGCGGGCACCAGCGGAGTAGCTGGCGATGATCGCCTTGCTGCCTGATTTGAGCAGCGCCTTGAGATGGTCGGCAACCGCTTCGTAGATGTTGACCTTCTGCGCGCGTTCGGGCGCGAAGTCGCGACCAGCGGCAATTCCGAAATCGACGATGCTACCCGAATCGGGCTGCGCAAACGGGCTAAGCACGTGGGCGGCATGGCCGATAAATTCGGCTTCCAGCTCATCCGCTGACAAATAAAGCATCTCGGGTGGCAAAGGCCGATAGCTGCCGGGCTCGGCAACTTGAGCGCGAACACGGTTGTCGTAATAATCCGAAATAGCGTCGAGCCGTGACTGCCCCGCCGATGCCGCTCCGCCGTCGCGGATAACGAGTGTGTCGGCACCAACATGATCGAATATGGTTGCCATGCGGTCTTCGAACAATGGCAGCCAGTGGTCCATGCCCGAAAGACGGCGGCCTTCCGATACGGCTTGGTAAAGCGGGTCGCCGGTCGCGGTCACGCCAAAGCGTTCGCGGTAGCCGGTGCGGAAACGGCGGATTGATTCTTCGTCCATCAAAGCCTCGACCGCTGGGAGCAGGTCGAAATGGCTAATTTTATCGACGCTTCTTTGGTCGGAGGGATTGAAGCGGCGAATGCTTTCGATTTCGTCGCCGAAAAAATCGAGCCGCAAACCGTATTCGCTGCCAGCCGGGAACAGATCGACAATGCTGCCGCGCATCGCGAACTCGCCTGCCTCGGCCACGGTATCAACGCGAAAATAGCCGTTCGATTGGAGCAAAGTCGCGAGCCGGTCGCGGCTGATCTCGCGGCCTTCGGCCAACCGCTCGCCGGTCTGGCGGATGCGGAAGGGCGTGACGAACTTCTGAATGACCGCGCCGATCGTGGTCAGTACCAACTGCTTTGCCTTGGCTGGCTGTTGCAACGCCTGCAACGTCGCCATTCGCTGTGCGGTGACCGCTAACGAAGGCGACGCACGGTCATAAGGAAGGCAGTCCCATGACGGCAGCTGCAATATCTCGATCTCGGGCGCGAAATACGGCACGGCGTCTGCAATGGCGCGCATCGCGGCATCATCGGGCGCAATAAACATCGTCCGCGCCTTCGCTGCGCGCGCCAAATCGGCGAGCAACAGCGGCGCGAAGCCGGACGGCACCGACGACAATGTCAGGGGCGACTTGGCCGTTATGATTTTCTGCAGGTCAGGCATAACTGCTCAGTCGCGAATGCCCGGCGGCAGGGCGATGAAGTCGAGTTGCTTCAACAAGTCCATCATCGGTCCGTCAAAGGCCGGATCGACATCCTGTGTTCCCAGCGCCCACGCCATGATATCAACGTCCTGTTCCTCCAACAGCCGTTCGAACCATTCATATTCGTCCGCACCCCAATCGCTCGAGTACTGGTCAAAAAACCCGCCAACCATAGCATCCGCCTCCCGCGTGCCACGGTGGTGCGCACGGAAATGCAGTTTTCGGCGATACGGGTCGGCGTCCATTCGGAGCGTCCTTATGGGTGGTATAGGTCGGTGAGGGAGTTATAAGCGGCCCTAACCATGCGTCCCGATATACTCAATCCGTTATTTGCAGAAGTCAGCGCTATGAAAGGCGTAGGTCCAGCGCTCGCGAAGCCGCTCGACCGTTTGGGGTTGCTGCGGGCGAAAGATGTTGCATATCATTTTCCAGCGAGTTGGACTTACCGCAAGGCAGTGACTCGGCTCGATGTTGCCGATGTCGGCGAGAATATCATCGTCCGGGTCATCGTCATGGACCAGCGTAGCAGCGGGAGTTCGCGCGCGCCACTCAGGATTTATGCCGCCGATGCTGAAGGCAATTACATCACACTGACCTTTTTCGGTCGCAATGGCGGATGGGCGAAGAAACAATTGCCGGTTGGCGAAGAGCGGATCATTTCGGGCAAGCTCGAACGTTACGGCGATGAACTGCAGATGGTGCATCCTGACCACGTCGTTGGGGTGAGCGAGGCGGGTGCGCCGGGTTTGGCCGAGCCGGTCTATCCGCTGTCCGAAGGGCTGACTAACCGGCGGATGGGTCAACTGGCGGCGTCGGTGCTGGAGCATATTCCGAAGCTGCCAGAATGGATCGAGCCGAGTTTATTGGCCGCGCGTGGTTGGGCATCATGGGCCGACTCGCTCCATACCGTCCACCGCAAGGATGACCAGGCGGCGCGTGATCGGTTGGCTTACGACGAGCTGTT
>JAYSZB010000125.1:0-53080 GCA_043727035.1 Sphingomonas sp. | reverse complement strand
CCATCTTTGAGGCTTTGTGGCTTTGCCCGAAAAATTTTTCGTTCCCCCCTTGTTCTATGAGAACAAAGGTAATACAAAGCTGTCATTGACCTTTCGGGTCAGCTGACTAGGCAAGGGGACGAAGCATGGCTGCACAGCTCAAACTGATTCAGGAAGGCAAGGAAAGCATGGATCGTCAGAAGGCGCTGGAAGCGGCGCTGGCACAGATTGATCGCGCCTTTGGCAAGGGCAGCGCGATGAAGCTGGGCTCGAAGGAGGCGATGCAGGTCGAAACGATTTCGACTGGTTCGCTCGGTCTCGACATTGCGCTTGGCGTCGGCGGCTTGCCGCGCGGCCGGGTGATTGAAATTTACGGACCGGAAAGCTCAGGCAAGACCACGCTGGCGCTCCACGTGATTGCCGAGGCGCAGAAGAACGGCGGCACCGCAGCCTTCATCGATGCCGAACATGCGCTCGATCCGGTCTATGCCAAGAAGCTCGGGGTCGATATCAACGAACTGATCGTTTCGCAGCCCGATACCGGCGAACAGGCGCTCGAAATCGTCGATACGCTGGTGCGCTCCAATGCCTTCGATGTGCTGGTGATCGATTCGGTGGCGGCGCTGGTGCCCCGCGCTGAAATTGAGGGCGAGATGGGCGATAGCCACGTTGGCTTGCAGGCCCGGCTGATGTCGCAGAGCTTGCGCAAGCTGACCGGATCGATCAGCCGCTCGCGCTGCATCGTCATCTTCATCAACCAGCTGCGGATGAAAATCGGCGTGATGTACGGCAATCCGGAAACCACCACCGGCGGCAATGCACTGAAATTCTACGCCAGCGTCCGTCTCGACATCCGCCGTACCGGCCAGATCAAGGATCGCGACGATATCGTCGGCAATGCGACCCGCGTCAAAGTGGTCAAGAACAAGGTCGCTCCGCCGTTCAAGCAGGTCGAATTCGACATCATGTATGGCGAAGGTATTTCCAAGATCGGCGAAATTCTCGACATCGGCGTCAAGGCCGGGTTGGTCGAGAAATCGGGTGCATGGTTTTCCTATGATTCGGTGCGCATCGGTCAGGGGCGCGAGAACG
Source organism: Sphingomonas sp. (assembly GCA_043727035.1). Classification (GTDB taxonomy): domain Bacteria; phylum Pseudomonadota; class Alphaproteobacteria; order Sphingomonadales; family Sphingomonadaceae; genus Sphingopyxis. The sequence goes on along the minus strand of JAYSZB010000125.1, from coordinate 52,009 downwards.
CCAAGCAGTTCCTCAAGGACAATGGCGAACTATGCGCCCGCCTCGAAAAGGCGATTCGTGGCAAGACCGACGAGGTCGCCGAGGCGCTGATGGTCGGGCCGGATAGCGATGACGACGACGATATGTGACCGAACGAGGGGCGGAGCGATCCGCCCCTTTGTCGTTGGGACCGATATAAACGGGGTCTCACGGGGCGGGGCTGATTAGGCTTGCCTGTCACATCGCACCGGCTAATGTCGCTTGGCCAGTCCACAACGGATGGCTAACTGTCGGGGGATACAATGAAAACCAAATTAGCAGCGGTCGCCTTGGTGCTCGCAGGCATTCCGCTTGCCGGATGTGCAACCGTCCTTAACGGCACCAGCCAGGATGTAGCATTCGACTCTGAACCGGAAGGTGCGGTCATTGCGCTCCACACCGGCCAGAATTGCGTAACGCCTTGCGCTTTCAGCATGAAGCGCGGTGACGATGCCCGCGTCGAGATCAGCAAGCCGGGTTTCCAGCCGGTGACTGTTTATATCCAGAGCCGGTTGGCAGGATCGGCCTTTGGCAATATTCTTCTTGGCGGTCCGATTGGTGCGGTCGTCGATGGGTCTAATGGTTCTTCGAACCGGCTTTATCCGAATCCAGTCTATGTTCGTCTTGTACCGGTCGGCTCGCGCGAAGAGCCGGTTCTGCTCGACAAGGATGGCCAGGTGATTTCCACCGTAGCTGCCCATAATGCCGAGGTAGGCGACGATGTCCGTGAGGGCATCGAGGGTCAGGGCGGGGTTGCGCGAGGCACCGAGGGATAGGCAGCACTGTCCGATTGATCGGTTCGGTCGATCAATCGGACAAGTGTCTCGCTTGTCCTGGAGGTCATCACCCATATCACTCTTGCGCCAGACTGATCGATTTCGTCGATCGGTCTGGCAATATTTCTAGTACTCTTAATGGCTCGACCGTCACGAAATCGAGGGTAAGCTCATTGTGATGCCACAATCCATCCACCTGTTTGGCCTGCCGACCAACATCAATTCTTCGTTCGAACGGGGCGCTGCGGCGGGTCCGGCGGCGATCCGCGCGGCGCTGTGGAGCGAGCGGGGCAATTTCTCCAGCGAAAGCGGGCTGGAGATCGGCAGCGACATCGCGCTGATCGACGATGGCGACATGGCGCTGATCGAAAATACCCCGCGCGACGATGAGGCGATCGCCCGCCATGTCGCCGCGATCATCGCCAGCGGCGGCATTCCGCTCGCGCTCGGCGGCGATCATGCGGTCAGTTTTCCGCTGGTGCAGGCGGTCGCCGCAGCGCATGGCCCGGTCTCGATCCTCCATTTCGATGCCCACCCCGATCTTTACGACGATTTTGCGGCTAACCCGCGCAGCCACGCCTCGCCCTTTGCGCGCATCATGGAACGGGAGCTGGCATCGCGGCTGGTTCAAGTCGGCATCCGCACCCTCAACCGCCACTGCGCCTCGCAGGCGACACGGTTCGGCGTGCAAATCGTCCCCATGCGCGGTTTCACGCCAGAGAACGTGCCCGTGCTCGAAGGTCCGCTCTACATCAGCATCGACCTCGACGGCATCGACCCGTCCGAAGCCCCCGGGGTCGCCCACCCCGAACCCGGCGGGTTGACGCTGCGTGAAGTGCTGGCGGTGCTCGACCGGCAGACGGCAAACATCGTCGGTATCGACATCGTCGAACTCAATCCCACGCGCGACATCGGCGGCGTCACCGCCATTCTTGCCGCAAAGCTGGTCCGCGAATGCGCTGCGCTTGCGACAACCAACTACAGGAGCCAGCTATGACCGATTCGATCGATTGGCAGGGCCGGGTCGGGGATAACTGGGCGCTCGAATGGCAGCGCACCGACCGCAGCTTCGCGCCGCTCAGCGCGCACTTGGTCGATCGCATCGCTGCCCGCACGATCGGCGCTTCGCCGCGCATCCTCGACATCGGCTGCGGCGCTGGTGGCACCAGCATCGATCTCGCCGCCAGGATGCCCCATGCAGAGATACGCGGCATCGACCTCTCGCCAGCACTGGTCGCCACAGCGCAATCTCGCAACACCACGCTGGATCGCGTCACTTTCAAGGCCGCCGATGCGACGCGGTGGTGCGGCGGCGGCTGGGCACCCGATCATCTGGTGTCACGCCACGGCGTGATGTTTTTCGACGATCCGGTTGCGGCCTTCACCCATTTTGCCGCCCAGTCCGCGCCGGACGCCGCGCTGACCTTTTCCTGTTTTCGCGCGCGCTCCGCCAATGGCTGGGCCGAGGAGATCGGTGCCTTGCTGCCGGTGCAGCCACCTGCCGATCCGCTGGCTCCCGGTCCGTTCGCCTTTGCCGATCCGGACTGGGTGGCGTCGATCCTGTCCGCTGCCGGCTGGCGGGATTTCGCCGCCGAGCCGGTCGATTTCGCTTATGTCGCCGGAGCCGGACCAGACCCCGTCGCCGATGCTGCCGATTTCTTCACGCGCATCGGCCCGGCAGCGCGGGCATTGGCGACGCTCGAACCCACGGATCGGGCTCGATTTGCCATCGATATCGAGTCGCTCTTGCACCATCGCTTGAAGGACGGCAGCGTGATATTCGATGCCGCTGCCTGGATATGCACGGCGAAACGATAACAGGCACCGATCCGGGAGAATGATTCATGACCGTCATCGTCCACCATCTCAACAACAGCCGCTCGCAACGCATATTGTGGCTGCTCGAGGAACTGGGCGTCGATTACGAGGTGAAGCTGCATGTGCGCGACGCGGTGACCAATCTCGCCCCGCCAGAGCTGCTCGCCCTCCACCCGCTCGGCAAGTCGCCGATGATAGAGGATGCAGGCCGCGTCATCATCGAATCGGGCGCGATCGTCGAGTATCTGTGCGATCGCTACAATGGCGACGCGCTGGTGCCGGCACGCGGCACCCACGACCACATCCGCCACCTCGAATATATGCATTTCGCCGAAGGATCGGCGATGACGCCGGTGCTGCTGTCGCTCTACATGGGTCGTCTGGGGGAGGCTGCAGCGCCGCTGTTGCCGCGCATCGAGCAACAGCTCGAATCGCACTTCGCCTTCATGGAAACCCAGATCAACGAGCACGGTCATTTCATCGGCGCGCAGTTGAGCGCCGCCGACATCATGCTCAGCTTCCCCGCCGAAATCGCGGTGATGCAGGGTCGCGTAGCCGACAAGCCCAAACTCGCCGCCTTCGTCGCCGCGATGCACGCGCGGCCCGCGTGGCAAGCGGCGGCGAAGCGCGGTGAGGCGAACTACTACGGGTTTGCGTAACAGGAAATGGACAACGCTTTCCGCTCATGTCGAGCGAAATCGAGACACAGGCAGACGCGGGCCGGATAGTGTCTCGACTACGCTCGGCATGAGCGGGTTTGTGGATGATTTGACGACTGATCGACCACCCGCTCACGCCGCGCAACAAACCCCGCTTGTCCCACCCCCACCCCTCGCCTAAGTGCCGGACATGACTTCGACTAACGATCTCCGCCGCTCTTTCCTCGATTATTTCGGCAGCAACGGCCACGCCATCGTGCCGTCGGCGCCGCTGGTGCCGTATAACGACCCGACGCTGATGTTCGTCAACGCAGGGATGGTGCCGTTCAAGAATGTCTTCACCGGGCTGGAGACGCGCCCCTACGTCACCGCGACATCGAGCCAGAAATGCGTGCGCGCCGGCGGCAAGCATAATGATCTCGACAATGTCGGCTACACCGCGCGGCACCACACATTCTTCGAGATGCTCGGCAATTTCAGCTTCGGCGATTACTTCAAGGACCAGGCGATCACCCATGCGTGGACGCTGCTGACCAAAGAATGGGGCATCGACCCCGACCGGCTGACCGTCACCGTCTATCACACTGATGACGAGGCGGCGGGCCTGTGGAAAAAGATTGCCGGATTGCCCGATGAGCGCATCATCCGCATCGCCACCAAGGATAATTTCTGGGCGATGGGCGCGGACGGGCCGTGCGGGCCGTGCAGCGAAATCTTCTACGACCATGGCGACCATATTTTCGGCGGCCCGCCGGGATCGCCCGACGAGGATGGCGACCGCTTCGTCGAGGTGTGGAACCTCGTCTTCATGCAGCATGTGCAGGAAGCCGACGTCATTGTCAGCGATCTGCCGCGTCCGGCGATCGACACCGGCATGGGGCTCGAGCGCATCGCTGCGGTCGCGCAGGGGGTGCATGACAATTACGACACCGACACGTTCAAGGCGCTGATCGCCGCATCCGAAGATCTGACCGGCACGCGGGCGCAAGGTGAGCAACAGGCCAGCCACCGCGTCATCGCCGATCATTTGCGCAGTTGCGGTTTCCTGATGGCCGATGGCGTGCTCCCGGCCGCTGAAGGACGCGGTTACGTACTGCGGAGGATCATGCGCCGCGCCATGCGCCATGCGCATCTGCTCGGCGCGAAAGACCCGCTGATGCACCGGCTGGTGCCCAGCCTGATCGCCGAAATGGGGGTCGCCTATCCCGATCTGATCCGCGCACAGCCGCTGCTGGTCGAGACCTTCGAACGAGAGGAAACGCGCTTCCGGCAGACGCTCGACAAGGGGCTGAAACTGCTCGACGAGGCTACGATTGGCCTCGCCGCAGGCGCGACGCTACCCGGCGAAACCGCATTCAAACTCTACGACACATTCGGTTTCCCCTATGACCTAACCGAGGACGCGCTGCGTGCCGACGGCATCGCCGTCGACCGCGCCGGGTTCGACTCGGCGATGGCTAGCCAAAAAGCAGCGGCGCGGGCGGCGTGGAAGGGATCGGGGGCAAAGGCCAGCGACGACATCTGGTTCGACATCGCCGAACGCGTCGGCGCGTCGGAATTCACTGGCTACACCAGCAACGAAGGCGAGGGCGAAGTCGTCGCCATCCTGCGCGATGGAGCGGAGGTGGGCTCGGCGTCGGCGGGCGAGAGCGTCATCATCCTGACCAACCAGACGCCCTTCTATGGCGAGAGCGGCGGCCAGATGGGCGATGCCGGGACGATGACCGGCGCGGGCGGTTTTGCCGCGACCGTCAGCGACACTGCCAAGCCGCTGGGCAAGCTGCACGCGCATGTCGCGACTATCGACGCTGGTAGCGTCAAGGTCGGCGACGCGGTCAAACTGGTGGTCGACAGCGCCCGCCGCGACCGACTGCGCGCCAACCATAGCGCCACGCATCTGCTACACGCGGCGCTGCGCCATCGGTTGGGCGGGCATGTCACGCAAAAGGGTAGCCTGGTCGCCGAAGGCCGGCTGCGCTTCGATTTTTCGCAGCCTGTGCCGTTAAGCGCGAACGACATCGCCGCTGTCGAGGCCGAGGTGAATGCGCAGATTCGCGGCAATGCCGAGGTGACGACACGGCTAATGACCCCGGACGATGCTATCGCAGCAGGCGCGCTGGCGCTGTTCGGCGAGAAATATGGCGATGAAGTGCGCGTGCTCTCGATGGGCCACGCTGATGAGGCGCATTATTCGGTTGAGCTATGCGGCGGCACCCACGTTAATGCGCTGGGAGACATCGCGCTGCTGGCGGTGACCAGCGAGAGTGCAGTGTCGAGCGGTGTGCGCCGCATCGAGGCGCTGACCGGAGAGGCAGCGCGGGTCTGGCTCAAGGGGCGCGATGAGGCGCTGAAGGCGGCGGCGGCGACGCTCAAGACCACCCCTGACGATGTGCCGGCGCGGGTCGCGGCGATGGCCGAGGCGCTGCGCAAGGCCGAGCGCGAGCTCGCCGAGGCGAAGAAGGCGCTGGCGCTGGGCGGCGGCGCTGCCGGATCCACCGCTGCAAAAGTCGAGGTGATTTCGCGATCAACCGGACAGGTCGGTTTCCTCGCGCAGGTGGTCGAGGGCCTCGACCCCAAGGGGCTGCGCGGCACCGTCGATGACATGAAGATATCCGTCGGCAGCGGTATTGCCATGCTCGTCGCGGTCAACGACGGCCGCGCCTCGGTTGCGATCGGTGTAACCGACGATGCGGTCGGACAGGCCAGCGCCGTCGATCTGGTCAAACTCGCTGTCGCCGCGCTTGGCGGGCAGGGCGGCGGCGGCCGAGCGGATATGGCTCAAGGCGGCGGGCCTGATGGGACCAAGTCAGCGGATGCCGTCGCGGCGGTGAAAGCGGCGTTGGCGGGGTGATGGTCCGTCGACCGCTGGCCGGTTTTGCGCTGCCGTGCGCGCTGGTTCTTGCAAGCTGCGGCGACTATTACGGCCAGCGGGAGGCACCGCCCCCGCCCCCCGATATCGCAGCCGGCCGTTATGCCAGTCACCCCGATATCATGGCGATTGCCGGCGTCGATCGATGGTTCATCGAACTGCCCGACGGCGGGGAAAGTACGACAGCCTATCTCGTGCGATGCCAGCCGAAGTGCGGCCATTATGCCGACTTGGCGGTGCGCCAAGGGTTGAATGGGCTGGCAATGACCGCAAGCAATTCGGTGTCCGGACCGCAGGTCGATCTGGCTATCATGCCACAAGGCGGCGATGTTCGACTGACCTATGTCGCCGACGGCGTTTTGCGCGATTTAGTGCTGACATCGACGCGCGCACCGACGCCGGTTACGCCCTGACGCACCATCCAGAGCGCACTGCCATCGATGGGATTTGGCGGGTCGGGAATGAGCGGGATGGGCCGCCATCACGGGATCGAGGGCTTCCGCGAGTTCTCCAATCAGCGCGGCGTGTTCGTGCGCGGGACGCATGGTGACATGATCGACGCCTTCTACGCGCCCTACAGCAAGGCGGCGGAGCTGGTAAGCGCAGTACTCGCGGGCTGACGACTGCTGCCGCAGCCCGCAGCGACTGCTGCCGCTGCCTCGCATAAATCGATCGCCTGACCCGACGAGTTAAAGTATCGAAACGGGCTGGCGGATTTACGGGGCATTTGCCTTGACTTTGACCCTGACCCTGACCCTAACCCTGACCCTGGCGCTAAGCCAGTCAATCGTTGCCACGCTCTTGCTCGAGCTGCTCAAACAGGTCCAGGCGATCGCGCTCATCGCGCTCGTCATCCAGGCGGTCTTGCTTGCGCCGATCGCTAGCCATCTGGCGCTCGATAAGCCGTAGCACGACGCCGAGGCCAACGAACCAGCCTACGACCACCACTGCGATGACGGTTAAACCAGATGTGGTATCGTTCATCGCAGCTTTCCCATCATCGCATTCCGCTATTCGGTCATCATTGAGCCCATAGTCGTTGCCCACCATAATGTTCGAGACGGGTCAACACCGCTTGAAACCACGGGACATGCTCGCCGCGTTCTATCGAGCGGAGCGATGATGCGTTGGAGCACGCCCTGAAAATATATCTATGCCGGTGCCTTGGTTTCACGTTGCGAGTGATTTCCCGTCGCATGAAGGCCAATTCGATGCGGTCCCCGGGATAAGGTCGAAAACAGCTACAAAAAAGGTTGCACCACTCGACACCGAATAGGGCCGGGCCGGCGTGAAAAAGATCTGCCAAATCATCGAATTTGGTCGGGACGACAGGATTCGAACCTGCGACCCCCACACCCCCAGTGTGATGCGCTACCAGGCTGCGCTACGTCCCGACCGAAGCGCGGCCCTAGCGGGCCGTGCTTGCCGATGCAAGCGGCGGATGCGGGCGCGGCGCGCGCTATTTCGTCATCGGGCCATCGGTGGCGTAGCGATCGAAGCTCAGTTCGAGCGGCTTGGCGGCGCCCATCGTCTTGCGGAATTCGCCCATATGCGCGCTGGCGCCATGCGCGGCGAGGGCATCGGCATTGTCCCACCGTTCGGTGATGTGCATGACATCGGGGTCGATGGCGTCGAACGCAAATGCGTAAAGAAGGCAGCCGTCTTCGGCGCGGGTCGCCTCTACCATCGTGCGCATCGCATCGATGTGATCGGCGGCGGTGCCGGTGGCGAAGCGTGCATGGCCCTGGATGATGATCATATCTCTCTCCCTGCGATGCGGGGCGATTCCCCGCTTGGGCCGCACTGTTGCACCGTTGGGGGCGAAGTGATAGGCGCGCCGCACTCTTGCGTGCGCGGCGAGAGGCCCCATTTGCGGCATCAGACGTTTGCGCGGCATCGGCTCATTTTGATTCCGGCCCAATTTTGACAAGGTCCACCCATGACTTCCAGCCTGATTTTTGCTTCCGCCGCATCGACCGGGGGCACAACCGACTTTCTGGTGCAGATGGCACCGCTGCTGCTGATCTTTGTGGTATTCTATTTCCTGTTGATCCGCCCACAGCAAAACCGAGCCAAACAACATGCCGCCAAGATCGCTGCGGCCAAGCGCGGCGACATGGTGGTGACCGGCGGCGGATTGATCGGCAAGGTGACCAAGGTCGATGAAACCGAGGTCGAGATAGAGATCGCCACCGGGGTCAAGGTCAAGGCGATCAAGTCGACGTTGTCCGACGTGCTGACCGCGACGGTCAAACCGGCCAACGATTGATCCACCGGCAGAATCGGACCTAAATCCCTATGCTCGATTTTCCTCGCTGGAAGACGATTTCCGTCATAGTTACGCTCGTCATCGGCCTGCTGCTCGCGGCTCCGACCCTGATACCCGGAACGTGGAGCAACAGCCTGCCGACGTGGATGGCCCCCAAGGTCAATCTCGGGCTCGATCTAGCCGGCGGATCGCACATTCTGCTCGAGGCCGACGTCGCCGATGTGCGCAAGCAGCGGCTCGACAGCATGGAGGGGCAATTGCGCGGCGCGATGCGCGGCGAAACCGGCGCTGCGGACGATATTGTCATCGGTGAGGTCGCGCGCAGCGGCAACAGTCTATCGTTCCTGGTGCGCGACGCGACCAAGGTCGACGAAGTGCGCGAGCGGCTCAATAATCTGACCAGCGGCGCGGCGCTAACCGGTCAGCGCGACTGGGACGTCGAGGTGCGTGACAGCACCCGCTTCGTCATGACGCTGACTGCCGCCGGACTGCAGAAGTTCATCGACGAGGCGATGACCGGCGCGCGCGACATTGTCGAGCGTCGGGTCAACTCGCTCGGCACACGCGAACCGACCATCGTGTTGCAGGGCAGCGACCGCATCGTCGTTCAGGTTCCCGGATTGCAGGATCCCAAGGCGCTGAAGGATCTGCTCGGTCAGACCGCACGGCTGGAATTCCGCGAAGTGCTGGAGAGCGGCTTTGATCCCGCAGAGGCGACGCAGGGACGCGCGCCGATCGGCTATGAAGTCGCCGCCTATGCCGACCCGCTCAATGCACCAGCACCGGGCTATGTTGTCGTCAGCCGTCAGGTGATGATTGCCGGCGACCAGCTCGATAAGGCGCAGTCCGGTTTCGACCAATATGGTCGCCCGGTCGTCGATATCGGTTTCAACGGGGCTGGCTCGGCAATCTTTGCCCGCGTCACCCGCACCCAGACCGGCCAGCAATTCGCTATGCTGCTCGACGGCAAAGTACTGTCTGCGCCGGAGATCAACGAACCTATCCTCAGCGGGCAGGCGCAGATATCGGGCAATTTCACCACCGAAAGCGCCGCCAACCTGTCGATTGCGCTAAAATCCGGGGCATTGCCGGTCAAGCTCGCGGTGGTCGAGGAGCGCACCGTCGGACCCGATCTGGGGCAGGAATCGATCGAGAAGGGGGCGATTGCTGCCGCAATAGCCACGACACTGACCCTGTTCTTTATGCTGATCGTCTATGGCCGTTTCGGCGTCTATGCGAATATCGCGTTGGTTCTCAATATCTTGCTGATCGTCGGCATCATGGCGGTGTTCGGTGCGACGCTGACTTTGCCAGGCATTGCCGGTTTCGTGCTGACCATCGGTGCCGCCGTCGATGCCAACGTCCTGATCAACGAGCGCATACGTGAGGAGCTTCGGCGAGGCCGCAAGGTTATTGCGGCGGTCGAGACCGGCTACAAGGAAGCGAGCCGGGCGATTTTCGATGCCAATATCACCAACGTCATCGCCGCCGTGCTGATGTTCGTGTTCGGATCGGGCCCGATCCGCGGTTTCGCCGTGGTGCTGACCATCGGCATCGTCACATCGGTGTTCACCGCCGTGACGGTCAGCCGCATGTTCGCCGCGCACTGGTTGCGCAAAGCGCGGCCGCAGTCGATCACGATTTAAGCAAGGGCCTGACCGATGAAGCTGCTCAAGCTCGTTCCCGACAACACCACGATCCAGTTCCTCAGATGGCGCAATGTCGCGATGGCGATCAGCATCGGCATGATCATCGCATCGTTCGTGCTGGTTGCGGTGCGCGGACTCAATTTCGGCGTCGATTTTGCCGGCGGCCAGATGGTGCGGGTCGAATTCACCCAAACCCCGGATATCGACCAGTTGCGCAACGAGATCGGCGCGCTGCAAGAGGGCGATGTCAGCGTCCAGGAATTCGGATCGGCCCGTTCGCTGTCGATCCGCACGCCGCTGCCATCGACCGATGGGCTCGATGCGACCGAAACCAAAGCGGCCGCCGATCGTGCCGCCGAACGGCTGCAAGCGGTGATCAAGGCGCGCTACCCCGATGCGACCGTCAGTTCGGTCGATACGGTATCGGGCAAGGTGTCCGACGAATTGCTCACCACCGGCGCGCTAAGTCTCGCTTTGGCGATGCTCGGCATTTCGATCTACATCTGGTTCCGCTTCGAATGGCAGTTCGGCGTCGGGGCGCTGTTCGCATTGTTCCATGACGTTGCGCTGACTTTTGGCTTTTTTGCGTTGACCCAGCTTGAATTCAACCTCAACATCGTCGCCGCGCTGCTGACGATCATCGGCTATTCGCTGAACGATACCATCGTCGTGTTCGATCGCATTCGTGAAAATCTGCGCAAATTCCGCAAGATGGACATGTTGGCGCTGCTCGATCTCAGCGTCAATGACACGCTCGCGCGGACGGTAATGACCAGCCTTTCGATGCTGCTGGCGCTGGCAACGCTGGTGCTGATCGGGCCGGAAGTGATCTTCGGTTTCGCGATCGCCATGTTCCTCGGCATTTTCATCGGCACCTATTCGTCGATCTATATGTCGGCGCCGATTCTGGTGTGGCTGAAGGTGGGGCCGGACAGCTTCATTGCGATCGATGGCGATAGCAAAGCCAATGCAGTGGTGATCGACAAGAACGCCGGGGCGGTGGTGTAAATTCCTGCGCTCGGACGCACTAGGGGCCTGTGTTAAGCCACCTTGCGCCCGCCTTTCCAGACTGCCGTGACCCGTCCCTGCACCGGCAGGCTATCGAACGGCGTATTGCCCGCGCGCGCCGACATCTTCTTCGAATCGACTTGCCATGGCGTGTCGGGATCGATCAGGATAAGGTCAGCCTCCGCACCCGCCGCCAGCGACCCGGCATTGACGCCGAGCAGGCGGGCGGGCGTTGCGGAGAGCAGCGCGAACAGGCGGGGCAGGGTGATGACATCGTCACGCACCAGCCCCAAGCCCAGTGCCAGCAGCGTTTCCGCCCCCGCCATCCCCGGCGCGGCATCGGCAAAGGGCAGGCGCTTGTCCTCGGGACCGCGTGGATCGTGGGCGGAGCACAGGACATCGATTGTGCCATCGGCCAGTGCCGCAAGCGCCGCCTGACGATCGGATTCCTCGCGCAGTGGCGGCGAAAGTCGGCTGAACGTCCGCCATGCGCCAAGCGCAACATCGCTGAGCAGTAGATGCGCCGGGCTGATGCCGCAGGTGACCGGCAGTCCTTTCGCCTTGGCGGTACGGACCAGGTCGAACGCCGCGGCGGTGGTCAGTTGGCGGAAATGCAGTGGCGCACCGGTAGCGTCGACCAGTGCGATATCCCGTGCGACAGCAATGGCTTCGGCGATCGCCGGGGCTGCCGGCAGGCCCAGCCGCAGCGCCATCTCACCTTCGGTGGCAACAGCGTATCGGGTCAGCCCCTCGTCCTCGGCGTGGGTAACGGTGACGAGGCCGAGGCCACCGGCATAGGCCAGCGCCCGCGCCATTACGCCGCTGTCGGCGATGCGGGCTCGGCCGGTAGCGACGGCGCGCGCGCCGGCAGCTTGCATCAGCCCCATCTCCGCCAGCTCGCGCCCCTCCAGTCCGCGTGTCATCGCCGCGAGCGGGTGCAGCCACAGGTCAGGCTTGCCAGCCTTGGCGGCGCGCTCGATCAATCCGGGCTGGTCGAGCGGTGAGGGGCCGTCGGGCATCAGCGCGGCGCGGGTGATGCCGCCGAAATGGAACGCTTTCCTGTCGGCGGCAAAGACGCCGAAATCGACAATACCGGGAGCGAGAAGGAGGTTCTTGCAGTCGATGACCTCGTCTGCTGTCGCGCTATCGTTGGCAACGATATGGCCATCTTCGACGAGCAATTCCCCAGCGATCACATCGCTCACCACTGGATCGACCAGCCGTGCATTGATGAAGCGCACCCGGTTCATGCCCAGCCCTCCACACCGCGCGCCTGTCGCGTCAGCACATCGAGACAGGCCATGCGCACTGCAACGCCCATCTCGACCTGTTCGGTGATGACCGAGCGGGTCGGATGATCGGCCACCGCGCTGTCGATCTCGACGCCGCGGTTCATCGGGCCGGGGTGCATGATGAGGGCATCCTGTTTGGCCAGCGCCAGTCGCTCGTTGGTCAACCCGAAAAGCGCGTGAAACTCGCGCGCGCTGGGGATGAAGGCTCCGTCCATGCGCTCGTTCTGCAACCGCAGCATCATTACGACATCGGCCCCTTCGAGCGCGGGCTCGATGCGGGTAAAGCGGATCGCGGCATAGCCCGCGACATCGACCGGCACCAACGTCGGCGGTCCGGCGACACGCACTTCCGCGCCCATCGTCGCCAGTGCGATCATGTTCGACCGCGCCACACGGCTGTGGCGGATGTCGCCGCAGATAGCGATGCGCAGACCATCTATGCGGCCCTTGCGACGGCGGATGGTCAGCGCGTCGAGCAGCCCTTGCGTCGGATGTTCGTGCCAGCCGTCACCGGCGTTGAGCACCGGGCAATCGACCTTGTCGGCGATCAGCGCCACCGCGCCCGAACTGCCATGGCGGATGACGATGGCGTCGGCGCGCATGGCGTTGATCGTCATCGCCGTATCGATCAGTGTCTCGCCCTTTTTCACGCTCGATTGCGCGACATGCATGTTGACCACGTCTGCGCCGAGTCGCTTGCCGGCAATCTCGAAAGAAAGCAGCGTGCGGGTGCTGTTCTCGAAAAAGGCGTTGATGACAGTCAGGCCGGAGAGCACGTCGGCCCGCTTGACCGCACCCGATCGCCCGAGATCGACCCAGCGTTCGGCCTCGTCGAGTAGGAAACTGATTTCCCACGGCTGAAGCCCGGCAAGCCCGAGCAGATGCCTGTGCGGAAACGCCGCGCGGCCCAATGGGGTGCGCGGATCGATGGGGTGGGGCGTCGATGTCATTAAAGCCCAGCATCTAGCGAGCAGCGCGCCAAAGCTCAAGCGCGGGCGGTCACATGGCATTCAGCTTGGCCGCCATAGGTTCGGCTCACTCGGGATTTCAGGGAAGAGGGAGAGCTCCGATGCGGGTCATAGCCACATTGCCACTGGTTGCGCTGGTTCTGACAGGCAGCGTCCCGCCGCAGCTCGCCGCCCCGGTGCTGGCGCAAGATATGGCAAAGCGCGACAACAGGATCGATGCCGAAAGCCTGTGCGCGCGCTACACCAGCGAGGAGACGACGTTTAGCGAGCAGCGCACGCGACAGCAGACAGGCTCGGTTCGTGCGCAGCCGACGGGAGGCAACTATCGTGACGGTTCAGCGGCTGCCCCACCTCCCCCCGCGCCACCGCCTCCGCCTCCTCCGCTCCCTCCGCTTCCACAGGCCAGCAGTGAAGCGATCGTCGTCACCGGCTCGCGGATAGCCGCGCCATCCATGACGTCGCCATCACCGGTCACCGTCGTTGGCGGCAATTCCGGCCAACCCCCGCAGGCCGACCGCGACCGCTATGCCGGAGAGGCCGTATCCGGAGTGCTCGCCGTCGCCGACACGCCGGTCTCGACCTTCTCGGTCGATGTCGACACTGGCAGCTATTCCAACGTCCGCCGGATGCTGACGCAGGACAATCGGCTGCCGCCGCAGGATGCGGTGCGCACCGAGGAATTGCTCAATTATTTCCGCTATGATTATCCCGCGCCGCGCGACCGGCGGACGCCGTTCAGCGTCACCACCGATTTTGCGACGACCCCGTGGAATGCCGAAACCCGGCTGATGCGCGTTGGTCTGCGCGGCTATGATGTGTCGGCACGCGAGCGGCCTGCGGCCAATCTCGTCTTCCTCGTCGATGTTTCGGGATCGATGCAAGGCACCGACCGGCTGGGACTGGTGCAATGCTCGCTGGCGCTGATGGCCGAACAGCTCACTGCGCGCGACAAGGTGTCCATCGTCGTTTACGCAGGGGCAGCGGGCCGGGTGCTCGATCCGACCAGCGACCCGAAGGCAGTGATCGGCGCGATCGACCGGCTGCGCGCGGGCGGATCGACGGCGGGCGGGGCCGGGCTGGAGCTGGCCTATCGCACCGCGCGCGATAGCTTCGTCGATGGCGCGATCAATCGTGTCATCCTCGCCACCGATGGCGATTTCAATGTCGGCGTTAGCAATAATGAGGCGCTGATCGATATGATCGAGCGGCAGCGGGCGAGCGGCATCCAGCTCAGCACGCTCGGTTTTGGGCGCGGCAATTACAACGAAGCGCTGATGGAGCAGGCCGCCGACAAGGGAAATGGCAATTACGCCTATATCGACAGCATCAACGAGGCGCGGCGGGTGCTGAACCAGCAACTGTCATCGACGCTGTTTACCATCGCTCACGACGTGAAAATCCAGGTCGAGTTCAACCCGGCCCATGTCAGTGAATATCGCCTGATCGGCTATGAGAACCGCGCACTGGCGGAGGAGGATTTCGCCAATGATGCAGTCGACGCCGGGGAAATCGGCGCCGGGCATCAAGTGACGGCGATTTACGAGATCGTGCCAGCGGGCGGGCGCGGCTGGTTGCCCGATCGCGCCTTTGCCGCCAACCGGCGCGCGGGTGGCGGCGATCGCGGCGGCGATGCGGTGTCGCTGCGACTGCGCTACAAACTGCCGGGCGAGGATGAATCGCGGTTGATCGAGCGGCGGCTGCCTGCGTCCACGTTGCGCGGGACCGGTACGCCGAGGGGCGACATGGGATTTGCCGTGGCGGTGGCGGCTTACGGCCAGTTGCTGCGCGGCGACACCCGGCTTGGGCGGTTCAGCTATGCCGATGCGCGCGCACTGGCGGACCGGAATGCGGGTGACGATCGCTGGCGGCAGGAGTTCGTCGCGCTCGCCCAGCGGGCCGGATCGCTGCAAGCCGGGCGCTGACGGTCAACCGCCGATAATGGCGCTGGCCAGCGGATCGAGCAGCCCGAGGATTGCCGCACAGGCCAGCGCCGCATGGCCTATGGGTATGACGCGCAGGATCGTTGCGATCGGCTGCTTGCGGGTTTTGTGACGCACCAGATGCGATGCGGCGAGTGTGCCGATTGACGCGCCGATCAGGCTCCATCCGATCAGCGTCGACTCGGCGACGCGCCAGCCGCCCGCCTCGGCGCGCGCCTTGTCCCACAGCATCAGCGCAAAGCCGATGAAATTGGCGGCGATCAGCCAGTAGAGCATCACTTCCATGGCGGCATTGCTATCGGCGATTGGTTGTTGCGGAGTTAAAACCGCAAGCGCGCGCAGAGGCAAGGCGTTGGTTGCCCGTGCAACTATCTGGCGCTCTTGCCTCGCCCCCGCTACGGCAGCGGCATGGCAATTTCGATTTTCCAGCTGTTCAAGATTGGCGTCGGCCCTTCATCATCGCACACCGTTGGCCCGATGCTCGCCGCGCGTCGATTCGTTGCGCGGCTGGCGCAAGCGGGCCTGCTCGACCAGCTTGGCTCGCTGAAGGTCGATTTGTTCGGATCGCTGGCGCTGACCGGGCGGGGCCATGCCAGCGACACCGCAATCGTCGCCGGTCTGGCAGGCGAATGGCCGCATGACACCAGCGCCGATGCCATCACAGCCATCTGGCAACGCACCAGAGCCGACGGTCTGCTTCAGCTCCCGCACGGCCCTGACATCGCCTTTCACCCCGACCGCGACTTGAAATTCCGCATGCGGGAACGCCGCCCCTATCATAGCAACGCGATGGAGTTTGCCGCGCTCGACGGTGGCGGTGCACTGCTCGACAGCCGCACCTATTATTCGATCGGCGGTGGCTTTGTCGTCGATGAGGACGAGGCGGGCCGCAACTCGGGCGGGGCGGAGGATGAGATCGCGCTACCGTTCGGCTTTACCAGCGGCGCGGAAATGCTGGCGATGGGCGCGGACTCAGGGCTGACCATCGCCGAGATGATGCTTGCCAACGAACGCACGCGGGTTGACGATGTCGCCATCACCGCTGGCCTCGACAGCATCGCCGCCGCCATGTCCGCCTGCATCGACGCGGGTTGCTGCGCAGAGGGCATCCTGCCTGGCGGGCTCAACGTCAAACGCCGAGCACCGGGCATCGCCGCCGACATCCGCGCCCGCCACGAACAGCTTATCGCCGATCCGCTGGTCGTGCTCGACTGGATCAATCTGTGGGCGATGGCAGTGAACGAGGAGAATGCCGCCGGGGGCAGGGTGGTTACCGCCCCAACCAATGGCGCGGCAGGGATCATCCCGGCGGTCATCCGTTATTATGAGCGGTGCTATCGCGGCTCGCCCGAGGGAGTGCGCGCCTTCCTGCTCACCGCCGCCGCCATCGGCGCGCTCTACAAGCGCAATGCCTCGATTTCGGGCGCCGAAGTCGGCTGTCAGGGAGAGGTCGGCGTCGCTTGCTCGATGGCGGCGGCAGGGCTGACGGCGGCGCTAGGCGGCACTAACGCGCAGATCGAAAATGCGGCCGAAATCGGCATGGAGCATAATTTGGGGCTGACCTGCGATCCGATCGGCGGCCTGGTGCAAATCCCCTGCATCGAGCGCAACGCGATGGGTTCGATCAAGGCGATCGATGCCAGCCGCATCGCGATGATGGGTGACGGCACGCACGTCGTCAGCCTCGACAAGGTGATCGCGACGATGTGGCAGACCGGGCTCGACATGCGCGACAAATATAAGGAAACGTCGAAGGGCGGACTGGCGGTGAATGTGGTCGAGTGTTGACTCTGTTCCCCTCCCGCTTGCGGGAGGGGTTAGGGGTGGGGCTGTCAGCAAGCACTGCTCTTGTCGGTGAGAGTCCACGCCCGACCCCTCGCGCAGGTGGGAGGGGAGCAGGTCGTTCATCAGTAATTCGCAGTGCTGAGCTTGTCGAAATACGCCTTACCGCATAGCGTTGCGCTGGCCGGGCAGAGCAGATCTCGACGGCTTGAGGTCCCAGCTTTCGTTGGGATGACGGGGGAAGTGCAATGACCAGATGGTTCAAACGCATTGGCTGGACACTTGCCCTCCTAATTGCCATTGTCGCCGTCGCCTTCATCGTCTTCCGCACCCCCGACGCCGACCGCGCCGATATGATCGCCAAATATGGCGGCCCGACCAGCCGGTTCGTGACACTGGCCGACGGCGCCCGCGTTCATGTCCGCGACACCGGCGGCAGCGGCCAGGCGATGATCCTGCTTCATGGATCGAATAGCAGCCTGCACACTTGGGAACCACTCAAGCGCGAACTTGGGGCAGCCTATCGCGTTGTCACGCTCGATCTTCCCGGCCACGGCCTGACCGGCGCAACCCCGACAAATCGCTATGATACGGCAGAGATGGTCGCCACCGTCGACGGCGTCGCCACCGCGCTCGGCTTCGACCGCTTCATCCTCGGCGGCAATTCAATGGGAGGCGGGGTCAGCTGGAATTACGCGCTGGCGCACCCGGCAAAGGTGCAGGCGCTGCTGCTGCTTGACGCTGGCGGCATGCCTTCGCGCGGGGACGAGGCTCCGCCGAAAAGCAATATCGGGTTCCGCATCATGAGGTCGTCGTTCGGCCGCTGGCTTGGCGGGCAGATCACCCCGCGCTTCCTGATCCGGCAAAGTCTCGAAGGCTCGGTCGCCGATCCGGCGCAAATCGATGACGCGACCGTCGACCGCTATTGGGAACTGCTCCGCTTCCCCGGCAATCGGGCCGCGACGATGATGCGCTTTGCCCGGCCGTTCGTCGATGATGGCGCTGCGGAACGTGCCCGCACCATTACCGCGCCGACGCTGATCCTGTTCGGCAAGGAAGACCGCCTCATAAACCCTAGCGCGGCACAAAGCTTTGCCGAACGGATAGCGCGAAGCGAGGTGGTCCTGATGGATGGCGTCGGGCACTTGCCGATGGAAGAAGCGCCAGAAGCGACGGCGGCGGCGATCACGGAGTTTCTCGGGCGACGGTTGGAGGATAATTAGGGACAGTCCCTAATTATCCTTGCACAACATTGTTCTCACGCCGCCGCCTTCATTGCCTCTCTCGGGCGATCCAGAAACGCCACGATCGACTTTCGTGTGGCCTCGGCATGGCTCACCAGAAACAGATGCCCGCCATCGGGCACGATCTCCAGCTCGGCCCCGGGGATCAGCGTCTTCAATATCCTGCCATTGGCGATCGGCACGATATTGTCCTTCTCGCCCATCATCACTAGCGTTTCCGCCTTCATCAGGAACGGCAAAAACGGCGCGCTGGTCCAGCCTAGGAAGGCGATCAACTGATAGGCATAACCCGTCCCGCTCGGTGGTTTGACACGGGCGACATGCCCTTTTGCGCCGCGCAGATCGCCGCCGTAAAGCGTGGCAAAATTCTTCGCCATGAAATCGGGATCGATGTAGCGGCGCGGATTGGCCATCTTGGTGAGGGCCGACAGCTTGCCCGGCACCATGAACCAGCCCGCCGACGTCGCACACAGGATTACCCGTCCGACGCGCTTGGAATGCTGCATCGCGAAATGCTGTGCCATCGCGCCGCCCCAGCTAACCCCCATGACATCGACCTGCGGGTAGCCCAAAGTATCGAGCAGATCGGCGGTGGTCATCGCCATGCTGATCGCGGTGTAGGGCAGCACCGGTTCGGGCGATCCGCCGATGCCCGGCATATCGAACATGACGAAATCGCGGTTCTCGAACTGGCAGGCAAACGGCGCAACAAGCTCGATGTTCGCGCCGATGCCGTTGAAAAACAGCAGCGGCAGATTGCCCTCGTCGCGCTTTGCCTTCCAAACCGCGACGCGCAATGTGCGACCGTTGGCGGCAATCATCCGGACTCTGGCACCGTGAAGGCCTTGGCCATCATGGACAATGGCGGCTTCATCAATGGCGAATTCGCCGGGCTGGATATCGTCTTGAAGGTCAGTGGCGGTCATTCTCGTCCTTCGGGTTGCGCGGTCAGCCATGGGCATAGCTGCCAGGCGCTGCTTCGAGCGGTGGATAAATGTCATTACCCAATTGTTTGGGTGCGTCCTTCAACGCGCCTGACCGCGTTTTGACCCATTCGGCCCAGTAGGGCCACCAGCTGCCTGCTACTTCCTCGGCTTGCCCGAGCCATTTTTCGACGTCGGCAGGCGGCTTCTTGCTCGATTTGTAGAATTTGGACTTGGGATTGCCTGGCGGATTGAGGATCGCCTGGATGTGTCCCGACTGCGAAAGCACGAACTCGATTTTCTTCGATCCGAACAACTGCGTCGTGCGGTAGCAGGCCTTCCACGGGGTGATGTGGTCGGTCACCCCGGCCAGCAGGAACAGGTCGTTCTTTACCTTGGACAAATCGACGATATGATCTGCGAGTTCGACCTTGCCCGGATTGGCGAACGGCTGCGTCTCGTAAAAATCGAGATAGTCGCTGTGGAGCCTGGCTGGCAGGTTGGTCGCGTCGTTGTTCCAGTAGAGGATGTCGAACGCGGGCGGGTCCTCGCCGTGCAGATAATTATTGACGACATAATTCCACACCAGATCGTTCGGCCGCAGCCAGGCAAAGGAGCGGCTGAGCGACGAGCCCTCCAATATCCCCTTCTTGGCGCTGCGTTGCCGCGCCAGCTCGATGCCATGTTTCGACACCAGCGCGCCCACTTCGCTGTCAGTCGCCTCGGGTTGCAGCACACAGACCATCATCGTGATGGCATTGGCGCGGGTGTCGCCCGCCGCCTGCATCTTCGACACGATGGTCGCCAGCGTGATCCCGCCCGAGCAGGCACCCGACAGATTGATTTTGTCCGATCCGCTGATCGACTGGACCACACCGATCGCCTCGATCACTGCGTCGACATAGTCAGCCAATCCCCAATGACCATGTTCGATCTGCGGGTTGCGCCAGCTGATGACGAACGGCTGGATGCCCGCCGCGAGTTGCAGCTGCACCACTGATTTCTGCGGGGTCAGATCGTTGATATAGGCCTTGTTGATCTGCGGCGGCACGGTCAGTTGCGGGATGGCGTGAACCTTCTCGGTCGTCGGTATGTACTGGATCAGCTCCATCATCTCGGTGCGCCACACAACCTGACCCGGCGTGATCGCCAGATTTCCGCCGACGGTAAACGGCCGTTTGTCGACCTGGCTGACGATGCCGTCGTTACGGACGATGTCGGTATAGGCGTTCTTCAGCCCCTTCATCAGGCTGAGCCCGCCCGAATCGATGGCACGTTTGATGGCGGAGGGGTTGCCCGCAAGGCTGTTCGTCGGGGCGAGCGCGTCGAGGATCATGCCCGAGATGAAGCTGGCGCGGTTGCGCTCCATCTCGTCGAAGTCGAGATCGTCGATCCACGCCTGCGTCGTCTTTTGCATGGCGAGATAATATTGCACCCCGGCGCGGTAGAAGGGGTTGTAGCTCCATGCCACGTCGGTGAACCGTTTGTCCTTGGCGGCAGGAGTCAGGTCCGACTTGCCGGTCATGATCTTCATCACATCGTCGCCAAAGCTGCGCATATGCTTGATTGTCTTGTCGGGCTTCATCGCAGTTTCACGCAGCAGCGCGGCAACCGCGCCGATCATGTCCTCGCGGGCAAGGCCGACCAATGGGCTGAGCGCCGAACCGCCGCCATCGGGTTCACCGCTGAGTTCGATCTTCGCCTTTTTCGCCACGCTGCGCTCCCTCATCGATGCGGGGAAGTCACCGCTTCCCTCGTCAGCCTATGGTTGTGGCGGGCTGGCTGTCGTTGTCAATCGCTGCGGCGCGCGCAGCGGCTTCGAAGCGCAGGCAATCGAAAATCTTCGCGCCGCCAAGGAATACCGATCCGGTGCACGCCGCCATCAGCAGATAACCGCCGACGCCGGGATATTGATGAGTATAAAGTATGCCGCGTTCCAGCGCGCCCAAGCCAAGCGCATAGATGATCAGGCAGGCCTCGATCCGGGTCTTTATGACGAACAGGCGCTTGATCTTTGTCCACATATCCATCTCACAGCAATGCCCGTGCCAACCGCTTGGTTGCACCGATGTGGCGCGGCTGGAGATGGTAAATAGTCAATTAATCCGACAGGAGGGAAGGGGATTAACCTTGATAATAAAAACGCGCCCCCAGTCGCGCTCAGACTGCGCTGGTCGAAGCCGCAGGTCAGCACCCTTCGACATGTTCAGGGTGAGCGCGGCTGCTGCTGCTCGCTTATCCCAAATCGGCCAATCCCATGGCGTCCAGCAGCGCCATACGGGCCGAACGGATGGTGCCGACCAGCGACGGCAGCGCCAGATCGCTGGGAGCAATGCTCTCCGGCCAGTACCGTGCAATCACCTCGCCCGCACGATCGATGGCCTCCGCCGTGCACAGGAAGCGCGGTTCGATGGTGGCAGGATCGGCCACCACGCGCAGCCTGAGGCAGGCCGGGCCGCCGCCGTTGGCCATCGACTGGCGGACATCGACCGGCAGCACACGCCGGATCGGACCATTTCCGGCAATATGCGCGTCGATCCAGCGCTTGACACTGCGCGTCGCCATCGCCTCGGTCGGTACCACCAGCGCCTGTTCGCCGGCAGGCAGCGTCACCAGTTGCGCGTTGAACAAATAGCTGGAAACAACATCGGCGAGCGGCATGTCGCTCTCAGCTACGTCGACAATTTCGCACCACGGTGCCGCCGAACGGATCGCCGCATAGGCCGCATCGCGCTCGGCAAAGGCGCTTTCGTGGACGAATAGCACGCGCTCGTTCGCCACCGCGACGACATCATTGTGGAACGCCCCAGCACCGATGGCGCGGGGGCTCTGTTCGATGAACAGGGTACGCGCCGGATCGAGCCGATGCACCCGCGCGACCGCCTTCGATGCCTCGATATGCTGCCGTGCCGGGAAGCCGCCGCCGCTCTTGCCATAAACGAAAATCTCGACCCCCGGTTCGCCATGGGCGGGGGCCAGCCGCATATGGTTGGCCGCGCCTTCGTCACCGAACGGTGCGGGGATCGGTCCATGCACAGCAAATGCACTGGCGTCGGCAAAGGCCAGCTTCAACTGCGCCAGCGTGCCGCTCCATTCATGGCTGCGGTGCGGCATCGTCACCAGATTGGCAACGGTCAGATGGCAGCGCCCGTCGCGCGTATCCGGGGAGGGGGAGACGGTCGCGGCATTGGCGGCCCACATTGCCGAGGCGGAGAAGGCGGCAGCGCGCATGTGCGGCTCGGCGCTGGCGGTGTCGGTGCCCAATGCGGTCAGCCACTGGCTGTTGGGCCGGTCGAGCGGCATGAACCACCCCTGCGCCAGCCCAGCCTCCAGATTGTGCCGCATTTTCGCGAGCCCCTGCAACGCTGCTTCGCGCGGATGCGATGTCGCCCCGGCATTGCCGGTCGCGGCAAGGTTGCCGTGGCTGAGGCCGGCATAATTATGGCTCGGCCCGATGACCCCGTCGAAGTTGATTTCTGTGATCATGACTCAATGTCCTTCAGCGGACGTTGCCGCAAAAAAGGGGACTGTCCCCTTGCTCCGCCACGCTAGCTCGCGATCCAGTCGATGCTGTCGCCCGGCTCTACGTCCAGAGCAGCCGTCCCCGCCGCATTCAGCACCACGCCACCCTCTTGCACAGCAACCTCCCCAAAGGCGCAACGGAAGTCTTGCCACGTCCCTGTTGCCACCAGCGCCCGTGCGCCACCCTCACCAACCGCCGTCACCACATCGCTCCGCGCATCGCGGATCGTCTTCACCGCGTCGGTGCGCGCGGTCATGGTTGGGCCGCCGTCGAAAATGTCGATATATTTCTCGTAAGCGAAACCCTCATTCTCCAGCATCCGCATCGCCGCGCGACCGCTGGGGTGGGGCAGGCCGATCACCGCCTTGGCGTGTTCGGACAGCATGGCGACATAGACCGGGTGCTTGGGCATAAGATCGGCGATGAACTGGTTGCCGTGCAACGCATTGAACTCGTCGGCATCCTGAAAGCTCATGCCGAAGAATTTGCCCGCAACCCCGTCCCAGAAAGGCGATCCACCCGCATCGTCGATCACCCCGCGCAATTCGGCGATCAGCCGGTCGCCGAATTGCTCGCGGTGCTTGGCGATGAACAGATAGCGCGATCGCGCCAGCAGCAGCCCCAGACCGCCCGCGCGCTCATGCGGATGCAGGAACAGCCCGCCGACCTCTGACGCGCCTTCCAGATCGGAGACGAGATTAAGGATTTCAGCGCGGAACGTCCGGTTCAATTCCTCGCTGCGTTTCGACATGGTGCCGATACGATAGGAATAGAAAGGCCAGCGCACGCCGACGCGGGTGAAAATCTGACAGGTTCCCCGGATCTCGCCGGTATCGCGATTCTCCAGCATCAGCACGAACAGCCGGTCTTCCTCGACGCTTTCGGGGTTGGCGAAAGCCGCCGTCGCGCGCTCGAGCTTTGCGATCAGTGCCCCTTTGTCGGGCGGCAGGTTGGTGAACCCGCCGCCGGTCAGTTTCGCCATCTCGTACATCGGTTGCACATCGGCCATCGTGGCCGGCCGGATGATGAATGTCATTTCGCCCCTCTTCGACGCATAACCAACGCGTTACACGCCGCCCTTAACGATGATACGCAAGATCGACAAAGCCGACAATCGCGCCCGCTCCGCCAAACTATCGACAAACATATATTCCTGGGCCGAATGGATCGATCCACCGCGCACCCCCATCGTATCGACCACCGGCACACCACAGGCATGGATATTATTGCCATCGCACACCCCGCCCGAATCCTTATGGCTGATTGCCAGTCCCAGATCGGTTCCCGCCCCTTCGACGATGGCGAATAGTCGCGCCGCCGCAGCATCGACCGGCTTGGGAGGGCGGGCGAAGCTGCCGTGCATGTTGATGGTGACATCATGCTCGGTCGAAATTTTCTGGCATAGATCGCGCAGAAACTGTTTGGCTTCGGCCTCGATAGCCGGAGTCCGCGGCCGCAGATTGACCCGCAAGATCGCCAGATCGGGCACGACATTGTTGCCGCTGCCGCCATCAATCTTCGCCGGGTTGATCGTCAGCCCCGGCCGCACCGCCGCCTTCAGCCGCACTGCCATATCGGCGGCGGCAACCAGTGCATTACGCCCGTCCTCGGGGTTGCGTCCGGCATGCGCCGACTTGCCGCGCACCGTCAGGCTGAAGTTACCACTGCCCGGACGTGCGCCCGCCAGCGTCCCATCGGGCAGGGCAGACGGCTCATAGGTAAAAGCAGCCGCCTTGCCGCGCGCCAGTTCGGCGATCAGTGCAGAGGAAGACAGCGACCCTGTTTCCTCGTCGCTGTTGACGATGACATCATAGCCGAAATCCGCCGCACCGCCGCTCGCCTCAACCGCCTTCAACGCGGCGAGCATCACCGATAACCCGCCTTTCATGTCGGCGGTGCCGGGTCCGTTCAACGTGTTCGCGTCGAGCCAGGTCAGCGCCTGAAACGGATGATCGGGTGGAAACACCGTGTCCATATGGCCGGTAAACAGCATCCGCAGTTTGGCCGCTGGTCTGACCCGCACCACCAGATGCCGGCCATGCGCGATACCCTCCACGCTGCCGTCAACGCGAACGGCATCGACAGACGCTGCATCCAGCAGTTCTACCGAGCCGGGCAGGGCAGCAAAGGCGTCGCTCAGCAGCCCGGCCATCGTCGCCAGCCCGCCCAGATTGCGCGACCCCGAATTGACCGTTGCCCAAGCCTCGACCTCGGCCAGCATCGCCGCCTGATCGGGATGCGCAATGGCACGCTGTTCGGTGGCGGTCAGGATGGTCATGCGGTCTCTCTAGCCGTTGCGCTTGTGCACCTCCACCCCTGGCAGTTTGTTCTGCAGCCATGTGGCTATCTGGAACAGATGCGGATAGCGTACCGCATCGATCAGGGAGCTAAGCCGGTGACCGAGCGTGAATATCCAGAAAAATCCTATGTCTGGTCTGGCCAACCGCTCTCCTCAGGGTGCCGGATAGCATTGCGGGCAAAGCGCTTCAAATTCCGCGACGGGATAAGTGGCAGGTCGGATGATTTTCCGACGTCGGCAGGCATGCTGTTCCGTCCGTTTCGCTATGACCCGTCCGAAACCGTTCAGGATTATCTGGTGGTCGAGGCGGCCACCGCCGGACTGGGTGCGCAATTGACCATCGAAACCTGGCCAAAGGCTGAGGGCGAATATTTCCGGACGCCCAATTATGTCAAATGCATCCTCCAGGGCAGCAATGGCGCATATCTCGAAACCAATTCGGGCGGTGCGTTGAAGGCAACTGCGCTGCGTGATGACGCGCGCACTTTCTGCCTCGTCGCCGATCCGGCAAATGGCACAGCCATTTTCGATGCTGGCTACACTTTTGCTCAAAGGGAAACGCTCGATCGCCACCTCGGACCGAGCCAACAGGACGGGGCCTATACCCTGATGCCGCAAGGCGCGCCGCCCAGAGCGCCGCTGGTCCTCAGCGTCATCCAAGGCTTCAACAATCTCGATATCGTCATCGTCGGACGCCGGGACATCATTGGTTAGCAGTTGCTGCCGGACCTGTACCGATGTTGCAATGGCAGCATCTGCTTGCCATAGCCCCTCCCGCTTCCTCCCCAGTTGCACTATCGATGAGCCATGCGTCGACGACGTAGGGCGAGACAGAGGAAGCAATTGCCATGACAATTTACGAAACCCGCGCGGGCCTCTCTGTCGACTCGCGAATGACCTCTTTCGTCGAAGCCGAAGTGCTGCCCGGCACCGGCGTCGCTGCGGAGCATTTCTGGACCGGGCTCGCCGCCATTCTCGCCCGCTTCGAGCCGGAGAATAGCGCGCTGCTCGCCGAGCGCGAGCGCCTGCAATCCGCTATCGACGACTGGCACAAGGCGCGCGTCGGCCATCCGCTCGACATGGCGGAGTATCAGGCGTTCCTCCGCGACATCGGCTATCTCGTGCCGGAGCCGGCACCCTTCACCATCGGTACGGAGAACGTCGATCCCGAGATCGCCACCACCGCTGGCCCGCAGTTGGTTGTCCCCTCGCTCAACGCCCGCTTCGCCCTCAACGCCGCCAATGCGCGCTGGGGCAGTCTGTACGATGCGCTCTACGGCACAGACGCGCTGCCGGGGACGGCTAAGCCCGGCGGCTATGACAGCGAGCGCGGCGCGCAGGTGGTCGACGCTGCCAAGAGCTTCCTCGATGAAGCCGTGCCGCTGGCTTCGGGCAAATGGGCCGACTGGACCGGTGGCGAATTGGCGCTGGCCGATCCCGCCCAACTCATTGCCCGCAGCGGCGCAAGTATATTGTTGCAAAACAATGGCATGCACATAGATGTGCTCATTGATAAACAACATCCCGTCGGCGCGACCGATCCAGCCAAAATCGCCGACGTCATCCTCGAATCCGCGCTGACCACGATCGTCGATCTCGAAGACTCGGTCGCCGCCGTCGATGCTGAGGATAAGGTCGCCGCATGGCGCAATTGGCTGGGCCTGATGAAAGGCGATCTCGCCGAGAGCTTTGCCAAGGGCGGTCAGACGATCACCCGCGCGCTCAACCCCGACCGCAGCTACACCGCCGCCGATGGCGCAACGCTGACCCTCCCCGGTCGCAGCCTGCTGTTCGTCCGCAACGTCGGCCATCTGATGACCAACCCCGCCGTGTGCCTGCCCGATGGCGCCGAGGCGCATGAGGGCCTGCTCGATGCCGTCATGACGTCAACCATCGCGCTGCATGACCTCAAAGGCCTCGGTAAACTGTGCAATTCACGCACCGGCAGCATCTACATCGTCAAACCCAAGATGCACGGCCCCGCCGAAGCCGCGCTGACCAACGCGCTGTTCAACGCGGTCGAGGATATGCTCGGCCTAGCCCGCCACACGATCAAGGTCGGGGTGATGGATGAGGAGCGACGCACCTCCGCCAATCTCGCCGCCTGTATCCACGCGGTGAAGGACCGAATCGCCTTCGTCAACACCGGCTTTCTCGACCGCACCGGCGATGAAATCCACACCTCGATGCAGGCCGGGCCGATGATTCCCAAGGGTGAGATGAAGGCCAGCGACTGGATTGCCTCATACGAAGACCGCAACGTCCGCATCGGCCTCGCCTGCGGGCTCTCCGGCCGTGCGCAGATCGGCAAGGGTATGTGGGCGATGCCCGATCTGATGGCGGCGATGATGGCGCAAAAAATCGCGCATCCGCTGAGCGGCGCCAACACCGCCTGGGTGCCATCGCCCACCGCCGCGACGCTGCATGCCATGCATTATCACCACATCGACGTCTTCGCCCGCCAGCGCGAAATCGCGCCCGAAGCGGTGCCAGCGCTCGACCGTCTGCTGTCCATCCCCGTCGCTACCGGGCGCAACTGGAGCGACGAGGAGGTGACGCGCGAGCTCGACAATAATTGCCAGGGCATCCTCGGCTATGTCGTGCGCTGGATCGACCAGGGCATCGGCTGTTCGAAGGTGCCCGACATCAACGACATCGGTCTGATGGAAGACCGCGCTACACTGCGTATCGCGTCGCAGGCACTGGCCAACTGGCTGCTGCACGGAGTTTGCACGGCGGATCAAGTCGATGCCGCGCTCACCCGCATGGCTGCCAAGGTCGACGCGCAGAACGCCAGCGATCTGCTCTACGAGAAACTGACGCCCGACGGCATAGCTTACCGCGCCGCCCGCACGCTGATCGTCGAAGGCGTCACCCAGCCAAGCGGCTACACCGAGCCCTTGCTGCATCGCTTCCGGCAGGAGAAGAAGGCGGGCTAGACGCGTAACGAAAACCAGCGCAGATATCGCGAATAGCTGGGGAGATCTGCGCCATGACATTCAAAGCAAAGCCAATTGAAGGCGATCTGTCGGTGTTCGATTGGATTGCCAACAATGCGCGGCGCTGCCCGGACCGGCTGGCAACAGTCGATATCCACAGCGGCCGCCGCCACAGCTATGCGCAAATGGATCATCGCGTCGCGCGTATCGCCGGCCATTTGCATGGGCTGGGTATCGCCAAGGGCGACCGGGTAGCGATACTGTCGATGAATAGCTCGGATATGCTCGATGTACAGTTCGCCTGCTGGCGGATCGGCGCTTGCTACACCCCGCTCAACTTCCGCCTGACCGCGCACGAACTCGCCTATATGGTCAGCGACAGCGGCGCCAAGGCGTTGTTTTACGACACAGATCTGACCCAAGTCGTCACTGCGTTGCGCGACAAGGTCGATGTGGCGCATTGGATCGGCATGGACCCGATGGGCGGGCCGAGCGACTTGGAGACGCTGATCGCCACCGCCGCGCCGCTGCATGATTTCTGTCCGAAGACCGAAGATGATCTGTGCATGATCATGTATTCGTCGGGCACCACCGGCACGCCCAAGGGGGTGATGTTCCACCACCGACAGATGACCTATACCTGCGCCAGCGCGGTGGCCGGTCTTGGCGCGTCCGACACCATGGTCGGGCTTGTCGTCATGCCCTTGTTCCACATCGGCGGCCTGATGGCCTTTGCGTTGATTGCGGCCAATTTCGGCGGCACGACCGTCATCGTTCGCAATTTCGATGCCGGGACAATGCTGGGCCTGTTCGACGATGCTGCGCTCGGCGTGACCCATTTCCTGGGTGTGCCTGCCATCTTCAACGCACTACAGTTCCACCCCGATTTTATGGGCACAGATTTTTCGCGGATGAAAGCGACTATGTGTGGCGCGGAGAGCGTGCCGGAAAGCCTGCTGCGCGCTTGGTACGATCGCGGCGTCACCATCCGCGAAGGCTTTGGCATGACCGAAACGGCAGCGGGCTGCCTCGCGCTCAGTGACAGCGACATTCCGCATAAAATCGGTTCGGCGGGCAAACCCAACCGCTTCTGCGACGCCTATATCGCCAGACCCGACGGCAGCGAGGCCGACCCCGAAGAGCTCGGCGAAATCTGGATTCGCGGTAAGAATGTCACGCCCGGCTACTGGAACCGGCCCGATGCCAATGCATCGAGCTTTGTCGATGGCTGGTTCCGCTCAGGCGATATCGGCCGCCGCGATGCCGACGGCTATTTCTACATCGAAGACCGGGTCAAGGACATGTACATATCGGGTGGCGAAAACGTCTACCCGGCGGAGATCGAGAATGTCCTCTATGAGATGGACGCCATCCACGAGATTGCGGTGATCGGCCTGCCTGACGCCAAATGGGGTGAGGCAGGCTGCGCGGTCGTCGTGCCTGCAGCGGGTGCCGACGTGTCGCTCGACACGATCAGACAGCATTGCGGCGAGCGGCTGGCGCGGTTCAAGCATCCGGCCCGGCTGGAAATCGTCGATGCGCTACCGCGCAACGCCACCGGCAAGGTGCTGAAGTTCGAGCTGCGCGCCCGTTTCGCGCCTTCCGGGGGAGAGTGAAAATGAACGATCTTGCAGGGCGCATCGCGCTCGTTACCGGTGCATCCAAAGGCCTCGGCGCCGCCACCGTCCGGGCGCTCGCCGCGGAGGGCGCGACCGTCATTGCCACCGACCTCGAAGCGCCAGAAGCTGTCGC
Organism: Sphingomonas sp.; assembly: GCA_043727035.1. Lineage (GTDB taxonomy): Bacteria > Pseudomonadota > Alphaproteobacteria > Sphingomonadales > Sphingomonadaceae > Sphingopyxis. The sequence goes on along the minus strand of JAYSZB010000125.1, from coordinate 22,281 downwards.
CGCCGAACTCGGCGGCCACGCGCTGCGCCACGATGTCACCAGCGAGGACGACTGGATCGCCGCCATGGCCTTTGCCCGCTCGATTGGCGGACTCGACATCCTCGTCAACAACGCCGGCCTGTTCCTTATGAAACCGGTGACAGAAACCACGCTGGACGAATGGCGCAGGATCAACAGCGTCAATGTCGAAGGCGTGTTCCTCGGTTGCAAGCACGCCATTCCGCTGATGGCCGAGCGGGCAGGGCAATGGGCGGGTGGCGCGTCGATCGTCAACGTGTCGTCGGTCGCGGGCTTGCGCGGTGCCGCCGGCGTCACCTGCTACAATGCATCGAAGGGCGCGGTGCGCCTGTTCACCAAGGGCGTCGCGCTCGAAGTCGCTCCGCTCAAGATCCGCGTCAATTCGGTGCACCCCGGCATCATCGAAACCGACATGGGCAATGATCTGGTCCAACGCTTCTCCGCAGCCAGCGGCGCAGGCGACAATGAGATGCGCGAGCAACTGTCGATGCGCCACCCGCTCGGCCATTTCGGTGTGCCCACCAATGTCGCCGACGCCGTCACTTTCCTCGCCTCGGACAAGGCCGCCTTTATCACCGGCGCTGAGCTGGTGGTCGACGGCGGAATGTCGGCGCAATAGTCGAAAGAGCAATCAACCCAGCCACGCTCTCGACAGCAGCATCGTCACCCTGACATCGATGGCGCAGCCTTCCTTGCGCTTCGCAGCAATGAACTCCGCAATCCCGTCGAGCGGCACACGATGGACTGTGATATCCTCGCTATCGACCCCTCCGCCTTCGCCGACCCGTGTCAGGCTGCGCGCGATCATCAGCGTGAAGCTCTCGCCAACCATGCCGGGGGAAGAATAAAACTCACCCGCATTTTGCCATTGCGCCGCCGCATAACCGGTCTCTTCTTCCAGCTCGCGCTCCGCCGCCAGTGACGCCGGCTCTCCAGCGGTGTCGTCACCGACGAGACCGGCAGGCAGTTCGATGCAGCGCTTGTGGATAGGAATGCGATATTGCTCGACCAGCAGCACATGCCGCCCGTCGGCCGCATCGTCGATCGCCAGGATCACCGTCGCGTGAATGCCGCGCGCGCGATTGACATATTCCCACCGCCCCTCACGGACGGTGGTGATGAACTTGCCCTGCCAAACGATCTCCGGCTGGTCGCCATCCACGCTCACAGCTCGATCAGCCGGTCGGGCATCTCATTCTGGTCGTCATGGCTGCGCGGGAAGTGGGTGGCCAGCAATGCCCCGGTCAGCCGCACCGCTTCGATGATGCCGTCACCCGGCCGCCCGGCTTTTACCTCGGTCAGCATCGCCGCCATCGTTTCGCCCCAGTTCGCGGCTTCGACTTTGCTGGCAATCGCAGCGTCGCCCAATATCTCCGCCCGATGCTCGGCGAGGCTCAGATAGATCAACACTCCTGTCGCCGCCCGCGTCCGCGCTTCGATTCCGACGCGAAACGCCTTGATCGCCGCGTTGCGCACCCGCGACCGTTTCAGCCCCGGCGGCGTCAGTGCCAACCGCAGCGGCACCCAGCGCAAGGCCAGCCAAGCCAGCCCCGACATCAGCAGTTGCAGCGCCATCGTCACGACAATCACCTCGCCGGTGGTGTATCCGCTATGCCACCCCCCGCCGATTGTCACCAGCAGTGCATCGAATCCGGCGGCGTCGCTCGCCACCAGAGCCGGCGCCACCAGCCCGGTCACTGCGGACAGCAGCACCGCCCAGTCGGCATAATCATCCGACTGGCGTGCAACCATCGTCGAGATCTCGCCGTCGCTAGCTGCTTCCGCCGCTGCTACCGCTGCGCTGATCCGCGCATGATCAGCGGGCGCGATGAGTACCATATTTGCCATCACCACCCCCCGCTCGCGCCGCCGCCGCCGAACGACCCGCCGCCGCCCGAGAAACCGCCGAAGCCGCCCCCGCCCCCGCCGGAAAAGCCGCCGAAGCCGCCGCCGCCACGCGAGCCGCTGGCCATGTTCGACAATACCGATCCCCAGACGATCAGATCGCCGACATCGACCCCGCCGCGCTTGCTGCGGTAGCGTTTGCCGCCCCGGCGGAACGACAGGAATACGAACAGACCGACGAAGAATAGGATGGGGATGAAGGATATGCCCGATCCGCTCCCACTCGATTCCTGCTGCTGCGCGGCCGCTGCGGCCACTGCCTGCGCCTCCTCGGGTGGCAACGTGATCTGCCGTGCAATCGCATCGACCCCCGCGCTCACCCCCCCATCGAAATCGCTTTCGCGGAACTTCGGCGTGATGGCGTTGCGGATGATTTGAGCAGACAGCGCGTCGGTCAGCACCGGCTCCAGCCCATAGCCGACGGCGATATGCATCTTGCGCTCGTTCGGCGCGATCAACAGCAGCACGCCATCGTTGCGATCCTTGTCGCCGATGCCCCACTCACGACCCAGCCGATAGCCATAGTCGGCGACATCATAGCCTTGGAGGTCGGCCACTGTCGCCACCACAAGCTGTCGCTGGCTCTGCCTCTCCAGTGCCTCCAGCTCCGCTGTCAGCCGAGTCTCGGTCTCGGGCGACAGGATGTTCGCACCATCGACCACCCGGCCCGACAGGGCAGGAAAGGTCTGCGCTGCTGCGGGCAGGGCGGTGAGGAACGCCAACGCCGCGACCATCAACCACAGCACGTCACCCCAGCGAAAGCGGGGGTCGATGGCAACGTCGCGCAGCGCTGCGAGCGATCCCTGCTGACGCTGGGATGACGTGGTGTTCATATCAACTGTTCCTATGCGCCGCTGATCACTTCGTGTCGAAATTCACCGTCGGCGCGACATCCGCACCCGGCGTGACCGCCTGATAGGGCGTCATCGGCTCGGCACCGTGGATCAGGTTCGCGCCGATCGAATCGGGAAAGGTGCGGATCGTGGTGTTATAGGCGCGCACCGCTTCGTTATAGTCGCGGATCGAAATCTGGATGCGGTTTTCGGTGCTCTCCAGCTGCGATTGCAGGTTCAGAAAGCCTTCCTGGCTGCGCAGCGTCGGATATTGCTCCTGCAGCGCGACGAGGCGACCCAAGGCAACGGTTACCTGCCCCTGCGCCTGCTGATAGCGGGCGACGGCGGCGGGATCGGCGAGCTGTTGGGGGGTCAGCGTCACTTGGCTGGCTCCGGCGCGGGCGTTGGTCACCTCGGTCAGGATGCCGCGCTCACTGGCAGCAGCGCCTTGCACGGTCGACACTAGATTGGGGATCAGATTGGCGCGGCGCTGATAGTTGGCCTGGACATCGGCCCATTTCGCCTTGGCCGCTTCCTCGGCAGTGGGGACGCTGTTGATGCCGCATCCGGCCAGCGACACGGCGGCAATCGGGGTCATCAGGGCAAAGGCAAGGCGGCGGTCGATCACGGTAGGTTCCTCCCAAGTCCGGCACCCCGACGCGGGGCAGGCCGAAGCGCATTGCTCATGTAGGACACCCATGCCGCCGCTGCAATTGGACTCATGATGCAATCGATGGCATCGGCGTTGCGAAGCATCACACGGAGGAACGCCCATGCTTTCGGAGTTCAGGGAATTTATCGCACGCGGCAATGTGCTCGATCTTGCGGTCGGTGTGATCATCGGCGCGGGCTTCGGCACCATCGTCAAGTCGCTGACCGACGATCTGATCATGCCGGTGGTCGGCGCGGTGTTTGGCGGGGTGGACTTTTCGAGCAAATTCCTCGTGCTTGGCGCTGTGCCTGCTGACTATGCCGGATCGCTGACGGATTATGCCGCGCTCAAGGAAGCCGGCGTGGCGATGCTCGGTTATGGCGCGTTCATCACCGCGATCATCAATTTCCTGATCCTCGCCTTCGTCATCTTTCTTATCGTCAAATATGCCAACAAGACGCTGAGGAAGCCCGAGGAGCCAGCATCGCCCGCCGGACCGAGCGAGGTCGATCTGCTCGTCGAAATCCGCGACGAGTTGAAGCGGCGCTAACAAGATAAGTACCCCACCGCACCCACCCTGAGCCTGTCGAAGGGTGTCGGACAACGACATCGACAGGCTCAACCTGAGCGTAGATGGATGCATGGACCATGGCGGGCCTTCACATCCCGTCGATCCGCCCCTATATCCCTCCCTGCCGGGCAACCGGCTATGACGATAAATCGTGGCGTCCAATAGGCACAGCGGACCCGGGGGCGGTACCCGGCGGCTCCACCATCTTTTCTGTTTCGGCAGGACGGTTGACGGGGCCGAACTAGGATCGACGTGTGTTGAAAAACGCTTGCTTTCGTCCGGGCTGAGTAACCCGTTAAAGGCTCACAACCACAAGTGCTAACGATAACGAAGCACTCGCTCTGGCAGCGTAATCGAGGGCCTCACGGCCTGACATTATCCTAATAGAACGCGGCAGGGACCGAGCCGGGCAACAGAAACGGAAACCAGCGGTACGGGGAGCACCGGGCAACAGAAGCTCCCCACTGGGCCTTAATCGCTGCTTCACTCTGGACTTGATCCGGGGTCGTTGTGTGTTCGAACGACTTAAGCGGGTTCGCGCCAAGACGCAAAGGGGGCCAAGATGTCTGGCCAGTCGGCGAAACCGCTCATTTATTCTTACGCTTATGTTCGGGCCAGCTTGGAATTTGAAACCGCTTCGCGGCCAAACGCAACATCTTAACTCCTTGGCATATTGGCGCGAACCACTTTGCCGCGCTTGCCCCGCCAATCGAACTATGGTCCTTTCCCGCAAAACAGGGAGAGGAACATGACCGACCACCCAATGGGCGCGCTAGAAACCGCGCGCGCGATTGCCGAGGGGCGCACCACCGCGGTCGCCGAGTGCGAAGCGGCCATGGCCCGTATCGAGGCACGCAACCCTGCGCTCAACGCGGTCATCGTCAAGACCTATGATCGCGCCCGCGCCGATGCCGTCGCCGCCGATGCCCGCGTTGCAGCGGGAGACCATGGCCCGCTGCTCGGCGTGCCGATGACCATCAAGGAGAGTTTCGAACTTGCCGACACCCCGTCGACCTGGGGCTTCACTCAGCACGTCGGCAATATCGCCGCACAGGACGGCTCGACCGTCCGCCGGCTCCACGCCGCAGGCGCAGTGATTCTCGGCAAGACCAATGTCCCCGTCGCGCTTGCCGATCTGCAATCGGTCAACCCTGTCTATGGCCGCACCGTCAACCCGCATGATGCAAGCCGCACCTGCGGTGGATCGTCAGGCGGTTCGGCGACGGCGTTGGCGAGCGGCATGGTGCCGCTGGAGATCGGCACCGACATCGGCGGGTCGATCCGCACGCCCGCGCATTTCTGTGGGGTGTTTGGCCACAAGACCAGCTACGGCGTCATCCCGCTCGACGGCCACCGCTTCCCCGGCACCGACGGCGCGGATCGACCGCTGTCGGTGGCAGGCCCGATGGCGCGGAGCGCGGAAGACTTGGCCGCTGCGCTCGATGTCATTGCCGCCGAAACTCTCCCGCGCGCGACCATCGACAGATTGAGTGGCGCACGCCTGTTCGTCCTCACTGCCCACCCGCGCGCAGAGGTGATGCGGGAGATCGTCGCAGGCATCGACGCGCTTGCCGCCAAGGCCGAAGCGTCGGGCGCAAGCATCACCCGCACGTCCGATCTGCTCCCCGACCTCGGCGAACTGACCGACCACTATATGCGCATGCTCAACATGATCGTTACCAACGGCGCACCCGCGCCCGACGGTCATGTGCCGACCGTCATCGACTGGTTCGCGGTGTGCGACGCACAGGCCCGCGTCCAGCGCCAGATGGAGCGCTTTTTCGACGATTTTGACGCGATCCTCAGCCCGGTCCACGGCACCACCGCTTTCGCGCACGACGACACGCCACACCTGCGCGCGCGGTCGCTGACCATCGACGGCAAGCAGACCCGCTACGCCGCACAATTCGCCTGGATTGGGCTGGCGACCTTTGCCGGGCTGCCGTCTACCTCGACCCCTGTCGGGCAGGCATCTGACGGGCTGCCGTTCAATTGTCAGGTGATCGCCGCCAACCGGCGGGACCATGATGCGATCGCGCTTTCGGGGTTGTTGGCGGCGTTGGCGCGGGGGTGAGGCTATTGTCGCTGCGCCACCACCAACCGATACCCGCAATCGAGCGCATCCATCGCCAACAACCTCCCATAGCGCGACTCCCACGCCCCGCTCGCCAGATCGCGCTCCAATCGCCGCAGCGCCGTCGATACATCCCCCAGTGCATGAAAGGATGATATCGCCGCGCGCACACGCGGATCGAGATAGGCCGCCGGTCGCCGCCAATAAGCGCACAAAAACCCGTCGCTGCAGTCATGCGGGATCGGCACCGACACGACGTACACCGGCCCCAGTGCCCGCGCATAGCCCGCCATCGGCGGCATCTGCGCTTCGTCGAGAGTCACCAGTTCGGGGATGTAATCCGCCAGCCAACCTTCGCGGGTTTCCGCGTCATACGTCAGTATCACCACCGGCCCGCGCGTCACCCGGCGCATCTCGGCGAGCCCCCGCAGCTGGTCGCTCCAGTGATGCACCGTCAGCACCGCCATCGAGGCGTCGAAGCTGTTGTCGGCGAACGGCAATTCTTCTGCATAGCCCTGCACCACCTTCGCTGCGGACGGCGGGCGCTGACGGATCATTGCAATCGACGGCTCCAGCGCCGTCACCCGCCGCCCGAGCGGCTCATAATTGCCCGCACCGGCCCCGACATTGAGCACCGTCTCCGCGTCACCGAGCGCCGCATCGATCATCGCCGCTATGCGCGGATCGGGCCTGCGCAGCTTTGCATAGTCGATGCCGATGCTATCGTATTTCGCCCGCATCGCGACTAACTCCTTTCCGTGTTCCAATACCCGCCTGCCGTGAGCTTGTCGAAGGGCTGTCCTTGCTTCATGCGTTCCAGTCGAAAGGGGAAGGCAGCACAATGGTTCGACAGGCTCAGCATGAGCGGAGAGGAGGGCGTAGCTCAAGTCTCGCCTACTTTGCTCTGCTGCTTATTGTCTGGGCTTTTTTCGCCTGGCGCATCCACGCCAGCATTGCCAATGGGATCGTCGATAACGCCGTGCTCGGTGCCGATGCCGGCGAGATTTTTCGCGCAGTGGAGGAGGGCCACTATCATGGCCTCAGCCTGATTAAACATCCGCTCGCGGTCATCTGGGCGGCGGTCACCATCGCCCCGTTACGGTTGATTGGTGTCGACGCGGCGCTCGCCAGCAGCCTGTCGTTCGGGCTTGCCGGTGCGTTGGTGCCGACGCTGAGCATGGTGCTGGCGCGCCTCTGGCACGCCGGATGGCTGGCCGCGCTCGCCGTAGCCGCGCTCGCCACCAGCGGCTTTGCCGCGCTGACGGTGCTGTCGATCGTCGAAAGCTATGCCGTCACGCTGGCGATGATCCCGGCCATGCTGATCGCGCTGACCCTTATCGGCCGCCACCTCCCCGACGGCTGGTTCGCCGGCGGCTGCGCGGGTGTCGCCGCCGCTATCGCCGCCTGGGCCAATCTGCCGCTCGCCGCGCTGGCGCTGGCCTATCCGGCGCTGCGTCGCAGCGAGGGCAGGGGGATCGCCAGTTTTCAGGCCAGCGTCATCATCCCGCTGGTCGTCGCCGCCCTCGGTGCCATCGCCCCGGCCATCGCGCTCGGTTTGATGATCGGCTTTGGACAGCAGCAATCGACCATCGATCAATGGACCAGCCTGTCGCACTTCACCGATGCCACCATTCTCGCCGATTATCTCGCCAGCACATTGGCGTTGGGTGCGGTTGCCCCCGATCTGGCCATGCAATGCCGCTATCCAGCGGTGGCACTCACGACGTTATGGGCCGATCCGCTGCGGATGGTGGCACTGGCGGGGCTATGGCTGCTGATCATCGGCGGTGCCGCCACCGGACTGCGCGATCCCGCCCGCCGCACCGTCACCGCCGCGCTGATCGCCATCGTCGCCATCTGGCTGATCTTCTTCCTCTGGTTCGCCCCATTCGCGGCGCTGCTGTTCGCCGGGCAATGGTGGGTTCTGCTAGCGTTGCTGACCCTGCCTCTGCTGATCCGCTCAAGGGCGGCGGCGATCATGGGGCTGGCGCTGTCGACCCTTCTGGTTCTGCTCAATGCACCGGTGCAGATGGCAAGCCCCATCGACGATTTTGCCGCATCTTGCCCGGTGGCGTTGCAGGTCAACGGCGGAATTTAGCCCTTCTCCTCGAACCCGATCGTTTCACGCTCGACCACCATCGCGCCGCCGCGCAGATTGCGGTGGATGGCGGTGACATACTCGCCGAGCACGCCGAGGAAGACGAGCTGGATTCCCGAAAGGAAGAACAAGGAGACGATCAGCGTCAGCGTCCCGCGCGGCGCGCCCGAATAACCCAGCGCCCAGGCAATGACGATCGCCACCGAATAGGCCACGCACAGCAGCGCCATGATCATGCCGACGATGGTGCAAAAGCGCATCGGCGCGGTGGTGAAGCTGAAAATGCCGTTGACCGCCTGATCGACCAGCATCAGCAGATTGAGGCGCGATTTGCCGCGCTCGCGCTTGGCCCAATTATAATCGACGATGACCCGGCGGAACCCGACAGAGGCGATCATGCCGCGCAAAAAGGGGTAATTGTCGCGGTACAGCAGCACCGCATCGGCGACCTTGCGGTCGATCAGCTGGAATTCGCCGACCTTCTCGGGAATTTCGAAATCGGCCAGCCGGTTGGCGATGCGGTAGAACAGCGATCGGGTCTTCGACATCAGCCAAGCCTCTTCGCGCGTCCGTCGGGCGCCGGCGACGATCTCGTATCCGCTCTCCCACAGGCGGACGAACTCGGGGACAAGGCTGGGGGGGTCTTGCAAATCGCAGGGCAGGAAGGTGATCACCGCATCACCGCTCGACCGGCGCAGCGCGTTGAACATCGATCGGAAGGGGCCGAAATTGCGCGCGTTGAGGATGACCTTTACGCGCGCATCGCTCGCCGCGAGGTCGCGCAGCATCCCGGGTGTCGTGTCGGTCGAGCCGTTGTCCGCGAAGATATGCTCATAATTGTAACCGGGCAGTTCGGCGGCGAACATGTCGCGCACCGCCGCATGGCAGTGCAGCAGGTTCGCTTCTTCGTTGAGCACCGGCGTGACGATCGAAATGGTCTTGGTCATGCACCGCCCTTATCGCGAAAAACGAACCAGCGCAGCAGGGCGAATGACAGGAGCACTGTAGGCGGCAGACACAGCGCCTGCGCGATCAGCGTGTCGAAGCCCGCGTATTCCAATCCCTTGAGCATAGCCAGATTGGCGGCGTAACTGATGACATAGGCCAGCACGAAGCGCGGCAACATCGCCGCGCCGCTATTGGCGAACACCAGCTTGCCGGTGGTGAAATAGTTGAAAATGATGCCGGCGGTTGTCGCCAATGCCAGCGCCAGCGCGCTCTCCAGCCCCGCCGTCACCAGCGCGGCGAATATGCCATAGCCGAACAACGTGTTGATCACGCCGACGATCAGGAACCGCGCAAAGCGGCGCGTCTCGGGATGGCGCAGCCGTTCAAGCACAAGCGATGGCTTCGATCGTGGCCCAGTGGCGGGTGATGGCGGCGTGGAAGGCGGGCGGTTGGAACTGCGTATCGGTGGCGACACGCTGATGGAAAGCGGCGAGCATCGGGATGCGCGGGTCCGGCGAGCCGGCGGTGGGGACTGCGCCGAAGGGGGTGGCTGTGTCGAGTATCGACCGGCCATCGGCAAGCACGGCAAAGCCGCTCGCGTCGCCCAAAGAAAATCTCAAAGTCATATGACGGTGAGCCGATAGGGTGCAGCCGGTGACGGCACCGGCACCATCCAACGCTACGTCGAAAACCGGCTCGCATCCGGGCGTCAATGTTTCGGCCAGCGCAATGCAATGGATGAAATAAAAGGCGATTCCTCCACCCCCCGCATCGGCCTCCCGTTTCCAGCTGCGCACCATCGGCGACTGGCGGTGCACCCAGTCGATTTCGACCTGCTTGCCCACCGCCAACGCAGCGCAGGCCGCCTCCGCCCAGCCGCATTCGGCAAACAGGTAGGGGACGGCCCAGCGTCGATCGGCGGCAGCCAGTTCGGCTTCGAGCGCGGCAGCAGCAGCAGGGGTCTCGGCGACTGGCTTTTCGATGATCAGCTTTCCGCCAATGCCTTGAGCCATCAAAGAGCGAGCGAGGTCGGCATTCTGTCTCGGAGTCCGCGCCAGCACCACAGCCTCCGCATCGCGCGCCGCCGCCATCACGTCATCGACCCAGCGGATGCGCGGGATCAAATGCGCCAGCTCAGGTCTCGCCTCGGCCCGCTCGCGATAAACCGCCAGTGTCGCCACTTCGCGGCCCGCCCCAGCCAGGGCGGCGACATGGCCGTACAGGCCGAACCCGCCGCCGACGACGAGGATCATCAGGCCTCGGGAACCTCGAACAGCGGCATGATCTGCCCCTGATACCCCCTGCCGCGCATATAGCGTTCGATCTCGGCCTGAATATGCCAGGCGAAGTTGATCAACACCGGCGCATCCATGCGTTCCGCGAAGAACTTCGCCTCGTCGCGGATTTCGATGCGGGTGCCGGGCACATAATGGCCGATCTTGGGCGATGCCGAGCGTTCATAGGCGGCATCGATCAGGGTCTCGTCGATGCCGAAGCTGTGGATCAGGATGGCTGTGCGTCCGGGAAAGGCCTTCGCGGGCAGCGGGCCATGTTCCGCAACCAGCGCCTTGAGCTTGGCTTTGATCGCCGCGCTCTCGCGCTCGATCATCGGGGCCATCGCGGCAATCGCATCGAGGAAGCCGCTCTCGTCGCGTTCGATGCCCGATGCCGCCGCTCCGTTGCCAATGACGACGCGGATATTGCCGTTGTAGCGCGGCGGGAATTCCACGCTTTCGATGGCGCGCCCCAACTTCTTGGCGATGAACTCGAACGAGCGGAACGAGTAGGTGCGCGGATGCTCGTGATAGAAGGTGTCGAACTGGGCGCGGTCGACCACCGCGCCGAGATAATGATTCTCCACCACCAGCCGGGTTTCCGGTCCGAGCAGGCGTTTCAGCTGAGCGAGGAGGCCATTGAGATCTTCGATATGCGCGAATACGTTGGTGAAGGTGACGACATCGGGCTGCGCGTGGCTGGCCAGATAGGCGTTGACCGCCGCTTCATCGAAAAAGCCGTGATGCACCCAGTCGAGCTTGGGCCGCGCATCCTCGACCGCGCCGGTCGGTTCGATGCCCGCGGTCTTCGCGCCATGGCGCTTGAAGGTGGCGAGCAGGCTGCCGTCGTTGCAGCCGATGTCGAGCACCTGCTTGCCCGCCAACCCGCCGACCAGCCCATCGACCATCTCGACCAGCTCGGCCATGCCGTCGAGCACGTCCTGCGTCATCGCGGCACGGTAATGATAGGTTTGCGGGAACAGCACGGCCTTCTCGACCTGCACCGCCTGATGCACGGTGATGCACTTGGCGCATCCCACCAGCCGCAGCGGATAATTCACTGGGGTGGCGGGATTGCCGATGGGGACGAGGTCGTCGCACATCGGCTGGTCGCCCAGATCGAGCAGCGGCACGAGATTGGTGGAATCGCAAACCTCGCAAGTCGTGATGGTGCGAATGTCGATGGTCATGCGGGATATGCTCCATAGGGGTCGGCGGCCTGAAAGGCGGCAATCTGCTGGCGGGTGAGGGCGATGGGGTCGGCGCCGGCGGCGTGGCCTGCATACCAGTCGGCGGTGTGGGCGATGGCGTCGGCGAAGCCCCAGCGCGGCTTCCAGCCGAGCTGGGCCATAGCGCGCGAGCAGTCGAGCTTAAGATGATGGGCTTCGTGCGGGCGGTCGGCGGAGGCGTCGATGACGATCTGGCCGCGGCCGAAGGCGGCGATCATGGCTTGGGCTACGTCGATGACAGGGCGGGCATCGTCGCCTATGGGGCCAAAGTTGTAGGCTTCGTCCAATGCATCGCCGGCTGCCAGCCGCTGCGCCAGCGCCAGATAGGCAGCGACGGGTTCGAGCACATGCTGCCATGGCCGGACCGCGCCGGGATTGCGCAGGGTGACGGTGCCGTCGCCGCTCACCGCCCGCGCGATATCGGGGACGAGGCGGTCGCCGGACCAGTCTCCGCCGCCGATGACATTGCCGGCGCGGACGCTGGCGATGCGCGCGGGGTGGCCGCCGGGTTTGTGGGGAGCGAAATAGCTGCGGCGCATCGAGGCGACGACCAGCTCCGCCGCGCCCTTGCTGGCGCTGTAGGGGTCATGTCCGCCCATCGGGTCGGTTTCGCGATAGCCCCATTCCCATTCACGGTTTTCGTAGCATTTGTCGCTGGTAACCGCGACGATTGCACGAACGCTGGGGGTCTGACGCACCGCGTCCAACAGCGCCGCCGTGCCGGTAACATTTGTGGCGAAGGTGCCGACCGGATCGTCGAACGAGGCGCGGACGATGGCCTGCGCGGCGAGGTGGAAGACAACCTCCGGCTGCGCGGCCGCCACTGCCGCCGCCAGCGCCGCTGCATCGCGGATGTCGGCGAAATGGCCCTGCGGCAGCCCGAGCAGATCGAACAGCGCCGGTTCACCGACCGGCGGCAGCGCATAGCCGGTGACCTCCGCGCCCATCTCGCCCAGCCAGAAGGCCAGCCACGCGCCCTTGAAACCGGTATGCCCGGTCAGGAAGACACGACGGCCGCGCCAGTAATCGGGATCGACCCTCAGCATCGCCGCGCTACCAGACTTTCCACGGCGCGGTGCCCGCGTCCCAATGCGCATCGAGCATCTGCCGGTCGCGCAGCGTATCCATCGGTTGCCAGAAGCCCTCATGCTTGAAGGCGTGCAACTCGCCATCGCGGGCGAGGCCTTCGAGCGGTTCCCGCTCCCAGATGCAGTCGTCGCCGCCGAGATAGTCGAGCGCGCGTGGTTCGAGCACGAAGAAGCCGCCGTTGATCAGCCCCTGTTCCTCAGCAGGCTTTTCGGCGAAGCTGGTCACAGCTGTGCCGTCCATCTCGAGCACGCCGAAGCGGCTGGGCGGGCGCACGGCGGTGACCGTCGCGCCCTTGCCATGCGAACGGTGAAAAGCGAGCAGCGCGCCGATGTCGATATCCGCAACGCCATCGCCATAGGTGAAGCAGAAGGTCTCATCGCGGACCAGATCGGCGACGCGGCCGAGCCGCCCGCCGGTCATCGTACCATCACCGGTGTCGGCCAGCGTGATACGCCAATCCTCCGCCTTGTTCATGCCGAAGACGATCTGGTCTTCGCGCATGTCCACCGTCACATCGGACATGTGCAGGCGGTAGTTGGCGAAATATTCCTTGATGACATAGCCCTTGTAGCCGCAGCACACGACGAAATCGCGGATGCCGTGGGCGAGATATATTTTCATGATATGCCACAGGATCGGTCGCCCGCCGATTTCGACCATCGGCTTGGGCTTGAGCGATGTTTCCTCGGAGAGGCGGGTTCCCAGACCCCCTGCCAGCAGCACCGCCTTCACATCCGTCTCCCGTCGTTCTCGCGCCCGGAAAGGGGCCTGTCTCCCCAGCGGGATATGGTGCCGGCTACAGGATTCGAACCCGTGGCCCCCTGATTACAAATCAGGTGCTCTACCTACTGAGCTAAGCCGGCTTAGTGCTGGCGCGCGCATTAGCGGCAAAGGGGGGTGTCGGTCTAGGGGGTGGTTGTTGGGTGTTTGCGGGGGTGCGGTTGGTCGGAAGGGAAGGGGGACTCGCACAAAGGCACAAAGCCACAAAGCCACAAAGCCACAAAGCCACAAAGGGGTGGGTGTTTGGCCGCGAAGCGGTTTTCTCATCGATCCGACGCGGCCAATGGGAACGCCGCTGCTCGCGCGACATATCGGTGCAAAGCCGAGACCTTTGTGGCGTCGTGCCTTTGTGCGAAAATCCCTTTCGAGCTGCAGGTTGAATCTATCTCACGCGAAGACGCGAAGAGGGCGGTGGCTGACGCACTGTTCTGCCTTTAAAGCAGCCGTGGGTTAGCCGCGACGGGTGAGGAGAGGCGGCGCTTCGCGGGGTAGCACTGCCCACTTCGCGTCTTCGCGCGAGCATTTTCTTCCTATTGCCGTCACACCACGCCGAACGTCCACCCCTCCGTCCGCGCAATCTGATCGGTCAGCAGCGCAGGCGACCAGAAATCCGCGCGATGCGCTGTCGCGCGCAGCCATGCGGCGGTCAGCAGCGCATCGCTGGCGTGATCGCTGAGCGGGCCTATGTGGCCCGTCGGGCGCGAGCCGAGCGCGCTGAGCGCGGCGTCGAGCGCGGCACCGTCGCGCATTTTCGAGCGGTTCTTGGGCAGACCCGCCGCCCGCGCCGCCATGCTGGTGTAGATTTCGACCAGCAGCGGGCCGTGGCTGGGCAGGGGATCGAAGGGCCAGAGGGGGAGGCGCACGTCTCCCCTCCCGCTTGCGGGAGGGGCCGGGGGTGGGGCTGTCCCGATAGAGCGGTGTTCGCCGGACAGGCCCACCCCAACCCCTCCCGCAAGCGGGAGGGGTTTGTTCGGCTCATTGCCGCCCGCCTGCCGCAAGCGATGCAGCATCCGCATCCCCGTCAGCGAGCTTTTGCCGACTTGCCCCGCGCCGACCAGATTGAAACAGCTCCAGCTGTTCGCCTGTTTGGTCGCGCGCTGATGCCGCTCGACTTCGCGCAACCGGCCGATGCCGCTGCCGAACAGATCGCCGACATGGCGTGCGGAATGGCGGAAATGGCGCTGGCCCTCGTCGTGCGTCAGGAAGCTATTGGCCCCCAGATGCGGTTCATCGGCGCACAGCCGCTCGACCAGCGCCCACAGGCCGGGCAGATCGGCGGGGCTGTCTGCCCACTCGGGGAAATAGGCCCCGCGATCGAGGAAGGGAAAGTTGGGCGACAAATCCAGCCCGATCAGCATGTCTAAGCGCGCCGCGATCTGAACTTCGAGCCAGTCGAGCGCGGCGGCGCGCGACCATGATGTGGCAGGCGCGGGCGGCGCGACGAGGACCGGCGCGTCATCGCCCTGCGCAATGGCAACGGCGATGCCAGGCAGATGCTCGCCGCGCGCGCCGGACCAGTCAATGCAGGCAAAAGTGCTGAATTCAGGCATCGCAAGCGGGCTTAGTGAGCAATTCCCCGCTTGCAACCCACCCCCGCCCGCCCCAAATGCGCTTCATGCTTATAGAGACAGAGCTCACCCCCAATCCCGCGACCCGCAAGTTCCTGCCCGGGCGGCAGGTGATGGTCAGCGGGAGCCGCGACTTTGCTTCGCCCGAGGCGGCGGTGGCGTCTCCGCTGGCGGAGGCGTTGTTCACGCTGGGCGATGTGACGGGCGTGCATTTCGGGCGCGATTTCATTTCGGTGACCGCCGCGCCGGGAGCGGACTGGATGATGTTGCAGGCCGATGTCGCCTCCATCCTGCTCGACCATTTCACCGCCGACATGCCGTTGCTGCGCGAGGCGAGTGCGGCGGGCTTTTCGGTTCCGGCGGAAGATGGCGAGGTCGACGAGCTGCCGCTCGATCCGGCGGATGCCGACATCGTCGACCAGATCAAGGATCTGATCGAGACGCGCATCCGCCCGGCGGTGGCCAATGACGGCGGTGACATCCGCTTCAAGGGGTTCGACAAGGGCAATGTCTATCTGGTGATGCAGGGTGCCTGCGCCGGGTGCCCGTCGTCGACCGCGACGTTGAAGCATGGCATCGAATCGCTGTTGAAACATTATGTCCCCGAAGTGACCGCCGTTCACGCGGTGTGACGCCTCTTTTCTGATTATCCGGAGTATTGAAATGAGCCAGCCGCTTGCCGATCCGGCGCTCGACCAGCTGTTCCGCACCGCGCGCACCTATAATGGCTATCTCGATACGCCGGTGAGCCCTGAGCAGTTGCACGCGATCTGGGAATTGATGAAGATGGGGCCGACGTCGGCCAACTGCCTACCTGCGCGGCTGGTGTGGTGCACGAGCGATGTGGCCAAGGAGAAACTGGCGGGCTGTGCCTTGCCGAGCAATGCCGACAAGATCCGTTCCGCGCCGGTCAGCGTGGTCATCGGCATGGATATGGAATTTTACGATCTGCTGCCCGAGCTGTTCCCACATGCCGATGCGAAAAGCTGGTTTGTCGGCAACGACGCGATGATCGAGAGTACGGCGTTCCGCAATTCGAGCCTGCAAGGCGCCTATTTCATCATGGCGGCGCGGGCGCTGGGGCTGGATACGGGGCCGATGTCGGGGTTCAGCCCGGATGCAGTGAATGCAGCTTTCTTTGCCGATAGCTCCAAGGTGAAGGTCAATTTCATCTCGACGCTGGGCTATGGCGACCCGTCAACGATATTCGAGCGCAGCCCGCGGCCGGGCTTCGACCGGTTCAACTCCATCGTCTGACGCGTAGGACCTGGTTTGCGCACGCTGGTTATCGATACATCGTCGGCGATCCTGTCGGTCGCGCTGTTTGAGGCCAGTCCTTCAGGCGGCGACGTGCTGCTGGGCCACGACCATCGCAGCGTAGGGCGGGGGCATGCCGAGCAGCTGATCCCGGTGATCGCCGCGCTGGCCGATGGTGGCCGGGCGGCGCGGGTGCTGGTGGGTTGCGGGCCGGGGAGCTTTACCGGCATCCGCATCGGTATCGCGGCGGCGCGGGCGCTGGCGTTTGCGTGGGGGGCGGAGTTGCAGGGGTTCGACAGTCTGGCGTTGCTCGCGGTGCAGGCGCGGCGGCTGTCCGGCGCGGCGGAGGTCGCGGTGGCGGTCGATGGCGGGCATGGCGAATGGTTCGTGGCTGAGCAGCCGCTGGCGGTGCGGTCGATGTCCCCGGCGGATGCGGCGGTCGGCATCGTTACTTCCTTTGTAGCCGGTGCGCACGCCGCCGATCTGGTGGCGCTGCGTGGCCATGGCACCGCGATTACCGCAGAGGCGGATGCGCGTGAGGCGCTGGCGCTGCCACCTGAGGCTATGCTCGCCATCGCCACACCGCTCTATGGGCGTGCGCCGGATGCCAAGGTGGCGGCGCGATAGGATGGCGCTGGCAGCATGACGGGCACCGCTATCCACACCAGCCTGCTCGGCGCGGAGGCGCTCGACGATATCGAGGCGATCTCTCTGCGCGCGTTCGATCCGCGTTACGGCGAGGCGTGGAACAAGGCACAATGCCTGTCGGTATTGGCGTTGGCGGGATATCGGCTGCGCGGGGCGTGGATCGATGCGGCGGGGCCGGGCGATGCGCCGGATGCAGGCGCGCCGCTGGTCGGATTTTCCATCGACCGTACCGTGCTCGACGAGAGCGAGCTGTTGCTGATCGGCGTCGATCCGGCGGCGCGACGTCAAGGTGTCGGCGCACACCTCTTAGATGTCTGGCTGAATAGTGCCCGGCAAGCGGGTGTTCGGCGGGTGTTTCTTGAAATGCGCCAAGACAATCCCGCTGCGGCACTCTATCGACAGTATCGATTCAACCAGATTGCCGTAAGGAAAGCCTATTATCGGGGCAACGATGGCGTGATGCGCGACGCGGTAACCATGGAACGCGACACCTGCCTGCCTTGACCGACAGACGACTTGTCCAGTCTATGCTTGCAATATCTGAATTTGGCGCGTAACGACCCGGCGTCGGAGCGGTCGATAATCCTGTTCGTCCTGAATAACCGGCTCAACACAAACACTATCTCGGGAACTCATCATGGCAGAAATCAACGAGTCGCAGGAATTCCTCGCGACGCTGACTGCGGACATTGTGTCGGCGCATGTCAGCAACAACAGCGTCAGCACGGGCGAATTGCCCACCCTCATTTCCAGCGTCTATGCATCGCTGGCCGGGCTTGGCGGAGCCCCGGTCGCGGTCGAAGAAAAGCTGGTACCGGCGGTGTCGATCCGCTCGTCGATCAAGCCCGACTATATCGTCTGCCTGGAGGACGGTAAGCGTCTCAAGATGCTCAAGCGCCATCTGATGACGCACTATGGCATGACCCCCGACGACTATCGCACCAAGTGGGGCCTCGCCGCCGACTATCCGATGGTCGCGCCGAACTATGCCGAACAGCGCCGTACGCTGGCCAAGCAGATCGGCCTCGGCACCAAGGGCCGTGGCGGCGGCCGCAAACCCGGCGTCCGCAAGGGCTAAGGACTTGCGCTTTGTGTGAGATAAGAGCCCCGGGTGAGAGCCCGGGGTTTTTTGTTGTGGGCAAACTGACAATGAGCCACGTCATGCAAACAGGAAAATGGAGGTGACTGAAGTGCCGACGCGCAAAAGCTGGCTGATCGCTTCAGCCACTGTCACACTGATGCTTATCTGGGCGATATTGGTCACCACGGTGGCGGTAATAAGCCCAAACAGAATTGAGGTTGATGGAGCCAGCGCAGGTTCGCTGCTCAATTCGGTAAAGCAGGCAGCGGTCGATCATCCCGGTAATCTGGCAGTTGTTGTTCTCGAAGACGGTCGTGTTGCGGGGACGCATTTTTCGTCGATCGGCGAACCCGTCGATGGCGACACATTGTTTCAAATGGCATCGGTCAGCAAATGGGTTGCAGCCTGGGGGGTGATGACGCTGGTTGAGGCCGGCAAGGTCGATCTCGACGCGCCAGTGTCGCGCTATCTGAGGCGCTGGCAACTGCCGCCGAGCGATTACGACAATGCACAGGTCACGGTGCGCCGCTTGCTCAGCCACACGGCGGGGCTTGGCGACGGCCTTGGTTACTGCGGCTTCGCACCTGGCAAACAGGTTCAAGCGCTTGAGCAATCGCTTACTCAAGCCGCCGATGCTTGTCCTTTTGTCAACGGTGTGGTGGCGGTCGATGCTGCGCCCGGGCATTGGGACTACTCCGGTGGCGGGTTCACGCTGCTGCAGCTGCTCATCGAAGAAGTTTCTGGGCAGCCGTTCGCCGATTACATGGAGCAAGCCGTGCTGCTGCCGCTTGGTATGGAGCGATCAACCTATCGGCTTGGCGCTCGAGGTGCGACCGATCTGGCCGAATTCTTTGACAGCGACGGATCACCGGCACAACATTACAGCTACACAGCATCCGCCGCTGCGTCTCTTTACACCTCCGCAGCGGAGATTTCACTGTTTCTGGAGGCACATGTTGAAGGGGTGAATGGCGAACCTGCCGGACGTGGGGTCCTGTCAGCTCAAACTTTGGCGCAAATACACGCGCCGACTGCCAGCTTGTTCGGTCGGCCGATCTGGGGCCTGGGGATGCGGCTTTATGCGCCAAATGCGGCTGGTGGCTTCATCATCGGGCATGACGGCGGCAATGCTCCTGCGGTCAACACGGCCGCGCGGATAGACCCTGCAACGGGCAATGGGCTCGTCGCACTCTCGACCGGTGGCACAGGCATCGCCAGCCAGATTGCTTCTGCATGGCTGCGGCAACGCGTGCCTGCCGCCGATCTTCCCGTCCAAAGTCTGAACCCCCTCGTGGTATTGGGACAAGCACAGCAAAAACTGCCGTGGATCGTCGGCGGCGGGCTGATAATATTGCTTGGCGGCATTTTCGTGGGCTGGCGTGCGCGTCGGAATCATTTGGGCGCTCCGTAGCATTGCACCCCCCCGCTTGCCCCCCTCTTGCCCGCGCCCTATACCGATAGCACCACGCACCACCGACGGACCATCATGCCGCAAAAGATCGACATCGAAGCGCTTTGCGCCGAAAAAGGCCTGCGGATTACCGATCAGCGGCGAGTGATTGCGCGGGTGATTGGCGAATCGGACGATCATCCCGATGTCGAAACGCTGCACCAGCGGGCAGCGGCGATCGACAGCGGGATTTCGATTGCCACCGTCTATCGCACTGTGCGGCTGTTCGAGGAGGCGGGGATACTCGACCGGCATGATTTCGGCGACGGGCGATCGCGGTACGAAGCCGCGCCCGAGGCGCATCATGACCATCTGATCGATGTCGAGACCGGCAAGGTCATCGAATTCGTCGATCCTGAGCTGGAAGCGTTGCAGAAGCAGATCGCCGAGCGGCTCGGCTATCGGCTGGTCGATCACCGGATGGAGTTGTACGGTGTCGCTCTCGGCCGCAAGGATTGAGATAGCGGAGGGGAAGGCCCCTCCGGTTTCACTCGCCGGCTGGCTGAGATTCGGCGGCCGCGTGCTGCTGCTGGTGCTGTTGCTGCTGTTGCTGGTGCCCATCCATTATGTCTGGCGGCTGCTGGCGTTCGGATCGCCGTGGCCGAAGGTGTTTCTGGGTACAGCCGCACGCATCTGCGGTGCACGCATCAAGGTATTCGGCACGCCGCTGCGCCGCGATGTGTTCTACATCGCCAATCATGTCAGCTGGATCGACATCCTGGCGATGGGCGGGGCGAGCGGGACGGCGTTCGTTTCCAAGGCCGAATTGGGCGATGTGCCGCTGGTCGGCTGGCTGGCGCGGATCAACCGGACGATCTTCGTCAAGCGCGAGGACAAGCTGAACGTGGCAGGGCAGATCAACGATCTGCGCGAGGCATTGCTCGACAATTGGTCGGTCACGGTGTTCCCCGAGGGAACGACGACCGACGGCCAGTCACTGCTGCCGTTCAAATCGTCGATGCTAAAGGTGCTCGAGCCGCCGCCGCAAGGCGTGCTGGTCCAGCCGGTGCATCTCGATTATGGGCCGGTTGCCGAGGAGATCGGCTGGGTCGGGGTGGAAACCGGCACGAACAACGCGCTGCGGATATTGACCCGGCCCGGCACCTTCCGGCTGGTGATGACCTTCATGGAGCCGTTTTGCCCGGCGGAGTTTCCGGGGCGCAAGACGATTGCGGCGGAGAGCCGTCGGCGGATCGAGGAGGCTTTGCTGGCGTCACTGGGGAAGGAATTGCGACCGTTTACACTGCATGCGGCGCCGTAGGGGGGCTGCGGCCCTGCACGACGTCGATCAGTTCCGCACCGTTGCGTCCGCCCGCACCGGCCCCTCCGTCCGCTTCGCGTCCACCTCCCCCAAAGGGGAGGAAGCATTGCATCCTCCCCTTTGGGGGAAGATGCGGCTACAACACGTACTTGCTCAGATCGGTATTCCGCGCGATGCTCGCCAACTGGGCGTCGACATACGCCGCGTCGATGACGACATGCTCGCCCTTGCGGTCCTCGGCTTCGAAGCTGATCGTTTCGAGCAGGCGTTCCATCACCGTCTGCAAGCGACGCGCGCCGATATTCTCGACGCTGGCATTCACTTCCGCCGCGATCTTGGCGAGCGCAGCGATGGCTTCGGGGGTGATGTCGATGCTGACTTCCTCGGTTGCCAGCAGTGCGACATATTGCTGCGGCAGCGATGCCTTGGTGTCGGTGAGGATGCGGACGAAATCGGCTTCGGTCAGCGCGGCGAGCTCGACGCGGATCGGCAGGCGGCCCTGCAGTTCGGGGAGCAGGTCGCTGGGTTTGGCGACGTGGAACGCGCCCGAGGCGATGAACAATATATGGTCGGTTTTGAGCGGGCCATATTTTGTCGCGACGGTCGTACCCTCGATCAGCGGCAGCAGGTCGCGCTGGACGCCCTCGCGGCTGACCGATCCGCCGCGCCCATCGCTGACCGCGATCTTGTCGATCTCGTCGAGGAAGACGATGCCGTTGGCCTCGGCATCTGCGAGTGCGACGCGGGCGACATCGTCCTGGTCGAGTCGCTTGTCCTGCTCCTCCTCGATCAGCCGCGCCCAGGCCTCGCGCACCTTGAGCTTGCGGCGCTTTTTCGGCGGGCCGTTGCCCATCGCCTTGCCGAACATCTCACTCAAGTTGATCATGCCGACGCTGCCGGGCTGGCCGGGCAGTTCGAACGGCATCGACGGGGCTTCGCTGATCTCGATCTCGATCTCAGTCGCTTCGAGCGCGCCTTCCTCGAAGCGCTGGCGGAAGCTGGCGCGCGTGGCTTCGGACGATTCCTTGCCGGTCAGCGCGTCGAGCAGGCGTTCCATCGCGGCGGCGGTGGCGGCCTCGCGCACAGCCTCGCGGCGGCGCTCCTTTTCGAGGCGCACGGCTTCCTCGACCAAGTCTCGCGCAATCTGTTCGACGTCGCGGCCGACATAGCCGACCTCGGTAAATTTGGTCGCCTCGACCTTGACGAACGGCGCGTCGGCCAGTTTCGCGAGCCGCCGGCTGATCTCGGTCTTGCCGCACCCCGTTGGCCCGATCATCAGGATGTTCTTGGGCGTCACCTCGTCACGCAGATCGGGGCCGAGCTGCTGACGGCGCCAGCGGTTGCGCAGCGCGACGGCGACGGCGCGCTTGGCGTCGGTCTGGCCGATGATGTGGGCATCGAGCGCGGCGACGATGGCTTTGGGGGTAAGGGCGGGGTTCATGTGAGCTCCATTGAGCCCCTCCCCTTCAGGGGAGGGGTCGGGGGTGGGGGCTATCCGCTAGCCCCGCTCTATCCGGCCAGGGGCCCCCCCCCCACCCCCCCCCC
>JAYSZB010000124.1:0-2553 GCA_043727035.1 Sphingomonas sp. | reverse complement strand
CGCCATTGTCGGGAACACTGCGCGCGAGCGGTTCGGTCTCGGCGGCATGCGCGATCAACCCCACATTATCGCGCAGCCACTGGACAAGGCTCCCGGCAACAAACACCGAGCCTTCGAGCGCATAATGCCGCTCGCCGCCCAATTGCCACGCGATGGTCGACAGCAGCCGGTGGCGCGACTGCGGCAGCGTCCGCCCCGTTTGCGTCAGGACAAACGCGCCGGTTCCGAACGTGGCTTTGGTCTGCCCCGGCGACAGGCAAGCCTGCCCGATGAGTGCGGCTTGCTGGTCCCCTGCCATCCCGCAGATCGGGATCGCGCTACCGAACAGGTCTGGCACTGTCGTGCCCAGCGACCCTGCGCAATCGACGATTTCGGGCAATATTCGGCGCGGCACACCGAACAGATCGCACAGGCCATCGTCCCAGCCCGCGCTCCCGATCGCCATCAGCGCGGTGCGCGAGGCATTGGTGGCATCGCTGACATGCGCGCCGCCGGAAAGCCGGAATACAAGATAACTTTCGATCGTGCCGACCGCGAGATTGTCGCCTGCCTCGGCCAACTGCGGCCAGTTCGTTAGCGCCCAGCCGATCTTCGACCCCGAGAAATAGGGATCGAGCAGCAGCCCGGTCTTTGCCTGAAGCGTCGGCTCCTGCCCATCGGCTTTCAGCGCCTCACAGATGTCTGCGGTCCGCCGGTCCTGCCAGACGATCGCAGGGGCCAGTGGCTCGCCCGTCCGCCGGTCCCAGAAGACGATCGTCTCGCGCTGGTTGGTGATGCCGATTCCCGCGATTCGGTCCGCACCCCCGGCTTTCGCAACCATTTCGCGCGCGCAGCTGAGGGTCAGCGTCCAGATTTCGGCGGCATCGTGTTCGACAAGGCCGGGCGCTGGATAATGCTGCGTGATCGGTTTCTGGCAGCTGTCCAGACACCTGCCGTCGATGGCAAACAGTATCGCCCGCGTCGACGTCGTGCCTTCATCAATGACAAGAATATGGTCGCCCACGCTTCCACCGCTCGCTGTTTCGCGTTAGCGGCCATCGCTGATGCCAATGATTTTGTCCATTCGCGCAATTAGGAAAATGCAATGATGCATGTCCGCTTCGACGCCGGCGAAACGACGCTGATCATTGCCTGTGAGACGGGCGCGCCGCCGCATGTAATTCATTGGGGCAAGCGGCTGAGTGCCGACGTCCCTGTTGCCGAAATCATTGCCTTGATAGCGCAGCAAACGGGTCCGGGCATGGCCGATGTGGCGATAGCCGCGTCACTTGCGATGGAGCCGGGCCTCGGCTTGATGGGTCCATGCGGCTTTTCGGCGCATCGGAGTGGCAAGGATTGGGGCAGCCGGTTCGATGTCGTCAAAGTGGTGGCGACTACAAACGCCGCAACAATTACCTGCGCCGACGTGCGCGCTAAGCTTGGCCTCGAATACCGGATCGGCGTGGATGCCACGACCGGTGTACTGACGATCGGATCGACGCTGACCAATTATGGCGCGGACACGCTCGACCTTAACGACATGGCAACCGCGTTTCTGCCAGTGCCGCAACCGATGACCGAGGTCATCGGCTTCTCGGGGCGCTGGTCCGACGAGTTCCGTCGCGAGCGGATCAACCGTTTTTCGGGCGGCTACATCCGCGAAAACCGGCGCGGGCGGACCTCGCACGACAGTTTTCCCGCGGTTATCCTGTGTTCGCCGTCGACCAAGGAGAACGCTGGCGAAGCCTATGGGCTGCATCTGGCATGGAGCGGCAATCACCGCATCCGGGTCGATACGCTGAACGATGGACGGGTGCTGGCATCGCTCGGCGCGCTGCTGCTGCCCGGTGAAGTGCGGCTTGCACCGGGTGAAAGCCACGTCTGTCCAGACATCGTTGCTGGCTATTCGGCAAATGGAATTGCCGCGCTCAGCCGCCATTTTCACACGCATGTGCGGACCAATATTCTGCGCCCCGCAACCCGCGCCAAGCCGCGCCCGGTGCATTACAACACATGGGAAGCGGTGTGGTTTGCCCATGACATCGACCGGCTGAAAGACCTGGCCAGCCGCGCCGCAGCACTCGGCGTCGAGCGGTTCGTGCTTGACGATGGCTGGTTCGGCGGGCGGCGGCATGACCGCGCGGGGTTGGGCGACTGGACCGTGTCGGACGCCGTCTATCCGGCGGGCCTCGGGCCGCTGGTCGACCATGTCACCGGCCTCGGCATGGAAATGGGCGTCTGGTTCGAGCCTGAAATGGTGAACCCCGACAGCGACTTGTATCGCGCGCATCCCGATTGGGTATTGCACATCGACGGGATCGACCAAATCCCCTTCCGCCATCAATATGTGCTCGACATTTCGAGAACCGAGGTCTGCGATTATCTCTTCGGCTGCATCGATGCGCTGCTCCGCGATCACGCGATCGGCTACATCAAATGGGACATGAACCGCGATCTCAATCATCCCGGTGATGCTGCGGGAAGACCGCGCGCCTTTGCGCAAGTGGCAGCATTATACGCGCTGATCGACCGCGTTCGTGCGGCGCACCCTCATGTCGAGATCGAGACCTGCGC
>JAYSZB010000123.1:0-53320 GCA_043727035.1 Sphingomonas sp. | reverse complement strand
CCGTACTTGATCACCGCCTCGAGCGCCGGGATCATCTACGGCATGTCGCACCGCGGGCGCCTCAACGTGCTCGCCAACGTCATGGCCAAGCCCTACCGGGTGATCTTCCACGAGTTCTCGGGCGGCACCGCCAATCCGGAAGACGTCGGCGGCTCGGGCGACGTCAAGTACCACCTCGGCACCAGCACCGACCGCGAGTTCGACGGGATCAAAGTGCACATGAGCCTGGTCCCCAACCCGAGCCATCTCGAGGCGGTTGACCCGATCGTGCTCGGCAAGGCGCGCGCGCAGCAGGCGATCCGCGACGACCTCAAGCAGCACGAGCAGGTCCTGCCGGTGCTGATCCATGGCGACGCGGCCTTCGCCGGCCAGGGCATCGTGTGGGAGTGCCTCGGCTTCTCGGGCGTGCGCGGCTACAACACCGGCGGCTGCCTGCACTTCGTGATCAATAACCAGATCGGTTTTACGACAAGTCCTCAGTTCGCCAGATCGTCTCCCTACCCATCCGACGTCGCCAAGGGCGTCCAGGCGCCGATCCTCCACGTCAACGGCGACGATCCCGAAGCGGTGACGTTCGCCTGCAAGCTGGCGATCGAGTACCGCCAGCGTTTCCGCCGCGACATCGTTATCGACATGTGGTGCTATCGCCGCTTCGGCCACAACGAAGGCGACGAGCCGAGCTTCACCCAGCCGCTGATGTACGCGAAGATCCGCCAGCATCCGCCGGTGTCGCAGCTGTATGGCGCGCGGTTGCAGGCGCAGGCGGTGATCGGCGACGGCGGCGTGGTCGAGCTGCGCGATGCCTTCATTGCCCGGCTCGAAGAGGATTTCGAGGCGGGCAAGACCTATAAGCCGAACAAGGCCGACTGGTTCGCCGGTCGCTGGTCGGGGCTGCACGCCCCCGGCGATGCCGAGGGTAATCGGCGCAACATCGCCACTGGCGTGTCGGACAAGCTGTTCGATGGTATCGGCCGCACCATCACCACTATCCCCGAGGGATTGGATGTGCACAAAACGCTGCGCCGCGTGATCGACGCGCGCGCGGCGATGGTCGCGGCGAAATCGGGCGAGGTGTATGACTGGGCGACGGCGGAGGCGCTGGCGTTCGGCACCTTGCTGTCGGAGGGCTACCAGGTCCGCCTGTCGGGTCAGGATTCGGGGCGCGGGACTTTCAGCCAGCGCCACGCGGTGTGGGTCGATCAAAGCAGCGAGGAAAAATATATCCCGCTGACCACCGTGCCGCATGGGCGTTTCGAGGTGCTGGACTCACCGCTATCTGAATATGGCGTGCTCGGCTTCGAATATGGCTATGCCATGGCCGATCCCAAGGCGCTGGTTCTGTGGGAAGCGCAGTTCGGCGATTTCGCCAATGGCGCGCAGATCATGATCGACCAGTTTATCGCGTCGGGCGAAGCAAAATGGCTGCGCGCCAACGGCCTCGTGCTGCTGCTGCCGCACGGCTACGAAGGGCAGGGGCCGGAGCATAGTTCTGCGCGGCTCGAACGGTTTCTGCAACTGTGCGCAGGTGACAATATCCAGGTCTGCAACATTTCGACGCCAAGCAATTACTTCCACGTGCTGCGCCGCCAAATGCTGCGCAGCTTCCGCAAACCATTGATTATCATGACCCCCAAATCGCTGCTGCGGCATAAGTTGGCGGTCAGCGAGCGGCGCGACTTCATCGGCGAAAGCCATTTCCGCCGGATCATGTCGGACCGCACCCCGCCCGCCGACGCCGACGTGAAGCGTGTCGTGCTGTGCTCGGGCAAGGTCGGTTACGATCTGATGGAGGCGCGCGATGCCGCCGACGCGCGCGACACAACGGTCATCCGCATCGAACAGATCTACCCGTTCCCGAGCGACCCGCTTGCGCTACGCCTGTCGCGGATGCCACAACTCGACGACATCGTTTGGGCGCAGGAGGAACCGCGCAACAATGGCAGCTGGTCGTTCGTTGAACCCTATATCGAAGAAGCGCTGAGCGCGGCGGGCCACAAGGGCATGCGCGCGCGCTATGCGGGGCGGATGCCGTCGGCGTCACCCGCCACCGGGCTGATGTCGCGACATCAGACCGAGCAGGCGGCGCTGGTCGCCGACGCGCTCGGCTTGTCACGGCGCGCGGAAATCCGCCGGACCAAGGCGGCAGGCGGGACGACGACATCGAACCCTGCTGCTGCCGGAAAAGCCGGAGCATAACTCTCACGATGTTCCCCTGCGAAGGCAGGGGCCCATCACCAAACGTCAGATGATGGACCCCTGCCTTCGCAGGGGAACAGGTAGAAGAGGCAAAGATGGCCAGCGAAGTCACAGTTCCCACCTTGGGTGAATCGGTCAGCGAGGCCACGGTCGGCCAGTGGTTGAAACAACCCGGCGAAGCCGTCGCACTCGACGAGCCGATTGCGTCTTTGGAAACCGACAAGGTCGCGGTCGAGGTGCCGAGCCCGGTCGCCGGGGTGATGGGTCAGCAGCTGGTCAAGGAAGGCGACACCGTGCTGGTCGGCGCGGTGCTGGGCGTGATCGAGGATGGTGTCGCTGCTGGTGCTGCGCCCGCTGCCGCTGCCGCAACGCCTGCTCCGGCCCCGGCGCAGGCCGCTACTGCCGCCCCCGCCCCTGCGACATCGGGCGATGTAACGACCTTGTCTCCCGCCGTGCGCCGTGCAGTCCTCGAACATGGCATCGATCCGGGCAAGGTCGTCGGCACCGGCAAGGATGGTCGCCTGACCAAGGAAGATGTGCTGGAGGCCGCTAAAAAAGCAGGAGAAGCGCCAGCGCCTGCGCCGGTTGCTGCCGCCGCGCCTGTCGTCGCTGCTGCGTCCGCGACGGGTGAGCGTGGCGAGGAACGCGTCAAGATGACCCGCCTGCGCCAGACCGTCGCCCGCCGCCTGAAAGAGGCACAGAACACCGCCGCGATGCTGACGACGTTCAACGATTGCGACATGGGCGAAGTGATGGCGATGCGCGAACGCTATCGCGAGCTGTTCGAGAAGAAGCACGGCGTCCGCCTCGGCTTCATGAGCTTCTTCACCAAGGCGGTGGCGCTAGCGGTGCGCGACTTCCCATCGGTCAACGCGCGGATCGACGGTGACGAGATCGTCTATCATGATTATCTCGACGTCTCGGTCGCGGTGTCGGCACCCAACGGCCTCGTCGTGCCGGTGGTGCGCAATGCCGACGCGATGAGCTTTGCCGAGATCGAGAAGGCCATCGCCGACTTGGGGCGGCGCGCCAAGGACGGTTCGCTGACCATGGCCGACATGACCGGAGGCACCTTCACTATTTCCAACGGCGGGGTGTTCGGCGGGCTGATGTCGACCCCGATCATCAACCCGCCCCAGTCGGCAGTGCTCGGTCTCCACCGCATCGAGAACCGCCCCGTCGTCCGCGACGGCCAGATCGTCGCCCGCCCGATGATGTATCTCGCGCTCAGCTACGACCACCGCCTGATCGATGGGCGCGAGGCGGTGACCTTCCTCAAGACCGTCAAGGAAGCTATAGAGGACCCCGGACGGTTGCTGGTCGATTTGTGAGGGACCATTTGATTAACGCGTTCCTCGTGATGGTCCTGCTTGGCGGAGTGTCTTGGCTCGGTCTGACCATAATAAACTGGGATGAAAAAACGCGCGCTAGCAAGGGCGATCTGTCTGGACATAGGGGAAGGATGCTTTGGCCAGCCAAACTGGGTCTTGGTGTGGTGGTCGGCGCTGGTGCGGTTTTTTTCGTGGCAATGGTTGTGGACGATAGCCCGTCATCGTCGGGCAGCGGCGGCGACTACGAAGATCGCTGCTGGGGAAGGGTTTGTGAGTAATCATGAGCAAAGCACCTGACCGCACCCCTTGGGACGGCATCATAGTCACCGACGATCACACGTGCATGGGCAAGGCTCGTTTGGCGGGAACCCGCCTCTACATCGATTTCTTTTTGCAAATGATCGAGGGCGGCGCTTCGTTCGATGATATGCTTGCCGACTACCCGGATCTCACGCGAGAACAGTTGCAGGCAATGATGGGTTTCGTCCGCGATCTCGTCGCAGCCAAACGAAACAAGTTGAAAGGCGAAGGCCCGAAATGACTGATTACAACTACGACGTTCTTGTCATCGGTTCCGGCCCCGGCGGCTATGTCGCGGCGATCCGTGCGGCGCAGCTGGGGCTGAAGACCGCCTGCGTCGAGAGCCGCGAGACGCTCGGCGGCACCTGCCTCAACGTCGGCTGCATCCCGTCGAAGGCGTTGCTGCACGCCTCGGAACTGTACGAGGAGGTGACCGGCGGGCACCTCGCCAAATTCGGCATGAGTTTTGGCACCGCGTCGGTCGATGTGCCCGCGATGATCGCCGAGAAGCAGAAGGCGGTCGATGAACTGACCGGCGGCATCGCCTTCCTGTTCAAGAAGAACAAGGTCGACTGGCTGAAGGGCCTCGCCAGCTTCACCGCCGCCAACACTGTGGAGGTCGCGGGCAAAAGCTACCGCGCCAAGAACATCGTCATCGCCACCGGCTCCAGCGTCACCCCGCTGCCCGGCGTATCGGTCGACAATGATGCTGGAATCATCGTCGATTCGACCGGCGCGCTGACGCTGGCCAAGGTGCCCGAAACGATGGTGGTCATCGGCGGCGGCGTCATCGGGCTCGAACTCGGCAGCGTCTGGCGCCGGCTTGGTGCGAAGGTCACCGTCGTCGAATATCTCGACCAGATCCTCCCCGGCATGGACGGCGACATCCGCAAGGAAGCCGCGAAAATCTTCAAGAAGCAGGGCTTCGAGATCAGGACCGGCACAAAGGTGACCGGCGTGGAGACAATGGGCGGCAAGGCGATACTGACTATGGAACCAGCTGCTGGCGGTGCCGCTGAGCAGCTCACCGCCGACGTCGTCCTCGTCGCAATCGGTCGCAAACCCAACACCGACGGCCTTGGCCTCGAAAAGGCAGGCCTCACCGTCAACGCGCGCGGCCAGATCGACATCGACCATGATTTCCGCACCAGCGTCCCCGGCATCTGGGCGATCGGCGATGTCGTGCCCGGCCCGATGCTGGCGCACAAGGCCGAGGATGAGGGCGTCGCGGTCGCCGAGAACATCGCCGGCCAGACCGGCATCGTCAACCACGATGTCATCCCCAGCGTCGTCTACACCTTCCCCGAAATCGCCGGGGTCGGCCTGACCGAGGAGCAAGCGGCTGCCCAAGCCAAGGACAAGGGGTCCGCGATCAAGGTCGGCAAATTCCCGATGATGGCCAACAGCCGCGCCAAGACCAACCGCCAGACCGATGGCCTGGTCAAGGTGATCGCCGATGCGACAACCGACCGCGTGCTGGGTGTGTGGATCATCGCCAGCGTCGCCGGCACGATGATCGCCGAGGCGTGCGTGGCGATGGAATTCGGCGCAACGTCCGAAGACATCGCTTACACCTGCCACGCCCACCCGACCCATGCCGAGGCGCTGAAGGAAGCAGCGATGGCGGTGACGGGGAAACCGATCCATATCTGATCAATCTGGCGCGCGGGCGGCTTGCGTTTGAGCCGCTTTGGCATCATCTTGGCGGCATGGCTAAGCTCGATCCCATCGTTTCGGAATTTGAAACCGAGGAAGATGCCGCATCCTATGATGCTTGGTTTCGCGCCAAGGTAGAGGCGTCGCTCGCCGATACGCGGCCTATGATACCGCATGATCAGGTCATGGCGGAAATGAGGGCAATCATCGAAACGAGACGCAAACGTGCTGCCAGTAAAGTGGCGTGACGAGGCGCGAGGTGATCTCAAGCGGATCATCTCCTTCATCGCCGAGCGCAATGTGGAGGCGGCAGCGACGCTAGGCGCCGCAATCGAACATGCGTCGGAACAACTGCCCCACTTTCCTTACATGTATCGCCCCGGTCGAGCTCCAGGTACGCGGGAGGTCGTTGTCCACCCCAACTACATCCTGGTCTATCGCGTCGCTGCCGATGTCATCGAGATCGTTGCGGTCGTCCATGCCCGTCGCAATTATCCCTGACCCAGCGCGCCGACACGCGCTTGCCAACCCGCGCATTTCTGCCACACTCGCCGCCATGACCGTCACAGCCGCCCAAGTCGCCACCCGTGTCCGCGCACAAGCCACGCAACAACCGCAGCTCTTTGCCCGCCTTGATTTCGATCATCCGCCCGAACGCTGGGCCACAGAGCCCGACGCCGAGACCGAGCTGGGGCGCAAGCCGGGCAGCAACCGCGACGCCTATCTCGCCGACGCCGATCTCGTGGCGCGAATCCGCGAATATACCTTGCTCGGCGATGCGGCTGGTGACGCCTATGCCGCGCTGATCCGCACACACGGATTCAGGCACACCGTCGATATGCTGGTGCAGGCCTGCGACCATGGCGTCGATGCGGTGCCCGGTGCCCCGCCCGAACTGGCCGCGTTGATCGCCGAAATGGAGCAGGTGCCCGATTGGCTCGACCGGCGGCTGGTCGAGGAGGGCGCGGCCTATGAGCGCAATTCCACCGCCAATATCGCGCCATGGCTGGTGCGCGGCGCGTTCATCGCCACTTTCCTCAACAAATATAGCGCGCTGCCGATGGCGCTGACCGGCACATTGGGCCACGCCACCGCCGCGCGCCGGGTCAAGGAAACCGCGACCTTCTTTGCCACAACCGCGCTGCCGGGTGCGCTCGAACGCTTCGGCCCCGGCTTCAAGGCCGCGGCGATGGTGCGGCTGATGCATTCGATGGTGCGGGTCAATCTGCTGTCGCGCGAAGGGCTGTGGGATGCGCAAACCTATGGCATGCCGATCCCGCAGCTCGACCAGATGCCGGCTGGCCTCATCCCCATCTATTTCCTCTCACTCGATGTGCTGAAGGACGGGCGGACCAGCTTCAACCGGCTCGAACGGGCGCGGGTCGAGCTGTCGCGCTATCGCTGCTACTTGCTCGGCCTGCCCGAGGATCTGCTCGCCGATACGCCGGAGGCCATCGTCCGCATCTGGCGCACGCGCAGCGCGACGCTGCGCTATGACTATGACGATGCGGTGTGCGGCGGGCTGCTGCGCGCGACGATGGAGGCGGAACTGTCGACCGAACCGTCGCTGCTCGGTCGCCTCAAACGCCGCCTCGAACGTTCGGTCAGCCGGGTGTTTTTCGTCAAACTGTTCCTCGAAGGCGATGCGACACGCGCCGCATCGGTCGGCGTGCCGATAACCGGCGGCGACCGGCTGATTTATGGCGCGATGATGCTGGCGCTGGCCGGGCGGATGACGGCGTACACGCTGGCGTCGAAAATCCCCGGATTGCGGCGTATTGCCGATGCCCATCTGGTAGCGAAAATCCACCGCCAGCTGGAACGCTATGGCCGTGCCGAGTTCACCTCCGATTCGGCGAGCTATCGACCGGCGGTGGCCTGATCCTCATGGCTGGCGATGCAGCGTTCCGCACGCTGGGCGCGTGCATGGTTGCGACCATGGTCGGGCTGGCGGGATTTTACCACGCAGGCGCGCCTGTCAGGTTCATCGCCATCAATGCTGTCGCGGCGACCGTAGCCGTGCCGCTGTTCATGATTATCCGCCGATTGTCATGGCAGCCTGGCTGGGTCGCGGTGCTGCTTTTATCGCTTTTGGCCGCGACACTGCTGTTCGGCCCGGAGATCGACGGTGTTCGCCGGTGGCTGGCGCTGGGACCGATCCGATTGCACGTCGGCATGGCAGTCGTGCCGATGCTGGCAGTGGCCGCAGCTATCGGGTCCGACCGATCTGCCCTGCTGTCGTTGACGCTGGTCGCGCTAGTCGCGGCGCTGCAACCCGATCTCGCCACGGCGATGGCGGCATTTGCCGCATCGCTGGCGATCGCCATGGTCGAGCGGTGGCAACCCGTCCGCTGTCTCGCGCTGCTGCCGACCGGCATCGCTCTCGCTTGGTGCCTAGCCTATCGGGATACCCTCGCACAGGTGCGCTTCGTCGAGGGCGTGTGGACAGAGGCCGCTGCCCGCACGCCGTGGCTGGTTGGGGCCATGCTGCTGTCGCTGGTACTGCTCGTCGCCACCCCATCAATTGGCTGGTCGGCGATGACAAACCGACAGCGCGCCGCCAGTGCCGCATTTTCCGCTGCCGTGCTGGGCTTCATGCTGGCCTCGATCGTCGGTTCCTATCCGGTGCCGCTGTTCGGCGGCGGCGCTGCGGCGATCATCGGCTGTATCCTCGCGGCGGCGCTGCTGACGCCCGACGCGCATCTACTGGCTGGCAAGAGCCAAAGGATCGGCTAACAGCAAGCGAACAAAGATCAGGGGACCGCCCAATGCCAACCGTTACCGCCAACGGCATCACCATCGAATATGAAGACCATGGCGACCCCGCCGCACCGCCGATCCTGCTGGTCATGGGCCTCGGCGGGCAGTTGACGCTGTGGCCCATAGAGTTGGTCGAGGCGCTGGTGGCGCGCGGGTTTCGCGTCATCCGTTTCGATAACCGCGATATCGGCCTGTCGACCAAATTCGATGCGGCGGGCTTGCCCGATATCCGATGGCTGGTGGTCAAGTCGCTGTTCGGCCTGCCGGTGCGGACGCCCTATCGGCTGGCCGATATGGCCAAGGACGGCATCGGCCTGCTCGATGCGCTCGGCATCCCCGCCGCGCATATCGTCGGCGCGTCGATGGGGGGGATGATCGCCCAGCATATCGCCGCGACATTCCCGCAACGCACGCTGTCGCTGACCTCGATCATGTCGACCACCGGCAACCGCCGCCTGCCGCGCGCGCAACCGCAGGCGATGAAGATGCTGTCGCAGCGCCCGCAAACCAGCGATCCCGAGGCGCTAATCGCCTTCTCGGTCCGCGCGGCGCGGGTGATCGGCAGCCCCGGCTATCCGGCGACGGAGGAACGGCTGCAAACCCGCGTCCGCGCCGATCATGCGCGCAGCTGGTATCCGCAAGGGTTCGCGCGGCAGATGGCGGCGATCATTGCCGATGGCGACCGGCGCACGATGCTCAAGCAAGTCACCGCACCGACGCTGGTGGTGCATGGCGATGCCGACCCGCTGGTCCCGGTAGCGGGTGCGCAGGACACCGCCGCCAGCATCGCGGGTGCAAAGCTGCACATCATCCCCGGTATGGGGCATGATCTCCCGGTCGAGCTGGTCGAGGAAGTGGCCGACCAGATCGCCGGACACGCCCGCGCCGCCTTTACTGCCGCCGCCGTTCCTGCCTGAACGCATACGCAAACAGGCGCGCTGGCACATCAGGCTTGGCTGACTGGTCGACGTGCCGCTGCTGTCGTGGACCGTCACGGCCTGTGGATGGTCGCGCGCGCGATCGGTTTCACAGCGCTAGCCTTCAGCGGATGCCTGATCGGCACCATCCTGCTGTTCCGCTGACGCAGGGTCGGCGTTCGTGAGAGCGGGGGCAGGGCGGTTCGACCACCACAGCCATAGCGCGATGCCCGCCGCCGCCAGCCCCGCGACATAGAGCGTGGCCAGTTCGACCCGCGCATACAGCCCGACTCCAATCAGCCCGCCGCCGAGGAAGCTGGCCCACAGCAGCAAATGGCGTCGCCATCCCTCTATCCCGCCCTCGCGCAGCAGCCACCGCGCCAGCCCCTGCCCCAGCCGAACCAGCGTGCCGGTCATGTAGGTGAGGCCGACCGATACCGCGCCATCGCGTTCGAACACCGCATTCATTGCGCCCATTGCTGCCGCCAGCAGCAGCAATTGCGTCGCCTGATAGGGTTTGGCGATGAGCGCGCACAGCAGGATCAGCGCCGCGACAAGGGCCAGGATCCGCACCGGTCGCTGTGGTCCGGCATGACGGCCAAGCACGGTCGCGCCGATCACACCTGCAACGAAACTCAGGATCAGGCCCGCTGCCAGCTGTGCATCGGCCCAGTTGCCGCCGACACCGATGGCGAGACGCGTCGAGTTGCCCGACATGAAGCTGGCGAAAAACCCGCCAAGCGCGAGGAATGCGACGACATCGACCATCCCGGCCAGCGCGGCAAGGATGACGGCGAGGCGGAGTTGCGGTTCGGGGATATGTTGCACAGCGCTATTATGGGGAGGAATACGGGCGGCGACAATCGTCGGTTGGCAGCATCTTCGTCGCCCCGTTATGCACCGCATCGCATGGAATAGCGCGCGGCGGATCGCGGCGGGGCGGTTGCTCTTTGCATGAACAAGAAATGTGCTTCGCGCCAAGACGCCAAGGACCGCCAAAGCGCCAAGAGTTTGGCGTTCTACGGCCCAGCCGCTTTGTGGTGAATGGGTCGCGTCTGGCTCAATGGTTGAAGAAGATGGAGCCGCTCTGCGGCTTGTCGTTTTTCTCTTGGCGGTCCTTGGCGGCTTGGCGCGAACCCTTTCTTGTTAACTCGTCACCCGGTTCGCCACCAGATTATCGACCACAGATGGATCGGCCAACGTCGATATATCTCCCAGATTGCCGACATCGTTTTCGGCGATCTTGCGCAATATCCGCCGCATGATCTTGCCGCTCCGCGTCTTGGGCAGCCCCGGCGCGAATTGCAGCGCGTCGGGCGTGGCGATGGGGCCGATTTCCTTGCGCACCCATAAGCGCAACTCCTGCCGCAATTCCTCGCTGTCGGGCTCGCCGGCGTTGAGCGTGACATAGGCGTAGATGCCCTGTCCCTTGATCTCGTGCGGCATGCCGACCACCGCAGCTTCCGCGACCTTGGCGTGGGCGACCAGCGCGCTCTCGACCTCCGCCGTTCCCATGCGGTGGCCGGAGACGTTGATGACATCGTCGACGCGGCCGGTAATCCAGTAATAGCCGTCGGCATCGCGTCGGCAGCCGTCGCCGGTGAAATATTTGCCCGGATAAGTCGTGAAATAGGTCTGGAAGAAGCGGTCGTGATCGCCCCACACCGTCCGCATCTGCCCGGGCCAACTGCCCGTCAGGCACAGATTGCCATCGGTCGCGCCGTCGAGCACCTGCCCCTCGGCATCGACCAGCTCGGGGAACACACCGGGCAATGGCCTGGTTGCCGAGCCGGGCTTGAGGTCGGTTGCGCCGGGCAGGGGGGAGATCAATGCGCCGCCGGTCTCGGTCTGCCACCAGGTATCGACGATCGGGCAGCGCCCTTCGCCGACGACGCGGTGATACCAGTCCCACGCCTCCGGGTTGATCGGTTCGCCGACCGTGCCGAGCAGACGGATTTGCGAGCGGTCGTGCGCCTTCACGAAACTCTCGCCCTCACGCATCAGCGCGCGGATTGCGGTGGGGGCGGTGTAGAAGATGCTGACGCCGAGCCGGCTCGCGGTCTCCCAGAAGCGGCCATGATCGGGGTAGTTTGGCACGCCATCGAACATCACCGTGCTCGCACCATTGGCCAGCGGGCCATAGACGACATAGCTGTGGCCGGTGACCCAGCCGACATCGGCGGTGCACCAGAACAGGTCGCCGGGCTGGAAATCGAAGATCAGGTCGAAGGTCATTGTCACCCACAACAAATAGCCGCCGGTGGTGTGGACCACGCCCTTCGGCTTGCCGGTCGAACCTGACGTGTAAAGGATGAACAGCGGGTCTTCGGCATTCATCCGTTCGGGTGGGCAGTCGGTGGAGGCGGCGGCGCGGGCAGGGCCATAGGCGACATCGCGCCCCGCCAGCATGGGCACGTCCGCGCCGGTCCGCTCGACCACCAGCACAGTCTTGACGCTGGTGCATTGCGCCAGCGCGGCATCGACATTGGCCTTCAGCGGAATGCGCTTGCCGCCGCGCGACCCCTCGTCGGCGGTGACGACCAGCGTCGAATCGCAATCCTGGATGCGGCCCGCCAGACTGTCGGGCGAAAAGCCGCCGAAGACGATCGAATGGATCGCGCCGATGCGGGCGCAGGCCAGCATGGCGAATGCCGCCTCGGGGATCATCGGCATGTATAGCGTGACGCGATCGCCCTTTTTGACGCCCTGCGCCTTCAAGACGTTGGCGAAGCGGCATACCTCCTCATGCAACTCGCGGTAGGTGATGCGGCGGCCTTCGCCGGGTTCGTCGCCTTCGAAGACGATCGCGGTCTGGTCGGCGCGGTTCGGCAAATGCCGGTCGATGCAGTTGACCGAGAGGTTGAGCTCGCCATCGGCAAACCAGCGAACCGCGAAATCCGCCTCGTCGAAGCTGCTTTCGTTCATCCGCGTCGGCACGGTCATCCAGTCGAGCCGATGCAGTTCGCGCGCCCAGAAGGCATCGGGATTGTCGCGTGCCTCGGCGGTCAGCCGGTCGAAGTCAGTGGGCTTGATCCGCGCCGCCGCGCCGAACTCTGCCGGAACCGGATAGATTGCTTCAGCCATGTCGCTATTTCCTCAACCCCTGCTCGCTAAGGCGATTTTCTTGCGACTGTCCTAACCAGCGATGTGGACAGGCGGCAAGGCCTTGTGCGGGCAGGGCGAGGCGATAGGGTGCAGACAAGGCGCCTGACGCCATCGGGGAGGAAAATTATGGCATCGGACGCAGGGCTTGCGCCCCAGCCCGCGCGGCAGAGCGAGCGCAAGGTCATCCTCGCTTCCTCGCTCGGCACCGTGTTCGAATGGTATGATTTCTACCTCTACGGTCTGGTCGCCACCTATATCTCCAAAGTGTTTTTCGCCGGGGTCGATGAGACCACCGGCTTCATCTTCGCGCTGGCGACCTTTGCCGCCGGATTCGCCGTCCGCCCGTTCGGCGCGCTGGTGTTCGGGCGAATCGGCGATCTGGTCGGGCGCAAGAATACGTTTCTGGTGACGATGGGTATCATGGGCGTGTCGACTTTTTGCGTCGGCCTGCTGCCGGGATATGAGACGATCGGCATCGCCGCGCCGATCATATTGGTGGTGCTGCGTCTGTTGCAGGGTCTGGCGCTCGGCGGCGAATATGGCGGGGCCGCGACCTATGTCGCGGAACATGCGCCCGAGGGGAAGCGCGGACTCTATACCAGCTGGATCCAGACGACCGCGACACTGGGCCTGTTCGCGGCGCTGCTTGTCGTCATCGGGCTGCGCATCGGCATCGGCGAGGAGGCGTTCGGCGCATGGGGCTGGCGCGTGCCGTTCCTCATCTCGATCCTGCTGCTCGGTGTGTCGCTGTGGATACGGATGCAGTTGGAGGAGAGCCCGGTTTTCCAGAAGATGAAGGACGAGGGTACGACGTCGAAAGCTCCGCTGACCGAGGCGTTCGGCCGCTGGGGCAACCTCAAACTGGTGCTGATCGCGCTGTTCGGTGCGGTCGCCGGGCAAGCGGTGGTCTGGTACACCGGGCAATTCTACGCGCTGTTTTTCCTGGAGAAAATGCTGCGGGTCGATCCGGCCAGCGCCAATATCATGATTGCCATCGCGCTTGCGCTGGGCACGCCGTTTTTCATTTTCTTCGGCTGGCTGTCGGACAAGATCGGTCGCAAGCCGATCATCCTGACGGGCTGTCTGCTCGCCGCGCTGACCTATTTTCCCGCATTTCATGCTTTGACCGATGCCGCCAATCCGGCGCTGGCAGCCGCGCAGATGTCAGCGCCGGTGTCGGTGGTGGTCGATGACGATGATTGTTCGGTGCAGTTCGATCCGGTCGGCCGCAACAGATTCGACGGCAAAAGCTGCGATATCGCCAAAAGCTTCCTCGCCAAGAGCGGGGTCAACTACAGCCGTGTCGATGCGCCATCCGGGACGGTCGCCGTGGTAAGGATCGGCTCAGAGAGCTTCACTGCGCCCGATCCGCGCGTGCTGGGCGGAGACGCTCGAGCCGCCGCCATCATCGCCTATCAGGATCAGCTGAAAGCCGCGCTGGCTGCTGCGGGCTATCCGGCATCGGCGGACGACGCGGAGATCAACAAGCCTCTGGTCGTCGCCATCCTATTCTATCTCGTGCTGCTGGTCACGGCGGTGTATGGCCCGATCGCGGCGATGCTGGTCGAGCTGTTCCCCAGCCGCATCCGCTACACATCGATGTCGCTGCCCTATCATATCGGCAACGGCTGGTTCGGCGGTTTCCTGCCGACCACCGCCTTCGCCATGGTCGCGGCGACGGGGGATATCTACTACGGGCTATGGTATCCGGTGGTGATCGCCGTGGTCACGCTGGTACTGGGAATATTCTTGCTGCCCGAGACATTCAGGCGGCGCATCGACGAGTGAGTGGGCGAGCCTTCGCAACGCCGAACCCCTACAACGGAGTGCCCGGACCTAAATCGTTCGCAATGTCAGGACGAAATCAGATGATGAAATCTGTGCCCAGCAGTGTCGGCCCGCCCTTGTCGATGCGGATGACATAGTCGTCGACGCCATCATTGTCGGTGTCGCCGATCAGATAGGAGGTCAGCTCGAACGGATCTCTTCCGGCGTTGAGGGTGATATCCGCCGACATTTCGATGCGCGCCAAAGAGAAGCTGTCGCCCTGATCGAGCATATACACGGTATTGCTCTGATCGAGCCCAGCGAATGGAGCAAGGTTGAACAGATCGAGCATGCTGAAACCAGCCTCGATATTTGCCCCCTCGGGAAAATCGAATGCTCCGGAAACAAGCTGTCCGATGACTGGTGCCGCCGAAGACGGGGTCGATGTCGAAACTGAAGCAGCGAATGATGACATAGCAGCGTCAAAGGACAACAGATCTTCGCCGCCGTCGTCCAACGCGAACTCACTATAGAACCGAACAGGCAGTTCAAAGCCGCCTGGCGTAAATGACCACATGCCGGGAGCGGGCAGCGCAACCGCAGCGCCATCGGCGAATGCCGAATAGTCGATGTCCAAAAATGCAGTCGCTGTTGGCGTCTCGAGGCGCGATTGCGACCGTAACGCAGGCAAAGCGCTCACTTCGACGATGTTGCCGTCGATCAGCCTGAAATCCATCGTGTCGAAAGCGAACCAGGGCGTGCCGGAACTGAAAACAAGGGCATCGTCGTCGAACAGGCCATAGCCTGCTTCGAGCGAATCGCCCTGTCCAATCTTTGAAAATCGAGCGCGCATGACCCCTCCCTATTCGCAGAGATTTATCAGGCTATTAGTTGGGATTGTCAACTGGCCGGGCGGCTGCACGCATGGCAGCTTCAAGTTGGCGTTCGGCCCGTAACAGGCAGGTGGCTCCCTGAGTAGGATTCGAACCTACGGCCATTCGATTAACAGTCGAATGCTCTACCGCTGAGCTATCAGGGAACAGGCCAACCTGCCGCTGCTCGGTGACAGCGGAGCGCTCCCTTGCAACGGCTTTGGCCGGATTGCAACCCTGCGATGCGGTGAAATTTGCCCTAACCGCCGCTAACCGAGAAACTGTTCGCGGGCGATGCGTTCATCCAGCGCGTGTTCGGGATCGAACAGCAGGGTCAGTTGGCGATTGCGGTCTATCGCGACGTCGACGCGCTTGACGTCGCGCACCTCGCGCTGGTCGGCAACCGCGCTGACCGGGCGTTTGGTCGCCTCACGGATGACGAAGGACACGCGGGTTTTGTCGGGCAGGATCGCACCGTTCCAGCGGCGCGGGCGGAACGGGCTGATCGGGGTCAACGCCAGCATCGCCGAATCGAGTGGCAGGATCGGCCCGTTGGCAGAGAGATTATAGGCGGTCGATCCGGCGGGCGTCGACACCAGCACGCCGTCGCAGACCAGTTCGGGCAACATGCAGCGGCCATCGACCAGCACCTCGATCTTGGCGGTCTGCCGCGTTTCCCGCAACAGCGACACTTCGTTGATCGCCGGCAATATATGTCGTTTGCCGTCGGTGGTGACCGCTTCCATGATCAATGGCGGGACGCTGAACGCCTTGGCCCGGTCGAGCCGCGCGTGCAGCGAGTCGAGCCGCCATTCGTTCATCAGGAAACCGACCGTGCCGCGATTCATCCCGAACACCGGGACGATCCGTGCGGTGTCGAGCATGGCGTGAAGGGTTTGCAGCATGAATCCGTCGCCACCCAGCGCGATGATCAGATCGGCCTCATGTGGCTCGACCCATTCGTAGCGACTGCGCAGTTCCTCGGCTCCGGCCCGTGCCAGCGCAGAGCCTGAATCGACCAGTGCGAGTTTAGCATATTTTCCGCCGGTCATTGCCGCCGTGTTCCCCGCACCATGCCCGGACATTAGCCGCCGGTGGCGTGCATATGGCGGGTGGGGCCGCGTTCCGCCAGCCCCCTGCCGATGGCGAATTCATGCCGTTCGGCCTTGGTGCGCATCAGCCGATCGACCAGCGGTGCAATGCCGTCTGCGCCGTCGCGTCGCCAGGCGGCGGACAGGTCGATGGCGGCATCATGGCCGAGACAACCATGGACCTTGCCATCGGCGCTCATCCGGATGCGGTTGCACAGCGCGCAGAAATTTTGGCTGATCGGGGTGATAAGTCCGAGCCGGAGCGCGCGACCGGGCAAGGCGACATAGCGTGCCGGGCCGGCGGTCGTGTGCGCCAGCGGTCGCGGTGCCGTGCTGGCTAGCAACGGAGCAATGAACTCGGCCAGGCTGACATGGCGTTCGGCGCGGTCGCCGCTGACATCGCCCATCGGCATCGATTCGATCAACGCCAGATCGAAGCCGCGCTCTTCGCACCAGTCGATCATTGCGGCGAGGTCGATGTCGTTGACTCCGGCCATCGCCACCATGTTGATGCGGATGGCCATCCCCGCAGCGTCGGCGGCATCGATCCCGCGCAACGTGTCGGATATGGAGCCGCGCCGCGTGATAGTGCGGAAGCGGTCGGCATCGAGCGTATCGAGGCTGATGTTGATGCGGCGGATGCCGGCGCTGGCCAACGCATTGGCATGGCGGTCGAGCAGTGTGGCGTTGCTGGTCATGGTCAACTCGTCGAGACCATGCCCAAGCCGCGCACCGATTGCCGCCGCTATGGCATCGATATCGCGGCGGACGAGCGGTTCGCCGCCGGTGAGCCTGATCTTGCGGATGCCGCGATCGATAAAAGCGTGGGCGATGCCGACCAGTTCGTCGGTGTTCAGCAGATCGGGTTTCGGCATGAACAGCGGATTTTCCGCCATGCAGTAGGTGCAGCGCAGATCGCAACGATCGGTGACCGACAGGCGCAGATAATCGATGCGGCGACCGAAGGCGTCGTGTAGCGCAGTTGGCGCGAGATCGGCGAATGAGGTGGCCATGCGCGGTAAGCCATAGCGGATGCGTCCAATGCTGCAAATCGCAAGCAATTGGTTATCCTAAAATGCTAGGGCCGCGCGATGGACGATGGCGCATCCCCTTCCGGCACCTCCAGTGCCACCGATCTGCGGGCGCTGTTGCAGCGTGATGGCCTTACAGGGCTGAACGACGCTGCGGCGTTCGAGGTCATGGTTGCCGACCGGCAGCGCGCTGGCGGCGGCGATGCCGCCATCGGTCTGATTGAACTGCACGGCCTCGCTCGCTACAATGACGTCCAGGGCCGGACGCAGGGCGACGAGCTGATCGTCAGTGTGGCGCGGCGACTTGACCGGCTGGCGCGCGACGAATTCGGGCCGAGCGTGATCGTTGCGCGGATCAGCGGTGCCCGTTTTGCGCTGTTGCCATCGCCGCGAACCGCGGTCGAGCGGCTTCGCGTCGAGGTGCGCGCGATTGCCGGTGCGATCGGCGATGCCCTGATCGGCAAGCATCGCGACCAGTTGAGTTTGCGTATCGCGGTTGGATCGGTGGCGGCGGGCGATGCGACCGCGTCCGGAATCGCGCTGGTGGCGCGGCGGCTGGCGGCACCGCCGGCGCTGGTGCGGGCCATCGATATCGAAGCGGCGGCGTCGGGGATCGGCCTCGCAGTGCTGTTCCAGCCGCAATTCGCCTTTGACGACGACCGGCTGATCGGCGCGGAGGCATTGGTT
The DNA here is from genome assembly GCA_043727035.1 of Sphingomonas sp. GTDB lineage: Bacteria > Pseudomonadota > Alphaproteobacteria > Sphingomonadales > Sphingomonadaceae > Sphingopyxis. The sequence continues at coordinate 35,607 of JAYSZB010000123.1, read as the reverse complement.
CGTTGGCAACATCCACGGCTGGGAGAGGTCGGTGGGGCGGTGTTGTTCGCAGCGGCAGCGGCCGCCGGGCTTGAGCGTAAGCTCAGTCGCGCGGTGTGGGCGCAGGCTTTGCGGTCGATGTCGGGCTGGCCCGCCGCTTTGCGCAGCTCCCGCGTCTCGCTGAACATCACGGCGGCGGATGTCGCGGCTCCTGAAATGGCCGATGAGCTGATCGCCATGGCAGCGGCAGCGGGCATCGATTGCGCGCGGCTGACCGTGGAAGTGACCGAGGCGGCGTTGATCGAGCGGCTGGATATGGCGGCAGAATCGCTGGCGCGGCTCCGCGCTGCGGGGATGCACGCCGCGCTCGACGATTTCGGTACCGGCTATTCGGGGCTGGCGTGGCTTAGGCAATTGCCGGTCGACTATATCAAGATCGACAGCGGCTTCGCCCGTGATGCCTCCGGCGGGGAGCGGGAGCGCACCGTGCTGCGCGGGGTGATCGACATCGCCCGCGCGCTCGACCTCGACGTGCTGGCCGAAGGTGTCGAGAGCGAAGAGCAGCGCGAGCGGCTGAAGGCACTGGGGTGCCGCTGGTATCAGGGCTATCTGCGGTCCCCGGCGCTGGGTGATTCGGCGTTTGTGGCATTTGCCGACGGAGCGATGGGCAACCGGTTGGACCGATAGGCCGCCATCGCTGCATTGGCCTTGGGGGGAGATAGTCCTGCGTGCAGACCGACCGGATCTCCGCCGTTGAGCGCGCAGCAGGCCATGCGCCATTTCTCGCCATTCTTGCCGGACAGCGGGCATCGATCGTCGGCCGGTTCATTGACGGCGGCGTGGCAGCAGCAATGGACGCGGTCACGACGCTGGCCGGCGATGGCAACATGCCGTCCAAATTACGCCAACGGCGCAACGATCTGGCGCTGCTGCTGGCGCTCGGCGATCTGTCGGGTGAGCAGGCATTTGCGCCGACAGTCCGCGCGCTCAGCGATTTTGCCGATGAGGCGTGCGACGCGGCTTTGGCGCAAGCCTTTGCCGAACGCGCGCCCGGCGAGCCGGTGCGCGGCCTCGCCATCATTGCGCTGGGCAAGCAGGGCAGCCGGGAACTCAACTATTCGTCGGATATCGACCCGATCCTGATCTTTGATCCCGACACCCTGCCGCGCCGCGCCCGCGACGAGCCGGTCGAGGCTGCGGTGCGCATCGCCCGGCGCTGGGTGGAGATATTGTCGGCGCGCACCGGTGATGGCTATGTGTTGCGCGTCGATCTCAGACTGCGGCCGTCGCCCGAGGTCTCGCCGATCGTGCTGCCCGTCGATGCCGCCATATCCTATTATGAATCGCAGGCGCTGGCGTGGGAGCAGGCGGCATTTATCAGAGCCCGCGCGTGTGCCGGTGATGTCGAATTGGGCCGGAGTTTCCTTGACACCATCCAGCCGTTCATCTGGCGCCGCAGCCTCGATTTCGGGCAATTGAAGCGGATTGCCGACATCTCGCAGCGGATCCGTGGCCACTATGCCGGTGGGCAGCTGTTCAGCCCCGGCTATGATCTCAAGCGCGGGCGCGGCGGCATCCGCGAGGTCGAGTTCTTCGCGCAAGTGCAGCAGTTGATCCATGGGGGGCGCGACCCGTCGTTGCGTTCGCCTGCTACGCTCGACGCGCTGTCTGCGTTGGCTGAGGCGGGGCATATCGATGCGGACGTCGCGGCGCGCTTGTCCGGCCACTATGTCACGCTGCGCACCTTCGAGCACAGATTGCAGATGGTCGATGACCAGCAGACCCACGCCCTGCCCAAGAGCGATACCGCGCTGGACAATGTCGCGCAGCTCCATGGCCTGTCCGACGGCGCGGCCCTGCTGCGGGAACTCGCCCCGGTGGTGGCCGACGTCGGCGCGCAATTCGACAGCCTGCTCGGGCCAAGCTCCAGCGCCGCCCGACCGCACTGGCCGAACAGCGGCGAAGCGCAGGCCGATGGGATCGCCGGTTTCAGCGATCCGGCGGCAGTGGCGCGACGCATCGAGGCGTGGCGCAGCGGCTCTTTGCGTGTCCTGCGCAGCACCGCCGCGCGCGAAGCGCTGGAGGATGTGCTGCCGGTGCTGATGCCCGCACTCGCACGCGCCGCCGACCCCGACAGCACCCTAAATCGCTTCGACACGCTGATCTCGGGCCTGCCGAGTGCGATCAACTTCTTTCTGCTGCTCGCCGCCCGCCCGCAATTGCTGGCGACGCTGGTGGCGGTGCTCGGCCAGGCCCCGGCGCTGGCCACCGACCTCGCGGCGCGGCCAGAGCTAATCGAGGGGCTGATCGATGCCTCGGTATTCGCCGAACCTGCGTCGCCCGACACGCTGGCCGCGCGGATGGGTGGTGGCGCGCAAGATTACGAACGCCAGCTCGATCATGTCCGCCGCGTTGTCGGCGAGCATCGCTTTGCGCTCGGCGTGCAGCTGGTCGAGGGTGCACGCGACGCGCTCAGCGTGTCGCGCGGCTATTCGGATATTGCCGATGCGGCGGTGCAGAGCCTGACCGCCGCGACGGTCGCCGAATTCGAGTGCGCGCATGGCCGCGTTCCCGGCTGCGAGTTGCTGATCCTCGGCCTCGGGCGGCTCGGGGGCAGGGCGCTGACCCACGCCTCCGATCTCGACCTGATCCTGCTATTCACCGGCGATTTTCACGCCGAATCGGACGGCGCCCGTCCCCTCGGCGCTACCACCTATTTCAACCGGCTCGGCCAGCGGGTGATCGCCGCGCTGTCGGTGCCGACGGCGGCGGGTGGGCTCTATGAGGTCGATGTGCGCTTGCGCCCACAAGGCAATCAGGGGCCGCTGGTCGCCAGCCTCGACGCCTTCGACCGCTACCAGCGTGAAAGCGCCTGGACATGGGAGCATATGGCGCTGACCCGCGCGCGGCCCTTGTTCGGTTCGCCCACTGCGCGCGGCGGGTTGCAAGCCATTATCGATGCCGTGCTGGCACAGCCGCGCGACCCGGCAACCACCCGCGCCAATATTATCAAGATGCGCGCCGATATGGCCGCGCATAAACCGCCCAAAGGCCCGCTCGACGTCAAGCTGATCGGGGGCGGGTTGGTCGATTGCGAGTTCGCCATCCACGCTCAGCAACTGTTGCACACCACCGGCTTCGACCCGCGCCTGAATGTTGCGCTGCGCAAACTGGGGGAGGCGGGTTTGGCTCCGCTCACCATCGCTCCCGCCATGGACCTGATGGGCCGGATGTTGGTGACGCTGCGTCTGATGGCCCCTGACGGTGAGCCCGCCAATGACGAGACCCGCGCGCGTATCGCCCATGTTTGCGGTTATCCGGCACAGGCTGGCGGCTGGGACGCGCTGCTTGCCGCTTTTGCCGATGCGCGGCAGGAGGTTGGCGCGTGGTGGGCGATGATTCGCCAAGGAGAATGACGATGCTCAACGAAGGTGATCTGATCCCGTCCGCGCCACTGACCCTGGCCGATGGCAGCGCGGTCGATCTCGCCGATCTGATCGGCAAGCCGCTGGTGATCTATTTTTACCCCAAGGCCGATACGCCCGGCTGCACCAACGAGGCCAAGGATTTCACCGCGCTCGCCACCGATTTCGATGCGCTGGAGGCCAAGGTGATCGGCGTGTCCAAGGACAAGCCCGCCAAACTGGCCAAATTCGCCGAGAAATATGCGCTGGGTGTGCTGCTCGCCTCCGATGCCGAGGGCACGGTGATCGAGGATTGGGGCGTTTGGATCGAAAAATCGATGTACGGCAAGAAATATATGGGCATCGAACGCGCGACTTTCCTGTTCGACGCGGACGGTCGGCTGGCGCGGGTGTGGCAAGGGGTGAAGGTCAAGGGTCACGCCGAAGAGGTGCTGGCGGCAGCGCGGGCGTTGTGAGCAAGGACGCATCCTCTCCTTCAAGGGAGGTGGCTGCGAAGCGGTCGGAGCGGCCGGTGCGTCGTTCCGTGAATTTAAGGTCCATCTCGACGTCACCGAACGCCGCACCGGCCCCTCCATCACCCTTCGGGCGGTCCCCCTTCCCTGAAGGGGAGGACGCATGACCTCCATCGCCACCGCCATCCGCGACACGCTCGCCATCGGCGACGCACATCGCCACGTCATGGCAACCCGTGCCCTCGTCCGCAACTGGCGCAAAGGAACGCTAGACTGGCGCTTCGACACAGCCATGCCCGACGCGCCTGCGCGCCCCGCAGCGCCCATCCTCCTCCCCCCGCGCGACATGCCAAAGCGCGGCAAGATCGGCTCGGAGCGCAGCCGCATCGCCATGCTCCATGCGCTTGCGCATATCGAATATGTGGCGATCGCGCTGGCACTCGATATGGCGGGGCGCTTCGGTGGCCAATTCCCGCGCGCTTTTATCGACGACTGGCTGGGCGTCGCGGCGGATGAGGCGATGCATTTCGCGTTGCTCGACCGGCGGTTGAAACAGCTCGGCAGCCATTATGGCGCGCTGCCCGCGCATGATGGCCTGTGGCAATCGGCCCAGGCGACCGCGCACGATGCGCTCGCCCGGCTGGCAGTGGTGCCGATGGTGCTGGAAGCGCGCGGGCTCGATGTCACCCCGGCAACGGTCGACCGGTTCAACGCTGTCGGAGACTCGGCCAGCGCGCGCATCATGATCCGCATCTACAGCGACGAAATACGTCACGTCGGCGTCGGCACCAAATGGTTCGAAGCAGGATGTGGCACTGCGGGTGTCGAATCGCACGCACACTGGAAAATGCTCATTTCACAGGGGTTTCGCGGGGCAATTAATCCCCCGTTCAACGACTCGGCGCGTCAGGCAGCCGGTCTAACGCAGTTATATTATGCTGCTGTTGCGTGATTAACCGCACACCGCCAGGAAAGTTCCCGAGCGGGGACCGGAAAAAATTCGGCCCATGGGAACTTAAACCGACGTGTCATTCCGGTCAGGACCGGAGGGCATCGAACCACATCGGGGTCGCATGTTTCTTACCAAATTCCGCAGCGTTTCGCGTAGCATTGTCCTTGTCGCCACCGTCGCAGGCCTCAGCGCCGCCGGGGCCACCACCACCGCCGCCGATTCACCGGTGGACCTCGACAATCCCGACACCGAAGTCGAAAGCGCCGAGGCAGTTGCTGCCATCGAAGCAGCCGATGCGACTGCCGCTGCCTTGGTGCGGGTAACCCCCGGTCTTGGCGCGCCCGCCGCCGCTGCTCCCGCTGGCGACACCCGCTTCCGTTCGCTGTTCAGTGCGTGGCGCCAGATGGACGGACCGGATGCGCAAGCGATCAACCTGCCATCGCGTCGGCCGGTCGATCAGATGCGGTTGACCTCCTCGTTTGGCACACGCAGCGATCCGTTCAGCGGTCGCCGCGCGCGCCACAATGGCATCGACATCCCCGGCGCCACTGGAACGCCGATTTACGCCACTGCCGACGGCAATGTCGGCCGCGCCCAGCGGCTCGGCGGCTATGGCAATTATGTCGAAATCGAACATGGCAACGCCATTCAGACGCGCTACGGTCATATGTCGCAAATCCTCGTCCAGCCGGGCCAGCGCGTTCGCCGCGGCGATATGATCGGCATGGTCGGATCGACCGGCCGCTCGACTGGCCCGCACCTTCATTATGAGGTCCGCATCGCCGGTGCCCCGGTCAACCCGATCCCCTTCATCGCCGACGATGGCGTGATGGTAGCCGCAGCTGGCCATGGCAATGTCGCATTGGGCGGCCCGCGCGAGTAAAATTTGATCGATGACTATGTGGCGGCCCGGCGCGAGCCGGGGCCGTTGTCGTTCCGCCTTATCCATGCATGTCGAGCCTCGCCGCCATTGGGGGTGGTTCGCGCCAAGACGCCAAGGGGCGTTGCGGACAGCCCGCGCAGCGGTCTTCCCCTCCAACGCCGCGGCACAGACCAAGTCGCCAAGAAGAGAAGTGAGATAGCCTCTGACGCTGCATCTTGGTGCCTTGGCGTCTTGGCGCAAACCCTCTTCCTCGTTCGCGCGTCACAGCACGCATTGCCTGACGGGCTCCGACCCCCTATCTTTGCAGCATGAGCGATACGGTAACCGTCCCCGATCAAGTTGTTCTTACCCCGTCGGCGGCAGCACGCGTCCGCGCTATCGGCCTCAAACTCGACAAGCCCGCCCGCCTGCGACTCTCGGTCGAGGGCGGCGGCTGTTCAGGCTTCACTTACCAGTTCGGCATGGCCGATGCGGTCGGAGCCGAGGATCATGTCACCGCCACTGATGGCGTCGAGCTGGTCATAGACGAGATGAGCCTCGATCTGCTGAGGGGGAGCCAAGTCGACTTCGTCGAATCGCTCGGCGGCACCCGCTTCGAGGTGACCAATCCCAATGCGGCGTCTGGCTGTGGGTGCGGGTCGAGCTTTTCGATCTGACTTGGCGGCTGGCAAGCGCGGGCATTTCTGCTAGCCAGCACAGCATGAAAATCGCCACCTACAACGTCAACGGCATCAAGGCCCGCCTGCCGCGCCTGATCGAATGGCTGACCGAGACGCAGCCCGATGTGGTCTGCTTGCAGGAGCTGAAATCCTCCGACGAAACCTTGCCGATCGCCGATGTCGAGGCCACGGGTTATCGCGGCGTGTGGCACGGGCAAAAGGGCTTCAACGGCGTCGCCGTCCTTGCGCGCGGCGAACAGCCCGTGGAGGTGCAGCGCGGGCTGGCGGGCGACCCGGAGGACGTGCAGAGCCGCTATATCGAGGCCGATGTCTTCGGGGTGCGCATCGCAGGCATCTATCTCCCCAATGGCAATCCGCAACCGGGACCGAAATTCGACTATAAGCTGGGGTGGATGGACCGGCTGCGCGCGCGCGGGCAGGCGATACTGGCGGAGGAAGTCCCGGCCGTGATTGCGGGCGACTATAACGTCATCCCGCACGACGACGATATCTTCCGTCCCGCCGCGATGGCCGACGACGCACTGATGCAGCCGGAGAGTCGCGCCGCCTATCGCCGGATGTTGGGCGACGGCTGGACCGACGCGCTGCGCAGCCGTTGCCCTGCAGGTGGGGTGTGGACCTATTGGGATTATCAGGCGGGAGCCTGGCAGCGCGACGCCGGTTTCCGTATCGATCATCTCCTCCTCTCCCCGCAGGCCGCCGACCGGCTGCTTAATGCCGGTGTCGACAAGGACCATCGCGGTCGGGAAAAAGCCAGTGATCATGCGGCGACGTGGGTCGAGTTGCGAGGTTAACGAAATGAGTGAAGCAGATGGTACAGTAATTGGTGCAATCATCGGATCAATAGGGACAATTATCGCTGTTCTTATCGGCGCGCGCTTACTCAAAGGCCGAGTAAAAGATGTTGAGTCAGCTCTGGAAACTATGAAAGCGTCGATCGATACCGAGACGGTGGAGATGCGATCAAAATTTGATGAGCTATCGACGGCGATGAATTCAGCAATAGATAAGATAAATATCCTCACTGCTACAGTCGATGACGATACCAATGCAACCGTAGTGGCTGAGCCAGAAGCAGCGGAAGTAGTTGATTTTCGAAGTGAACTCAAAAGGCAGTGGGTGCGGGTCCGAGACAAAATCGAGAGCGCTGCTAGCGACCCGAAGATAGATGGACGAACAAGGGCCGCTTACGCGCGTCGCGATAGGCGCCAATACTGGCAAATAATTGGCGAAGTCGCTGCCGATGGCAATCTTCCGGGCGACTTAGCCGCGTATGAAGAGGCCTTGCAGATTTGGATGGCCCACAAGAGTGGACGAACCAGCATACCGAATGCCGATGTTGAGCGGATTCGCGGTTTAGCGGATCGAGTATCGGCGTTCTGACTGCTTACTCATAACTCACAATCTCATACTCGATCCCGTCCCAGTCGAAGAAATAGAAACGCTCCCCCGGTTCGTAGCGCTCATGATTGAACGGTTCCAAGCCGGCCGCCGCGACCCCGGCTTTCACCGCCGCCAGATCATCGACCAACAGCCCGACATGGTTGAGCGGCGCGCCCTTGGCATATTCCTTGGGGCAGCCGCAGTCTCCCGGCGGAGTGTAGAGAGCGAGGTAAAAGCGTTCGTCGCCAACATGGATCGTATGGCCGCCGTCGCGCGCCGGACCCTCCCAGCGGATGTGCCAGCCGAATAATCGCTCGAATAACGCAGTGGCGCGGCGGTTGTCGGATACGGTCAGATTGACATGCTCGATCATCGGGGTGGCCATCGCGGCTCTCCTTGGCTCGACAGCGCGTCGCGCAGCCCCATGCCGCCCGAGTCGCTTGCGATGGCGCAACATATGCAAGCTCAAGTCAGCTTGAGGTCAAGGCCCATCTATGCGAGATGATGGATAAGATGAAACCCACCGACCTCCTCCCCATCGGCACCCTTGCCCGCCGCACCGGCTGCGCCGTCTCGGCGATCCGCTATTATGAGGAACGCGGCCTCATCGCGTCGCTGCGCACCTCTGGCAACCAGCGCCGCTATCCGCGCAGCGAAATCCGGCGGTTGTCGTTCATTCTGATCGCCCAGCGGCTCGGGCTCAGCCTCGATGCCATTGGTGCGGAACTGTTGCGTCTGCCCGCCGGGCGCACGCCAAGCCGCGCCGACTGGACGACGATCAGCGGTCGGCTGCGCATTGAGCTGGATCGACAGGTCGCCGCGCTGGAGCAGACTCGCGACAATCTCGATGGATGCATTGGTTGTGGCTGCCTCAGCCTCGATCGCTGCGCTTTGTATAATGCGGGCGACAAGGCGGCATCGCGCGGTGCGGGCCCGCGATATACAATGGGTGACAGGGCAGGGGATATCGGCGGCGCTTGACCACTACCGTTATTTCTGTAATAACAGAAATAACGAAAGGACGAGTCGATGGGTGTCGAGCGCTATCCCGAAGCAATGGAATTCATTCTTCATTGGGGGGAGATGGGGACGCACTGGGGCGCGAACCGCTCTGTCGCGCAAGTTCATGCGCTGCTTTATCTGAGCGATGCGCCGCTCGATGCCGAGGCGATCTGCGAAGCACTCGGGCTGGCGCGGTCCAACGTGTCTACGGCGCTCAAGGAATTACAGGGCTATGGCATCGTCCGCCGTACTCATGTGGCGAACGACCGCCGCGATCATTTCACCGCCGAGACCGATTTGTGGACGCTTTTCATGGCGATCACGGCCGAGCGCAAGCGTCGCGAGATCGATCCGACGATCGCCAAGCTCGCCGATCTGCAAGCGCGGATGGAAGGAAATGCGGCGCTGCCAGCGCATGTCCGCGAACGCATCGGCGCGATGCACCAGTTCATTGCCACGCTGACCGACTGGTATGCGCAGGTGCGCGGGCTGAAGAAATCGACGCTCGTATCGCTGATGAAGCTGGGTGCGCGCGTCGCCCGCTTCGTGCCCGGCTCTGGCAAGGGCTAACCAAAGCTTCCTTTCGATGCACCGCAGGAGATGCCGATGGCGCCAGCCGATTTGCACAAATAAGCGTTTCTTAAATTACCGAAATAACAGAACGAAGAAAGGACGTCGCTATGACCATCACCCTCATCGCCTATATCCTCTATCTGGCGATCGCCATCGGCATGACCATCTGGGTCGCCTGGACGCTATCGACTAACGGCAAAATCTATCTGGTCCGCTGCTTCGGTCACGATGAGGAGCTGGCGACGTCGGTCAACCATCTGCTCGTCGTCGGCTTCTATCTGGTCAACCTTGGCTTCATCGCACTGGCGCTGAGCACGGCGGGGACGGTCGCCAGCGTCGAGGGGCTGATGCGCTTCCTCGGCTGGTATGTCGGCATCGCGATCCTCGTGCTTGGCTTCATGCATTTCTTCAACATGGGTGCGGTGACGCGCCATGGGAAGAAGGTCGCCGACTGGATCCACGGCCAGAGCGGCGGTCAGCCCGATGCATTTGCGAGAGATCCGGCGCAGGCAAAGCCTGCGGGGGCGACCACCTTCCACGGGTGATCGACGCCGATCCGATGCTGCGAAACCCCTGTCCGCCGAGCGCGGGCAGGGGTTTTGCGTTGATAATGCGGCACTTCCGCGCCATATTTCACTGATGCCGAAAAAACTACTGCACTGGTCGACGCTGTTTCCCTTGATCGGACTGGCGCTTCTGGCGCTGTCGGCGATCGTTGCAATCCCGGTGCTGATTTCCGCCTTGGTGCTGATCGCCGTGGTCGGCGCGGCGGTGCATCACGCCGAGTTGATCGCGCACCGGGTCGGTGAGCCGTTCGGTACGCTGATCCTTGCGGTCGCGGTGACGATCATCGAGGTCGGGTTGATCGTCTCGCTGATGCTGTCATCGGATGACGGTGCGCCCGCGCTGGCGCGCGATACGGTGTTTGCGGCGGTGATGATCATTCTCAACGGCATCGTCGGCATTTGCCTGTTGATCGGCGGGCTCAATCATCGCGAGCAGAGTTTCCAGCAGACCGGGGTCAGTGCGACGCTGGCTGCGTTATCCGCGCTGACCGTGCTGGTGCTGGTACTGCCCAATTATACGACCAGCGCAGCGGGGCCGGTTTATTCGGCGCTACAGCTGGGCTTCGTCGGGGTGGTTTCCCTCATCATTTATGGCACCTTCGTCATGGTGCAGACCGTCCGCCACCGCGATTATTTCCTGCCCGCTGGGCCGCAGATTGCCGATGCCGAGGTCCATGCGCCGCTGCCGTCCAACCGGATGACGACGATATCCTTTGCCATGCTGCTGGTCGCGCTGGTCGCCGTGGTGCTTCTCGCCAAAGGCGTTGCTCCGACCGTAGAGGTATGGGTGGCGGGCGCGGCTTTGCCGCACGCAATTGTCGGTGTGGTCATCGCTGGCGTGGTGCTGTTGCCTGAGAGCGTCGCGGCGGTGCGGGCGGCGGTGGCCAATCGCTTGCAGACCAGCCTCAACCTTGCGCTGGGATCGGCGATGGCGACCATCGGCCTGACCATTCCGGCGGTCGCGGCAATCTCCATCCTGTTCGCGCTGCCGGTGGCGCTGGGCTTGTCCGCCAAATCGATCGTGCTGCTCGTGCTGACGTTGCTGGTATCGTCGCTATCGCTGGCGACCGGGCGGACGACGGTGATGCAGGGCGTCATCCATTTGGTGATTTTCGCCGTATTTCTGTTGCTTACGGTCATTCCCTGACGGTCGGCTACAATGCCTTCTTGTATATCCGGTAGGTTTTGTTGATCGTGCCGCCGACTGCTTCGCCGACCGATCTCATCGGCTTGTTGCTTGCCAGTACCCAGCCGAAATCGCCCTCTGTCGCGCCATAATCCGCGACGGCGGAACGGCGGATATATTCGACCAGCATGAAGGCGAGCTGGCTGGCCATGCGGGTGCCGTGCAGCTTGCGCTTCACCCCCATTAGCGGCACGCGCATCAGCGCCGCCTTGGGCTTGCGCAGCCACCACAGCAGCCGCGCCCAGTTGAATGGCAGCAGATTGCCGTCGAAGCTTGCGAGTTTTTCGTTGAGATCAGGCACCGTCATCAGAAACGCGACCGGCTCCCCATCGAGTTCGGCGATGCGGATCAGGTCTTCGAACACGATCGGTTTCAGTTTCTTGCCACCATAGGCGATTTCCGCCTCCGTCCACGGTGTGAAGCCCCAATTGCCGTTCCAGCCATCGTTGAGGATCGATATGATCAACGCCGCCTCTTCATCGAATCGGCGTTTGTCGACCTTGCGCACGACGATTCGCCCGCCGCGCTCGCCGATGGCGACGATCCGTTCGGTCAGCGGCGGCAGGCTGTCGCCGATGGTTAGCCGGTAATTGACCAGATCCTGCGCCGTGGCATGGCCCAGCGCCTCAATCCAACCGCCATAGGCCGCGCAATTATGGCCCATCATCACAGACGGGGCCTGAGCAAACCCATCGACCAGCAAGCCTGGTTCGTCCCACATGGCAAAGCTGACCGGTCCCAGCATTCTCGTCATATTTTGCCGCCGTAACCAGTCGGCGGCTGTGTCGAGCAGGATCGCCGCGACCTCGACATCTTCCGCCTCGAAAAAACCCCAGAAGCCGGTGCCGGGGCCGAAGCCCTGTTCGGGCGGCTGCTCCAGCGCCAGCCGGTCGATATGCGCGCTGATCCGCCCGACGGTGCGCTCGTCGCGGCGGGCGACGAACAATTGTGCCTCGCCATGCTCGAACCAAGGGTTCTTGCCGGGCGTGATCAGGCTCATCACCTCGCCCTTCAGCGGTGGCACCCAATAGGGATCGCCAACGTTCAGGCGATAGGCCAGTTCGATGAACTCGCGCTTCTCGGCTTTGCTCTTGACGGGGATGATCTGGATTCTCGAGGATTTCACACCATATTCCCGTTGGAGCGATTGCGCTTCGCCCATGATGGCCACGCCATAGCAAAGCCGGACACCACGGCAAACAAGGCGATCGATGGCCGCGCTGCTGCCACTATGCTGCCATCAGCGCTGCTTATTTGCTAGCGACCGGGTGGGTGATGCGTTCCGCATTGTGCGGACAAGGAATGACGATGACGAGTTCGACCCTGACTGCCGATGCGGCCTTTGTCGCCGCTGATGCGCCGCTTGCGCCCCCGCTTGGTCGCATGGACGACGACCGCGCCATGATCCGCGCGGCGGCAGAACTGACGCGTGATCTTAATGCACCGAGCCCGGCGATCTACTGGACCGATTTTCTCGGCTCTGCGCTGCTGGGTTATGCGGCGCTGGCGGTGGCTGTGATGGCGAGCGGCTGGCCGTTGCTGCTTGCCGCTGCGCTGGTGTCGATCCTCGCGCTATATCGCGCCGGCAGTTTCATCCACGAAATTACCCATATCAAGCGCGCCGCACTGCCGGGATTCTGGGCAGGATGGAATGTTCTGGTCGGTGTGCCGCTGCTGATCCCGTCATTCATGTATGAGGGCATCCACAATCTTCACCACGCCCGCACCCGTTATGGCACCGCCGAAGACCCCGAGTATTTGCCGCTGGCGCTGATGAAGCCATGGACCGTGCCGCTGTTCGTCCTCGTCTCGGCGCTCGGCCCCGTCGGTCTGCTGATCCGCTATGGCATCCTCTCGCCGCTATCGGCGCTGATCCCGCAGCTGCGCCGCCTCGTCGTTGCGCGCTATTCAGGGCTGGTGATCAACCCGGCGTTCCGCCGCCGTGCACCCGAAGGTGAGGCGGCGCGCGAATGGCTGATTCTCGAAACTGCGGCGAGTGTGTGGGCGATGGCTATCATCGCCGGCGTTGCGACGGATGTCATCCCGCTGCCTGCGTTTCTGACAGCGCTCGCCATCGTCTCGGGCACGCTGATGCTCAACCAGGTGCGCACGCTGGTCGCGCATCTGTGGGAAAATGAGGGCGAGGTGATGAGCGTTACCGCGCAATATCTCGATACGGTCAACGTTCCCCCGCCCGCACTGCTGCCCGCGCTATGGGCCCCTGTCGGCCTGCGCTATCATGCGCTGCACCATTTGCTGCCGGGTCTACCCTATCATGCGCTGGGGGAGGCGCACCGGCGTCTGGCGAAGGCGCTGGATGTCGAATCGACTTATCATCGCGCGAGCTATGCGGGCCTGCCGGGGTTGGTCGGGCAACTGGTCGGCAGCACGTTCGCCCGCGGGCGATAGTCTTGTTAGGGACTGTCCCGAATAAAGAAATGCGCGACTATTCCTCGGTCCTGATCAGCACCAGCTCGCCCAGCGCCAGAAACAGGATGAACGGCCCCCACGCCGCGAGCCAAGGCGGATACGCACCGAGGCTGCCCATGGCGAGGCCGAAATTATCGGCGACGAAATAGGCGAAGCCGAGCACCATGCCGATGACAGCGCGGACGAAGAGTTGGCCCGATCGGGCGAGGCCGAACCCTGCCACCGCACCGAGAATCGGCATCAATAGCGACGACAGAGGCCCGCTGATCTTGTGCCACAGGATCGATTGCAGTTCGTTGGTCGGGCGTCCGGCGGCGTCGAGTTCGGCGATGGACGCGCGCAGCGGTACAAAGCCCAGCTCGTCGCCGTCGACATTGGCAAGGGTGAAGCGATCGGGTGTGGCGTTCAGCGCGACGGTGGTGGTGCCAAGATCGGTCGAACGACCGCTGCGCACCTCGAAACGTCGCGCATCGACGAGCCTCCACCGCCCGTCGCTGCCGACCGGCGTGGCCGACGCGGCACGGACGATGACACTGAGCTTGCCTTCGTCGCGCCCGTAGATCGCCACGCCGACCAGCCGCGCCGCAGTGCCGCGTCCCTGCACAGTTTGCGCGTTGATCAGGCTGTCGCCGCTGCGCACCCAGACATTGCCGCGGACGCCGCTGTCGGGCGGGATCGCGGCATAATCGACCTTCTGCCAGGCATTGAGGCTGGCGGTTGCGCGCGCGACGATGCGTTCGTTGAAGGCGAAGCTGATTGCGGCGACGACAAAAGCCGCGAGTACCAGCGGCGCAAGGATCTGATGCGCCGACATGCCGGCGGCCTTCATCGAGGTGACCTCGCTGTTCTGATTGAGCGTCACCAGCGTCAGCAGCGTGCCGAGCAGCACCGAAAAGGGCAGGAAGGTTTCGATGATCTGCGGTAGACGCAGGCCGACATAGCGCCATACCTCTGCATCGGCATTGCCCGTCACTGCGACGATCTTGCCGCTTTCTCCGAGCAGGTCGAGCGACTGCAGCACCACCACCAGCATGGCGAGGATGGCGAAGCTGCGGATCAGGAAAAGCCGGGCAACATACCAAGCCAGCGTGCGCGACGGGAAAAACGAGGGCGATTTCATGACGCCAGCTCCGGTCGCCGTCGCCGCCACAACCGGGCGATGAACGAGGAAATTTTGGCAAAGCCACGTTCCAGCGCCGAGATCGGCTGTCCGCCCGGCACGAAGGCGATGGTGTAGAACATCCACGCCGTCAGCGCGCAGAATAGCGCAAATGGTATCCACAGTGCGAGGAGCGGATCGATCCGCCCGAGCGCGCCGAAATCCTCTGCATATTCGTTGATCTTGTGCTGGGTTACCAGCATGATGATGGCGAGGAACACGCCGAGCGCCGAAGTCGATCGTTTCGGCGGGATCGCCAGCGCGATGGCGAGCAGCGGCAGCATGAACATCGCCGCGACCTCGACCAGCCGGAAATGGAAATTGGCGCGGCTTTCCAATCTGGTGGTCAGCGGCGCGTCCTCATCTTGTCCGACGATCGCCAGTTCCGGGATGGTCAGCTCGCGGTCGGCCCCGCCGCGCCGGCGAAATTCCTCGATCTTAGGCAAGTCGATCGGCAGATCATGCGCGGTGAAGGTCAGCACGCGCGGCGTCGGAAAGTCGACGCCTTCGTGCACCAGCATCCCTTCGGTCAGCCGCAGCACGATGGTATCGGGATCGCCTGTGGCGAGGAACTGGCCTTCGCGCGCGCTGGCGGCGATGGTCTGACCCTGATTGATGCGGGCGCGGACAAAGATGCCCGACAGTTTGCGCCCGTCGTCTTCCGATTGCTCGACCCGCAATGTTAGCCGCGACCCGAGATTGGTGAACTCGCCGACCTTGATCGACGCGCCCAGCGCGCCGGATCGCAACTCGAAACGCAACGCCTCATAGGCATAGCGCGCATTGGGCTGGATATAGCCGACGATGGCGAGATTGAGCAGCGCCAAGCCGACGGCATAGGCATAGGGTGCCTTGAGCAATTGGACATAGCCCAACCCGAGGGCACGCATTACGTCCAGCTCGGATGAGGTAGCCAGCTTGCGAAACGCGAGCAAAATGCCCAGCGTCAGGCCGATCGGTATGCCGAGCGAGAGATATTCGGGGATAAGATTGGCCAACATCCGCCAGACGATGCTGACCGGTCCGCCTTCGGTCGCCACGAAATCGAACAGCCGCAGCATTTTTTCCAGCACCAGCAGCATCGCCGACAGAACCAGCGTACCGATCAGCGGCACGGCGATCAGGCGGGCGATGTAGCGATCGGTCGCGGTCCAGGAAAAGAAACGAAGCAGTGGGGAGGGCCTCCGGTGTTGTCGATCCGCCTAGCCGAAAGCGCGACCCACCGGAAGCGCTGTTGTCGTGCATTCATACCCCCGCCATCCCACCAACCCCGGCCCACCCCATTTCTGCCGCAAAGTCAGGCGATAGACGGCGTTAGAAACAAGGGGGTCTTCGTCCTGTCGGCAACAGCCGCAGGCACCGTGGTATCGGAGTGACCGAGTAATGAACAAGTTTTTGCGTCTGGCAGCGGCGGGCAGCGTGGCTGCCACACTGGCTGTGGCAGCCGGTCCCGCATCGGCGGCGATCGGCCCCCATGCCGCCGCTTGTGCGGCGGGTGAATCGTCTGTGGTGGTCAATGTCACCGGCTTTCGTGCGCGCACCGGAACGCTGCGTGTGCAGCTCTATGCCGCCAATCCGCGCACTTTTCTCGAGCGTCGCGCCTATCTGGTGCGCGTCGATCTGCCGGTGAGCCGGGCCGGCGACATGCCTGTTTGCGTCCCCGTGACCGCAGCCGGGCGCTATGCCATTTCGGTGCGGCACGATGCCAATGGCAACGGCCGATCGGATCGTTCGGACGGCGGCGGTTTTTCGGGCAACCCCGACGTCAGCCTGCTCGATCTGGCGCTGCGTCGCAAACCAAGTCTGGCGCGGGTCGGTTTCAATGTCGGGACGGCGCCGGTGCGGGTCAATGTCGTGCTTAATTATGTCAGTGGTTCGTCGTTCGAGCCGGTGAGCTGAGGCATATGGTCGCGGTCGCCCTGCTGTCGAACCCGCGTTCGACTGGCAACCGCGCCCAGTTGCCCCGCATTCGCGCCTATTGTGCCAGCCGCAACGACATCTTCCATTACGAGGTCGAGCATGTCGACCAGATCGCCGATGCAATGCGATCGATCGCGCTGGTGCGCCCGCGAGTTATCGCCATCAATGGCGGTGATGGCACGGTGCAGGCGGCGCTGACCGAATTGCACAATGGCGGATATTTCCCGACCGGCATGGTGCCGCCGGTGGCGGTACTGCCCAACGGCAAGACAAACCTGATCGCACTCGATCTCGGCGCATCGGGCGATCCGCTGGCGGCGCTGCGCCATATCGTCGATCTGGCGCGCGGCGGCATGGCCGATCATATCGTCGAGCGCGAACTCATCTCGCTCTCCAGCGGCGTCGCAAATAAGCCGGTGCTGGGCATGTTCCTCGGCGGGGCGGGTCTTGCCGACATCATCCTTTATTGTCGCCATAAAATCTATCCGCTCGGGTTGCCCAACGGGCTCAGTCATGTCGTTGCCGGGATATTGGCGTTTTTCTCGATGACGCCGGGTATCGGCAAATGGCTGATGGCCCCGACGCGCCCGGTAACGGTGACGGTGCGGCGTGACGGTGCCATTCGCGGGCGTTTCGCGGTGCTGATCGTCACCACGCTGGAAAAATTGTTGTTCAATGCCAAGCCGGGTGACGGCGAGCATGTCGGTCGGATGAAGATGCTGGCGGTCGACAAGGATTTCCGCTCCGTGCTCGGTATGTTCCGTGTCGGCCTGTTCGGCAAGCTGGGCGAAACGGCTTCGCACGGACTGCATTTCGAGCGCGGTGACAGTATTTCGATCGAGGGCGAGCGGTCGAGCGTCGTGCTCGACGGCGAAATTTTCGAGGCGAGCACGGGGTATCCGATCACGCTGCGTTCGACCGCGCCGTTTCCGTTTCTCAAGCTTGCCGCCTGAGCATCGGATCTATGGCCCGATGCCGCCATCGCCAGCGCAGCAAAGCAATGCAGCGTTGGGCAGCGCCAATATGGATTGCTTCGCTGCGCTCGCGATGACGGAGCAAGAGATCGATCCATCGACGTTGAGCGCCTTGGTGCGCGAGGAACTGAGCCATCCTGTTCAGCCGCAGGTGACCGAGATGGCCGAGGCCATTGCTGCGATTCATCCGGGCGCAGCCCGTGCCGTATTGTTTTATGGCTCCTGCCTTCGCGAAGAGCAACTCGACGGCCTGATGCTCGATTTTTATCTGATCGTCTCGGATTATCGTGCGGCCTATAACAAGCGCTGGCTGGCGGTCGCCAATCGGTGGATACCGCCAAATGTTTTCCCGTTCACGCACAATGGCCTGTCTGCCAAATACGCGGTCCTGTCTGAAGCGGATTTTCACCGCTTGAACGGCCCTGAAACGCGAAACGTGTCGGTCTGGGCGCGTTTTGCCCAGCCTTCGCGCATAGCGTGGAGTGCCGATCACGCGGCGGCGGAGCGAGCGGTAGCCGCCGTGTCCCGCGCCGCGCCGTCCTTGCTGGCGGCAGCGGAATCTCGCGACGGCGAATCCCCGCTCGATTGGTGGCGGCGGGCGTTCTCGCTGACCTATTCGGTAGAATTGCGCGCCGAACGCGACAGCCGCGCCGCATCTGTGGTCGACGCAGATCCTGACCGTTATCAGCGATTTAGCGGCCCTGCAGAGGCCGCGATCCCGGCTAATACAACCGGCGGCGGCTGGGCGCGCCGGCGGATCGAGGGCAAGCTGCTCAGCGTTATTCGTCTCGCCAAGGCGGCGTTCACCTTTGCTGGCGGCATCGATTATCTGGCGTGGAAGATCAATCGCCACGCGGGTGCGCAGATCGCCATCACGCCATGGCAGCGCCGCCACCCGCTGCTCGGTGCAGTCTTGCTTGTCCCCCGCTTGCTCAGGCAAGGCGCAGTGAAATGAGCGAAACGATTCTCTACGACCTCGCGGTCATCGGTGGTGGCATCAACGGCGCAGGCATCGCCCGTGATGCGGC
Organism: Sphingomonas sp.; assembly: GCA_043727035.1. Classification (GTDB taxonomy): domain Bacteria; phylum Pseudomonadota; class Alphaproteobacteria; order Sphingomonadales; family Sphingomonadaceae; genus Sphingopyxis. The sequence continues at coordinate 17,015 of JAYSZB010000123.1, read as the reverse complement.
CCTGCGCGGCGCGAAGGTGCTGCTGCTCGAACGCGGAGACCTGGCACAGGGCACATCATCGGCATCGACCAAGTTGATTCACGGCGGACTGCGTTATCTGGAGCATTATGAGTTCGGACTGGTCCGCGAATCGCTGACCGAGCGCGAGACGCTGTGGAAGATCGCCCCGCACATCATTCACCCGATGCGTTTCGTCCTGCCCTATCGCAAAGGCTTGCGCCCGCGCTGGCTGCTGCGGCTTGGCCTGTTCCTCTACGATCATATCGGTGGCCGCCAACTGTTGCCCGCGACCAAGACCATCCGCCTCGCCGATCATCCAGCGGGTGCGCCGTTGCAAGCCGGTTTCACCACTGGCTTCGAATATTCGGATGGCTGGGTCGACGATGCGCGGCTGGTGGTGCTCAACGCGCGAAGCGCGGCTGACAAGGGTGCGACGATCCTGCCGCGCACCGAGGTGACGGCGCTGGCGAGAGAAGGCGGGGAGTGGCGGATCGAAACGTCGGCAGGCAGCTTTGCCGCGAAGGCTGTGGTCAATGCTGCAGGGCCATCGGTGCTAGCACTGGCAGGCCGCGCGCATATTGCATCGAAGCACAAGCTCCGGCTGGTCCGCGGATCGCACATCGTAGTGAAAAAACTGTTCGCACATGATTACAGCTATTTCTTTCAACTTCCTGACGGACGTATCTTTTTCGCTATCCCTTATCAACGCGACTTCACGCTGATTGGCACCACCGACCGCGATCATACCGACCCCGCCGAAGCGCCCAAGGCCAGCGACGAGGAGATCGCTTATTTGTGCGAAGGCGCAAACGGCTATTTCCAGACGCAGATCACGCCCGCCGATGTCGTCTGGACCTATTCGGGCATCCGTCCGCTGATCGACGACGGGTCTGGAAAGCCCGAGGCGGCAACGCGGGGTTATACGTTCGAGATCGATGGGGGCGAGAACGGGACGGCACCGATGCTGTCGGTGTTCGGGGGCAAGATCACCACTTATCGCGAATTGGCGCGTGAGGCGGTGGATCGCTTGGCCGACACGCTGCCCGTCTTAGGCAATCGCTGCACAACCGCCGATGTGGCCCTGTCCGGCGGCGATTTCGCGGTTACCGGCTTGCCCGATCAGATGGTGTGTTTGGCCGCAGACTATCCCTTCCTCGATGAGGCGACCGTGGATCGCATCGCCCGCGCCTATGGCACCGATGCCCGTCGCTGGCTGGGCGAGGCGCAGGGGTTGAACGCACTCGGGGTGCATTTTGGCAGCGGACTGACCGCAGCGGAGGTCGACTGGCTAATGGATCGTGAGTGGGCGACCAGCGCCGATGATATATTGTGGCGGCGGACGAAACTGGGGCTGCGCATTGATGCGGCGGGCCGCGAGGCGCTCAGCGCCTATTTGGCTGCACGGGTTCAAGCGTGAGCCTGCGCTCAAGCTGAGCTGGTCGAAGCCCATATCAACGGTCAGGTGCCCGCACCCTTCGACAGGCTCACGGTGAGCGCGAGGGGCGGATGGTTTTGGGGAGAGAACAAATGACCGACCGATTCATCCTCGTCCTCGACGAAGGCACCACCTCCACCCGCGCCATGCTCTACGCCCCCGATGGCACTGTCGTCGCCAGCAAGGGTCAGGAACTCGACCAGATATACCCGCAACCAGGCTGGGTCGAACATAATGCAACGCAAATCTGGGAACGCACGCTCGCTTGCGCCGGCGCCGTCATTGCGCAGGCGGGCGGGGCAGAACGCATCGCCGCCATCGGTGTCACCAACCAGCGCGAGACGGTGGTGGCTTGGGACAAGGCGACCGGCCAGCCGCTGTGCAACGCCATTGTCTGGCAGGACCGCCGCACCGCCGCGCAATGCGATGCGCTGAAGCAAGGCGGGCACGAGACCGAGGTGCAGCGCCGCACCGGCCTGCTGCTCGACCCTTATTTTTCCGGCACCAAGATGCGCTGGATACTGGACCATGTTGCTGAAGCAACCGCGTTGGGCGACCGGCTGGCGTTCGGCACCATCGAAAGCTGGCTGGTGTGGAAGCTGACCGGTGGACTTCACATCAGCGACGCCACCAATGCCAGCCGCACCATGCTGCTCGGCCTGACCGGCGCAAGCTGGGATGATGGCCTCGCCGAACTGATCGGCGTACCGCTGTCCGCATTGCCTGAGGTGGTCGATACCAGCGGCCATTTCGGCTCCACCACGCCCGAGCTGTTTGGCGCGGCCATCCCGATCTGCGGCCTTGTCGGCGATCAGCAGTCGGCGACCATCGGCCAGGGCTGCTTGTCGCCGGGCGAGACCAAGGCGACGTTTGGCACCGGCGCTTTCATCCTGTCGAACATGGGCACGACTGTGCCATCCTCGACGCACCGCCTGCTCGGCACCGTCCTCCACCAAACCAATGGCGAGCGGCATTATGCGCTCGAAGGATCGGTGTTTGTCGCGGGCAGCGCGATCAAATGGCTGCGCGACAGCCTCGGCCTGCTCCAAGGCGCTGCGGAAAGCGAGGCACTGGCGCGGTCTGTTCCCGACAATGGCGGCGTCGTGTTCGTGCCAGCGCTGGCGGGGCTCGGCGCGCCGCACTGGCGCGCCGATGCAACCGGCGCGATCAGCGGACTGACGCTGGGTTCGACCAAAGCCCATCTCGCTCGCGCTGCGCTCGAATCGATGGCCTATCAGTGCCACGATCTCGCTGAGGCTTTCCGCGCCGATGGTGCAGGCTGGGATGCGCTGCGCATCGACGGCGGGATGAGCGCCAACGACTGGATGGCGCAGGACTTGGCCGATATGCTCGATATTCCGGTCGAACGTCCTGCCGACGTCGAGACCACTGCGCTAGGAGCGGCGATGCTCGCGGCGGTGGGGGCAGGGCTCTATCCCGATCTTGAGGCGGCCAAGGCTATGCGGTCGCAAGCGCGCTGTTTCACACCCGCGATGGCGGCAGCAGACCGCGATGCGCGGATGGTGCAATGGCGCGACGCACTCGCCAAGGTTCTCGGCTAGGGCGTTCATTCCGTAACGAACCATGCTACACGGACCTCAAGCCCCGGATAGACGGGGCAGGAGGCTCTCCCCATTCCTACCCTGTTGCGCACAGCGCTCATTATCCTGTCGATGGCCTTGGCCGGTTGCGTCACCTTGCCTGACCGTAATTTCACCGAACCGCAGCTGTCGCTCGCCCGCATTGATGGCATTCCGGCCGCGCGATTCTGGAGCGACGATCCGGTCGCGCTGGCGGCGGCGCGCAATAGTCCGATGATGCGCGGGCGTTATGCGATGCTGGCTCTGTCGGGCGGCGGCGATGATGGGGCCTATGGCGCGGGTTTCCTCAATGGCTGGAGCGAGAGCGGGCGTCGCCCCGAATTCGCCGTGGTCAGCGGGGTCAGCACTGGCGCGCTGCTCGCGCCCTTCGCTTTCCTCGGGTCGGACTATGACGATCGGCTGACGTCGGCGTTCACCGGCATCGGCCCCGACGACATCTATCGGACCCGCTTTCCGCTGTTCATCCCATTCTCTACCAGCGCCGCCAGCACCCGCCCGCTCGAGCGCTTGCTCGAAGCCTATTTCACCGCCGACGTCATCGATGCCGTGGCGCGCGAGCATCGCCGAGGACGTCGCCTGCTGGTCGGCACCGCCAATCTCGATGCCCAGCGCGGCGTCATCTGGAACATGGGGGAGATCGCCGCGAGCGCCTCGCCCGATCGCTACGCGCTGTTCCGCCGCGTCATCCTCGCCTCCTGCTCGATCCCCGCTGCTTTTCCACCTGTCATCATCGATACGCGCAGCGGCGGCGCGCTAGTCCGCGAGGCGCATGTCGATGGCGCGACCGTCGCCTCGCTGATCGCCGTGCCGCCCGCATTGTCCGCCAATGCTGCTGCGCCGGTCGCCGGCGAGGTCGATCTTTATCTGCTGGTCAACACCAAGCTCGGCGGCGAATTCCGCCTGACGCGCGGCGGCGTGTTCGCCATCGCTGCGCGCGCCGTGTCGCTCGCGTCGTCGTCGGCGATCCGTGAGCAGGTTGCCACCGCCTATCTGTGGAGCCAGCGCGCGCAAGCAAATTTCCGGCTCAGCTTCGTCGATACCGATTTCGATTCGGGCGGGCCGCACACCAATTTCGATACAGCCTATATGCGGCGGCTCTATGCCTATGGCGAGACGCGGGGACGCGCGGCGCAATGGCTCAACCGTCCGCCGAGCGGAGATCCGACTGCGCCGGCCGAAACCCCGGTCGTCACTAACCTGTAAGCCTAGCCGCATGATGCATGAAGCAGGGGTTACCAAAGGTCAGGTTTCATCCTGCAACTAACCGTGCGACATCCGGTACCCATGGGAGAATCGGGGCAATGAACGTTGGGCGGACGATCGCAGGGTGGGTGATGATCGGCGTGCTATCGGGGTGCGGTGCAGCGGAGGCCGAGAAAGCCGCGCCACCGCCTCTCGACGTGCGTGTCGCCACTGTCGGCGCGACAAGCGCGGCGGACAACATCACCGCCGCTGGCACGGTCGCACTGCGGCGGGAGACCTCTCTCGGCTTCACCAGCGACGGGCGTATCGCGCGACTGACGGTCAATGAAGGCGACCGGGTGCGCGCCGGGCAATTGCTCGCTGCGCTCGACCCGACCACGACAGCTGCCAACCTGGCCAGTGCGCAAGCCGAGCGTGAGCGGGCCTCGCGCGAATATGAGAGATCGCGGACATTGCTCGAGCAGGGCTGGGTGCCCAAGGCGCGGGTCGATTCGGCTGAAGCGGCGCTGCGTTCCGCCGAAGCGCAGGTGCGCTCGGCAGGTTTCCAGACCGGCAACAGCCGCATCGTCGCGCCCGGATCGGGCATCATCCTGTCGCGCCTCGCCGAACCGGGGCAGGTCGTCGCGGCAGGGACTCCGGTGCTGGTTCTAGGTGAGGCATCGAGCGGCATGGTGCTACGCCTCGCCGTGCCAGATCGCGATGCCGCGCAGCTGCGCCCCGGCACGCCGGCAGCGGTCGAGATCGGCGCGCTGCCGGGTGAGACGCTGACCGGGCGCATCATCGAGATAGCGGGCAGGGCGGATCGCTCCACCGGCACTTTTCTCGTAGAGGTCGGTTTGCCCGCCGACGAGCGGCTACGCTCGGGCCAGATCGGGTCGGCGCGGATGATCGCGCAGGGCGCGGCAGTGACCGAACTGGCCGTGCCGCCGCAAGCGGTGTTCGCGGCGAGGGCAGGTCAAGGTTTCGTCTACGTCATCGACGGCAACCGCGTCCGCGTTCGCCGCGTCGCGCTGGCCGAGACCAGCGATACGTCGATCCGCATTGCTTCTGGCCTGCGTGCGGGGGAACGCGTTGCCGTTTCCGGCATCGACCGGCTGCGCGACGGCCAGGCCATCCGCGTCATCGAGCGCGCGCGATGAGCCTGACAGCGCTGGCGGTTCGCAACTGGCAGATCACCCTTGTCGCTTTCCTGCTCGTGGCGGTGCTCGGCATCAGCGCCTTCCTGACCATTCCGCGCTCGGTCGATCCGCATTTTGCCATTGCGGTTAGCATCGTCACCGTCGTGCTGCCGGGTGCCGATGCCGCCGAAATGGAGGAGACGGTCGCCAAGCCGATCGAGGATGCGTTACAGGGCCTTGATTATGTCCGCGAAATTCGCTCGACGTCGAGCGACGGCACTGCGGTCGTGTCTGTCGAGTTCGAACATGGGACCGACGCCGAACAATCTCTCGACCGCACCGTGCGCGAGGTCAACACGATCCGCGACCGTCTGCCGCAGGGGATCGCACGCATCGCCTTTCGCCGCCCGCGCACGACCGAGGCGGCGGTGCTGCAAATTGCGCTGGTCAGCGAAGGCGCAAGCTGGAGACGCATGGTCAAATATGCCGAAGATCTGCGCGACCGGGTCAATGTCCTCCCCGGCGTGCGCCAGAGCGCTATCGACGGTGCCGCCCGGCCCGAAGTGCGCGTCGCCATCGACAGCGACCGGCTGGCGCAGGCGGGGATTGCCGCTGCCAGCGTTGCCAATGCGGTGCAGGCGGGCGGGCGCGATCTGCCCGCTGGTGCGGTGCAGGCGGGCGAGCGGCGTCTGAATATCGATGCCGGGGGGGCTTATCGCACTATCGACGCAGTGCGCGCTGTGCCGATCCGCGCCGCCGACGGGCGGCTGCTGACCGTCGGCGATGTCGCCGAGGTCGGCTGGTCGGAGGCAGAGCAACTGCATATCGCGCGCTTCAATGGCAAGCGCGCGCTGTTCGTCACCATCCGCCAGAAAGATGGCGTCGATGCGGGGACGTTGCGCGACGAGCTGGTTGCCGCGCTCGATACCTATCGCACGACCCTGCCGCCCGACATCGCAATGGAAATCGCCTTCGACCAGAGCAACGATATCGCCCGGAAACTGGGGGTGCTGGCCCGCGATTTCGGCATCGCGCTGGCGCTGGTGCTGATCACGCTGGCACCGCTGGGCTTGCGTCCGTCGCTGATCGTCATGGTGTCGATTCCGCTATCACTGGCGATGGGGGTGCTGCTGCTCAGCCTGTTCGGTTTCACCCTCAACCAGATCAGCATCTCCGGCTTCATTTTGTCACTCGGGTTGCTGGTCGATGATTCGATTGTCGTAACAGAGAATATCGAGCGGCATCTGCGCAGCGGCGACACGCCTGAAATCGCAGCCATTGGTGGCACGCGAGAGATTACTGCGGCAGTGCTCGGTTCGACGGGCGTCCTGTTGTTCGCCTTCCTTCCGCTGACCCAATTGCCCGAAGGTGCGGGCGATTTCGTCGGCGGCCTGCCGATGGCGGTGATCGTCACCGTGGCCAGTTCGCTGCTCGTTTCGCTGACCGTCATCCCCTTCCTTGCCGCGCGCTTCCTCAAGTCTGAAGGGCATGGCGGCAACCGTATGTTGCAGGCGCTGACCAACGGTATCGAACGGTTGTATGCGCCGCTGCTGCACCGTGCGCTCGATGCACCGCGCCGCTGGTTCTGGGGGGCAATGATCCTATGCTTCGGTGCGTTTGCGCTGGTGCCGGTGCTCGGTTTCAGCCTGTTTCCACCGGCAGAGACGCCCTATTTCCTCGTCCGCGTCGAAACACCCGAAGGCAGCAGCATCGCCGCAACCGATCGCGCGGTCGCCCGCGTCTCGGCGATCATTGCCGAGGAACCCGAAGTCGTCGATCGGATGGACAATGCCGGGCGCGGCAATCCGCAAATCTACTATAATATCCTTCCGCGCGAGGAACGCTCGCGCTACGGCGATGTGTTTGTCACGCTGGAGGAATGGGATGTGCGCGAAGGCCCGGCGCTTCTGGCCCGGCTGCGTGCGCGCTTCGCCAGCTTCCCCGATGCGCGCGTCACCGTCGTTGCCTTCGAAAATGGCCCGCCGGTCGAGGCCCCGGTCGCCATCCGCATATCCGGCCCCGACTTGGCCGTGCTGCAACGTTTGTCGCGTGAAACCGCAGCAATGATGGCAGCCCGTCCAGGACTGCGCGATGTCGACAATCCGCTCGCCTTCGACCGTGTCGATCTCGATATAGGCATCGATGAGGCCAAGGCTGGACTGCTCGGAGTCGCTCCCGGCGAAGCGCGCCGCGCGCTGAGGCTCGCCATATCGGGCGAACAGGCCAGCCAGTTGCGCGACAATGAGGGCGATAGTTGGCCGGTAACGGTGCGGCTACCGATGGGTGCCGACGGCCAGCCGATCTCGGCACTCGACGATATTTATGTCCCCACGGTCAGCGGCGGCGCGGTACCGCTGATGCAGATCGCCACACCGCGCCTGACCAGCGTCCCGCCACTGATCACCCGCTACAAGTTGCAACGCACCGTCACCGTAACCGCCTATGTCGATGATGGCGTTCTGTCATCACGCGCCAATGCCGATGTAGTCTCGCAGCTCGGCAGCATCCCCTTGCCGCAGGGCTATAATTTCGCGGTCGGGGGATCGGCGGAGGCTTCGGCGCGCAACAATGCCGGACTGGGGCCAGTGATATTCTTCGCCATTTTTGGCATCTTCGGTGTGCTGGTGCTGGAATTAGGGCGCTTCCGTGAAACGATGGTCGTTGCCGGCGTCATTCCGCTCGGCACGTTCGGCGGCTTTGTAGCATTGCTGGTTACCGGCAACTCGCTCAGCTTTCTGGCGATCATCGGATTCATTGCGCTGATCGGTATCGAAATCAAAAACTCGATCTTGCTGGTCGATTTTACCACCCAGCTCCGCGCGCAGGGCGTGGGTCTGCGTGAAGCGATTGAAAAGGCCGGATCGATCCGCTTTTTGCCCGTCCTCCTCACCTCGGTCACCGCCATTGGCGGGCTGCTGCCGCTGGCGCTATCGGGTTCGGGTCTCTACTCGCCGCTCGCCTGGGTGATTATCGGCGGCCTGGTGAGTTCGACCGTGCTGAGCCGTGTGATTACCCCCGTCATGTATCTGCTCGCCGTGCGCGGAGATGCGGCGAAAGCCGACGCGGCCACCGCGGCCAACTTGCAAGCGGGAACAATTTCTGCAAACAATCGCTGACACATTGGCGTCATGCGATTATCACGCCGGTTTTGTTTGCGCAGGATTTGTTCATGACCACGACCAAGGCCGACACCCGCTTGCCGGCCCGCATTGTCGACCGGCTCGTCCGCGCGCTCGGCCCGTGGGGGATGTTCGTCAAAGGCTTTATCAAGCATCCGGTGATGGTCGGATCGATCATTCCGTCAACCGACACGCTGATCGACCATATGCTCAGCCGCGTCGATTGGTCAAAGGTGGATCTGTTTGTCGAATATGGTCCTGGCGTCGGCACTTTCTGCCGCCCGATCCTGCAACGGATGAAAGGCAGCGCGACTTTGATCGCCATCGACACAAACCCTGATTTCATCGATTATCTGCAACGCGACATCGCCGACAGCCGCTTCAAACCGGTGTTGGGATCGGCTTCAGAGGTCGAGGCGATTGTCGCTGCGCATGGCTTTGCTCATGCCGATCATGTTTTGTCAGGCTTGCCGTTCTCGACACTGCCCGCCGGTGTCGGTCCTGCCATCGCCGCCGGAACCTACATCGTATTGAAGCCAGGCGGTACTTTTCTTGTCTATCAGTTTCGCAAGAAGGTCCGCGCATTTCTCGAGCCGCATTTCACCGAGATCGATGGCGCGGTCGAATGGTTCAATATCCCGCCGTGCTTTCTGTTCTGGGCGAAAAAGCCGGGCTGAGGTTGCCGTTCATTCTTCGTCTTTCAACCCGAAATTCAGTCGGCGCGTAACGCTATAATCGATTACCGTCACGACCAGCCATGAAGCGAACCAGCGCAGCCGGTTGAGCAGCCCAGCTCGTCCGCGATGCAATTGGGGCGTGATCGCCGTGGCGCCGATTTCCTGCGCCGCGATCCACTCGCGACATTGCCGCGCGAACCCGGCATCGCTCACCCGCAACATCAGTTCCATATTCACGTACAGACTGCGCATATCGAGGTTGGCGCTGCCGATAAGCACGATGTCGTCGATAACGATCAGTTTGGTGTGCAGCCGTTGCGCCTCATATTCGGCGATGACGACGCCGCGCTTCATGAGAAATCCGTAAAGTAGGCGCGACGCGCCTACCGTTGCGCCATTGTCGCTGCGCGCGGGCAGCATTAACCGGACAGCTCCGCCGCGTTTGGCGATACGTCCGATCCGCCGCAGCATTCCGGCGTTGGGCGCAAAATAGGCCATCGCCAGCGCCATATTGCCCGCGCGCAGCATGTCCGCGCGCAGCGTCCGTGCCCATGGCGACAGCCGTACCGTCGGCCCTCCGACGAGCCATTGCACCGCCTCACCGCCATCGCGCCATTGCCGCACCAACCTCCTCAATGCGCGGAATTGCGGTCGCGGCTGTTCGATCCACTGCGCCAAACTGTCGAACCAACGGATCGCCGGATCGATGGCCGGACCTGTCAATATGAAGCCGAGGTCGCTCCAGCCTTCGCGGTCGCCGGTCAGGGCGAAATAGGCATCGGCGACGTTGAAGCCGCCGGCCATGGCGACGGCATCATCGGCGATCACAAGTTTCTGATGGTTGCGGATCAGATAGCGTGGTGTCCATCGCGTACCGAACCAGCGCACTTTCGCCCCTGCTGTGCGAGGTTCGGTGAAAAACTCATCGGGCGTTGCCGATGAACCGAAGCCGTCGAGCATCGCCGTGACGCGCACACCGCGCCGCGCGGCACGGGTAATCGCGTCGCGGACCATCGTTCCGCTGGCATCGGTTGCGAAAATGTAGAACATCAGGCGCACGGATACCGTCGCCGTATCGATCAGGTCGAGCAGCCGCACCAGGCGCTCCGGCCCGTCGGGGATAACCTCGATCCGGTTACCGGCGACTGTCGCCGAGAAGCAGGTGGCGGGACATTTGGCGGCAGGGGAGGTCACCCGCGCGGACATAGAGGCAGACCGCCTTCGCCGCCACCCGGGCATGTCAGTTTCATTGACTTCGCCGCGACCTATGCCTATGCACTCGGCTTTCCCGCATTGCCGGATTCCATCACTCCCAAGGAGCATGCCTTATGGCACGCGTCACTGTCGAAGATTGCGTCGACAAAATTCCCAACCGCTTCGATCTGGTCCTGCTCTCGGCGCAACGCGCGCGTGAGATTTCGGGCGGGGCCGAACTGACCATCGACCGCGACCGTGACAAGAACCCGGTCGTCGCGCTGCGCGAGATCGCAGAAGAAACCGTCCGTCCGAAGGATCTGGAAGCGTCACTGATCGGTGGCAACCAGAAGGTCCAGATCGACGATGACGATACGCCCGATGAAATCGGCAACCTGTCGCGTTCGGCGGAGGCGCTGCGTCTCACCGCCGCTGCGCCGCCGCGTCCAACTGCGGGTGTCGGTGACTACGAGTAAGATCTTGCGCTCAACTGGAGCGCATCCGATCGAGTAGATTAAACTCTCCTCGTCATCGCAAGCAAAAGAAAACCCCGATGTGGTAAAGAGCCACACCGGGGTTTTCTTTTGCTCGCAATGACGCGTGCGCTTGAAGGCTCTTACCCCGCTTCGCTCACCGCATCGCCAAATGGCTTGGGTCGACGGCGCACCTGCGGCACCGATCCGGCATGGCCGTCGATCTGCTTGGGCTTGCCGATGTCGTTGATCGACCGATCGAGCTTCTCGCCCGCCAGCACGCGCCGGACATCTTCACCCGACAGGCTCTCATATTCGAGCAGGGCATTGGCCAGCGTGTGCAGATCGTCGATCTTGTCGGTCAGCACACCGCGCGCGGTCGTTTCGGCTTCTTCGACCAGCGAACGCACTTCGGCATCAATCATCTTGGCGGTTTCACCCGACACCGCTGACCGACCGCCGCCGCCGAACGGACCGAAATCCTCGTCGCTCTTGTAGCGCAGCCAGCCGAGCTTCTTCGACATGCCATATTCGGTGACCATTGCCCGGGCGATCGATGATGCCTGCTGGATGTCACTGGCGGCACCGGTGTTCAGTTCGTCATCGCCATAGATTAGCTGCTCGGCGATGCGTCCGCCGAACGCCATAGCCAGCTGCGCCTTCAGCTTGAGCATGTTGTACGACAGGACATCGCGCTCGGGCAGGCTGAAGGTGACGCCCAGCGCACGGCCGCGCGGGATGATCGTCACCTTGTGCAGCGGGTTGTTCCCGGGGACGTTGATCAGCACCAGCGCGTGACCGGCTTCATGATAGGCGGTGGCTTTCTTGTCCTCGTCGGTCATCACCATCGACCGGCGCTCGGCGCCCATCATCACCTTATCCTTGGCGTCCTCGAACTCGGCATTGGCGACCAGTCGCTTGCCACGCCGCGCCGCGAGTAGCGCAGCTTCATTGACCAGATTGGCCAGTTCCGCGCCCGAAAAACCCGGTGTACCGCGCGCAATAGCCCGTACATCGACATCGGGTGCCAGCGGTGTTTTGCGCATGTGGATGTTGAGGATCTTGATGCGGCCTTCGATGTCGGGCAGCGGCACGACCACCTGGCGATCGAAGCGGCCGGGACGCAGCAGAGCCGGATCGAGCACGTCGGGACGGTTGGTCGCGGCAATGATGATGATGCCTTCATTGGCCTCGAATCCGTCCATTTCGACCAGCAGTTGGTTGAGCGTCTGTTCGCGCTCGTCATTGCCATTGCCCATGCCTGAGCCGCGATGGCGACCGACCGCGTCGATCTCGTCGATGAAGACGATGCACGGCGCGCTCTTCTTGGCCTGCTCGAACATATCGCGCACCCGACTTGCGCCGACGCCGACGAACATTTCGACGAAGTCCGAGCCGGAGATAGTGAAGAAAGGCACGCCAGCCTCTCCAGCGATGGCGCGGGCGAGCAACGTCTTGCCGGTACCGGGCGAACCGACCAACAAAGCACCCTTGGGGATCGAACCGCCGAGGCGGCTGAATTTGGTCGGATCCTTCAGAAACTCGACGATTTCCTCCAGCTCCTCACGTGCTTCTTCGATACCCGCGACATCGTCGAAGGTGACGCGACCCGAGCGTTCAGTCAGCAGCTTGGCCTTGGATTTGCCAAAGCCCATCGCGCCGCCGCCGCTGTTCTTCTGCACCTGGCGGAAAATGAAGAAACCAAGGCCGAGCAGCAGCAGGAAGGGCAGGATGTTGACGAGTATGGCGATCCACAAATTACCCTGTTCGACCGGGCGACCATCGAACTGCACGCCCTTTTCGCTGAGCAACTTGGTCAGTTCGGGGTCGCCGATCGGATTAGTCTGGAACGCTTCGCCACCCTGTAGCTTGCCGGTGATGCGCTCGCGACCGATGATCACACTCTCGACATTCCCGGCTGCCACCTGATTGCGGAATTCGGAATAAGGAAGCGACTTGCCGGCCGCCGCTGATCCGCCGCCGATCAACGACGCAACCATCAGCATAGCCAGAATGATCGCCGACCAGATCAACAGGCTCTTAATCCACGGGCTGTTGCCCGGTCCGCCACCATTGCCCTGCGGCTGCTTGTCGTCACCCACTGAATGTCACTCCGGACTGAAACTCTGATCGGGATGTAGGGCGCGACAGGCCCGCCAGCAAGGAGGTTGCGCCGATCAGTCTGAGCGAGGCGGTGATGTGCGGCGGGGCGGGGCAGGTCGGATAGTCCAGACAGCGGCGTCCTGCGCGATTATGCTGTTGCCGATCATGACCGAAATCCCGGTCAATACGTCCGCGATGGCCCGGTCGAGGGTCTCAGCGCGCGGCTCCGGCTCGGCTATCTGTGCAAGCGCGACGATCAGCAGCCGTCGGCGCAGTGCTGGCGGCAGGGCGCCCATATCGACGCTGCAAGCTCCATTCAGACAATGCAGCCGATCCGCGGCCAGTTGTTCGGTTGCCCAGGCCAGCGCCTCCTCTTCCTGTGCGAGGTGGCGCGCGCTGATGGCAACCGCTGCCGGGTCGAGCAGTTCATTCTGCGCCAAAAGCCCGCGCACACGTGCCCGATCGAAGCGGGCATCGCGATTGCTGGGATCGTCAACTACATTCAGGCTGCGGGCGGCGACCACGGCATGCAGTGCGGCGCGGCGAAACCCGAGCATCGGACGCAGCAAGCGGCCCTGCCGCTCCCTGATGCCGGACAGCCCGGCCAGTCCGCTTGATCGATTGAGCCGCATAACCAACGTTTCCAGCTGATCGTCGGCATGATGCGCGGTCATCACCCAGCCGAGATTGGCATCGCTGCGCCAGTTTTCGAGCAAGGCATAGCGCGCGGTGCGGGCCGCCGCTTGCACAGAGCCTGTGATCGGGGCGGCAGGGCGCAGGATGCGATGCTCAATGCCCAGCGTTGCGCAGGTGCCCGCCACCAGCGCAGCCTCCTCCGCGCTTTCTTTGCGCAACCCGTGATCGACCGTAGCGGCGCAAACCCGCCCGTCGAACGCCTCGGCAGCGACCGCAAGCAGCGCCATGCTATCGGGTCCACCCGACACCGCAATGCCGAACCGCGACCGTGTCATCTCCCGGTGCCCGATGATGCGCGCTGTCGCATTGCGCAGCGCATCGGCTGTCAGGATCGATTCAGCAGCGTGCTTGCGCACGCGCTGTCGTCACTTGGGCCTTCAGCGCGGCGGGGGCGCTGCTGCCATAAGATCGGTCGAATTCGTCGAAGGTGCGACAGGCGTCGCTGTTACGTTCCAGACGGATCAGCGCCATGCCCATATAATAGACGCTCTCCGCCGCGCGTTCGCCACGCGGGCGGTTGCGATAATTGTCGTAAAAGGCACGCACGGCAATGCTCGGCTGGTTGTTGTCGAGCAGTGACCGCCCCAGCAGATTACCGGCAAAACTGGCGCGGCGATGGGTCGGGTGATCGTCGATCACCTTTTGCAGTTGCAGCACCGCTTCAGAGAACAACCGTGCCTCCCACAAGCGATAACCATAGATATAGGCGTCCTCGGGTGCGTCACCTGTCGAAGGAACCGCAATCGCAGCTACGCGCGCACGGCGCGCGGCCAGCGCTGCGGGATCGGTCGCCGTCGCCGTAGGCGCTGGAGTTGGTGTCGGACGCGGGGCGGGGGATGGGGTGGGCAGTGCAGTCGGGCTCGGCGTTACCGTGGGTCGCGGACCAGCCGTGCTCGCGGCGGGTGACGGCGTCGGTGTTACGATGGTCATGGTCGTCGGGACGTCGGTGCCGGTTGCGGACGTGCCCTCCAGCCGGTCGAGCCGACCGTCCACCTCGGTACGGAGCCGGGCAATCTCTGCGCTGATCTCGCGCTGACGAAAGCCGGTCTGTTCGACCTCTCCGGTCAACCGGGCCAATTGCGCTTCGATCGCGTCGATCCGTGCACTAACATCGGCGCCCGGGCTTTGTACCGTGCCACCCGGCGTCGTCACGGGCTGGCCGGGGGTAACCTCGGGTTCGAACAGTCCGGTTTCGGAGCCGGGAAACACCCGCCGCTGCACCGCGCGCAATTCGCGCTCGATCCGGTCGATGCGTCGCGCCGCGTCGGCGGCGCTACTGCTCTGCTGCGCCTGCGCCGTTGGCGTGCCGATCAGCAACGCCGCAGTGGTTAGCATCAGCAGTGCACGCAAGTTGCTTGTCATACCGGTCCCATTTCCAAGTTCCACCAACACATCGCACTATGTGTCTTTCGCACATCTGAACCCGTCTACCGTGCAGGCGGCAGCGCGGTTGGAGCCGCAGGAGCCATCGGCGCGACGGGTTGCACCCATTGCCCGCTGGCGATGCGCGACAATGATGGTCCATCGAGGCCGACGCCCGAGAGGACCGTATCCGCCGTACCGATGGCGGGAAGAGCGGTCCCATCGACGACCAGTTTCAACGATTGTGGCGTCGCTGTGCGCAGGAACAGGCCGCGCTGATTCTGCTTCACGGTGTAAAACTCGCCTGCGTTCAGCGTCAGATCGAACTGGGCGCGACCGTTGCCGTCTTCGAGCGTGAAATAAAGCGGGCCGGTGGCGCTGATCAGCACCGGCGCAGTCGCCGGGATCGTTACTGTCGGTTCGGGCGTCGCCGCGACGGGAGGGGTCGCTGCCGTGTCTGTCGGCTGAGCGGATTGTGTTGAAATCATGGGCGCGACAGTGCCGTCACCAGCGAAAATCTCGCTGCGCCACACGCCATATCCGGCCGCAATGATCAAGGCGATGCCCAGCGACAGCCATACCAGCTTCGACGGTGGCACCCGGGCAGCATCGGCAGGCTCATAATAGGTCATTGCCGATGCAGTGCCCAGCGTTTCGGTCTGCCGCGCCGCGCGCATTGCAGCAACCGCTTGTTCGGCATCGAGGCCGATGGCGCGCGCGTATGTGCGAACGAAACCGACGGCATAGGGACCAGAGGGCAGTTCAGCCATCGCCATGCGTTCGATTGCATCGAGCGAGCGGACGGGCACTTTGGTGGTCGCGGCGAGTTCGGCAAGGCTTTTGCCCTGTGCTTCGCGTGCGGCGCGCAACTGGCCGCCAATCGTCGTCGGCGCGGTGCGCACCGGCGAATCCGCCGCTGGTTGTACGGCCAATGCTTGGCTTTGATCGTCTGTTGCCGACTTATCCTGATCCATGTTGTTTTCCATTGTTCGACCCGTACCGCCTAACGCCTCAATCTTGCCCGCGCTGCAAGCGGTAATCGGCTATAAAGGCGCAGCAACAGGGCGAATCTTGCCTGTTCCGGGATCAAATCGCCAGATCGACTGCTTGGTCATTCCCCCAAGCGGTCAATATTGCGCGTATGTCCGGCGCGCCGCGCGTCACCAACCCCTGCATAACCGGCGCGATGGCCGACGCATCGAGGCTGCGGATCATCGCCTTGACCGGGCCAACACCGGCAGGCGTGATCGACAGTCGGCGCATGCCAATGCCGATCAGCGCCATCGCCTCCAGCGGTCGCCCGCCCATTTCGCCGCAAACGCCGACCGGTACATTCGCGGCGTCGGCGGAGGCAATAACCCGCGACAGGAACCGCATAACCGCCGGCGCCAGCCAGTCGTATCGCTCGGCCAGCCGCGGATCGGCGCGGTCGGCGGCGAACAGGAACTGGGTCAAGTCGTTGGTCCCGATCGACAGGAAGTCGAGCCGCGGAAGGATTACGTCGAGCATCTCGGCCAGGCTCGGCACCTCCAGCATAGCGCCATATTCGATCTTTTTCGGCAACGGGCGCCGGGCCTTTCTCGACCATTCGAGCTGTTCCTCGAACAAGGCGCGGGCTTCCTCATATTCCCACGGCTCGGAGACCATCGGGAACATCACGCGCAGGGTGCGTCCAGCGGCCGCCTCGATCAGCGCGCGAGCCTGGGCCTTCATCAGGGTCGAGCGTTCCAGGCTGAGGCGAAGCGCGCGCCAGCCCATGGCCGGATTCTCCGCCTCGTCCTTGACGTCGTTGAGGTAGGGCAGGGCCTTGTCGCCGCCGATATCGACCGTGCGGAACACCACCGGCTTGTCGCCGGCCGCGTCGAGCACCGATTTGTAAAGCCGCTGTTGGCTTTCGCGACCGGGCAAGGCGGCGGAGACGAGGAACTGGAATTCGGTGCGGAACAGGCCGATACCGTCAGCGCCCGACGCCTCGAGCATCGCCGCATCTTCGGCCAGTCCGGCATTGACCATCAGCGATACGTTGACCCCGTC
>JAYSZB010000122.1:0-2569 GCA_043727035.1 Sphingomonas sp. | reverse complement strand
ATAGCAGCCTTATTAAACTATTGTTGACCTCGCGCCGAAACGGATCAGATTTCCACTGACTTGGCGCCGTTATGGTGTCTATATTCCCCCTGCTCGGTTCCTTTATGACTAGGTGAAGTGTCATGAGCGACCTCGAGTCAATCCAGTACGAAGCCGGCAAGCCCGCGCTCCTGTTCGGTGACGATCCCGGGACGATGGGGCGGGCAGCAGCGCTGTTCGAAGCTGCCGGGGTGCGGTTGGCGGGGCAGGGGTCGATCGACGGTGCCGCGGCGCGCCTCGACGAGCAACTCGCGGTCGGGCTGGTGTGGCTTGAATGCGCCGACCCCGCAGGCATCCCGTCCGATGCCTTGCTCGACCGGCTGGCGCGGCTGGCGGAAAGCGGCGAGGCGGCGGTCGTTGCCAGCGCGCCATCGTCGATGATCGACTTGTTGTTCGCGCGGCTCGATCACGGCTCGGTGCAGATCCTGATCGACCCCGACGATGCCATACGCGCCGGCGCCTTGTCACTCGTGCTCGCCGACACAAAACGTCCGTCGCGGGTCAGCGATGCCGGGCGCGACAATGCCGTGCGGCTGCGCCAGCTGTCGGACGAAATGGGGCGCATCGCGGCAACGCTGGCGCGGTTGTCGGCGGTGCCCGACGACAGCGGACCGGCGGTCCTGCACCTGATCGAACCGCCGGTGGACGCGCCGCCGCTAAGCGTCGAAATTGTCCGCTCGGCGATCCGCGCGCGGCGCTTGCGGGCGCGATTCTTCACCGAGGAATTGTTCGCCGATCCGGCGTGGGACATGCTGCTTGACCTCACCCAGGCCGAGCTTGCGCAACATCGCGTGCCGGTCAGCTCTTTGTGCATCGCCGGCGCGGTCCCCGCGACCACCGCGCTGCGCTGGATCAAGTCGATGACCGACGCCGGCCTGTTCGTCCGCCGCGCCGATCCCCACGACGGCCGCCGCGTATTCGTCGAGCTGTCGCCGCAAGCCAGCATCGCCATGCGGGCCTATTTCGCGGAGCTGGGAAAGGCGGCGGCATAAGGTCGTTGCGGCCCAGTTCGCCGCTTGCCCGGTTTCCCGAAGGGCGGGGCGCCGCCACTCACAAGGTGGCGGACAAATCAATGCGATTTCTGCGCGCGAGGACCAAGCGCCGCTTATGCTATGGCCTAGCGAATCGTCGATTGGGGCGAGTTTGGGAGCCGAGCAATGAGCACCGCCGATTTGGCTTCCAAGCGAGTCCTCGTCGTCGAGGATTCGCCGATGCTTGCCGATTTGATCCAGCAGATGCTCGAGGATTTCGGCTGCACCGTCGTCGGCCCGACCGGGAGTCTGGCAACCGCGCGCGATCTGGCGAGCAAGGCGCAATTCGACGGGGCGGTGCTCGACCTCAACATCCGCGGCGAGAAAATCTATGCGGTTGCAGCGATCATCGCCGCGCGCAACATCCCCTTCCTGTTCGCCAGCGGCTATGCCGACTGGTCGCTTCCGCCCGAATATCAGGACGTGCCGCGCCTGCTCAAACCCTATAGCGCTGAGACGCTGCGGCCGATCCTCGAAGAATTGTTGGCGCCGCGCGACTGACCAGTGCGTGGTCCTCGCTTCGCCCCCGGCATGGCTGCGCGTTGAGCCTTGCTTTGGGCCAGTCCCCCGGACTGGCCGTTGCAAGGCTGGTGGGCGCTGACGGGCTCGAACCGCCGACATCTTCCGTGTAAAGGAAGCGCTCTACCAACTGAGCTAAGCGCCCGCCTGCGCGGCCAGTCGCGCCGATGCCATGCCGTCCGCACCGAGGCAAGACGTGACGTAAAGACCCTCGCTTCACCCGTCCCGATGACAGGACAATCATCGACGACATACTCGAACCGCCCCAAACCTGCGTGACGGCCGTTGCTGGCAGGCAATTTTCGCTGGCTTGGCATTGTAATCCCTGATCGATAAAGTCCGTCAGCAGTCCAGCAATGGCTGGTCACATGAAGGGGCGGCGTGATGGGTCCAGGCGGCAATCCAGCGCAGTTCGCATCACCACAAACGCCTGCTTATCCGGCCCTGTCGGGTCAGCGGATCGAGGTCCTCGATGTGATGCGGGGAATCGCGGTCTGCGGTATTCTCGCGGTCAATATTTTCGTGATGGGGACACTTGCAGGCACGCAGGGGCGGACGTTTCCTGCAGACTGGAACGCCGACTGGATCGCATGGCTGGCGCAGCGCTTGCTGCTCGAAGGCCCGATGCGCGGCCTCTTCATGATCCTGTTCGGCGCCGGCATGCTGATGATGCTCAAACGCGCCGAAGGACCGCACGGCCTCGCGCGCCCGATCGACGCATGGACCCGGCGTTGCCTCGCTTTACTCCTGTTGGGGATCCTCCAGTTCGTGGTGCTGATGTGGCCGGGGGAAATCCTGTGGACGTTGGGGATTGGCGGCCTTGCGCTTCTGGCGTTTCGAACAGCCAAGGTCCGCACGTTGTGGATCTGGGCCGTGCTGATCATCACCTGTCTCAGTGTGCACCGGGCCTATGACACGAGCAGCTATGTGGCCACTTACCAGACGGCTCTCGAAGCCGAGCGTGCCAAGGCATCGGGTGT
>JAYSZB010000121.1:0-53506 GCA_043727035.1 Sphingomonas sp. | reverse complement strand
GCTCCCATCACCGCGATCTCCGCGGTCGGCCAGGCATAGTTCAAATCGCCCCGCAAATGTTTCGACGCCATGACGTCGTATGCACCACCATACGCCTTACGCGTGATCACGGTGATCTTCGGCACCGTCGCCTCTGCGTAAGCGAACAGCAGCTTCGCGCCATGCTTGATAATCCCGTGATGCTCCTGGCCGACCCCGGGCAAAAACCCCGGCACGTCGACCAACGTCAAAATCGGAATGTCGAACGCATCGCAGAAGCGCACGAACCGCGCCGCTTTCTTCGACGAGTTGATGTCGAGGCACCCCGCCAGCACCATCGGCTGGTTCGCCACCACCCCCACGGTGCGCCCCTCGATCCGGCACAAGCCGATGATGATATTGCCCGCATGGTTCGGCTGAAGCTCGAAGAAGTCGCCCTCGTCGGCGACCTTCCGTATCAATTCGTGCATGTCATAGGGCGTCGCCGCGCTCGGCGGAACCAGCGTGTCGAGACTATCCTCGATCCGGTCCCACGGGTCGTCGGTTGGCCGCTCGGGCACCTCATGCCGGTTCGACGACGGCAGGAAGTCGAAGAAATCGCGCGTCGCCAGCAAAGCATCGATGTCATTTTCGAACGCCACGTCCGCCACGCCCGACTTGGTCGTGTGGGTCACCGCCCCGCCCAGTTCCTCCTGCGTCACCACCTCGTTGGTCACCGTCTTGACCACCTCTGGCCCGGTGACGAACATGTAGCTGCTGTCCTTCACCATGAAGATGAAGTCGGTCATCGCCGGCGAATAGACCGCCCCGCCCGCGCACGGCCCCATGATCAGGCTCAACTGCGGCACCACGCCACTCGCCAGCACATTGCGCTGGAACACCTCGGCATAGCCGCCGAGGCTCGCTACACCCTCCTGAATCCGCGCGCCGCCGCTGTCGTTGAGGCCGATGACCGGCGCGCCGACCTTCATTGCCATGTCCATCACCTTGCAGATTTTCTGCGCGTGCCGCTCGGACAGCGATCCGCCGAACACAGTGAAATCCTGGCTGAACACATACACCAGCCGCCCGTTGATCGTCCCCGATCCGGTGACGACGCCATCCCCGGGGAAAATCTGCTCCTCCATGCCAAAGTCGGTACAGTTGTGCTCGACATACATGTCGAGCTCTTCGAACGATCCCTCGTCGAGCAGTATGTCAAGCCGCTCGCGCGCGGTCAGCTTGCCCTTGGCATGCTGCGCCGCGATCCGCTTCTCGCCCCCGCCGAGGCGGGCAGCGGCGCGGCGGCGTTCCAGTTCGGCGATGTTGGACGACATGCTCGTTCCCTGATTGCTTTCTTCCTGCCATGTCATCGGGCGGCGAGACGGTCAATCGTTGCTCGGCATCGCGGAAAAATGCCACGCTGTGACAGACCCGTCACGCCGGGGTTACGCATGGCCGGGCAAACATCGCGCCCGCCCGGCGTTAACGGTCAAACCTTGACCACACCCAACCGGATCAGATCGCGCGCGCAATCGACGATACTTTCCGCCGCCGGGCGCGTCTCCCAGCCCAGCACTGCCTTGGCATGGCTAGCATCATTGTGCCGGACATTGCCGATCTCGGCCTTCACCTGATTGAGCACCGGGTCGAAGCTGGCGGCGATCTTGACCAGCCATGCCGGCAGCTTGCGCGTCGGCACCTTGCGGGCGTCTTCGCCAAGATGCTGTCGCAGGATGACGGCGATGTCCTCCATCCAGATGAATGGACCCGATGCGATGAAGCGCTCGCCATTCATCCCCGGCTCGGTCAGCAGCCGCACATGCATGTCGGCGACGTCGCGGACATCGACGAGGCCGAAACCGAGCGGCGGGATCCCCGGCATCGATCCTTCGAGCAACTTCTTGATCGCCTCGAGCGAGGTCGAGAAATCGGCGGTGAATATCGGCCCCAGCACCAGCGACGGGTTGACCGTGCAAAATTCCATCGCCCCTCCCTCCGCCGCCATCCAGTCGCGCGCGGCGCGTTCGGCGATGGTCTTGGATTTGACATAGGCATAGGCCTGCGGACTAGACACATCGGTCCAGTCGGCTTCGGTAAAGCGGGTCTGGCCAGGATGACCATAGGACGTGGCCGCGACCGACGATGTCATAACCACCCGCTGCACTCCGGCGGCTTTGGCAAAACGCAGTGCCCGCAGCGCGCCTTCGCGCGCGGGGACGATCAGTTCGTCATCATTCTTCGGCTTGGTTGCGGGGAGGGGCGAAGCGACATGCGCAACATGGCTGCACCCGGCAACCGCCGCGGCCCAGCCAGCGTCATTTTCCAGATCGGCAGCGAAAAAGTGCAGCCGACTGTTATCGACGCCGAGCCAGCCGCGCACCTCAGTTTCACGGGCAAGATTGCGGATGGTGGTATTGACCGTCCAGCCCTGCTCGATCAGCTGTCGGATGATGAACCCGGCGATATATCCCGAGCCTCCGGTCACCAGAACCTTGTTGGCCATGCCGCACGCTCCCTGCTCGGTTGTCGTTACGCGGAGATTAGCAATTTAAGTTGCATCGTGCAACGCAATTACTTCAGCAACACCAGTTCCTCCGCCATCGTCGGGTGCAGCGCCATCGTCTCATCGAACTGCGCCTTGGTTAGCCCAGCCTTCACCGCAACTGCGGCTGCCTGCAAGATCTCCGCCGAATCCGGCCCGATCATGTGCAGTCCGACCACCCGACCGGTCGCATCATCGACCACCATCTTGTAAAGCGCGCGCTCGTTGCGGCCGGCCAGCACGTTCTTCATCGGGCGAAAATCGCTGGTATAGACACGCACCGTGCCAAGCGTGTTGCGCGCTTGCGCCTCGGTCAGCCCGACGCTGGCGATGGGCGGGTGCGAGAAGACCGCCGTCGGAATGCAGCTGTGATCGACGGCAGTGGGATTATTACCGAACACCGTCTCGGCAAAGGCCTGTCCCTCGCGGATCGCTACCGGGGTCAGTTGTACCCGGTCGGTGACGTCGCCGACAGCGTAGATATGGTCGACGTTGGTCTTGGAGAAACGATCGACCTTGATCGCGCCATTGACGGCAAGCTCGACCCCAATCGCTTCGAGACCCAGTCCGGCACTGCGCGGGCTTCGGCCGGTGGCGAACATCACCATATCGGCATCGAACGCATCGGCTCCGCCCAGCTTGACCGACAAGCTGCCATCGTCATTTTTGCCGATGCTCTCAAACGGACAATTGAAACGGAAATTGATCCCTTTGGTCATCGAGATTTGCAACAGCCGGTCGCGGATCTGCTCGTCATAGCCGCGTAATATCGTGTCGCCGCGATTGACCACGGTCACTTGGCTGCCGAAACTATTGAAAATACCGGCGAACTCATTGGCGATATATCCGCCCCCGGCGATCACCACGCGTTGCGGCAGTGCATCGAGATGAAACACCTCATTGGAGGTGATGCCATGCTCCGCCCCGGGGAATTCGGGACGCACCGGCCAGCCGCCGGTGGCGATCAGGATATGGCCGGCAGTGACAATGGCACCATCGGCCAGCTCGATTTCATGCGGACCGACGAGTTTCGCATTCTGCTTGACCACGGTGACATCGTTATTGGCCAGCGTCTCACCATAAATGCCCTCGAGCCGCGTAACCTCGGCCAGCACGCTGTCGCGCAATGCCACCCAGTCGAAGCTGGTTTCTCCGACGGACCAACCGAATTTCTGCGCGTCCTTCAAATCCTCGGCGAAGTGCGAGCCATAGACCAGCAGCTTTTTGGGCACGCAGCCGCGGATGACGCAGGTTCCGCCAAGCCGATGCTCCTCCGCAACCGCGACCTTGGCCCCATGGCTCGCCGCAATACGCGATGCGCGGACGCCGCCGGAACCAGCGCCAATCACGAAGAGATCGTAGTCATAGGCCATTTGAAATATTCCCCCTCATGCGGTGGTCGCACTTGGTGCGCCATACGTGCCAATGTCCAGAAAGGTTACAACTCCGCCGCATCCACCGCCCCGAACGCCGCGTCGAGCAGCGCCTGGGTCGCCAGATCGAACTGCACATCGCCGTCGCCGTCGATCGCTTTGGCCATTTCCTTGCCCAGCTCCACGCCGAACTGGTCGAACGGATTGATCCCCAACAGCACCGCATTCACGAACGTCCGATGCTCGTAAAAGGCGATCAGAGCGCCCAAAGTGCGCGGATCGACGCGGTCGAGCAGCAGCGTGCTCGATGGCCGATCGCCGGGATAGTCGCGCGCCGGATCGGCGGCATTGGCCCGCCCCGCCATCAGCGCCGCGCCCTGCGCGATGCAGTTACCGAGCAGCACCGAATGATGCTCGGGATCGAAATCATGCCCCGGCTCGATCGCCGCAACGAACTCGACCGGCACCAGATGCGTTCCCTGATGCAGCAATTGGAACACCGCGTGCTGCGCGTCGGTGCCTACGCCGCCCCAGGTGATCGGGGCGGACGGACGGGTCAGCGGCACACCATCCTTCGACACCCGCTTGCCGTTCGATTCCATTTCGAGCTGTTGCAGATAGCTCGGCAATAACCGCAGCCGCTCGTCATAGGCGAACAGCGCGCGGGTTTGGCAGCCCATCAATTGCGTGTAGGTGAGGTCGGCGAAAGCGGCGAGCACCGCGACATTCTCCTCCCATGGGGTGTCGCGGAAATGCCGGTCCATCGCTGCCGCGCCGTCGAGCAATTCCTCGAACGCCTCCCAGCCCAGCGCCAGCGCGGCGGGAAAGCCGATCGACGACCACAGCGAATAGCGCCCGCCGACGCTCTCCTTGAACGGCAGCACGCGGGTTTCGTCGATGCCCCATTCGACCGCGCGCTCGGGCATGGCGGTAAGCGCCACCACCTGTGCCAGCGGATCGTCCACCCCGCCCTCGGCCATCCATTCGATGGCCGAGCGGGCGTTGAGCAATGTTTCCGTGGTGGTGAACGTCTTGGAGGCGACGGCAATCAGCGTCGCCGCCGGATCGAAGCCGTCGAGCGCCTCGGCCAGCGCCGCGCCGTCGACATTGGAGACGATGGCGACATCGAAGCGGTTGCTGTCGCGTCCCAGCGCATCGACGATCAGGTCCGGCCCCAGCGCCGATCCGCCGATGCCGATATGGACGATATGCGCGATCGGCCCGAACACATCGGCATCGATCGCATCGATCAGCGCCCGCATCCGGTTGTGAAACGCG
The DNA here is from genome assembly GCA_043727035.1 of Sphingomonas sp. Taxonomy (GTDB): domain Bacteria; phylum Pseudomonadota; class Alphaproteobacteria; order Sphingomonadales; family Sphingomonadaceae; genus Sphingopyxis. The sequence goes on along the minus strand of JAYSZB010000121.1, from coordinate 48,352 downwards.
CGCGACAGCGCCACACTCTCCTCGTCGCCGACGCCGCGCTCGGCCGGATGTTCGGCAGCGCGCCCCTCGGTGACATTAACTGCCTCACCCGCGAACAGCGCGGCGCGTGCCTCATCCAGCCCCGCCACATCGGCCAGCGCCCCGAACGCAGCCAGTAGCGGCTCGTCGAGATGCGTCTTGGTCCAGTCGAAGCGGATCCCCGCCACCCGCCGCACCAGCCGCTCGATCCGCGCCTCACCCTGCGTTTCGATCAGATCGCGGATAGTGGTTGCGGGGCGCAGTTCCTCGATGGCGGTCCAGGCGGCTTCGGTCGATGGCATCGATACTTCTCCTGAAGGGACTCGCCGCCCCTAACCACCCCGCCCCCACCCGCCAAGCTGCCGGACGCGTAAAGCGCAAAACTTGACCATATCGCCCGCACGTCGCAAAGCGCCGCCAATGTCCGAAATGCCCCCGATGTCCGCCGAAACGGCTGCACCCCAGCCAGCCGATGCGGCGGTACACGCGCCGATCGACGTGCAGCGCGAACTAATCGACTTCGGCAAATTCCTGCTCAAATTCGCGCTGATCGTATTGATCATCCGCAGTTTCATGATTTCCAGTTTCAACATCCCGTCGGAATCGATGCAGCCGCGCCTGCTGATAGGCGACTATCTGATCGTCAACAAATCGGCTTACGGCTGGACCCGGCACAGCCTGCCGTTCAGCTGGCCGCTGATTGCCGGCCGCATCCTCGCCCGCGCGCCCGAACGCGGCGATGTCGTGGTGTTCAAACATCCGGTCGACAATGTCGACTATATCAAGCGTGTCATCGGTTTGCCGGGGGATCGCATACAGGTGGTCGATGGCGTGGTGCGGATCAACGGCGTCGAAATACCGCGCCGCCGCATCGCCGATCTGGTCATCCCGGTCACCGACAATATGGTAGCCACGGCGCAGGAGAATCTGTCGCATCCATGCGACGATATCGCCTATGAACGCATCGTCCGCGGCCAGCGCTTCTGTCGCTACCCGCGCTATGTCGAGACGCTGCCTAACGGCGTGCGCTACGCCGTGCTCGACATCAGCCTGTCGGAAAAGGATTTCACCGGCGTATATGAGGTCGGCGAAGGCCGGATTTTTGTTATGGGCGACAACCGCGACCGCAGCTACGATAGCCGCTTCGATCCGCAATCGGGCAAGGGCGTCGGCGTCGTCTCGCAGCAACTGCTGGTCGGGGAGGCGCTGGTCACCATCTTCTCAACCGACGGCAGCGCGCACTGGTACAACCCGCTCAGCTGGTTTACCGCCACCCGCTGGAACCGCATCGGCGAAAGCTTTTGACCGACATCACCGCCCTCTGGAGCATCCTCGGCCACACGCCGCAGGATGAGGCATTGTTCGTCGAGGCGCTGACCCACGGCAGCCACGGCGGTAAAGGCGCAAAGGATTATCAGCGGCTCGAGTTTCTCGGCGACCGCGTGCTCGGTCTGGTCGTCGCCGCCGAACTCTACCGCCGCTTCCCGCGCGAAAGCGAGGGGCAACTCTCCGCCCGCCTCAACGGCCTCGTCACCGGCGACGTCTGTGCCGATGTCGCCCGCCAGCTCGGCCTCGGCCCATTGGTGCGCCTCGGCAAACAGGCGCGCGACGATGGCGGGCGCGACAGCGGCAATATCCTCGGCGATGTCACCGAGGCGCTGATCGGCGCGCTGTTCCTCGACGCCGGGCTCGATGCCGCTGCCGATTTCATCATCGCGAGCTGGGGCAGTCGCATCGATGCGGTACGCGACGCCCCCAAACATCCCAAGGCAGCGCTGATGGAATGGGCCGCCGCCAACCGCCGCCGTCCCCCAGATTATCGCGTCGTCAGCCGCGACGGGCCGGACCACGCACCACGCTTCACCGTCGTGGTTTCCATCCACAATCTCGGCGAAGCAACCGGCAGCGGCACCAACAAACAAGAGGCCGAACGCGCCGCCGCCATCGCCATGCTCGGCACTCTGGAGGAAAAGACATGACCCGCCGTTGCGGTTTCATCGCCGTCGTCGGCGCGCCGAACGCCGGCAAATCGACGCTAGTCAACGCACTCGTCGGCCAGAAGGTGGCGATCACCAGCGCCAAGGCGCAGACCACCCGCACCCGGCTGATGGGCATCGCCATCCATGGCGAGGCGCAGATCGTCCTGATCGATACGCCCGGCATCTTCACCCCCGCCCGCCGCCTCGACCGGGCAATGGTCGCCGCAGCGTGGAGCGGGGCGGAAGGGGCGGACGCGATCCTGCTGACGATGGACGCCAAAAAGGGCATCGATGCCAAACTCGAAGCGATCCTCGCCACGCTGAAGGATCGAAAGGAGCCGCTGATTCTGGCGATCAACAAGGTCGATCTGGTCGCCAAGGAACCCTTGCTGACGCTGGCGACGATGATGGGCGAGCGCGCGCCGTTCACCGAAACCCATTTCATCAGCGCCACCACCAGCGACGGCGTGCCCGAGTTGAAGGCGCGACTGGCCGACATGTTGCCGGAAAGCGACTGGCATTTCCCCGAAGACGAAGTCAGCGACGCATCCGAACGCATCCTCGCCGCCGAGATCACCCGCGAACAAATCTACCGTCAACTCCATGCAGAACTGCCCTATGCCAGCGCGGTCGAGACCGAGAAATTCAGCAACCGCCGCGACGGATCGGTCGAAATTCACCAGCAGATTTTGGTCGCCCGAGACACGCAAAAGGCAATCGTGCTCGGCAAGGGCGGGACGATGATCCGCAGCATCGGCAGCGCCGCGCGCGAGGAGATAGCGGTGCAGTTGGGGCGCAAATGCCATTTGTTCCTGCATGTGAAAGTCAAGCCCAATTGGGACGAGGATCGCGGCGTCTATCGCGACATGGGGCTCGACTGGGTCGAGTGAGCTATCGCCGCAACAGCGACAATTTGCTTTCCTACCCGAACCAAAGCGGTTATATAATAAGCTCCATCGATCTTCGTCTGGTGTAAAAATGTCCGATTTCTGCCCTATTCGTTTTCCCTACATAATCGCGCTCAAAGCCGCAGCTTTGCGTAAGCTCCGTACCCCCTGTGGTGTAAACAGGTGTGACCCTCTTTCCGGGTTCGATGGGCCTTTACGCCTCCGCCACGACGGATGGTTGGGGTGCGCGGCATGACCACCCTGCCCCATCCCACCGTACCGTTGACCAGCGATGAAGCCAGGGCGGCTTTCGCCGCCATCCTCGACGGAAGCATCGACGACCAAGCCATCGCGCAATTCCTCGTCGCCCTGTCAGATCGCGGCGAGACCGCGACCGAAATCGCCGCTGCCGCGCGCGCCATGCGCGAACGGCTAATCCCCGTCGCCTCCCCCGCCAACGCCATCGACGTCTGCGGCACCGGTGGCGATGGCCACCACACGCTCAACGTCTCGACCGCCGTCGCGCTGGTTGTCGCCGCCTGCGGCGTCCCCGTCGCCAAACATGGCAACCGCGCCGCCTCCTCCAAGGCCGGAGCCGCCGATACATTGGAGGCACTCGGCCTCGACATGGCGCGCGCCGCCGACACGGCAGAGGCGACGCTCGCCGATCTCGGCATCTGCTTCCTGTTCGCGCAAAACCATCATCCGGCGATGGCGCGGATCGCCCCTATCCGCCGCGCACTCGGCCGCCGCACCATCTTCAATCTGATGGGCCCGCTCGCCAATCCGGCCGGCGTCACCCGCCAACTGATCGGCATCGCGCGGCCCGCTTATGTGCCGATCTACGCCGCCGCCATGGCCGATCTCGGCACCGACCACAGCCTGATCGTCTCGGGCGACGAGGGACTGGATGAGTTGAGCCTGGCCGGCGGCAACGAGGTGGCAACCATTGATGGCGGCGAAGTCCGCATGGCCCGCTGGACAGCCGCCGATGCCAGTCTGCCCACCCATCCGGTCGAGGCGATCCGCGGCGGAGAAGCCCCCGAAAACGCCGCCGCCCTGCGCGCGCTGTTGCTCGGTGAACAAGGAGCCTATCGTGACGCCGTGCTGTTCAACGCCGCCGCCGCTCTGCTGATGGCGGGCGAGGTGGCAACATTGCCCGAGGGCGTCGAGGAAGCCGCCGAAGCCATAGACAAGGGGCTGGCCAACGCGCTGCTAAACTGCTGGATCGCATTCTGACGGACCGCTTACGAGGTCGGCCATTGCCCCATGATCGTCGCGGCATGGCGTGGAAGATAGCAGGCCTGTGGAGCGTGCCGACCGGCTATATTCAACCAGCGACTTCGGGCATGGCGCTGGCGAGCGTGTTTTTGTCCGCTGGCGACGACATTGCGGTCGTTCAAAGCTTAACCAGCGGATCAATGCGCCAAGCCGCTGATCGAAACTGCTCTGGCAAATCATCATTCCACGGGTCTATGCCAAGCGTCTCCACGGCGTCGAACCATTGATCGCGCTTGGAGACAGGCAGCTTCTCCCCGCACCAAGGGCAAAAATCCAAACACTGACGGCTTTCACCTGCTTGCACCCAATACTCGTCAAAGCGATCATCATACTGGATCGAACCCCACGCGTTTTGAGGATGTTGCCGCATATGTCCGCGCGAACAAGCCTTGGTGGGAATTGGATTGCGAGTCATCCACATTGGTATAGGCGGCAGTCATTCCGTTGTGCACGTCCGCGTTCAATCCAATAGCGGAAGCTTGGCTATCGTTGGCTGTTCCGAGCAACAATAATCGAAATTCCATGAATGAAGAACACGATGCCGCCGACAATGAATACGGTGCAAGTTAAAAGACTATCACTGCCAATTCCGACCAATGTGCCAATCACTCCCAAGATCAAATTGAGAATTGCCATCCATATTGACATGGACGCCAACAGCTTCAGTTGAACGCTTTCCCCGGACCGAGGCGGCAAAACTCTGCGGCCTGTGATGGATTGTCGCCAAGCGCGACGGGAACCGAAAGCCGGTATAGCTAGATACGCTTCTCTCTCATTAGCAGTGACAGGTACGCCGGACGACCACCGATAGTGGTAATAGATATAGCCGTCATTGCTAGGTTCAAAGCTAAGAGCCAGAATGTCGCGCTGATCGGTCTTCATTGTTCGGTATTAGCGACAACAGCTGTCGAAGCCAATGTCAGCTTTCCACCCCATTCCAGCCATTTATCCCAGCACATGTGCACCGGATATATTCGGATATGCCGTTGGCCTTGGCCTTGCGCTTCCGACTATCGCTTCGCAGCATAGCGTGACTCCTTAATCTACCCCCGCTACCTCCGGACAAAATCGACCGAGGGACCCGATGAGCACCGCCACCCCAAAACCTACCCTCTGGTCGCGGGCCCGCGCCATGGCCGAACAAGCGCCACCGTCGCGCAACCGCTATGTCGATTTCCTCCGCGCCTTCTCGATCCTTGCAGTGGTCATCGGCCACTGGCTGGTCGCCGCGCCCTACATCCGCGACGGCGCGGTCGAGGGCGGGCATCTGCTGGGCATCCTGCCGTGGACGCAGTGGCCGACCTGGGGGTTTCAGGTGATGCCGATCTTCTTCCTCGTCGGCGGCTTCAGCAATTTCGCCTCATGGACCGCCAATCGCCGTAACGGCGGCAGCTACGCCGAGTGGTTCACCAGCCGCCTGCAACGGCTGGTCAATCCGGTGTTGCCGCTGTTCCTGATCTGGACGCTGTTCGCCGCCTTTGGCACCGCCGCTGGGGTGGACCGCAAAATCGTCGCACTCGCAGCCCAACTGGCGCTGATCCCGGTGTGGTTCCTCGCCGTCTATCTGATGGTCTCTGCCGTGGTGCCGTGGACGCACGCGTTATGGCTACGGATGCGCATGGGATCGGTGGCGCTGTTCGTCGCGGGCGCCATCGCTATCGACGTGGCCGCAATCGGTTTTGGCATCCCCCATGTGAACTTCATCAACTTCGCCTTCGTCTGGCTCGCCGTCCACCAGCTCGGCTATGCATGGAGCGAGGGGCTGTTCGCAAAGCCAGGGATCGCGCTCGGTTTCGGCATCGGCGGGCTGATTGCACTGGTATTGCTCGTCGGTCTCGGACCCTATCCGGCGGCGATGATCGGCGTTCCAGGCGAACCGCTGAGCAATTCGATGCCGCCGACGCTGGCGCTGCTCGCGCTCGGTATCGCCCAGACCGGTGTCGCACTCGCGCTAGAGCCAGCCGCGCGCCGCATGCTCGACAATCTGACGCTATGGACCGGCACCGTGCTGATCAACGGCATGATTATGACCGTCTATCTGTGGCACCTCACCGCTTTCGTGTTCGTCATGGTCATCGCATGGATGCTTGGTGGAATCGGGCTGACGGTCGAGCCGGGCAGTGGCGCGTGGTGGCTGGCGCGTCCAATCTGGTTTGCCCTCTACATCATTGCGCTTTTCCCGCTTATTATGGCCTTCGCCCGCTACGAGCGAGCGGGAAAATCGGCGGGCAGCCATATTCCACACTGGCGGCTCGTCGCCGGCCTGTTGCTATTCTCGACCGGCCTAGCCGCCACTGCCATTTTCAGCATCGCCAGCCCGCTCGGTGTCACCGGGGTGCGGCTATGGATCGTCGCACTGCCGTTCATCGGCGCAGCACTTGTGCGCTTTGGCCCGGCCTATGATCTGCCCAAGCGGGCGCTATGACCGACTGGTAAAACATGAAGAAATGATGGGCCAACAGCCAAGCGCCGACCGCAATTCCCATGCCAATTGCGCACCCACAACCCTCGGATGTGGCAGGGCTTAGTGGTAGCGCCGCAACAGTCCGGCCAACCGCCCCTGCACCAGCACGCGATCTGCCCGATAATGCTGCGGATCATAGGCCGCATTAGCCGGATCGAGCCGGACTTCGGTTCCGTCGCGATGAAAATATTTCAATGTTGCGTCCTGTCCGTCGATCAGCGCGACGACAATGTCGCCTTCTCGGGCACTATCAGCGCGCTGGATCAGCGCATAATCGCCATCCAAAATGCCCGCCTCGACCATCGAGTCGCCGGACACCTCCAGCGCATAATGGTCACCCGGACCAAGCAAAGCAGCGGGAACGACCAGTTGCGCCGAATCCTCGAACGCCTCGATTGGCATACCAGCGGCGATGCGTCCATGCAGCGGCAGTTCGATCACGTCGTTCGCAACCACCGGTCGCGGTGCGGCGCGCGACGGCATGGCGATCACATTCGAAGGTACGGCAGCCCGTTCACCCCGCTCGGGGTTGCGCACCACTTCCAGGGCACGGGCACGGTTGGGGAGGCGCTTCAGGAAGCCGCGTTCCTCCAGCGCGCTGATCAGCCGGTGGACTCCGGACTTCGACTTCAGCCCGAGCGCATCCTTCATCTCCTCGAACGAGGGCGAAATACCAGTTTCGGCAAGGCGATCTTCGATGAAGCAGATCAATTCATGCTGTTTGCGCGTGAGCATAGCGGCTCTCCCGTTACGGAACGTTGAGAGAACGTCTAGGCAACAGAAATGAGAACGTCAAGCCCCGTTGCGCGATCGCATCAACCGATGGTGATGTAACTCGCCGTTGCGCCGATATCTTGTGGCGGCGCGCCGATGTCGAGACGGATAAGGATGTCGGCACGGGCAAGCGTGAGCAGTGCGGCGCTGTCCTGACTGCCTATCGTCTGGATACTGCCATCGGCATTGCGCCGACCGCGAAGATATTCGGTGCGGGCTCCTCCCGAAGGCAGCGGCGCGGCGAGCGGTGCAGTCTCATGATGGGGCATCGGATCAGGGCATCCCGCCATCTTGCGCAGCAATGGCAGGGCGAACAGCGTGGCAGTGACGAATGCGGAGACCGGGTTGCCGGGCAGACCGAGCGCAATATGCGGGCCGCCGCCGCGACAAGGTTTGTGCGCGACGATCAGTGGCTTGCCGGGTTTCATCGCTATCTTGTGCAGCGCGATGGCCCAGCCGTCCGCCTCCAGCGCCGGGCGCACCAGATCATGGTCGCCGACCGACGCGCCGCCGGACAGGATCAGCAGCGCGGAGCGACTGTTGCCAGTCTCAAAATTGCGGATGGCCGCGACGATCGGGCCGAGATCGTCGGTGACGTGGCCATCATCGATCACCATACCTGCCAGTGGCGCGAGCAGCGCCGCAAGCATGGGGTTATTCGATGAGGGCAGTCCGGGCCCACCCGAGCCGGGAGCGATTAGTTCACTACCGGTTGCGATGATCGTCACGTCAGCTTGCCGATGGCACGCCAAACTGGCGTGGTCGGCGCTGGCGGCGAGTGCGATCAGGCCGGGCGTGATCGCCGCGCGCGCTCCAACCAATGTATCGCCCTTGGTAAATTCGCTGCCCCTGCGGCGGATGAACTGGCCTTGTGCGGGCAGGTCGGTCGCGCCCAGAAACAGCCCATCGATCACTGCATTCTCTTGAACGAGGATACGGTCGGCGCCGGCGGGCAACGGGGCACCGGTGAAAATGCGCGCTGCCACTCCCGCGCCAAGCGTCCCGGGTTCGCGCGCTTCGGCAGGGATGGCGTGGGCAACCCGCCACGGCCCGTCGCCGTCGCCGAGCGCATAGCCATCCATAGCCGAGAGATCGGCCCAGGGTTGGGTGCGGCCAGCCACCAGCGGCGCGGCCAGCCATCCCTTCGCGGCGTGGAGCGGCAGATCGACGGGCTCACCAACGCGTGCCAGAGCCAGCACGGCAGCTTGCGCATCCTCCAGGCCGATCAGATCCGCCGCCATGTCCCGGACTTGCCGCCTTCCTTGACGTCCAACCGGATGGCGCCGATCTCGGGTGCCTTGTCGATCGCCTTGACCATGTCATAGATTGTCAGCAGTGCCACGGACACCGCTGTCATCGCCTCCATCTCCACGCCGGTCTGCGCGGCTGTAATCGCTTCGGCTGTGACGCTGATGCGATCCACACCGACAGCGAAATCCACCGTTGCCGACGCCAATGGCAGTGGGTGGCACAATGGGATCAGATCGGCGGTTCGCTTTGCCGCCAATATTCCTGCAATGCGCGCGGTCGCCAGCACATCGCCTTTGGGGCCGGAGCCTTCGCGAACCGCTATGAGCGCGGCAGGCGACAAGGTGATATGGCCGCTGGCGACAGCGCGACGTGCGGTGACGGCCTTGGCCGAGACATCGACCATGCGCGCCGCACCATGCTCGTCGATATGCGTTAGGCCGTTCATGCAGCTCGAACCTCGATCGGCGAACCGCCAAGCAATTCGCGCGTCGCCGCCGTAACATCGGCTTGCCGCATCAAATGCTCGCCGACCAGAAATGCGTGAATGCCTGCGCTACGCAACCGGGCGATGGCGGCCGGACCGTCGATGCCGCTCTCGCTGATCAATGTGGTGCCAGCCGGAACCAATGGGGCAAGCCGTTCGCTGGTCGAGATGTCGGTGACAAATCGCTTGAGGTCGCGGTTATTGACACCGATCAGGCGGCTGGACAGATGCATGAGCGCACGATCCAGTTCCACCTCGTCATGCACCTCGACCAGCACGTCCATGCCCAGTGCGACAGCCTCGGCCTCGATTGCCGCCATGACGTCATCGGCCAGCGCGGCGACGATGATCAGGATGGCATCCGCCCCCAACGCACGGGCCTCTCTGACCTGCCAAGGATCGACCATGAAGTCTTTGCGCAAGCATGGCAGTTCGCACGCATTGCGCGCGGCAACCAGATAGTCGTCATGGCCCTGAAAATAGGGCACGTCGGTCAATACCGAAAGACAGACAGCGCCACCGGCCGCATAAGCACGGGCGTGGGCCGACGGATCGAAATCCATACGGATGAGGCCCTTCGACGGGCTCGCCTTCTTTACTTCAGCGATCAGCGCAGGGTGACCGGCGGCGACTTTCGCATCAAGAGCGGCGCGAAATCCGCGTGGCGGACCGGCGAGAGCGATGCGCGCATCGAGCGCAGCAGAGCTGACCACGGCCTTGCGGCGGGCGACTTCGGCGGCAGTGGTTGCGCAGATTTCAACAAGCTTATCGGACATGATGCGCGGGGGGTAGCCGAGGACGCGCACGCTGACAATGCGACGGCGATACCGGTCCTGCAGGCCTCGGATTTTCGTGGTGGGGAAGACGATAGACCGAGCGCTGGATGGTTCTCAGTTCGTCCTAGGACGGTCCGGCGCAGCAGCGCTCACATCCAGAACCAGATACCCGCCGCCATCCGTCCGCCCAGCGGGCCATGTCCCCATGTCAAGCCAAGCCACAGCAACGTCCCCAGCCCTAGCGCGACAAAACCGGGCCAGGTCGCGCCCCACGGCACCCGCCCGCCGACCTGCCCGGCAAACGGCACGAACGCCGTCCGCCGCGCCCAACCGCGCCACGCGTCACCCATGAGCCGCGACTTTTTGCCGTCCTGAAACAGCGATCCAAACAGCGACAGGATCAAAATGGCAGTGGCGAGAATATGATTTTCGCGCGTCGGCCATATAAAGAGATGCACCACCGCCCAGATGGCAAAGCTCCACATCATCGGATGGCGGGTGATGGCAAATACTCCCACCGGATTGCGCAATGCCGATTGTATCGCATTGGGTGCGGGCAGTGCGGGATTGCCGAAAAAGCTGCCCGCCAGCAACACCGATGCGAACCACATCGCCACCGTAGCAACAATCCATGCGCCCTCACCGGGCAGATAAGCAGGTGTCGTCGCGGGTGTGGCGCGGAACGCCCAGATGACCCAACCAAAGGTGGCCAGCGCCACCAGCGAATACAGCCCCTGAAATGCCCCTGTGCCCAAGGCCCGCACCAGCGGTCCACGCAGCGGGTGCGACAGCAGGAAATGCGTCCCGACGAAGGCTGCACAGGCCATGCTTAGCCAGCCGATCTCGCTCATGTCGATCTCCCCCAAATGCGCTCGGTCTGAGCCTGTCGAAGCCCCGGCAGGCGCGTTACCCATCGACAGACTCAGGGTGCGCGCAACCTTGCTCTTCGCGCCCTCAGCGATCGTAACTGTTCGGCAAATCCCCCTCGACCGGCGACAGATAGCGGTCGCGCAGGCGGCGCTGGCGGCTGGTCATCGGTTGTTCGACGCCATCGACATAAACCGCGACCGGCATCGAAGTCACCTCGAGCGGATCGCCGTCCCAGATCACCACATCGCCGACGCGGCCGGAACGCAGCGAGCCGACCTCGCCATCGACCCCGGCGGCAATCGCCGGGCCGGACGTAATAGCGGCAAACGCCTGATCCCAGGTCAGTCCGCCAGCCCCCGGCAGCCGCGACAGCGCCACCAGATTGCCTGCATATTGGCGAGAATAGCCCAACTTGTGGATCTCGTTGTCATCGACCAGCCCGATCGCCACCTGCACGCCTGCCGCGCGCATCCGTCCGATATTGCTCTGCGTAGCCGCCAGCGCCTCGAACGAATCGGGAAGATCGGACAAGGCCGCCGCGATCACCGGAATGTTCGCCGCCGCAATCTCCGCTGCCACCGTCCATCCCTCGGTCACGCTAACCAGCACCGGCTTGATGGCGGGATATTCGCGCATCAGGCCGATGACGTTGAGGATGTCCGACGCGCGATCGACCTTGATGAACAGCCGGTCGCGCCCGTCGAGCACGCGCAAAAGCGCCTCGGCATCGGCACGGCGTAACAGATTGTCGGTGCTGCGCCCGTCATAGGCGATGCGGTTGGCGGCATAGTCGCGCGCTTCCTGCAACAGCGCGCGGAACTGCAGGAATGTGCCCGCACGGCTGCCCCCAGCGCGCTCGGCGCCTTCCTCTCCGAATTCGACATACTGGAACAGGCCAGCGCGCGTCACCATATTGCGGTCGCTGCCCAGATCGACCAGCGCGCCGCGCCCGGCGAACAATCCGCCGCTGTCGCCCGGATAGACCAGCGCGCGCGTCACCCCCTCCAGCCGGTTGACCGCCACCGGTGACCCGAGCGGGTTGAGCGCAGGCGAAATGTCGATTGCGGCGCTGAAAATGCTGCTGCTGGTCGATGCATCGTTGCTGCCATCGACCGCATCGACTTCGATGAGCCCGACGCGGCTGAACCCGGCAACGAGGCCCGGGGTGACCCATTTACCAGCGGCATCGACGGTTTGCGAACCGGCGGGCACCGCAACGCCTGCGCCCGCAGAGACGACCCGTCCTCCGCGGACGACAACGGTCCCATTCTCGATCGGCGCACTGCCATCTCCAATGACGAGGCGGGCGTTGGTGATGACGATGTCTTGCGCCAAAGCACCTGTTGCAAGGGCGACGGTCGATGCCGCGATCATCGCTAGCGAGCGGATTATCCGACCACCGCTCATTTCACATCTCCCTCGCCGGGCTGGCCCAGCTCGAAATCGGTCACCGGGCGCAGACGCGGGTTGAACGCATCGAACATTAGTGCGCCATCGATCCACACCCGTTCGGGCCGCGAATAGACGCTGAACGGATTGCCGTTCCACAGCACCACGTCGGCCATCTTGCCCGCCTTCAGGCTGCCGGTCACCATGTCGATACCCATCGCCCGCGCCGGATTGATCGTCAGCCACTGCATCGCCGTCGCCTCGGAAATCTCGATTCCGGCGCGCCGCCCGCTGGCGATAGCCTTCGCCGCTTCCTGATTAAGCCGCTGGATCTGGTTGGCATCATCCGAATGGACGATGGCACAGGCCCCGGCATTGTGGACCAGCGCGATATTCTCCGGAATGCCGTCATAGCTTTCCATCTTGAAGCCCCACCAGTCGGCCCACATCGCCGAACAGACGTTCGCCTCACGCAGCATGTCAGCAATCTTGTAGCTCTCGACCGCGTGATGGAAGGTCGATACGCGGTATCCGAACTCTTCCGCCATATCCAAAACGATGGCCATCTCGTCGGCGCGATAGCAATGGTTGTGCACCAGAATATTGCCGCGCAGCACCTCCGCCAGCGTCTCCATGCCCAAATCACGCGGCTGGCTCTCACCGGCATCGGCCTTGCGGCGATATTCGGCGGCGCGCGCCCATGTCTGGCGATTGACCGCGACGTTGCCCATCCGGGTCGATGGAGCGCGATTGCGCGAGCCGTAGACGCGCTTGGGGTTTTCTCCGCAGGCCATTTTCAAGCCATAAGGCGCGCCAGGGAATTTCATCGACTGCATCGTGCGGCCGGGGACATTCTTCAGCGTCACCGATCGCCCGCCCATCAAATTGGCGGAACCGGGCAATATTTGCAGCGAGGTGATGCCGCCATTGGCCAGCGCCCGGGTGAAGCCTGGGTCCTGCGGCCAGACGCTATGTTCGGTCCACACCTCGGGTGTGGTCGGATCGGTCGCTTCATTGCCGTCGCTGTGCGCCGCGACGCCGGGGCTCGGATAATTGCCGAGATGGCTGTGGATATCGATGATGCCGGGGGTGACGAATTTGCCGGTGGCGTCGATGCGAGTGTAGCCTGCGGGGATGGCAAGCTCCGCGCCGCCGATTGCCTCGATCTTGCCGTCCCGCAGCAGTACTATACCATTCTCGATCCGCCCGCCTTCGCCATCGAACACTGTCCCGCCGACCAGCACGGTCGGGGTCGATGAATAGGCGCGATAGGTCGACGGATAAGGATCGGTATTGACCGGCGTCGGCCGGTCGGCCGCGCTCGACGGTGAGCCGCCGCTGCCGCCAGCGGAACAGGCAGCCAGCGCCGCCGCCAATGCGGCGCTGGCCAGCATGGTCTTGAGGAAGGTCATGAGTAGAAGCCCCGTTGGTCAGTACGATTTTACAACGAAAAGGGCGGCGGAGCCTGTCGCCCCGCCGCCCCCGTCTGCGCTAGCTGGTCTTGCCGAGGTCGATCCCGGCGGCCTGCGGCTCACCGATTTCGCTAACTCCAGCCAGATCGTCGTCCTTCAGCGTATCGAGATGCATCAGCTTTTTGATCAGCGGAGCGATGATCAAGATCGCAACGCCAACACCGATCGCGACCCAACCAATGGTGCCGTACACGTCCAACACGGTCGCTTTTCCAGCAGCTTCTCCACTTGCGCTTTCCGAGCCGGTTGCCGCCGCAATAAGGCCAGCAACAAAATTGCCGGTTGCCGAGGCGAAGAACCATGTCCCCATGATCAGGCTTGCCATATGCGCAGGCGCCAATCGGTTCATTGCACTGAGACCGACCGGGGAGAGACAAAGTTCTCCCGTGGTGTGTAGCAGATAGATCAGGAAAATGAACAACAGCGGGATCAATGCGCCATCGCCCGAACCGCCCGCGACCAGTACCAGAAATCCGGCGCCGAGCTGTATTACCGCCAAGCCGAACTTGGCGGGCGTCGATGGCTCCAGCCCGCGTCGTCCGAGCGACGTCCACAGCCAGGCGAACAACGGCGCAAGCAGAACGATGTAGATCGCATTGAGCGACTGGAACATCGATGCCGGAATGTTCCAGCCGAGGAAATCGCGATCGACGTGACGGTCGGTCAGCAGATTGAGCGAAGAACCTGCCTGTTCGAACAACGCCCAAAACAGGATCGACCCCAAAATGAGAAACATGGCGGCAAAGATACGGTCGCGATCATGATTGTTGCGAACGAGCGATTGCCAAACCACCACCAGCAGCGACACCGCAAAGCCCGAGAGCGCCAAAGTTTGCGCCTGATCGCCAGTCATTCTTTCCAGAAATAAACCGATGAACGCGATGATGGCGAGCACGCCACCCAAGCTGAACAAGCCAAGCGGCAGTTTCGGCGCTGCGGCATAAGAGCCATGTACGAACACGAATGTTGCCATACCGAGGACGTAAAGGATGAGGATGGTACCGCCGATACCGAGCAATGTGCCGACCACCGCCTGATTTTGTACCAGCCACCAACACACGACCACGGCGACGAGGCCAACCGCATAGATCAGCCATTCGAGCTTGATGCCGACCACCGTGCGCGACAGCTTCGCCACATCCAGCGGCTCGCCGCGACCCAGCAACAGCGGCTTGCCCAGGACGAAAACGATCAGGCCGAGCAACATTCCCACACCGGCTGCGCCGAAGCCATAGCTCCAGCCAAGGGTTTGACCCAGATAGCCGCACAGCAACGCGCCGAGGGCCGCGCCGAGGTTAATTCCCATATAGAAAATGGTATAGGCACCATCGCGGCGCACGTCGGTGCGCGGATAGAGCTGGCCGACGATCACCGAGATGTTGGCCTTCAGGAAGCCCGAACCGACGATGATGAACGCAAGGGCCAGCCAGAAAACGTTGAGACTGGCCGTATCCTGCCCGCCCGCTCCTTCGAAGCCCATGATGAAATGGCCGAAAGTGAGAAGGACCGCCCCGAAAACGACCGCTTTTCGCTGGCCTAGGTAACGGTCGGCCAGATAACCTCCCAGCACCGGCGTTATATACACCAACGCCGTGTAGGCACCGTAGATGACCGATGACGATTCATCGGAGAACAGCCAATGCTGCGTGAGGTAGAAAATCAGCAGCGCCCGCATGCCGTAATAGGAAAATCGCTCCCACATCTCGGCGAAGAACAGGACGAACAAACCTTTGGGATGGCCGAGGAACGTGCCTGCGGCATCCCCGTCCTGCGTATATGATGTGGCCATGCAGCCGACCCTTTCCTAATACCCTGAGCACGTCCGGCGGCCTGTTGACCGTCCGGGGTTAGGCGCGCGAACGTAGCGCAATAAAATGTCTTGTGAAGTCAGATTGTCGCATTGGTAACCAAGAGCTAGGGAAAGCCCATGTTCAACGACCACTCCTCCCCCCTGGCCCTCCTGCGCAGCCGCCGTTCGGGTAAAGCGCGCGACATGGGTGCCCCCGGCCCCTCGCCCGAGCAACTGGCCGACATCGTCGCCATCGCCGCCCGGGTGCCCGATCATGGCAAGCTCGCTCCGTGGCGCTTCGTCATAATTTCTGCCGACAAGCGCGATGCCTTCGCCGCGCTGCTCACCGCCGCCTACCGCCGCGCCCGCCCCGAAGCCGGGCGGCTGGAGATCGAGGCGATGGACGCTTTCCCGCGCCAGGCTCCAGCCATGCTGGCGCTGCTCTCCACCCCGGTGCAGCCGCACAAGATTCCGCTGTGGGAACAGCAACTTTCGGTCGGTGCAGCCGCCATGCAGTTGCTCAACGCTGCCCATGCACATGGTTTCGTCGCCAACTGGCTGACGGGATGGCCCGCCGAAAGCACCGAAGTCGCGCTGGCACTGGGCGCGAGTGCGGCCGACGATCGCATCGCCGGATTCTTTTTCATTGGCTCGCCATCGCGCGCTCTGGACGAGCGCCCGCGACCCGAGCTTGCGCAGATCATGCGCAATTGGGATGCAAACTGACGTTCTGATACTTACATTTGTAATCTTATTACGTGTTGACGCGGAACTGTGTCACTGTCATAAGGCACTATGATTGACCAGTCCAAACCAGTTTATCAGCGCCTGCGCGATGTGATTGCTGCCGGTATTCTCGACGGTGATTTCCGCGATGGCGACATGCTGCCCTCGGTTCGGGCGCTTGCCGCCGAACATGGCGCAAACCCGCTGACGGTGGCGAAGGCTTATCAGAGTTTCCAGGACGAAGGGTTGGTTGCGGTACGCCGAGGCGTCGGCATGTTCGTCGCGCCGGGAGCAGCGATCACGCTGCGCACCCGCCTGCGCGCCGAATTCCTCGAATCGGTCTGGCCGCCCGTCGCCGAACAGATCAAGCGGCTGGATATCGATGTCGAAGAATTGCTGGATCGCGCGAGCGCCTGAGCGGGCGACGGTCTTATTAGGGACAGACCCTGATAAGAGGCGCTTTATCTCGCCTCCATCCACCACCCCCGCAGCACCGCATCCTCCGGCGCCAGCCGCACCGCCTTGAGCAGCAGATCCGCAGCATCGCGGCCATCGCCCTGGCGACCGAGCGCCAGCGCGCGGCCATAGACGCCGCTGATCGTCGCATTGCCCGGCAACAGACGATAGGCCCGCGCCGCCGGAGCGATTGCGCCATCGGTATCGCCCAGTTCTATCCGCGCTCGCGCGATCTGGCTGAGCAGCAACGCATCGTTCGGTCCCGCTCGCGCCAGCGCAGGCTCGAGCGCCGCCAGCGACGCCCCCCAGTCGCCCTGCTCCCCCGCCATCGTCGCCGCGACCCGCATCGCCGCGACATTGTCCGGCCAGCGTGCCATGAACGCGTTGAGCGCCTCGGCGGCCCCAGCCCCGTCGCCGCTACGCGCCAGTGCGCTCACCAGCCGCAGCATCACCGGCTCGTCGAAGCGCAGGTCGGCAGCGGCCCGATAATGGCCCGCCGCTCCCACAACATCGCCAAGCATCAGCGCCGCATCGCCGACCAACAGCCGCGCCTGCGGCACACCTGGATTGGCCTGGGCCAGGCGCTGCGCCAGATCGAGCGCCGATGCCGCCTGCCCGCTCGCCAGCCGCGCACGGATGGCTGGCACCGCCACTGCCGGATTGAGCGAATCGCCAGCATCGCCGCTCGCCGCCAGTGCAGCAGCATCGCCACGCATCAGGCTGGCGGCACGATCGAGCGGCTGCACCGCGTCGTCCTGCCAGCCGAGACCCGAAAAGGACCGTGCGAGCAACAGCAGCGACCAGCTGTCGGCTTCCGGCCGGATGGTGATCGGATCAAGCACTTCGATAGCGCCGCGAATATTATCCTCTTTCGACAGCGCCAGCGCCAGCAGCCGCCGTGCCGCGCGATTGTCGGGCTGCAACTCGAGCAGCCGTGCAGCCGCGTTGCGCGCCGCGACCGGCGCATCGAGCATCAACTCGCTGGCCGCGCGGACCAGCAGTACGCCGGGCTGATCGGTGTCTGGCCCGCGAATTCGCCCAAGCAACGCTCGCGCCAGCCCCGGCTCGTTGCCGCGCGCCGCCAGCGCCGCCATCAGGTAGAGTGCACGCGGGTTGTTAGGCTCCAGCTCCACCGCGCGCCGCAACGGCACCAGCATCGCCTGTGCCCGCCCCGCCTCCCCCAGCGCGGCCGCGTAAGCCAGCAAAGTGGGCACATGATTGCTACTGCGTTCCAGCGCCGCTTCATACCACGGCAGTGCCGCCACCGGGCCGCCGCGCGTCAGCATGACATCGGCTTTGACACCGAGCGCCTCGACCGATTGCGGCGCGCGCTGCCACGCATCGTTGGCCGCTGCGTCCGCGCCTAGCATATCCTGTTCGGCCAGCCGATAGCGCGCCATGGCGATGAAGCTGTCGGCACTGCCGCCCTCGACCGCGCTGGCAAAGGCGCGCCGCGCGGCATCGAAACGGCCAAGGCGATAATTACCTTCACCGGCAATCACCATCGCCCGCTCGCGATCGGCTGCGGGAATCGGCCCGTCGAGTGCTGCCAGCGCGTCGGATGCGCGCCCCTGAACCAGCAAGGCGCGTGCGAGATCGACCCGCACCGCCTGCTCGGTCGCGCCCAGCTCGCTCGCTCGCAGCAACTGCCGCTCGGCCTCACCACCGCGGCCCAGCCCGTTGAGCGCCCGCCCCAAAGCGATACGGACTGCGGTGTCATTGGGATATTCGGACAGCACCGCCGTGAAATCGACCCGCGCGCTGCGATAATCTCCCGCCGCCAGCGCCGCTGTGCCGCGCTCGACCGGATTGGTCAGCGCCGCGCGCAGCACCATGACCCCGCCGACCAGCGAGCCGAGCGCGATGAGGGTGAGCAGCGCCAGCAGCAACGGTGCCCGCCGCCGCCGACCGCCGACGCCCAGCGCCGCCGCGCGTTCCGCCGCCTTGCGGGCTTTGCGGGTGCTAGGCGGCGCCGAAGCCATGATTCTTCATCAGATCATAGAGCGTCGGGCGGCTGATCCCCAGCAACCGCGCCGCCGCCGACACATTGCCCTCGCTCATCGACAGCGCCCGCCCGATCGCGGTGCGTTCAGCCGCATCGCGCACTTGCCGCAAGTTGAGGAAGCCGCTGTCCACCGCCGCGCTGTCGAGATCGAGGTCGGCGGCTGTGACTGTTTTGCCCTCGGCCATGATCGCTGCCCGTTTGATCCGGTTCTCCAACTCGCGAACATTGCCCGGCCAGCTCCATCCTTCGACCGCAGCTGCAGCATCGGTCGATAGCTCGCGCGCCGAGGTTTTCATCTCGGCCGAATAATGGCGCAGAAAATGCCGTGCCAGCAGCACCGCATCGCCGGGTCGCTCGCTCAAGCCGGGGATCGGCACGACAATTTCGGCGAGACGGTAGTATAGATCCTCACGGAAGCTGCCGTCGGCAACCATCGCCTTCAAATCGCGGTGGGTGGCGCAGACGATGCGCGTATCGACCGGGATCGCCTTGCGTCCACCGATCCGCTCGATCACCCTCTCTTGCAGGAAACGCAGGATTTTCACCTGCAAGGGCAACGGAATGTCGCCGATTTCGTCGAGAAACAATGTGCCCCCGGCTGCCTGCTCTATTTTGCCCTCGGTGGTCTTGACCGCGCCGGTAAACGCGCCCTTCTCATGCCCGAACAGCTCGCTTTCGAGCAGTGTGTCGGGGATCGCGGCGCAATTGATCGCGACAAACGCCTTGTCACGCCGCGGCGAGCAGTCATGCAGGCCCCTGGCCAACAATTCCTTGCCGGTCCCGCTCGCGCCGAGCAGCATCACCGATACATTGGCCGATGCGACTTTCTCGATTGTGCGCGTCACCCGCACCATCTCCGGCGCGGCCGTGATCAGCCCGCCGAGCATGGTCAGTTCGCCGGGTATCGCCGCCATCAGCCGCTTGTTTTCGGCCTCCAGCTCATGGACATGGAAGGCGCGGCGGACGATCGCACCCAGTTCGTCGATATCGACCGGCTTGCGATAGAAATCCCAAGCCCCCGCCGCGATGCCGGTAAGCGCGCTTTCGCGGGCGTTGTGCCCCGACGCGATCACCACTTTGGTGTCGGGTGACAGCCGCAATATCTCACCCAGCGTGCGGAACCCTTCGCTGACCCCGTCGGGGTCTGGCGGCAGGCCGAGGTCGAGCGTGACTACGCGCGGCTCTTCGAGGCGCAAGATCGTCAGCGCCTCCTCGCGGCTGCCCGCGATCAGCACTTCATAATCGTCATAGGCCCATTTGAGCTGGCGTTGCAGGCCGGGATCGTCTTCGACAACCAGCAGCTTGGGTTTGGTGATGGTATCCATGCGGCTCATGCTGCCTCGCTTGCAGGAGATGGGGTGGAAAGCTGAACCGGTCGCCGGTCGGCGAGCGGCAATGACAGGGTAAAACAGGTGCCGACGCCCTCACGGCTGTCGACGGTCAATGTCCCGCCCATCGCTTCGGCGAGCTTGCGCGCCTGATAAGCACCGATGCCGAAGCCGCCTTCCTTGGTCGAATTGAACGGACGGAACAGCTGGTTGCGGACGAAATCCGGGCTCATGCCGGTGCCATGATCCTCTATATCGACGGTTGCCGATCCATGATTCGCACCGACGCGCAGCCGCACCGGCGTGTCGGTTGCGGTTGCATCGATAGCGTTTTGAACCAGGTGGATAAGCAACTGCTCGACCGTTTCGCTCTCGGCGCTGGCGCGGCCCTTGGCCTCGACGATTACCTCAACCGGGTGCAGCGATCGTTTGGCGTGCGCCACCCGCCGCGCCACTGCCGCGACATCGACCGGCTCGACGCGTGTCACCCGCACCTTTTCCTGCTGCGATAGGCGCGCCATCAGCTGCGACAGTTTTTCGGCTGACAGGCGCAGCGTCTCGATCATGTCGACGCGGAATTCCGGATTGTCGCCATGACGCTCGGCGTTGCGCGCCAGCACGCCCATCTGGCTGCTGAGGTTCTTCACGTCGTGCATCATGAAGGCGAAGCGGCGGTGGAACTCCTCGAACCGCCCACTCTCGGCCAGCGCTTCGGATCGGCGCGCCTCGGCAAGATGGCTCGCCGCCTGCCGCCCGGCGACTTTGAGCAGATCGAAATCCTCCCAGTCGAGCGCGCGGGTGATCAGCGGGCGCGCGAGCAGCACGAAGCCTTCGAGTTCGCCCTGATGGTCGAGCGGGACCGCGATCCAGTAGTTGTCATCCGCAACAATCCATCCGGGCACCGCAGTGCCCTCGTCTTCGGGTGAAGCGCCAGAACGCACCTCGTCGAACTGGACGATGCGCCCGCTCGAGGCCAGCCAGCCGCCTAACCCAATCCAATCCTGTGCCGCAGACCGTGGCAGCGCGCCCGACGGCCATTCCGCTGCAAAACCGAACTGTCCGCTGCGGTCGCGTCCGATCAACACACCGCCGGTCGATTCGACCATGTCCGCCAATGCCTTGACCACCCGCGCCTGAAGGCTCAGCCCACCATCCTCGGGCCGGTGCAGCGTCGCGGTGAAGCGCAGCCACTCGGCGCGATAATCATAGCGATGCTCGAAGAAATGCTTGACCGTCCACACGCGCAACAGCGCGCGCAGGCGCGGGGAGAGGAACATCAGCGCCATACCGGTGATCGTCGCCGCCAAGACGCCGACCTGCGCCCGGCTGGAAAAGTCTCCGCCTGCGCTGTCGATCACCCCGGCAAATAGGGCCAGCAGCGACAGCCAGCCAGCCACTGCCGCGAGCGCCAGACTGCGGAACGCAACCGGTCGCGACAGCCGGATAGCCTGATTTGCCGGGCGTAACACCGCGATGACTAGCGCTACGAAGATCGCCAGCGCCGCCAGCGGGCGAAGCGCTTCCAGCAGCGCTGCCGGCTCGCCGCTCAAATAGCCGATAGCGTAAAGATTGAGATCATAAGCCCATAGCCCGGTCAACGCGCCAAGCGGCAGGCCCAGTCCGCGCCGTTCGTCCGGTCGCCCGCTTTCCGCCAGATTGTGCAGCAGCACCAGTGCGCCCGCCGCGAACAGCATTTGCAGCGTGTAAAGCGTGTGAAGCACCGGCCCGGACAGCAGATCGTTGCCCGCCATGGCGATCATCATGGCCAGCGCTGCCTCGATTGCACACAGCCCGATGTAGATCCAGCCGATCGGCCCGATCCGCCCTGGCGTCTCCCGGCCGCCCGCCACTGCCGCCATGAACCACAGCCAGGCGAGGTTGCGCGCCGCCTCTGCCAACGCCGACCCGACATGCCCCGGCCCGACGATCGCCAAAGCAAACAGCCACGCCGCCGTCGCCAGCAACGCTACCGGATAAGCACGCTGTCCAAATATAGCGTGACGGACGATGCTGACCATCGCCAGCGCGGTAAAAGCCAGAGCCGCGACCAGCGCCAGCAACGCCTCGGCGCTCAGCAAACCCGGCCCGGTCACCGTGCCACGCTTTCAGTCGATACGCTCACCGCGCAGCGCATGTATGTCGATACGCTCATCGCGCACCTTCCGGCCACAAGACAACGCGCAAAGTCTGTAACAGGATCAGCACATCAAGAAACGGCGTGTAATTCTTCGCGTAGTAGAGATCATATTCGAGCTTGGCGCGCGCATCCTCGACCGACGCACCATAGGGATAGTTGATCTGCGCCCAGCCGGTCAGACCCGGCTTCACCATATGCCGTTCGGCATAATAAGGGATTTGGGTCTCCAGCTCGGCGACAAACTGTGGTCGCTCGGGGCGCGGGCCGACAAAGCTCATCTCGCCCTTCAGCACATTCCACGCTTGCGGCACCTCGTCGATGCGGGTCACGCGGATGAATTTGCCGACGCGGGTGATGCGCGGATCGTCTTCCGCCGCCCACACGGCCTGCCCGTCGACCTCTGCATCCTGCCGCATAGAGCGCAGTTTATAGATCGTATATGGCACACCATAAAGACCGACACGGATCTGCCGATAGAATACCGGCCCCGCGCTCCCGAGTTTTATCGCTACCGCTGCACCCGCCAGCACCGGGGCCATCAGCGCCAGCACAACGATGCTGGCGACGATATCGAAAATGCGCTTGGCCAGCTTCGACAATCGCTGTCCCGCCGTGAAGCCGTCGGAGAAGATGAACCAGCTCGGGTTGACCGTGGCGAGATCGACCCGGCCCGTCTCGCGCTCGACGAAGCTCGATATCTCGTTGACATGCACGCCGGTGGTCTTGACCCGCAGCAAATCGTCCAGCGGCAGCGCCTTGCGGCGTTCCTCGATCGCCAGCACAACCTCGCTGGCATTCAGCGCAATGACATGATCGGCCAGGCTCTCGATGGAATCGCGATGTACGGCACCAGCTACGACCGGCGCATTCTCGGTCATGGTGATGAATCCGACGCAGATGAAACCGGCCCCGGACCGCTGCGACAGCTCAAAAATGCGCTGCGCCCGCGATCCCGACCCCATTACCAATATGCGCCGCTGGAACGCCTCGCCGCCGATGAACCCGGCAGCGAGCAGCCGACCGATCATCGGCAACAGGATGGCCAGCGGCATCGCATAGACCAGATTGGAGCGCCACAGCGCGATGCGCGGAAAGATGAAGTAGAGCGTTGCCAGCAATATCACCGCCAGGGACACCGCCGCCAGCAGCCGCAACAGCGCGTAATGGCGCGATTGCAGCGCTTCCGGACTATAAGCACCTACCGCAATCATGCCTAGCTGGACCACCGCGGCAAAGGTCACCATCGGCAGCCAGCGTGTCGCCAGAGGATCAACATCCATGCCGATTTGCGTTGCACGGATCAACCACGCCAGTTCGGCGGCCAGCATCAGCACCAGCACGTCGAACAAAGCGAGCGCCAGCACGGCATGGGGAATATAATGTTTGAACAGGCGGAACATGGAAGGTCCTGCCAGCCCTTTCGTTGCCGACGGCCCAATGCCGCCTGCCCCCGGATTAGCAAGCGCGGGTTGACTGTCGGTTAATTTTACACCCTCAGACGCATGATTGAAATGGTTGGCGAATGGCCTCGTGACGATTGCCCGGACGAGCCAGAGGCTGCCGGGAAGCTTTGCCGGATCGCCTGCTGCCGTTCAGCCGAAACCGAGGCGACCGGGAGGAGGGAATCTCCCTCCCCCCCCTGGATCGCGCTACAGTTGGAAGTCGCCGCCCACCAGCGGCACAGCGCCGACAGGGGTGACGACGATCAGGAAGTCGGCGACGCCGTCTCCGTTGACATCGCCATAAACCAGCTGGTTGGTCCCGCTCGCCTGAACGCGCAGCTGTCCGGCAACACCGGTAAAGGCGGCTCCGCCGATGAAGCTGAACGCCTGGTTGCCCGCGAGCGCGCTGTTGGCATCGATCGCGGTCAGATCGATCCGGTCGCCCTGCACCGAGGAGAAATCGAGCACGCGATCGCTGGTCGCGCCGGTCAGCCCGAGATCGGCAGTCGAGAGGAAGCGGAAGGTGTCTGCCCCCACGCCGCCCTGGAGCTGATCGGCTCCGGCACCGCCGACGAGGATATCGTCGCCATTGCCGCCGCGCAGGATATCCGCACCGGCATCGCCGAACAGCGTGTCGTTGCCGTCGTTGCCGAGCACGGAATCATTGCCGTCGCCGCCGCGAATGACATTGTTGCCGCTGTTGCCGATCAGCGTGTTGGCCAATATGTTGCCGGTAAGCGTCAGATCAGCAGTGCCAAGCAATGTGCCAAACTCGATTTCGCGGGCCATGACATAGTTGGCCGACACCAGCACGGTGTCGTTGCCGCCGCCGGCAACCTCCCCGACGACATCGCTGCTGTTGTCGATATAATAGGCATCGTCGCCATTGCCGCCGCTCATCGAGTCCGCGCCGGTCCCGCCGTCGAGCACATCGACGCCTTCGCCGCCGCGCAGCGTGTCGGTGCCGTTACCACCCAGCAGCATGTCGTTGCCGTTGTTGCCGCTAAGGATATCGTTACCGTCGCCACCATTCAGCACATTGTTCAGATCATTGCCGTTGATGCTGTTGTTGGTTTCCGATCCCGTGCCGTTGAACGCCGCAGCACCGACCAGATTGAGCACTTCGACCTCACCGACCAGCGTGTAGCTGACGCTGGAGACGATGCGGTCGTTGGTGCCGCCACCGACCGTTTCAACGACGCGGTCAGAGCCATTATCGACCTGATAGAGGTCGTTGCCAGCACCACCGGTCATGATGTCGCCCGCGACGCCGCCGTCGAGGCTGTCGTCGCCGTCGCCGCCGTCGATCACGTCATTGCCGTTGCCGCCCTGCAACGTGTCGTTGCCGAGTGCGCCGATCAGCAAATCGTTGCCGTCATTACCGCGCAACAGATTGTTGTTGACGTTGCCGGTAACGATATTGCCCAGTTCGTTGCCGGTACCGTTGATCGCAGCGCCGACCAGCGTCAAATCTTCAACGTTGGCACCTAGTGAAGCGTCCGCCGAACTGATGACTTCATCGATACCCTCGCCGAGCAATTCGGTGATCGCATCGATTCCGTCTGTGACATAGGTGTCGTTACCGATGCCGCCTTCGAGGAAGTCGGTTTCCGCGCCGCCATCCAGCCGGTCGTTACCGGTGCCACCGACCAGCCTGTCTACTCCCGCACCGCCAAGCAGGCCGTCATCGCCCTGCCCGCCGTCGAGGATGTCATTGTCCACGCCGCCGACAAGGAAATCGGCAACATTGCCGCCGGTAATCGTGTCACGGCCGGCACCGCCATTGATGTAATAGCTTAGCGCCGGATTGACTGCCGTCAGGCTTTCGAGCGCGGAGGTGCCGAGCGTTACCACCTGAAAACCGTTGCCGCGCGCTGTGCCGGTTGGCAGATCGCGAACATCGAAGGTGGTGCCCGCCGCCGCCACGAAGGTGATGCCTTCGTCATCTGTGCGTGAGATCGCACCGGTCAGGCCGTCAGCGCCGTCCTCTGCCTGCATCCGCACGGCGAGGCCACCGTCCTGATTGGCCAAGATTCCGCCATCATTGACATTGGCGTTGCCGACCTCGCCGGAGGTGAAGGTTAGGCGCACCTGCCCCGCCCCCGAGACCAGCACGACATCGCCCCCATCGCCCAGATTGATGCTGTCTGTACCATCAGCGGCGACATTGACGATCGCCGTATCGTCGCCAGCGCCGCCCAGAATGGCGTCGTCGCCCAGACCGCCGGTGACGACATCGTCGCCATCGCCGCCATTGACGCTGTCGTTGCCGCCGCCGCCAAGGAACTGGTCGTCGCCGCTGTTGCCCGACAGCGCGTCATTGCCCGCACCGCCGACGAGGAAATCGTCGACCGTGCTGCCGTTGACCGTGTCGTCGCCCATGCCTGCATTGGCATAGAGGCTGGCACCGGCGAATGCGCCGGTCGGGGCAGCAAGCACATCATTGCCGTTGGTGCCGAGGAACGCCGTGCGGAACGATCCGCGCGATGCCCCCGAAACCAGATCGCGGACCTCGACGGTCGACCCTTCGGAGGCCGTGTAATAAACCCCTTCGTCGTCGCCGCGCGATATCGGTCCGGTCAGCCCGCCCGAATTGCCTTCGAGCTGGATGCGCACCGCAAGGCCGCCGTCCTGATTGGCCATCGTGTTGCTGTCGGTCGCGCTGCCGTTGCCGACTTCCGACGAGGTAAAGGTGATCCGCGTTTCGGACCCAGCCACCGTCGTCAGTGTGACGAAATCGATACCGCCGCCGGTGTTGTAACTGTCCGATCCACCAGTCGCCATATCGTGGGTGATGACATCGGTGCCGACTGCGCCGGTGTTGACGACCACGTCGTTGCCGGTGCCGCCGTTGATGAAATTGAACCCGCCATTGAGCGTGAACACATCGTCACCGGCATCGCCGAACAGTTGATTGCTGCCACCGCCGACGCTGTCGGTAATAGCATCATTGCCATTACCGCCACGGACGATGTCATTGCCCTGACCACCGCTGAGCGTATCGTCACCGTCGCCGCCTTCGACGACATCGGTACCGGCTCCGCCGTCGATGTCATCGTTACCGGCGCTACCGAACAGATTGTCGTCGCCGCCCAGACCCCGGATGGTGTCGTTGCCGCCCAGTCCGTCGAGCGTATCGGGACCTTCGGTGCCTTCGACATAGTCGTCGCCCGGCCCAGGCCCGACGGCCAATGCGCTGAGCGCGAAAGTGCCGTCACTGAACTCGACGAATTCAACATCGCTGAGCACGGAATTGACGCCGGTGGTGTCGGTGATCGTGTAGGTCGTCGAGCCGGTACGGGTAATAACGAAATCAGTGCTTATCGCCTGAGCCACATCGAGCGTGTCGATGCCTCCGCGACCGTCGATCACGTCGTTGCCGTTGCTCAAGTTGATGCGGTTATCGTTGGCATCTCCCAGCAAGCTATCGCTGAGGCTGCCGCCCCCGATACCTTCGATCGAGATTAGCGTAGCGGTGTTGCCGAAGCCATCGTTGAGCACCTGTCCAAGCGCCAAATCTATACTGACGCCCTGTGTCGCCGCGACGCTGTCGGCGATGCCATCGCCGTTGGTGTCCTCCTGGCGGTCGGCAGTCAGCGCATACATGAAGTCGAAACCGTCGCCACCGTCGATGGTGCCGCCGCCGCCGACCGAGCCGGACAGCTGAAAGCGGTCGTCGCCGCCACGGCCTTCGATCGTATCGGATGTATCGCCGAGGAACAGGTTGTTACCGGCTGATCCACGAAACGTGTCGGCAAAGCGGGTCGAACCGCCCAACCCCTCGATGCTGCTGAAAGTCTCGACATTGCCGAAACCGTCGTTCGAGATGATGCCGGTTTCGAGATCGGCGATGACGCCCTGCGTTGCGGTCACCTCGAAGAAGCTGATGCGGTCATTGCCGCCCTGCCCGAAGAAGCGGTCGATGCCTGCACCGCCGCGGAACAGGTCCGCGCCAGCGCCGCCGACCAGCGTGTCATTGCCGTTGTTGCCGCGAATCTGATCTACCGAGGGCTCAGCCCCGCCGTTTCCGCCGGCGAGGACGAAGTCGTCGCCGTCATTGCCATTGATGAAATTATAGCCATCGTTGCCAACGATATAGTCGCCGTTGGGTGTGCCGCCGCGGCCGTCGTTGGTTGTGCCAGGCGGCAGGATGATGACGTTGAGGTCGATATTGGCCGACGCGAAATCGCCATTGGCGAAGCGGATCGTGGGGACATTGCCGACATTGATTTCGGCCAGCGTTTCGCGATCGATTACGGTGTAGCCGCCGTTCTGAAAGATCACCGCATAGCTGGTGCTGTTTTTGGCGAAGACGTTGTTAGCCAGCGCAAGCGGAGCGAAATCGCCATCGGCAAAGCGCAACGTCTCGACCGATGCGACCGTATCGCGTTCGCCGGTGGCGGCATCGGTTACGGCGTAACCGGAGCCGTCGATTGCCACCGAATAGGAAGCGCGCGCCTTGGCGAAGACGGCAATGTCGGTGCCGTTGCCACCGTTGAGCGTGTCATTGCCATCGCGCCCAGCAATGACGTCGTCGCCATCGGCTCCAGACAAGGTGTCGTTGCCAATCCCGCCATCCATATAGTCGGCTAGATTGCCGCCAGTGACGACATCATCGCCGCCGCCGAGACTGTAGAAATAGCTGCGAGTAGGGCTAAGGGCGGTGTCGATGTCCGCCGTCGCCCCGCCGAGAAAGGCGAAGCTGTAGACGCCATATTGTTGGCCGGTGATCGAATCACGAACGTCAAAACCGGCGCTGCCGTTCGGCGAGTTGTAGAGGATATGTTCGTCGTCACCGTAACTGGTCGATCCAAGCGGATTGTCGTTGATGTCTTCTGGGGTGAGTTCGACTGCCAGCTGACCGTCTCCACGAAGCTTGTTGCCGTTTCCTACCGACGACCCATCGAGCGTGAGACGAATTTGGGGAGTGGTGCTCGGGCCCTGGATGTTGACGATGTCGATTCCGCTGCTGCCCGAGGAATCGCCCAGATCGATCAAATGTGTGCCGCCCAATTGCATATTGAAGAAATATCGGTCCTGACCTGCGCCCCCGGTCACGTTTTTTTGTCCGGATGGCCCGCCGAAAATTACGTCATTCCCATCGCCACCATCCAATGTGTCAACGCCAGTGCCTGTCACGATAATATCGTTGCCAGCGCCTCCTGATATTGAATCAAAGGATGCATTAAAACCTGTCCTGACATAGTCAGCACCAGCTCCGCCAACAAATATGCCATTTCCTATGCCAAGAAATACAACGTTGTCGGTGTATGAGGAGGATAAATCGATATTGCTGTTAAATGAACCGAAAGTTAGAGTGTCCCATAAGCCGCTAAGAGGCGAGTTATTATCGACGTTACGAATATCAAATTTGGTATCTCCCCCCGCGATGAATTGCACGTTCTCATCGGAAAAGCGGCTTACCGATCCGAAAATGGTGCCGAATGAGTCTTGCCCTTGTGCTCCTATTGCCAACCCTCCAGGGATGGGTGGTGCAGTCGACTGATCTATAGAGCTTCCATTCGCTGCCGCACTGAAAGAGAAAGACACTCGCAGAACGCCGCCTCCAGTGACGTTGATTATGTCATTCCCTCCACTCAAATCAACGGTATCGCTTCCATCCGTCAGATAATTGTAACTATATGTATCGAGTCCTGATCCACCGAAAACCGTGTCATTTCCAGTTCCTCCGGAAAGAACATCGTCGCCCTCGCCGCCGTCGAGATAATCATCCCCTGCGCCGCCATTGAGTAGATCGTTGCCGGCGGCGACACCAAGTTCCGGCTGGCCATCGGGCACTGGAATTTCCTCGACAAACGAGGCATTGCCAAGATTGTCGAAAAAGAATGTGCCATCGCCATAGAGACTATCGTCCCCGTCGCCGCCGTTCAGCGTATCGCTGCCATAGCTGCCGCCGATGGAATTGTCCCCGCTGTCGCCGGTCAGCGTATCGTTTGAGCGGCTGCCGCTCAGATTTTCGACATTGCTGATCATCAGATTGCCACCAGCGCTGGCCTGTGTCCCGCCAATCGACAGATCGTAGGTGACACCGCTGGCGATGTCGTTGGGCATGCCGGTGAACAGGTTGGTCCAGAAAGAAAGGATATCGTTGTCGGCGCCGCCATCGATCACCGAGCCGAAGCCAGTGGCGACGATACTGTCATCGCCAGCGCCACTGCTGAGGGTGTCCGCGCCGCCCAGCCCAAACAGGCCGTTGCCGAATTCGTCGCCAGTCAATGTATCGGCAAAGCGGGTGCCCGCCAGCACTTCGATGCCGGTGAGCGTATCGCTGCCGCGGCCAGTGACCTGCGCCGTGCCTTGCAGCGCAAGCGAGACGGTGACGCCGCTGCTACCGAGATTCGGGTCGTAATAGCTGACGATATCGACACCGAAAGTCGTGTTGTCGAACTCCTCGCCACCATCGAGAACGTCGTTGGTACCGCCAAGCAGATCGACCAGCGTGTCCGACCCTGCGCCGCCCAGCAGCGTGTTGTTGCCGCCCAGGCCGACGAGTACGTCATTGCCGCCGCCACCAGTCAACACATTGGCCCCGGCATTGCCGATCAGCCGGTCGTTCAAGTTTGTACCTACGAGATTTTCGATGTTAAGCAATGTCGCTTGGCGACCGTTGGCGTCGTTCTGCAACTGGTTGGTCGGCGCACTCAGATTGACGCTCACGCCGATCGTCGTCGTTACCGTCTCGGCAATCCCGTCACCATTGCTGTCTACCAGAAAATCGCCGGTGAGTTGCAGGGTATCGACACCGTCGCCCCCGTTGATCGTGCCGCCACCGTTGACCGACGCGCCTGAGATCAGCGAATCGTCGCCGCCACGGCCGTCGATGATATCATCGCTGCGACCGAAGAGCAGGTTGACGCCGTCGCTGCCCAGAAAAGTGTCGACGAAGCGCGTGTCAGCGCCGAGACCTTCGATGCTGATCAAAGTTTCGCTGTTGCCATAGCCATCATTGGACATGGTTTGAGCTGCGAGATCGGCGACGACGCCCTGCGTCTGATCGAGTTCGAAGAAGCTGATGCGATCATTGCCATCGCCGCCGTCCAGAATGTCGATACCGTTGCCGCCGCGGATCAAATCGTCGCCTGCGCCGCCCAATATAGTATCGTCGCCGTTGCCGCCGCGCAGCTGATCGAAGCCGTCGCCACCTTCGATATAATCGTTGCCGTTCTGCCCCTGGATGAAATCATTGCCACCATCGCCGATCAATACGTCGTCGCCGTCCGCACCGCGCAGATTGTCGTTGCCGTCGAGTCCGACATAGCGGTCACGGCCCGGGGTTCCGGCAAAACCATCCGGACCGGTGGTCCCGTTCTGGTCGGTGTCATAGGGCGGGGTGGGGGGCGGTGTGGGCACAGAAATCCTCCTCATCGGAATGATGATTTTTGCGCCCGGACCTGTTTTATATTATTGTTGCTACGTCCGTAACCATCTGCGTTCTCTGTGTAAATGGGGCAAAATGCGATTTGGCGAAACGCGCAGCGCAATGGGTTCAGTATGGCACAGCGACGTGATCGGAGCCGGTGCCGTCAATGAAAATCGCGCGATTTGGGGATGACGCGCACGTCGCGCGGATGCCCGTGGCGGCGCGGCGGGGGGCGATGCCCGCGCGCCGGTTGCGGGCGATTGACCTCGTCCGCGTGCGCCATCGGCGGGGCGATGCCGTCAGTGTCGGCTATCGCGTCGAGCATCGCCGTGCGATCGACGATTCGTCGCGCCATCAGATGCACCACACCTTCCTTGCTGCGCTGGATTTCGCCCTCGATCAGCATCAGCCGCGCCGCCATCACCGCCCGCCGTTGTTGCTCCATGTCGCGCGCCCACAGCAGCGCGTTGACCACGCCGGTCTCGTCCTCGATGGTGATGAACACCGCATTGCCCTTGCCCGGCCGCTGGCGGATCAACACCACGCCGGCTGTCTTGACCTTGCGCCCATCGGCAGCGCCATTGGTTTCGGCGCAGGTCAGCACGCCCTCTAAGACCAGCGCCGCACGCAGGAACTGCATCGGATGCGCCTTCAACGACAGCCGCACCGTCTGGTAATCGGCGATCACTTCCTCGGTCAGCGGCATGGCCGGGAGCCTGGCATCGGGCTCCTCGCCCAGTTCATTGGCAGCGGCAAAGGCGAACAGCGGCAATTGATCGGCGGGCGTGCGGCGCACATCCCACACCGCATCGCGCCGCCCCTTGCCCAGCGAGCCGAAGGCATCGGCATCGGCAAGCTTGCGCAAGGCTGGTGGCGGCAACGCGGCGCGGTGCGCGAGGTCTTCGATCGAGGTGAAGGGGGCGGCGGCGCGGGCGGCGGCGATGGCTTCGGCCCAGGGCTGCCGGAAACCGTCGATGCGGCGCAGGCCAAGGCGCAGGGCGAGTTGTAAGCCCCTTCCCTTCAGGGGAGGACTGTCGCCCATAAACTCCCCTCCCGCTTGCGGGAGGGGCTGGGGGTGGGATTGACCGTCAAAAGCAACTTCATTCGAAAGTGCCCACCCCCGACCCCTCCCGCAAGCGGGAGGGGAGAAAGATTCCAGGCCGCTATCCCACCCGCTCATCCCGACATCGACGCCGCGCACCTCGACCCCATGCTCCTGCGCATCGCGCACCAGTTGTGCGGGCGCGTAAAAGCCCATCGGCTGCGAGTTGAGCAGCGCGCAGGTGAACACCGCCGGGTGGCGGCATTTCAGCCACGACGAGACATAGGCGAGATAGCCGAATGCCTGCGCATGGCTCTCCGGGAAACCATATTCGCCAAAACCCTTGATCTGACTGAAGCAGCGTTCGGCGAAGTCGCGTTGATAACCACGCGCCACCATCCCCTCGACCATCTGCTCCTCATAGCGCGGCATCTGGCCGTTATGGCGGAACGTCGCCATGGCGCGGCGCAGGCCATCGGCTTGCGCCGGGGTGAAGGCGGCGGCGGTGATGGCAAGCTTCATCGCCTGTTCCTGGAACAGCGGAACGCCGAGCGTGCGGCCGAGCACCTCGCGCAGTTCGTTCGGATTGTGCGGCGGCGCGGGCGAGGGGAAGTCAGCACGTTCCTCGCCATTGCGCCGACGCAGATAAGGATGGACCATCCCCCCCTGAATCGGTCCGGGGCGGACGATGGCGACCTGGATGACCAGATCGTACAGCTCCTTCGGCTTCATCCGCGGCAGCATGTTGATCTGCGCGCGGCTTTCGACCTGAAAGGTGCCGATGCTGTCGCCGCGCCGCAGCATCGCATAGGTTTCGAGGTCTTCGCTCGGCACATTTTTTAGACTATAATCGCCGAGCCCGTGGCTCCGCAAAAGATCGAAACTCTTGCGGATGCAGGTCAGCATCCCCAGCGCCAGCACATCGACCTTCATCAGCCCCAGCGCCTCGATATCGTCCTTGTCCCATTCGATGAAGGTGCGATCCTTCATCGCGCCATTGTGGATCGGCACCATCTCGTCGAGGCGACCGTGGGTCAGCACGAAGCCGCCGACATGCTGCGAGAGATGGCGGGGAAAGGTCAGCAGCTGATCCACCAGCCATTTCAACCGCGCGACATCAGGATTAGCGAGATCGAACCCCGCCTCCTCGACCCGCGCCTCGGGCACGTCGTTCCCCCACTGCCCCCAGATGGTGCTGCTGAGCCGTGCCGTCACATCCTCGGTCATGCCCAGCGCCTTGCCGACCTCACGGATGGTGCTGCGCGGGCGGTAATGGATCACCGTTGCGGCAATCCCCGCACGCTCGCGGCCATAGCGGCGGTAGATATATTGCATCACCTCCTCGCGCCGCTCATGCTCGAAATCGACGTCGATATCGGGCGGTTCGTTGCGCTGTTCGGAGAGGAAGCGCGAGAACAGCAGCTTGTTGGCGATCGGGTCGATCGGCGTGACCCCGAGCAGGTAGCAGACCACCGAATTGGCGGCTGAGCCGCGCCCCTGACACAGGATCGGCGGATCGAGGCTGCGCGCGTAACGGACGATGTCGTGGACGGTGAGAAAATAATAAGCGTAATTCTTCAGCCGGATCAGGCGGAATTCCTCGGCGATGGCCTTCGACCATGCATCGGGCAGGCCATCGGGATGGCGGTGGTGGGCTTCCTCCATGACCAGATGTTCGAGCCAGTCCTGCGGCTCCCAACCCTCGGGCACCGGCTCGTGCGGATATTCGTAGCGCAGATCGTCGAGAGTGAAGGCGATGCGCGAGAGGATGTCGCCGCTGGCGCTCAGTGCCTCGGGGCAGGTACGGAACAGCCGGGCCATCTCCTCGGGCGATTTCAGATGCCGTTCGGCGTTGGCGAGCAGGCGCTTGCCTGCGGCCTGAATGGTGGTGCCCTCCCGGATACAGGTAACGATGTCGTGCAGCGGGCGCTGCTGCGGGGTGGCGTAGAGCGCGTCGTTGGTGGCGAGCAGCGGCACGCGCGCGGCGAAGGCGATCGCCTGTGCAGCGGCAAGCTTGCGCTTGTCCGCGCCGCGATGCGGCATGGTGGCGCCGAGCCAGACCGCACCGGGGCGTGCCTCGGCCAAGCGGTGGAGCAGCGCCGCATCGCCGCCCATAGCGATCAGCAGCAGATCGTCTGCATGATCGAGCAAGTCGGTCAGATGCAGTTCGCAGTCGCTCTTGACCGCGCGGCGGTTGCCCAGCGTCAGCAGCCGCGTCAGCCGCCCCCAGCCGTGGCGGGTGGCGGGGTAGGCGATGATATCGGGCGTAGCATCCGCGAACACCAGCCGTGCGCCGACGACAAGGCGGAAACCGCTCTTCATTCCACCGATCTCGCGCCAGGCCATGTGCGCGCGGACGACGCCAGCGACAGTATTGCGGTCGGCGATGCCAATGCCGCTCATGCCCAGCGCCTGCGCCTGCCAGACCATGGCGGCGGGATGTGATGCGCCGCGCAGGAAGCTGAAATTGCTCGCGGCGGCGAGTTCGGCGAAGGGGGTCATTCGACAGGCCCACCCCCAGCCCCTCCCGCAAGCGGGAGGGGAGTTAAGGCGTCCCCTCCCGCTTGCGGGAGGGGAGCGAGACTTGGTGAGCCGAAGGCGAACCTAGTCGCAGCGGGGTGGGCAGTGGAGCCACCTGCGTCTGCACCGCCCCTCACGCGAACAACCCATGGATATACCAGTCGGGATTGGCCTTCTCCGCTCCGAACAGGCCATGGCGGAACAGCCAGTAGCGCCGCCCCCGCGCATCCTCGACGCGATAATAGTCGCGGGTCAGGCCGGCGCCATCGGCGCGCCTCCACCATTCGGCGGCGATGCGTTCTGGCCCCTCCTGCCGGACCACCTCATGCAAGGCGCGTCGCCATTTGAAACGGCGCGGCGGGCCATCGGGGACGGCGGCGAGCACCTCGATCTTCTGCGGCGGATCGAACAGGTGGATCGGGCGCAGCGGCGGTTCGCCGGGGTCGGGCGCGGGCCAGTCGGCGGTGCGCGGCGCATCGGCCATCGGCAGCGCAAAGGCGGCTTGCTCGGGGATATGGGTGTCGCGCGGCACGAAGCGGCGCACGCGCCCCCGTCCCAGCCGCACCGCCAGTCGGTCGATCAGCAGCGCCATTTCCTGTTCGGCGACCCGCCCGCCGTCGAGTCGTAGCTGTTCCGCCGCCATAATTTCGCTGGAAAGTATGTCGAGGCGGATGAGGTCGTAGCCGTAGCCGGGGTCGAGCGGGTCGGACAGCGAGTCGATACGCTCTCGTAATAACCTGTCGAGGACAAGCGGGTCGCGCACCGGCTGGCCGGTCTCGATCTCCAGCCGCGCGACATGGCCGTCGCTGCGGAACAGCGAGGCGGCGAACCCCCGCCCGCCCATCCCGCGCTCGGCAAGCCGGTCGCCCGCCTGCGCCGCCAAATGCAGCAGCGTCGCCAGCACATCCTCGGTGCGGGCGATCGGTTCGGCGAAGCGGGTTTCGACGCTGATGTCGGGCGCGGCGCGGCGCGGGACGATGCGGACATCCTGCCGTTCGAGCAGCCGGTCGAGCCCATCGACGAGATCGCTGCCAAAGCGCGCGGCGAGCGGCGCGGTAGGCCGTTCCGCAAGATCGCCGAGCGTGCGCAATCCCGCCCGGCGCAACGCGCGATGCGCCTCGTCATCGACGCGCAGCGCCTCGACCGGCAGCGCGTGGATACCGCTTTCCTGATGCCGCGCGAGCGCCGAGGCAGCGTCGGCGGTGGCGGCGATGGCGTGGCTCACGGTAAAGCCCGCACCGCGCAGACGCGCCAGCAGATCGGCGGCCAACCCCTCCTCATAACCCGCGAACAGATGCGCGCAGCCGGTGATGTCGAGCAGCAGCGTGTCGCCCGCATCGGTAGCGACCATCGGCGTATAACGCTCGCAGCCATCGGCGAGCCGCGCGAGCAGCCGCGCATCCGCCGCTGCGTCATAGGGCAGCGCCGCCAGATCGGGCACCCGCGCCCGTGCATCGGCCAGCGTCATCCCCGCGACGAGGCCGAGCGCCAGCGCCGCGCGATCAAGCGCAATCAGCCGCATCGCGCTGCGGTGCTTGGCTGTCAGCGCGAACGGCGTATCAGGCGGCGTGCTGCGCCTGATCCGTTCCGACGGCAGAAAGGGAAGATGCACCGCCAGATAGCGGCGCGAAACTGCGGCGGTCACGATTCCACTCCAGACGGATGTTGAACGGGGCAATGCCGCCGCGATGACGCAGCAGCGCGATATCGAACGCCGGATGCCCCGGCGCTTCTCCCGCGAGCGGGGCGGCGGCGAGCGGTGCAGACGCGAGCGGGGCAGAGGGGGCACAGGCAACGCTCCACCGCGTCTGCGCCGCACTCGGCACCGGCGTCGCATCGACGCGCAGCAGCAGCGTGAACACCCCCGACTGCGCCGCCGCCATGGCGAGCCGGCGCGAGGCGGTGAGATCGAGCCGGGGCACGGCTCCGTGCAGTTCCAGCAATATCGCCCCCAATTGACCGCAGCGCACCCCGTCCAGCCCGGCGCGCAACACGCCGAGCGCATCGGGCGACGTCACCATGATCAGCCGCGCGGGATCGCAGCCGAGTTCGACGAGGCCGGGGGCGTGGAGGGTGCCATTGCTGCGCGGCGCGCGATCGTCACGCACCCACAGCAGCGTCTGCGCGGGGCCAAGCGCGCGCAGGGCGAGGAGCAGTGCGAAGGCGGCGGCGGCGCTG
The DNA here is from genome assembly GCA_043727035.1 of Sphingomonas sp. Taxonomy (GTDB): domain Bacteria; phylum Pseudomonadota; class Alphaproteobacteria; order Sphingomonadales; family Sphingomonadaceae; genus Sphingopyxis. The sequence goes on along the minus strand of JAYSZB010000121.1, from coordinate 11,703 downwards.
CCATCGCTGTCGGCATCGGCGAAAACCTCGTGCAATGCGGCACGGGCGAGGCCCCCGTGAAGGCGGGTGTCGAGGTTTGTGGGGCCAAAGCTAATTGGTTCCGCGCCGGACGCGGCGCCGGTTTCGCTGCACGCGAGCGATTGCCCGGCTTGCGGACGCGGCGCGACGGGGACAGAGCGGAGGGCGGTTGCGCGAATCATTTTGTTCCTATTATGTTCTGTATGGAACAGCGACTCGGGGGGCGTCAAGCGGGGGGTGCGTCGATCTCATATGCGGCATGGACACAGGATACCGCAGCGGTCTGCGCCGCGAAATCAATGATCCGCGCCCGATACTCTTGCGAGCTGGCGCGGTTGGCCTCCTCCTGCGCGCGCGGCATCGGCCTGCCGCTGGTTGCCGCGACGATGCCGAGCGGCGAGAACAAACCGCTGGATTCACGGTAAAATTGCTGGCAACCTTATCGCCATTCAGGCGGCAGATGCACGATCGCGCGCCGTCGACCCGGGGGAAAGACCATGCCGATCAACAATATTTCGCCGACGCTGATCATCAAGAAAGCGATCCTGTCGCAAGGTTTTTTTCCGTTTCGCGGTGATGACGGCGGCGGCGGCGCAGAATATTTCGGCATCGGCCACATCCGCATGTTCGGCTTCAATTTCGTGCCCGGGAGCCATGTCGACGCCAACGGGACAATCATTGGCATCGCCCCGAACACCGCCCTTTTCTCGATACTCGGCACAACCTACGGCGGCGACGGCCGGACTACTTTCGCCGCACCCGATTTCACCACCCGGATCAGCGCCGGTTTTGGCCAAGGACCGGGATTGTCGTTCGACACTCTGGGCGAGATCGACGGAAGCGACACCGTCGATTTCGAACGCGCAGAGTTGCCGACCTTGCGCGGCGGATCGGGAACACAGGTCGATAACGAACAGCAGACGCTGACGGTCAATTACAGCATCAACGCGGCCGGCATATTCCCGAGCCAAGGCGGCGGCGGCGGTGCAGGCGTACCCAATTTCATCGGCGTCATCAGCGAATTCGCCGGTAATTTCGCGCCCAACGACCAGATCCCTTGCGATGGGCGGCTGCTGTCGATTGCGGAATTTACTGCCCTGTATGTCATCATCGGGACCACCTATGGCGGCGATGGCCAGACGACTTTCGCGGTGCCCGATCTGCGCGGTCGCAACGCGGTCGGCACCGGCACCCCGCCGGGTGGCAGCAATACCGTTATCATCGGGGAGGCTTTCGGCACCGAAACCGCGGGGCTCAGCGTCGCCAATCTGCCGGTGGCGATGGGCGGCAGCGGAACGCCGGTGTCGAACTACGGCCCATCGCTTGGGCTGACCTATCTGGTCGCGACCAGCGGCGTCTTCCCCTCGCAGGGCGGCGGCGGCACTGGCGAGAATGTCTATCTCGGCGAGCTGATCCTGTTCGCCGGCAATTTCGCACCGAGCGGATTTGCCATTGCCCAGGGGCAGTTACTGTCGATCAACAGCAACTCGGCGCTGTTTGCGTTGCTCGGCACGCAATATGGGGGTGATGGCATCACCACCTTTGCACTCCCCGACATGCGCGGACGCTCGCCCGCCAACAGCGGCGATTTCCCAGTCGGCACCCAGTTCGGCACCCAGACCTATACCGTCGGCATCGAGGAATTCGGCGCATTGGACCTGACGGGTACCGGCGGGTCCGATGCGTTGTATGGCGCCAACCAGAACGACATCATCAACGGGGCCGAGGCGAATGACACCCTGTTCGGAAATGGCGGGGCAGATCAGATCGACGGTGGCACCGGGGCCGATGCGATGAACGGTGGGGAGGGCGACGACAGATTTGCCGTCGACGATGTCGGTGACACGGTCATCGGCGGCAACGGCATCGATCTGGTCAATGTCTCGGCGGCCAGCTTCACCCTCGCCGACGATACGGAGAATTTGACCTACACCGGCAGCGGCGCGTTCGCCGGCTTCGGCGGCAATACCGCCAATACCATCACCGGAGGCGCGCTCGACGACGTCCTCAAAGGGCGCGCGGGCGACGATGTGCTCGACGGCGGCAGCGGCATCGACACGCTGGTCGGCGGCGCGGGCCTCGACACGCTCAACGGCGGTGAGGGCAACGATAATCTGACCGGCGGCGCAGGGATCGATACGCTCAACGGCGGTAACGGCAATGACAGGCTGGTGGTCGAGGACAGCGGCGATGTGGCCAATGGTGGCGATGGCATCGACACGGTCGAAGTCGCTGCAGCGATCAGCTACACGATCGCCGCGGATGTCGAAATCGTCACCAACACCTCGGGCGGCGCAGTATCGGTGACGCTCAATGATCTGGCCAACACCTATGGCGGCGGTGCGGCGGCAGACACGGCCTTCGGGCAAGCGGGCAACGACATACTCTATGGCCGCGGCGGCGACGATCTGCTGCTCGGCGGTGACGACATCGACCGGCTGTTCGGCGATGTCGGTCAGGACAGCCTCAACGGGCAGGCCGGCAACGACTTGCTCTATGGCGGCGGCGATGGCGATCAGCTCGTTGGCGGCTCGGGCAACGACACACTTTATGGCGAAGCGGGCAGCGACAGCATCGACGGCGGCAGCGGGGTCGATCAGCTCTATGGCGGTGCGGGCGGCGATGTCTTCACCTTCAACAATGGCGACAGCGGCGCCACCCTCGCCACCGCTGACTTCATCCGCGACTATAGCCGCGCACAGGGCGACTTCATCGCGCTCCAGCGGATCGATGCCATCGCAGGTGGCGGCAATGATGCCTTCAGCTTCATCGGCACATCCGCTTTTTCCAATGTCGCGGGGCAGTTGCGCTATGAAGTGGTCGGCGGCGAGACGCGGGTGCTGGGCGATATCGACGGCAATGGCGTTGCCGATGTCATGATCCGCATCATCGGCGGTCACACGCTCACGACAGCTGACTTCACCCTCTGATCTGCCTAATCTGCTCGCCCGCAGCGACATGCCGGGCATCATCGCGATTGACCGATCCCCTGTTATGGCACTAACCATGCCATAACAGGGGATCGTCGATCATGTCCGTCAAAACCGCCATCGCATCGCGCCTCGCAGGCTATTGGACCAGCGCCGCTGCGCTGAACAAGCGCCGTCGCGACACCGAAAAGGCGCGCCAGCGCAATGGCGATCCGCATCGCGTCGATGCCTTCATCGACCCGGCCGATCCCTATTCGCATCTCCTGCTGCACCTGCTCCCCGCCTTTGTCGATCGTTACGATATCGAACTAAAATACTGGCTTGTCGGCCCGCCCGCAGACGACGCCGCCCCCGACCGCCCCCGCCTGGTCGACTGGTCACGCCGCGATGCCGCGATGCTGGCGGAGCGCGCCGGACTTTCGCCCGATCCTGTCGCACTACCCGCCGCTCTCGACGGCGCAGCAATCGACGTCGGCAATGCCCACCGCACCGCCTGCGGCCATTATCTCGGCGGGGTGCTGCATTGTGGCGGCGAAACCTATTGGGGCATCGACCGGCTGCACTATCTGGAGGAACGGCTGACCGCGCTCGGTTTGCGGCGCGATGGCGGCAACACACCTTTCTATCCGCCTCCGCCCGACATCGCCGGTCCGGTCGCAGCGCCAAGTGGCAAAACCATACACTGGTATCTCAGTTTCCGCAGCTCCTACACCTGGCTATCCGCCCCGCGCATCGCCGCGCTGGCTGCGGCACATGGCGCACAAATCGAACTGCGTTTCATCCTGCCGATGGTTATGCGCAGCCTGCCGGTGCCCACGGAAAAGCGCCGCTACATCACGCTCGACGCTGCCCGCGAAGCCCGCCGCCTCGCCATCCCCTTCGGCAAGATCGCCGACCCCGTCGGTCGCCCGGTCGAGCGCGGCTATTCGCTGTTGCCATGGGCGCGCGCGCAAGGACGCGGCCTTGAGTATGCCACGGCCTTCCTGCGCTCTATCTGGTCACACGGCATCGATGCCGGATCGGACACCGGCATGAAACGCATCGTCACCGCCGCGGGTCTCGACTGGAAAGAGGCTCTGTCGATCATCGACAATGACGATTGGCGCAGCGAAGCCGAAGCCAACCGCGCCGAACTGCTCGACCTCGGCCTGTGGGGTGCCCCCAGCTTCCGCGTCGGCGAAGAGTCCGTCTGGGGCCAGGACCGCTTGTGGGCCGTGGACGCAATGCTGCGGAGGTAACGCATCCTCCCCTTCAGGGGAGGTGGCCGCCAAGCGGACGGAGGGGCCGGCGCGGCCTTGCCCAACCGGTCGTCCTGAGCGAGAAAAAAGAGGGTTCGCGCTAAGCCGCCAAGAAGCCAAGACTCACCGCAGAGTCGCGAAAGCGGTTGTCGCATCTATGCTCGCCCTATCCGCTGTCGTTTCGTCGATCAGCTGCTTAGCCGCAAATGCCAAACCCTTGGCGTCTTGGCGACTTTGCGCGACGCCCTCTCATCCCTCAATTCGTCCACACCACCCAATCCTGCCCGTCGCGCCATGGCGCATTCAGCGGTACATCCACCCGCACCGGTGCCTCGACCAGCCCCGGCCACAGCGGCGGTGGCAGCCCGCGATTTTGCGCCTCGATCAGCGCGCGCATCGCTGCCACCCGCTCGGGCTGCGCGCGCGACAGATCGCGCCGCTCGATCGGGTCGTCGGCCAGATTATACAGCCACGCCGTCTGCGATCCGCGTCCGACCGACAGTTTCCAGTCGCCTGAGCGCACCGCGCGATAGTCCCCCGATCGCCAGAACAGCGGCGCAGTCCGCGTGCTCGCCGTCAGTCCCGGCACCACCCCGCCGAGCAGATTAACCCCGTCCATCGTCCGATCCTGCGGCACCGCCGCGCCGCTCACCGCAGCCAGCGTCGCGAACATGTCGAGATGGCTGGCCGGAGCCGCCACCCGCGTGCCGCCGGCGATCCGCCCCGGCCAGCGCATGAACAACGGCACGCGGATGCCGCCTTCGAAGAACGTCGCTTTCCACCCGCGATACGGCGCATTCAGTCCTTCGATGCCGGTGTACCACGCGCCGCCATTGTCGCTGGTGAAGATCACCAGTGTATTCTCGTCGAGCCCTTCGGCTTTCAGATGCGCCATGACATCGCCGATCCGCCGGTCGAGCTGGCGGATCATCGCGCCATAAACGCGGGTGGTATGGTCGCCGATCTGCGGCAGCGCGTCATAATCCTCACGGGTCGCCTGCAACGGCGTGTGCGGCGCGTTGTACGCCAGATAAAGGAAAAACGGCCGGTGCCTGTTGGCGCTGATCGCCGCCATCGCATTGTCGGTCAGATAGTCGGTGACATGGCCGACAGGCTCCATCCGCTGGTCGTCATTATATTGCACCGCATACGGCAGATTCGGCCACAGGAAGCTGTCGATCGGATCGAACGGCAGCTTGGCGTTGACCACAGCGGGCGACTCCTCGGGCAGGAACATGCCGCCCCCAGCGCGCATCCCCAGCGACTCATCGAACCCCTGCGCATGCGGACCCAGCGCGTCGGTCTCGCCCAGATGCCATTTGCCCAGATGCAGGGTGCGATAGCCCCGCGCCTTAAGCGCCTCGGCGATCGTTACCTCACTCGCTGGCACCCCCATCTGCTCGGACGGGATGATGTCGTGATTCAAATCATCGCGGAACACTACGGGGTGCGGCGAGTCTCCGCCTGCATGCCCCACAGTCGCCGCAAAACTCGGCGGAATGCCGGTAAATTCGAACCCGAACCGCGTCGGATAGCGCCCGGTCATCATCGCCGCGCGGCTCGGCGAGCAGGTCGCATTGCCCGCATAGCCGGAGGAAAAATCCACCCCCTCGCGCGCCAGTGCATCGATGTTCGGCGTCGGCACCAGCCCGCCCGCCAATCCGCCGCCGTACAGGCTGATATCGTTAATCCCCAGATCGTCGGCGACGATAAGGACGATATTCGGCGGGCGCTGTCCCACCGGAGCCGTTGCCGGTCCCGCCTGCCAGACAATCGCCCGGTTCGGCGCAATCGGATTGCGCCATTCGCCGATCATCCCCGGAATGCCCTGCTTGGCCGCCCATGCAACCGCTTGCCCCGGAAAAGCAAAGCGCAGCACGCCCACCGTGGCGGCCAGCGTGACAACGACGCCACCGAGCACAATCCACCGTTTCTTCATTGCTCTCCCCAGTCGTTCTATTTCGCATTTCTCGCAGAGACGCAGAGGTAGCAGAGATCGCAGAGCAGAGCGGCTCACGGCCAAGCCGCTCTAATTGCTTACGACAGCCCGTTACGCAAACTCGATCACAAAAGCCGCTTCGCGGCACTACGCAACTTCCTCTGCGGTCTCTGCTTCCTCTGCGTCTCTGCGAGAAACCGATTGATGCGCTCCGCCCGCCCCCTTATGCGAACGACAAAACCACCCCGACATCCGCCGGCGTCCGCCCGCGCACCATCGCCGCATAAGCCGCAGCCACCGCCTCCGCACCTTCCCCCCGCTCGATCCGCAAATGCTCCGCCATCACCGGCAGGAACGCCAGATTGGCCTCCAGCATCCGCTTGTCCAACACACCCGGCCCCCATTCGGCATGGCGCTTGGCCATCTGCGCAGGCGCAAAGAAAAACTCCGGCTTGGCCCCCGGCAGTCCCTCCGGCGGCCGACCCGCCTGCCAGTGCGTCAAGCCTACCCCGATGCTCGCCCTCATATTCTCGCCAAAATGCTCATGCAGCCGCTTCGTCAGCCCGCCATCGCCCGCCATGTCGATGAACACCGCCGGCACCGTCGCATCCAGCGTCTCCGCGTCGCCATAGGCAATCACCCGGTCATAGACCCCCAGCCCCTCGCAGAACGCCACATTGCCCGCACTGGTCAGCCCGACCAGTTCGACCGGCCCCTCCGCCAAAGCCTTCACATGATGCGCCGTACCGATTCCGGTCTTCGACGACGCGCTGCCGATCAGCACCTGAGCCGCGCCGAAACCGTCCTTGTCGGCCAGATAATCGCCGATGACATAACCGGTAAACAGCAACGGAAACAACAGACAGCGCCAGTCCGCCACCGCCGCCAGTTCCGCCGCCTCGTCATTGGTCCGCTGATACTGGTTGTACACCGCAGGCAGTTCCGCCCGGTGCGCCGAGACATCGGCAAAGCCGCGCGGAGAGACCCGCCCCGGCGTCAGCACGACATGCGACGCCATCGGCAGATAGCCGTACACCCGCGTGCCCACCGGCACATCGGGATGCCGCGAGTCCTCGACCACGGCAAAGCCCCACACCGGCACCATCCCCCACTCAGGCTCATCCTCGGGAAAGAATTTCCAGTAACCAATCATGTCCCCGGCCACCGCATAAGTGATATTGTTCGCCGTCAGCGCAAACCGCTCGACCCGCGCCAGCACCTGCCCCTCGTTCAGCTCCGGAACCGGCGCGGTAGCGATCTCCGCCACATCGAACGCCTTCTGCTTCACCCTCAACCGCGTGATCATCGCTCATCCTTTTGGCATTGCAAGTGCCATATCATTGCAGCACCCTCGCCTGTCAATCATTGCTGCGTTGACGACCCGGCGCAAGTGATGCAGCAGACGGGCATGGCCGAAGCTGAAATGATTCAACCAGGAACCGACAGCCCCAGAAAGGACGGCCGCCGCGAGCGCAGCAAATCCTCGCGCGCCAAAATCGTCGCAGCCATGCTCGATCTGGTCGAGCGCGGCGATGTCCAGCCCAGCGCCGCGCGTGTCGCGGACGAGGCCGGGGTCGGCCTGCGCACCGTCTTTCGCCATTTCGACGACATGGACTCGCTCTACCGCGAGATGTCGGAGACCGTCGCCGCGCGGGTCATGCCGATCGTCACTGCGCCCTATGCCGGGACCGACTGGCGCGCCGACATCCGCGACCTCGTCTCGCGCCGCGCCCGCGTGTTCGAAACGATCCTGCCGCATCGCATCTCCGCCAACATCAAACGCTACCAGTCGGGCTTTCTGATGGCCGACTATGTCCGCATCTCGAAGCTCGAACGCGACCGCGTCACCCGCCTGCTGCCGCCACAGGTCAAGGCCGACGAGATCGGCGTCGAGGCGCTGTGCGTTGCGCTGTCTTTCCAGAGCTGGCGCGTCATGCGCCACGATCAGGGCCTGCCCGCATCAAAGGCAGCAGCGGTGCTCGAAAGGCTGGTCGAAGATGCACTAAGGGGCTTGCCGGATTAAAACTCCTCCCCGCTTGCGGGGAGGTGGCCCCAAAGGGGTCGGAGGGGGCTCTCGTCACCGACCAAGGCTTGAGGCCGACAACCCCCTCCGTCGCTGCGCGCCACCTCCCCGTGCCGGGGAGGATTTAATTGACACACCCCATGCCATATGTTGCATAGCCTTACTCACAGACGGACACCCCCATGCCCATAACCTTCTACGATTGCCCCACCGCTCCCAGCCCCCGCCGCGCCCGCATCGTCCTGGCGGAGAAGGCCATCCCGCACGATATCGTGAACATCGACCTCGCCACCGCGCAGCAGCGCGCACCCGCTTTCGCCGCGATCAACCCGCGCCTTACCGTGCCCGCACTGGCGCTCGAGGACGGCACCGTCCTGACGGACAACGCCGCCATTGCCGCATGGGCTGAAGCCGCTTTCCCCACCCCCCCACTGCTCGGCACCAACCCGCTCGAGAAAGCCGCCGTGGCCAGCTGGAACGCCCGCGTCGAGATGGAAGGCTTTCTCGCCATCGCCGAGGGTTTCCGCAACAGCAGCCCGGCAATGAAAGGCCGCGCACTCACCGGCCCCGTCGATTACGCGCAGATCCCCGAACTCGCCGACCGCGGCAAGGCGCGCCTCATCGCCTTCGTCGACACGCTCGATGCGCAGCTCGCCACCAACCGCCATGTCGCCGGCGATAATTTCAGCCTCGCCGACATCACCGCCGTCGTCGCCGTCGATTTCGCCCGCATCCTCAAGATCAAACCCGTCGAAACCCACGCAAACATCGCCCGCTGGCGCAGCGAAATGGCGGAGCGGCCCAGCATTGCGCTGTAGACGTCATGCGACTAGCCCCAAACCGCGCTCACCCTGAGCCTGTCGAAGGGCGCAGAGCCGGGGCTTCGACAAGCTCAGCCAGAGCGCGGGTGTTACCGTTCGCTATATTGACAGCTCTTGCCCTCACCGCCTGCACCGACCCCACCCAAACCGCCACCCCCGCCTGTCCCGCCCCCACCGGCGACGCCTACGCCTGGATCGCCCCCACAACCTTCACCCTCGGCGAAGACCCCCGCTACCCCGAGGAAGGCCCACGCCGCCGCGCCTCCGTCCCCGGCTTCTGGATCGCCCGGCATGAGGTGACCAACGCGCAATTCGCCGCCTTCGTCGCCGCAACCGACTATGTCACGCTGGCCGAGCGCACGCCCCCCATCCTCCCCGGTGCGCAGCCCGAGATGAGCCTGCCCGGCTCCGCCGTCTTCACCGTCCCCACCGCCGCCGATCCGCGCTGGTGGAGCTGGGTACCCGGCGCACAATGGCGCAAACCCTCCGGCCCGCGCACTTCGATCGCAGGCAAGGAAAGCGAGCCAGTCGTCCAGATCGCCTACGAAGACGCGCAAGCCTATGCCGAATGGGCGGGCAAGGCGCTGCCGTCCGAAGAGCAATGGGAAGCCGCCACCCGCTCCGGCGGAGCCAATGACCGTGAACCCATCAACGCCAGCGGCACCCCGCAAGCCAATTACTACCAAGGTGCTTTCCCCGCCCGCGATCTCGGCCTCGATGGCTTTAGCACCCGCGCCCCCGTCGGCTGCTTCGCTGCCGACAGCAACGGCGTCCACGACCTGATCGGCAATGTCTGGGAGTGGACGAGCAGCGCCGCCGACCCCGAACGCACTATCATCAAGGGCGGCAGCTATCTGTGCGCCGCGAACTACTGCGCCCGCTACCGCCCCGCCGCCCGTCAGTATCAGGAGCGCGGCCTCGGCACCGACCACATCGGCATCCGCCTGATCGACCCGCAACGACCGCCGCCGAGCCTAAGGACCGACTGATGCACATCCTCCGCACCCCCGACGCCGCCTTCGCCAACCTCCCCGATTACCCCTTCGCCCCGCATTACACCGACATCGCCGATGCCGACGGCACGCCCTTACGCATCCATCATATCGACGAAGGTCCGCGTGACGCCGCGCCCATCCTGCTCATGCACGGCGAACCCAGCTGGTCCTTCCTCTACCGCAAGTTCGTCCCCCCGCTCGCCGCCGCCGGTCACCGCGTGGTCGCTCCCGACCTGATCGGCTTCGGCAAGTCCGACAAACCCGCCGCCATCGAGGATTACACCTACGAACGCCATTTCGCCTGGATGTCCGACTGGCTCCTCGCCAATGATCTGACCGACATCACCCTCTTCTGTCAGGATTGGGGCGGCCTCATCGGCCTGCGCCTCGTCGCCGCCTTCCCCGCTCGCTTTGCCCGCCTCGTCATCGGCAACACCGGCCTGCCGATCGGCACCGGCTGGTCGGAGGGCTTCGAAAGCTGGCGCGCCTTCAGCCAGCGCATCGAGACCTTCCCCACCGGCTTCATCCTCAACGGCGGCAGCGTGCGCGAACTGACGGTAGAAGAAACCGCCGCCTATGATGCCCCCTATCCCGACGAGAGCTACAAGAGCGGCGCGCGCCAGTTCCCCACGCTGGTACCGGTCAAGCCCGACATGCCGTCGGTCGCCGAGAACAAGGCGGCATGGGAGGTGCTGGCGCGCTTCGACAAACCCGTCCTCACCTGTTTCTCGGACAAGGACGCCGTCACCGCTGGCGGCGAGAAGCTGTTCATTGAGCGCATCCCCGGTGCCAATGGCCAGCCGCACCGCATCATTGCCAATGCCGGCCACTTTCTACAGGAAGATAAGCCAGAGGAACTGGTCGCGCTGATCCTCGCCTTCATCGCCGCCAACCCCTGATCCCACCGCCCCAGGGCCGCTGGCGGCTGAACTCCCTCGGCGCTGCAATCAGGTTCGCGCCAAGCCCGCCAAGACGCCAAGATGTCGGCGCAATCCGCGAAGCTGCCCGACCACCCCAAAGTCCAACAAACCCAACCCACCGGCAACCCCCACCCCATCGACACCCACCGCCCTCTTGGCGACTTGGCGTCTTGGCGCGAACCCTCCTGCCTCGACTGCGCAAAACAGCGCTTCCACCGCATTCTTGAAAAATCTCACGCGAAGACGCGAAGAGTGCGGCGCCATGCCGCACCACCGCTTCCTCCCCTTCAGGGGAGGTGGCCCCGCAGCGGTCGGAGGGGCCGGCGCCGCCTTGCGCACCGTCGCGCAACTCGGCACCGCCCCCCCCGCCGCCCCCCATCCCACCACCCCGTCGCCCCGGACTTGATCCGGGGCCGGTGGCGGGCGCGCGCAATGGTCATGCAGTAAGAGCGTTCGCGCCAAGCCCGCCAAGACGCCAAGACATCGGCGCACTCCGCGAAGCGGCCCCACCACCCCAAAGTCCAGCAAACCCAACCCACCGGCAACCACCACCCCATCGACGCGCACCACCCTCTTGGCCCCTTGGCGTCTTGGCGCGAACCCTCTTCCTTCGACTGCACCCCACCACCACCAACCCCGGCATGAGAACAAACCATAAAAACCGCTTTCCTACATATAGCCACATGGGTTATATACCCGCCCATGGAATATCCAACTCTCTGGACCCCACAGGTCAAATCCGCCTTCCTCGCCGCCCTCACCGAGGGCGGAGAGATCATCGCCGCCTGTCAGGCGGTCAACCTCTCGCCGCAGGGGGCC
>JAYSZB010000120.1:0-18352 GCA_043727035.1 Sphingomonas sp. | reverse complement strand
CCGGGGATGCCGGTGAACACTTCGGCGACGTGGAACGGCTGCGACAGGAAGCGCTGGATCTTGCGGGCGCGGGCGACGATGGTTTTATCTTCCTCGCTCAGCTCATCCATGCCGAGAATGGCGATGATGTCCTGTAGGCTCTTGTACTTCTGCAGCGTTTCCTGAACCCGGCGCGCGGTCTCATAATGCTCCTGACCGACGACGGCAGCAGTCAACATGCGGCTGGTCGAATCGAGCGGATCGACCGCTGGATAGATGCCGAGTTCTGAAATCGCCCGGTTGAGGTTGGTCGTCGCATCCAAGTGGGCAAAGGACGTGGCAGGCGCAGGGTCGGTGAGATCGTCGGCAGGCACGTAAATCGCCTGCACAGAGGTGATCGAGCCCTTGTTGGTCGAGGTGATGCGTTCCTGCAGCTGGCCCATGTCGGTCGACAGCGTCGGTTGATAGCCCACCGCCGACGGAATACGGCCGAGCAGCGCCGACACTTCCGAACCCGCTTGGGTAAAGCGGAAGATGTTGTCGACGAAGAACAGCACGTCCTGCCCCTCGACATCACGGAAATACTCGGCGTTGGCGAGACCCGAGAGCGCGACGCGGGCGCGGGCGCCGGGAGGCTCGTTCATCTGGCCGAACACCAGCGCAACCTTCGATCCTTCAGGCGTCGGATTGCCGTCGGCGTCCTTGGCGATGACCCCGGCATCAAGGAATTCGTGGTAGAGATCATTACCTTCGCGGGTGCGCTCACCGACGCCGGCGAACACGCTGACGCCGCCATGGCCCTTGGCGATATTGTTGATCAGTTCCTGGATCAGCACGGTCTTGCCGACGCCGGCGCCGCCGAACAGGCCAATCTTGCCGCCGCGCGCATAAGGCGCGAGCAGATCGATGACCTTGATGCCGGTGACGAGGATCGAGCTTTCGGTCGACTGATCGACGAACGGCGGGGCTTCGGCATGGATCGGGCTGGTGGTGAGGTTGCCAACCGGACCGCGCTCGTCGATCGGCTCGCCGATGACGTTGAGGATGCGGCCCAATGTCATCGGGCCGACGGGCACGCGGATCTGGCTGCCGGTATCGCGCACTTCCTGGCCCCGGGTGAGGCCGTCGGTGGTGTCCATAGCGATGGTCCGCACGACATTCTCACCGAGATGCTGCGCGACTTCGAGGACGAGGCGGTTGCCGTTGTTGTCGGTTTCCAGAGCCGAGAGGATCTTGGGAACCTCGGTCTCGAACGCGACGTCGACGACGGCGCCGATCACCTGGCTGATGCGGCCGACATTGTTGGTCGCGGTTGTGAGTACGGGGGCTGCGGTGGCCATTTTGGTTTCCTCGGCTGGCTTTAGAGCGCTTCCGCGCCTGCGTTAATTCTTTTGCTTACAGCGCTTCCGCGCCAGCAATGATTTCGATCAGTTCGGTGGTAATCGCGGCCTGGCGGCTGCGGTTATACTGGATGGTCAGCTTGCCGATCAGATCGCCGGCGTTGCGCGTGGCATTGTCCATTGCGGTCATCGACGCGCCTTGCTCCGACGCAGCGTTTTCGAGCAGGCCCTTGAATATCTGCACGGTGACGTTGCGCGGCAGCAGGTCGGCGAGGATGGCTTCCTCGTCGGGCTCATATTCGACTGCCGCGTCGCTGGCGGCAGGCGCGGTCGCCGATGGGGCGACCGGGATGATCTGCTGGCCGGTGGCCTCTTGCAGCAACGCCGAGCGGAATTTGGAGAAGAACAGGTGGGCGACGTCGAATTCGCCCGCTTCGTACATGCCGAGCAGCTGGTCGCTGATCGCCTGTGCGTTGGCGAAGGTCAGCTCGCGGAAACCGGTGGTTTCATATTGCGCGACGGTTAGCTTAGGGAACAGCCGGTTGATCACCGGGCGCCCCTTGCGACCGACGAGGAAGAATTTGACCGTCTTGCCGTCGGCGCGCAACGCCTGCGCTTTGTCCCGCGCGGCCTTGACAATGTTCGAGTTGAAAGCGCCCGCCAGACCACGATCCGAGTTGAGCACCAGCAACAGATGCGTGTCCGACTTGCCGGTGCCCGACAGCAGTTTCGGTGCGCTGTCGGACTTGCCGACTTTGGCCGCAAGGCTGGCGACGACGGCTTCGAGCCGCGCCGCATAGGGGCGACCGGCTTCGGCAGCCGCCTGCGCGCGGCGCAGCTTGGCCGATGCGACCATCTTCTTGGCCTTGGTGATCTTCTGGGTCGATTTGACCGAGGTGATACGGCCCTTGAGTTCTTTCAGCGTTGCCATTTTGGCCCTTTTCTCCCTCTCCCCTTCAGAGGAGAGGGTCGGGGAGAGGGGGACTTACCCCTCATTTTCAACTCTTTCGGGAGAAGACTGCCCCTCTCCCAACCCTCTCCCCGGAGGGGAGAGGACTTTAATCAGGCGAACTGCGCGCCGAACGTCGTCAGCGCATCCTTGAGCTTGCCTTTGGTCGCATCGCTGAAATCGCGGCTGTCGCGGATTTCGGTGAGGATGTCGGCATGCTCGCTGCGGACGAAACCGAGCATCGCCTCCTCATAGCGCGACACATCCGACACCGCGACGGTGTCGAGGAAGCCGTTGGTGCCTGCGTAGATAGACGCAGTCTGCTCCTCGAACGGCATCGGCTTATACTGCGCCTGCTTGAGCAGCTGGGTCAGCCGCGCACCGCGGTTGAGCAGTTTTTGCGTCGAGGCATCGAGGTCCGAACCGAACTGGGCAAAGGCCTCCATCTCGCGATATTGCGCGAGCTCGAGCTTGATCGAGCCCGACACCTTCTTCATCGCTTTGGTCTGCGCAGCCGAGCCGACGCGCGACACAGAAAGCCCCACGTTGATCGCCGGACGGATGCCCTGGTAGAAAAGGTTGGTTTCGAGGAAGATCTGGCCGTCGGTGATGGAAATCACGTTGGTCGGAATGTACGCTGAGACGTCACCCGCCTGCGTCTCGATGATCGGCAGCGCGGTCAGCGATCCGCCACCATTATCCTCGTTCATCTTCGCCGCACGCTCGAGCAGGCGGCTGTGCAGATAGAAAACGTCGCCGGGATAAGCTTCGCGGCCCGGCGGACGGCGCAGCAGCAGCGACATCTGGCGATAGGCGACCGCCTGCTTCGACAGATCGTCATAGACGATGACCGCGTGCATGCCATTGTCGCGGAAATATTCGCCCATCGTCACGCCGGTGTAGGGCGCGAGATATTGCAGCGGCGCAGGCTCGGACGCGGTCGCAGCGACGACGATCGAATATTCCATCGCGCCATTTTCTTCGAGCGCGCGGACGATCTGGGCGACGGTCGAGCGCTTCTGGCCGATGGCGACATAGATGCAATAGAGCTTCTTGGACTCGTCGTCGCCCGCGTTGACGCCCTTCTGGTTGATGAAGGTGTCGATGGCGACGGCGGTCTTGCCGGTCTGGCGATCGCCGATGATCAGTTCGCGCTGACCGCGACCGACCGGAACGAGCGCGTCGAGTGCCTTGAGCCCGGTCTGCACGGGTTCGTGCACCGATTTGCGCGGGATGATGCCGGGAGCCTTCACCTCGACGCGCATGCGCTTCTCGGCGACGATCGGGCCCTTGCCGTCGATCGGGTTGCCGAGTGCATCGACCACACGGCCGAGCAGGCCCTTGCCAACGGGGACGTCGACGATGGTTTCGGTACGGCGGACGACATCGCCTTCGCGGATGTCGCTGTCCGAACCGAAGATCACGATACCGACATTATCGGCTTCGAGGTTGAGCGCCATGCCCTTCACGCCGTTGGCGAATTCGACCATCTCGCCGGCCTGGACATTATCGAGGCCGTGGACGCGGGCGATACCGTCACCGACCGAGAGGACCTGGCCGATTTCGGACACCGTCGCATCGTCGCCGAAGCTGGCGATCTGGTCCTTGATGACCCGGGAGATTTCTGCGGCACGGATTTCCATGGTTAGCCCTTCATCATGTCATTTGGCATACGAGCTTTTCAGCCCTTCATTGCCGTAGCTAGAGTGTTCAGACGAGTGCGGATCGACGAATCGACAAGCCGGCTGCCGACCTTGACGATCAGACCGCCGAGAATGGCGGGATCCACTTTGAGATTGACCGATACGTCGCGGCCGAGGCGGCTCTTCAGCTTGGCCTGCACGGCAGCGACCTGCGCGGCGTCGAGCGGGTGCGCCGATGTGACATCGGCGGTCGCTTCGCCACGGTGCGACGCGGTCATTTCGGCGAAAGCGCGGACGACGTCGGCGAGTTTGCCGAGGCGGCGGTTCTGCGCCAGCACGCCGAGGAAATTGGTGGTCAGCGGGTCGAGCTGAAGCGAGGCGGCGACGGCGGCAATCGCGCGCCCGGCATCGGCGCGGTTGACCACCGGGCTGGCGACCAGCGCGGTCAGGTCAGCGGACGAGGACAATGCCTCACCCAGCGTCTTCATGCTCGCTTCGACGGCGGGCAGCGCACTGCCATCCTGCGCCAGATCGAACAGCGCGCGGGCATAGCGCCCTGCCAAACTTGCCTGCATACCGCCGGAATGCTCCACGCGACCGTTCTTCCCTTTAATATTGTGTCCGGAGGGACATGATTCGCGAGCTCAACCCCGAAAAACTGCGGGTGTGGCGAACACGCGGCGCGCCTAGCATTGCGATTGCTGCAATGCAAGATAGCGTGCCATGGGTGCGGAACCGGGCGACAGTGAAAGGAAGCAAAGATGGCGGAAATGATCCGCATGACGATGGCCGACGGCGCGGACGTCGCCGTCTACCACGCGCAGCCCGTCGGCGAACGGCGCGGCGGGCTGGTGCTGGTGCAGGAAATATTCGGCGTCACCGACCATATCCGCGAGCTGTGCGATGAATATGCGGCGGACGGCTATGAAGTGCTGTGTCCCGCACTGTTCGACCGCGAGCATCCGGGCTTCGAAGCCGACTATACCGGGCCGGACTTTGCCCGCGCAGTGGAGTTGGCGCGCGATCTCCACCCGTTCGATCTTAGCCTGTCCGATGCTGCAAGTTGTATCGATGCACTCAAAGGCAAAGGCCCGGCGTTCATCACCGGTTATTGCTATGGCGGATCGGTGGCATGGGCGATGGCCGGACGCAGCGACGATCTGGCGGCGGCGTCCGCCTATTACGGTAGCTTGGTGCCCACCACCTTCATCGACCTGGCCCCCAAATGCCCGACCATCGCCCATTTCGGCCGCTTCGATGCGGGCATCCCGATGGAAGGCGTCGAAGCGCTGATCGCCCGCGCGCACTCGCTGGCGCAGGTGTTCGTCTACGAAGCCAACCACGGCTTCAACAGCGACCGCCGCAAGGATTATCATGAGGAATCGAGCGATCTGGCGCGCGAGCGGACGGCGGCGTTGTTCAGGGCTTGCGGGAGTTGATAATTATCTTTACGTAATTATACGTTAGGGCCTGCAAGATGCGGATCAAATGGGATGATGCCAAGAATGCGAGCAATCTGCGCAAGCATGGTATCGGTTTTGACGAAGCCATCAAGATTTTCGATGATCCGCATTATATTTCGAGAGCGGATCGTGTCGTCGATGGTGAGCAACGATGGCAGAGCTTTGGGACGATGAGGGGTATGTTGGTGGTTATGGTTGCTCACACATGGTTCGACGCGGACGGCGATGAATATGTGCGAGTGATTTCCGCTCGACGTGCAACCAGACAAGAACGCGAGGACTATGAGCAAGATCGTTTCATATAGGCTGGATGAGATTCCGGAAATCTCGGATGAG
Organism: Sphingomonas sp.; assembly: GCA_043727035.1. GTDB lineage: Bacteria > Pseudomonadota > Alphaproteobacteria > Sphingomonadales > Sphingomonadaceae > Sphingopyxis. Next base: position 12,642 of record JAYSZB010000120.1, on the reverse strand, counting down.
CGAATGGAAGAACTGCGGCTGCTGTTCGATCGCCCCGACAGCGAGATCGACCTGTCCGATATCCCCGAGTGGACCAAGGAAGATTTCAAAAATGCCGTTCGTGCTCCACTTTACCGCCCGATCAAAGATCAGATTACCGCCAAGGTCGATCGCGATGTGCTCGAATGGCTCAAGGCAGACGGCCCCGGCTATCAATCGCGGATGAACGCCATCCTGCGGCGCGAGATGCTGAAAGCGATGGAAGAACAGCAAAAAGCAGCTTGATCGGCTTGGCCCCGATCACCGTGCGATAGCGGCAGCCCGCGCCACCGCCCGGCACCGGCTGACAATCTCCTCATTGGGCCGCGCCGGCAGCAGCGCCGCAATTGCATTCTCCCGCGCAGTCAGCGCCGCCAGTCGTTCGGGATCGGCGGTGCAGCCCTGGAATGCCACTGCGCCATGCTGGCGGCGGGTGGCCTGCATGGCTTCGAACGGCATCAGATAGCGGCGGATGACATAGTCGCCGCCCGCCGGGTCATAGCTGATGCGGCTGATCGTCGCGTCCTCATCGGGCACGAATGTCCGTGACCAGCGGCCTTCCGCACCGCGCGCATATTGGGTGCGACCGTTGACGCAGCCCTCGGCATCGATGGCGAAGACGGTGTCGTCCCCGGAAGACACGGTGATGCGGCCACGGTTGCGGTCGACGGTGCAGACCAGATTGCCGGTCAGCGCAGCGGTCGCGGCCGACGGCGCAACCCCCGCGCGCTCGATCGGCGGCAGGCGGACGTCGGCGGGGCTGGGGCGCAGCAGGAAGACGATTAGCGCGGCGAGCGCCAGCAGCCCGCCTGCCAACATCGCCGCGCGCTGCTCACGCGGTTTGGCTTGGCCTGCATACATGAACGACGCTGCCCCGGCGAGGATCGCCCCGCCGAACAGCACGATGGCAAAGGCGATGAAGGTCTCGCGGCGCTCCTGCGCATCGGCCTTGAGCCGTTCGAGTTCCTGCGCACGCGCCTCGCGCCGGGCGGCGTCGCGCTCGGAGGCGATGGCGGCGACGCGGCGGCCCTCGGCATCGAGCGCACCATCGCGCGCGGCGGCTTCGGCCAGCGTCAGGCATTCGCTGGCGACGCCGGTAAACCGCTGCCCCGCGTCCTGAAGGAATTGCGCCAGCTCGCGCACCGACACTGCAAAGGAAAAGGGCGAATCGCCCTCGTCGGCGCGGCTGATGAAGGCGTTGACGCCGATGACGCGCCCGCAGGCATCGACCAGCGGTCCGCCCGAATTACCGCGCGCGATGTCAGCATCATGCACCAGCACATCGGTGTTGCTAATCCGGTCCCGCGCCGAGACGATGCCATCGGAGGCAAGCGGGCTGCGCGGGCGGATGAAATCGTCCGCACTGCGTGCAGTCGCGACATCGACATTGCCCGGATAGCCGAGCGCGAACACATTCTCGCGTTGCGGCACCGGGCCGGTGAAGACGCTGGCGGCAGGAACGCGCCCGTCGACGATCTCTACCAGCGCCAGATCGCGGCGCCGGTCGATGCGGATCAGCCGCCCCCGATAACTGCGCGATCCCTCGCTCGGCACGATGCCGATGACGACATTGTCGGGAAACTCCTGCGCATCGCCAACGACATGGGCGTTGGTGACGATGCGGTTCGGCGCAACGGCAAAGCCGCTGCCATGGCCGAAGCCGACCACTTGCCCGAGCACCGTGGCGACGGTAACGACGCGCACGACGCTGCGTTCGGTGGCGGTGACATCGTCCGGCTCCGGTGCAGCGGCGGGGGGTATTTCGGGCGCAGCCGCAGGCGGCGCGGGTGCGGCGCCCAAGGCCAGTGCGGCAATCATCGTCAGGGCAGCAAGGCGAATCGGCGCGGTCATTCGGGGGCGATGGTCCTGCGGTTGGGGGTGGAACCTGCCTAGCGGGCGGGGTGATGAAAGCAACCGGGGGCCGGTTCAGTGACCCCCTTGCGCTTAGCCTGAGCTTGTCGAAGCGTGTCGAAGCCACCGCCGGAGCCGGGGGCTTCGACAAGCTGGGCCTGAGCGCAATCAGCGTTCAGACTGAGCGTGATCAGTAATGCGTTCCCGCTGAATTTACTCGAACCACACCGGCGTTGCCTTGAACGCCGGGGTTTGGGATCGCGGATCGACATCGGTACCGGTCAGCACATTAGCCTCCGGATAGTAAGCCATGACGCTGCCGCGCGCCACGTCGAACGGCTGCACCGTCACCCCCTCCATCCGCCCCTGCGCCGATACCAAAGTCGCGGTGCACCCGGCGCTCAGCCGGTGCGCGGCAATGTCGTCGGGATGGAGCATCACTGTCCAGCGCGTGGCGTTGTTGCGGTAGCTGTCGGTGCGTTCGTAGATGACGGTGTTGAACTGCCCCTCCGAGCGGATGGTCATCAGCGTCAGCGGGCCGGCGTGTGCCACCGGCGTCGGCCGCGTGACGAAATGCGCGCGCCCGTCGGGCGTGTTGAATGTCGGCGTATGCAGCAGCCGATTGGCGATATGGAACTCGGCTTTCGCGACATCGATGTCGGCCAGCGGCTCCATTCCCGGCACGGTCCTGGCAATTGCCTCGCGGATATGGCGGTGCTGGCGGTATGCGCTCCAGTCGATCGGCGCATCGGGCAGCAGCCGTTCCGCCAGATCGGCGAGGATCGCGACCTCGGGCCGCACATTGTCCAGCCGGTCGATGCCGCCGTCGGACAGCCGCACATAGTTGAACATCGATTCCTGCGTGGTCGGCTGCCATTCTTCGTCGCGGGCGGTGACCGGCAGGATCAGTGCCTCGCCGCCGTCGATCCCGTCGATATGGCCGCGATTGAGCGTGGTGGTCAGGAACAGCTTGAAACCGATTTTCTCGAACGCGGCTTGTGCCCAGTCGCGCTGCGGGCTCGCCTCGAGCAGATTGCCGCCCATGACGATCGCCGCGTCGATCTCCCCGCGCGACGCCGCCTGCATCGCCGCCATCGTGTCGAGCCCTTTGGAACGGGGCAGGGCGATGCCGAGATTGGCTTCGATCGCGTCGAATATCTGCGCGGGCAGCACCGGCTTGACGCCGATGGTGCCGATGCCCTGGACATTGCTGTGCCCGCGCAACGGCAACAGCCCCGCGCCCGACCGTCCGATCATCCCGCGCAGCAGCGCGAGCGCGGCGATATACTCCACGGTGTCGCTGCCATGCGTGTGATGGGTGACGCCCATGCCCCAGGCGATGACGCTGTTGCTGGACCGCGCGTAAGCAGCGGCGACGCGCTCGATGTCGATGCGCGAAATCCCCGAGTTGGCTTCGATGTCTGTCCAGCCATGCGCCTCGACATCGGCGCGCCATTCGGCGAAGCCGGTGGTATGGTCGTGGATGAAATCGGCATCCTCGCAGCCGGTTGCCAGCACCGCTTTCGCCAACCCCTTGATCAGCGCAATGTCTCCGCCGATGCGCGGTTGCAGAAACTCCGATGCGATCTCCGTTCCGCCCGCCAGCATCGAGCGCGGGCTTTTCGGCACCGCGAACTTGACCAACCCCGGCTCCTTCGCCGGATTGATCATGATCACCTGCCCACCGCGATCGCGGCACGCTTTCAACTGATGGATGAACCGCGGGTGGTTGGACGATGGATTGGCACCGATGACGATGATGCAATCGGCTAGCCCCAGATCGGCCAGCTCGACCGTCGATGTGCCGCCGCCGATGGTCGTCTCCAGCCCGACCCCGGTCGCCTGATGGCAATAATAGGAGCAGTTGTTGACGTTGTTCGTCCCCCACACCCGCGCCAGCAGCTGGAACAGGAAACCTGCCTCGTTGGAAGATCGGCCCGACGAATAGAAGAAACTGCGGTCGGGTTCAGTGGCGCGCAGCCGCCCGGCGGCCCGATCCAGCGCCCAGTCCCACTCTACGGTGACGAAATGGTCGCAATCCGCCGCCTTCCAGATCGGGTTCCCCAACCGCCCGAGATGCTCCAGCTCATGCCCGTCCAGCTCGCGCAGATCGTTCAGCGGGTGGGTCAGAACCTCGACCGGAATCGGCGGCTGGATGTCGGTTGATTGCGCTTGGATCGATTTGTTGCAGACGGATGGAAACTCGCCCAGCTCATTGACCATGCCGCCGCGTTGCCCGCCCATGCCCAGCCCGCACGCCTTGCAGGCGTTGTGCGACGTCAGCGCCTTGGCGCTGTTTTTCAGCCCCATCCGCCGCGCCGTGGCGAGCGCGTAGAGGATTTTCTTGGGTCCGCCGCCGACGGTTTGCTGTGCCATGGCGCAACCCTGCACCGATGGCGCTTTGACAGCAAGCGGCGGGACGCAGGGTTTGGGGTGTGCGGCTTAGGGACGCTGGCGACACAACAGAAGGAACGACCCATGACCTACCGCATCACCGGATTGTCCCCCGAACCCTTTGCTGACCTGTTCACGCTCGATGACGGAGCGCTGGCGGCGCGCAACGCCGAGCGCGTCACCGTCACCGCCAAACCCGGCTTCCCCTGTCGCATCAGCCTCGACGATGCCGATGCGGGTGAGGAAGTGATCCTGCTCCACCATGTCAGCCACGATGTTGCTACTCCCTATCGCAGCGCCTACGCCATCTACGTGCGCCAAGGTGTCGGGACCGCAGACTATATCGATGCACTGCCGCCGGTGCTGGCAGGCCGCCCGATTGCGCTACGCGGCTTCGATGCCAGCGGGCGATTGAAAGGCGCATCGCTCGCCGCGCCCGGCAATGCCGACGAGGCAATCCGCGCGCTGTTCGACGTCGACGACATCGCCTATATCCACGCACACAACGCCGCGCATGGCTGCTTTGCCGCGCGGATCGACCGGACGTGAACGCGATGACCGACTTTCCGCTGAACGAAGACGCGATGTGGGCCGCTTTCATGGCGCGCGACCGCTTCTTCGACGGGCGGTTTATCGGTGCGGTCAAGACCACGGGCATTTATTGCAAGCCGAGCTGCGCGGCGCGGCATCCGTTACGGCACAATGTCGATTTCTACGCCGATCCGGCATCGGCGCGCGCGGCGGGGTATCGCGCCTGCAAACGCTGCCTGCCCGACGATGTCGGGCGCGACGAGATCGCTGTCGCCCGCGCTGTCGCGCTGCTCGGTGGAGACGAGCCGCCGGGGCTCGCGGCACTGGCAAGCGCGGTAGGCTATGCGCCGCACCATTTCCACCGCCTATTCAAGCGAGCGACCGGCGCGACTCCGGCGGGCTATGCCCGGGCGCTCAAGGCCAAGCGCGCTGGCGAGGCACTGGCCAGCGAGGCGCGGGTTACCGATGCGATCTACGACGCAGGCTATTCCGGCCCAAGCCGATTCTATGCCGAGGCCGGGCGGCGGCTGGGCATGACGCCGAGTGCGTGGCGCAATGGAGGCGCGGGCGTCACCATTCGTTGGGCGATCGCCGAAACCTCATTGGGTGCGATGCTGGTCGCGGCGACCGCAAAGGGCATCTGCCGCTTGTCGTTCGACGAAGGCGCGGAGGCGCTCACCGCCCGCTTCCCGCGCGCCACGATTCTCCCCGGTGACGCCGCGATGGCCGATCTGGTAGCGGGCGCAGTGCTCGCCGTCGAACAACCGGGCCGCATGCCCAACCTGCCGCTCGACGTCGCGGGTACTGCGTTTCAACAGGCGGTGTGGGCAGAGCTGATGAAAATCCCGCCGGGTGAGACGCGCAGCTATGCGCAGATTGCCGCAGCGGTCGGCAAGCCCGCAGCGGTGCGCGCGGCGGGATCGGCCAATGGCGCGAACAATGTCGCGGTGCTGATCCCGTGCCACCGGGTGGTGCGGAGCGATGGCACATTGGGCGGCTATGCCTATGGGCTGGAGCGCAAGGCGAAATTGCTGGAGAGGGAGTCGGCGGGATGAATGATTTGGTCGAGGCGTTCGCGGGGCTGCATGTGCCGGGCAGACCGCTAATCCTCTACAATATCTGGGACGCAGGCAGTGCCAAAGCGGTCGCGGCGGCGGGCGCAAAAGCTATCGCCACCGGCAGCTATGGCGTCGCGGAAGCCAATGGCCTGAAGGATGGAGAGGCAGTCCCGATGGCGCTGGCGCTCGACAACGCCAGTCGTATCGTCGGCGCGGTCGATCTGCCGGTGACGCTCGATTTCGAGGCGGGCTATGGTGTCGATTCCGCCGAGGTTGCCCGCTCGGTCGCGGCGGCGGCTGCGACCGGGATCGCCGGGATCAACATGGAGGACAAGCGCGCCGGAACGCGCGAGATCGTCGATATGGCGGAGCAGGCGGCGCGGGTTCGGGCGGCGGCGGATTCAGGCCTGTTCGTCAACGCGCGCTGCGACCTGTTTATCGTCAACGCACCCGATGCGCACGACACCGCGCTCGCCGAAGCAGCGCTTGAGCGCGCCCGAGCCTATGCCAACGCAGGCGCACGCGGCATCTTCTTCCCCTTTGTCCGCGACGAGGCGCTGATCGCGCGGCTGTGCGAATCCTCACCGCTGCCGGTCAACATCCTCATCGGAGATGGCGTCCCCGGCCACCGCCGCCTCGCCGACCTCGGCGTCGCGCGCATAAGCCATGGCCACGGCCCATGGGCTGCGGCGATGGCGTGGTTGAAGCTGGAGGCGGAAGCGGTGTTCGCGTTGGGGTGAGGGTCAGTCCTCTTCCGCCACTACCACTTCGGGCATTTCGACGTAGGTCGGCCAGTCGCCGGTCGCGCCAGCTTCGATCCAGCGCATCAACAGCAGAGCATAGCCCTGTTGGCTCGACCTGTGCGGGGCGAAGGCGAGCGGCGCAAGCATCCGGCGAGCCTGGCCGAGCTGGCGGTCGTTGATCATCGCCGATGCGGCAGTCATGCGAAGTCCGTCGTCCTGCGGGGCGAGCCGCGCGGCGCGAACCACGCCGTCATAGGCGGCGAGTGGCGGGCGCTGGTCGACCAGACGGAAGCTTTCGTAAAAGGCGAGCAAGGGCAGCGGATCGTCGGGCGCGGCGGCGCTGGCCTGGAGGATCATCGCGCGCGCCGGGGAGATGCGCGGCAACGTCAAATCCTCGCCATTTGCCTCCAAAGTGCGCAACATGGCCCAGCCGCGCCATGCTTTCGCGCGGACATTGACAGCATCGAGCGCCAGCGTGCGCGTGGCGGCGGCTTCGGCCCCGGCCCAATCCTGTTTATCGAACAGCACCCGGGTTTGCAGCAATGCGACCACGGGATCATCGGGATAGCGCGCAGCAAGCGCTGCAACCTCGGTGGCCAGTGCAGTGCGCGCCTCATCATCCATATGGCGGCCGGCCTTCAGCTCGAGCGCGATAGCCGCTTCTTCACCCGGACGGAGGGTGCGCAAGCTGGGGGCAACCATGACATTGGCTGGGAGCGGAGCGACGCGCCCGTCGAATGTCCGCCGCCGCGAATAGACGCGCATGTCACGGTCGAGTTGCTCCAGCCCGCCGTCGAACAGCGCATAAGCCTCCTCGATCGGGGTGCCGCGATTGACCGCGTTCATGAAGCGATTGAGTTGCGCTCTGCGGTCGGCGTTGAGCAACAGATAATGGGCGGCAACCCAATATTGGCCGTAGGTGGCAACACCAGCCTCACGATCGCTCGCGCTGCGCGGCGCAAACATGCGCGGCACCGGCACCCACCGCATCGATTCGATCTCATAGCCGCGATGGTTGGCGACCTTGCCGATGGTGATTGCCCCTTCGCGCTCGAAGGACGCGGTCGAAACGAATTCGGCGAACCCCTCGACGAACCAGCCGGGATAGGCGGCCTCCAGATATTGCAGCATGAAATGATGGGCATACTCGTGAAACAGGATCGTCGTCGAAAACTCACCTTCGCTGCGCGGCACAACCGCAATCGCTCCGGTCAGATCGGGGCGATAGAATCCGGCAGCAGAGTTGCCGCGCGTTACCCCCATCGCCTCATGGACATCGGCGATATCGTCGACCAGATAGATGCGCACCCGCTGCGGCGTGCCTTGCGGCTGGACGCCGGTTAGCAGCGTCATCATCCAGTGCACCGCCTCAAGCCGCTGACTGAGCCGGACCAACTCTCGTTCAGACCCGCCCGAGACAACGACGAAATGCTCGCTCGTCGCCTCGCGCCATTCGGCGTGGGCGGGGGTGGAGAGCAGGGCGGTGAGGGCGAGAACGACCAGGGCGATTTGGCGGGCCACTTGCTGCAACAGGGTCACACCGGTTGACGCGAGGGGGTAGCGGGCATTCATGCAAAACATGGGTTTTTTGCCTATGTTGTAGGAAATTGCCATTCGGCCCGATCCGCTTGGCAACAGGGGTAAACGACGAGTGGGTTGGCAGACATGTGAAAGAGGCTAGCATGGCACGACAAGTGTAGGAAAGCGAAGAATTGGGCCGCAATGTTATAATAACGCGCCCTGCGCGCCCGGCTGGTGACTGATGCGGGTTTCGACGCGGCTGGCCTTTTTCACCGGGCTGATCAGCGGCGGCAGGTGCGGCTTGGGGCCGTGGAAGAATTGCGCAATGGTAACGATCTGGAGCGCGGGGTAGCGCGCGACATTTCGCCATTCGAGGCCCATGCCGATTTCGACCAGCGGGTGGCTGTTGGCTTCGGCCTCCATGCCCTTGGTCGGCAACGCCTTCATGGTGAACAAGCCGAGCTCGTGGCCGTCGCGTTTTATTACACGGCCCAGATCGCGCACCATCGACGGATCGACGTTGTCGCCTGCCTTGACGCCGATCACCCCGGTCTTGTTCTCGCCGCCTCCGGCGAGATAGTTGAACCAGCCGTCGACGCCGCCGCCACCTCCGCCGTCGGCAGCGGCGGGGCAGGGCGGTCGCCAGCACCGCCTGCATCGATCCACTCCATCAGGCTTAGCGCATAGGCCTGCAATGGCGATCGGTGCGAGGAGAGCGCCAGCGGCGGCAGCAGGCTGCGCGCGGCGGGCAGGTTACGACGCTCGATGAGTTCGAGCGCCACCATCATCCGCAGACCAGGCTCCTGCGGCACCAGCCGCGATGCCTTATAAAGGCCATCGAGCGCGCTGTCGGTGGGGCGCTCGCCGGTGAGGGTGAAGCTGTCGAAAAACGCGATCAGCGGGCGCTGGTCCTCGGGCGCCGCGCGGTTGGCGCGGACGATATAGCGGCGCGCGGTGCGGACGAAATCGGCATCGAAGCTGCCGCGCGCTGCGGCGCGGCCCTCCAGCATGATCTGCCCCTTCAGCGTCAGTGCCGCAACATTCCCGGCATCGAGCGCCAGCGCACGGTCGATCGCCGCTTCGGCATCGCGATATTCGTCGGCATAGCGCCACAGCCGTGCCTCAAGGATGGCGACGGCAGGGTCATCGGGGTGGCGCACCGCGATGGCGCGCACCCGCATGGCAATGGGGATGTGCTCGGCAGCGGAAATCGGCCGCGCCGCCTGCAACTCGTCGTCGATGATTGCCGCCTCGCCCGCGCGCAATGTCCGCAGCACCGGCTGCACCATCACCCCATCGGGGATCGGCACGGTCTGGTAGGTATAGCGGTTGCGTCGCTGGTATCGACGCATATCGGCATCGAGCGCGCCGATACCACCGGTAAAGGCGCTTTGCGCAGCGGCATGGTCCTGCCCCGAATTCAGTCGCCCGATATAGTCGCGCAACTGCCCGCGACGTTCGGGCGAGAACGTGAAATAATGCGTCGCCAGCCAATATTGGCCATAGCTGGCGACGCCCAGCTCATCGTCACTGCTGCTCGGTGCGGCCATCATCCTGGCGAGCGGTGTCCACGGCAGATAGGCCAGTTCGTTGGCGCGGTGCTGCGCGACATAGCCATAGCTGATCTCGCCCTCGCGATTGAACTGTGCGGTCGACATCAGCTCGGCAAACCCTTCGACATACCAGGCGGGATAGGCGTTCTGCATATATTGCAGCATGAAATGATGGGCATATTCATGATAGAGAATGGTCGAGGAAAAATCGCGCTGGTCGCGCGGCACTACCGCGATCGCGCCCTCGGTCGTCTGACGGTAAAATCCTGCTGCGAAACGACTGTCGGGTCCGCGCGCGCGGCGCACGCTTCGCAGGTCGTCGACCATATATATGTGCACTCGCGCGCCATTTTCCGGACTGGTGATGCCCGTCGCCAGCCCGAGCAGCCAGTGCAATGCCTCGAGCCGCTGCGAAAACCTTATTAGCTGGTCTTGCGGCCCATCCGACAGCACGACGAAATGCTCGGTTGTCGCCTCGCGCCATTGGGCATGCGCGGGGGTGGACAGGAGGGCGGTAAGCGCAAGTAGCGCGAAAGCGATTCTGCGGATGAGGCGGGCTGGAATGGTCACAAAGAGCGATGTGATTGCCGGGGCGGGTTCACGCAAGAGCATGGGTTTCAGCCTGTCGTTCAAGCAGCGATTTCCATGCGGCCCGATCCGCAGGGAAAAGAAGGGGTGAGTGAGCGCGGATGCGGTCACCGAGGGAAGGCTATCATGGGCTGGGGATTGTAGGAAAGGGGGTACTGCGGGCGTTGGAATTGAACGGCGGGTCGAGATAGACGAGATCGACGCTGGCATCGCCAATCGCGTCGCGCAGCACCTCGAGATTGTCACCGTAGTAGAGTTTGCTGGTCATGGTCGTGGCGTAGCAAAGCAGGGGCGGGTGGCAAGCGGGTTTGGTGGGAGGCTTCCCTTCAAAGAACCTCCTTGGAGCGGGGAGGGGGGCCGCGCCGCGCACCACCGTCGCTGCCGAAAGCGATCGTCGCCCGGCGTGGTGGCGGGGTCCCCGCTCTCGACCGAGCGCGAGGCTGAGAGGGGGGGACCCCTCCACCACTTCGTGGTCCCCCTCCCCGTGCCGGGGAGGTTCTATGCCCCTCAAACAAAGCTGTACGGATCGACATCCACCGCCACGCGCACCTTCGCGGGCCATTCGACTTTGCCGAGCCATTCGCGCAGCATCTTTTGCATCGGAAATGTCCGCCCCGCCTGCACCAGCAACCGGTGCCGGTGTCGTCCGCGTAGCATCGCCAGCGGCGCAGGGGCCGGACCCCAGATTTCCAGACCTGTCGCGGACGGAGCCGCCTCGCCCAATGCCTTGGCGATGGCCTCGGCAGCGGCAGCGTCCTCGCTTGACACGATGATCGCGGCGAGACGGCCGTAGGGTGGCATCTCCGCATCGCGGCGCGCCTCGGTCTCGGCAGCGTAGAAGCCGTCGGCGTCGCTGGCGATCAGCGCGGCCATCACCGGGCTTTCGGGAGCGCGGGTCTGGATCAGCACTTCTCCGGGCTTGTCACCACGCCCGGCACGGCCCGCAACTTGCGCGATCTGCTGGAAGCTGCGTTCAGACGCGCGCAAATCGCCCCCCGACAGGCCGATGTCGGCATCGACTACGCCGACGAGGGTGAGGTTGGGGAAATGATAGCCCTTGGTCACCAGCTGCGTGCCGACGACGATGTCGATCATCCCCGCCTCCATGCCCAAGACGAATTCGGCGGCGCGCGCCGGACTCCACAGCGTGTCCGACGTGACGATGGCGGTGCGCGCATCGGGCCAGCGCGCCTTCACCTCGTCCGCGACGCGTTCGACACCAGGGCCGCAGGCGACCAGCGTATCCTCGTTCTTGCACTCCGGGCATATGCGCGGGGGCGGCATGGTGTGGCCGCAATGATGGCAGGTCAGGCGACGGACGAGGCGATGATCAACCATCCATGCGGTGCAATTGGGGCACTGGAAACGGTGGCCGCAGGTGCGACACAACGTCAGCGGCGCATAGCCGCGCCGGTTGAGGAACAGCAGCGATTGCTCGCCGAGATCGAGCCGCTCCGATATCGCTGCGACCAGCGGCGGGGCGAGCCATGCGCCGCGATCGGGCGGCTCATCGCGCAAGTCGATGGCGTGGATCGTCGGTAGCGTCGCCCCGCCGTAGCGGGCGGGCAGCTTGATTTCCTTGTAGCGCCCCGCCTCGACCTGCGCGCGGCTTTCGATGGCCGGGGTGGCGCTGGCGAGAATGACGGGAACATCGGCGAACTTCGCCCGCATCACCGCGACATCGCGCGCGTGATAATGGACGCCGTCTTCCTGCTTGAAGCTCGCCTCATGCGCCTCATCGACGACGATCAGCCCCAGATTGGCATAGGGCAGGAACAGTGCCGAGCGCGCACCGATGGTGACGGCGGCGGTGCCGTCGGCGATGGCGCGCCAGTTCGCCCGCCGCTCGGATTGGCGCAGGCCGGAATGCCAGGCGACGGGAGGCACGCCGAAGCGCGCGGCAAAGCGCCGCAGCATCGGTTCGGTCAGGGCGATTTCGGGAAGCAGGATCATCACTTGTTTGCCCGCGCGGATCGCCTGCGCCACCGCCTCGAAATAGACTTCGGTCTTGCCCGATCCGGTGACGCCGTCGAGCAAGTAAGGCTGGAATCCTGCGCCGATCGCGTCGCGCAGTTCGCTCGATGCGGCGGCTTGCTCTTCGCTCAATTCCGGCGGGGCATGATCGGGGTTGGGCGCGGGCGGCTGCTGGTCGGGGGAGAGGGCGATAGCCTCAAGCGCGCCAGCATGAACCAGACCGCGCAGCACCGCGTCCGACACGCCCGACAATGCAGCGAGATCGGCGATGCTGCCTTGCCGCTCACCGATGGTCTCCAGCGCCTGCGTCCGCTGCGGCGTCATGCGCGGCGGGGTGGTGCCGGTCGCCCGATATTCGACAATCGGCCGCCCGCCATCGCGCAGCGCCACCGACGGCACGACCATCCGCAG
>JAYSZB010000119.1:0-2577 GCA_043727035.1 Sphingomonas sp. | reverse complement strand
TGCGGCAGTTGGGCGGATCGGCGCTGGTGCTCGACGCGGCGTCGTCGCAACTCGGGCGCGGCGAAAGCGTGGCCGACACCGCACGCGTGCTGTCGCGCTACGTCGACGCCATCATGATCCGCACCGACCATCATCACAAAGCGATCGAATTTGCGACGCACGCCGCGGTGCCGGTGATCAATGGACTGACCGATCTGTCGCATCCATGCCAGTTGCTGGCCGACATGCAAACTGTGATCGAGCGCAAGGGCGTGCTGGCGGGGACTCGCTGGGTCTGGCTGGGGGACGGGAACAATGTCTGCCACTCGCTCATCGAGGCGGGGTCGCTGATGGGTTTCGAGGTGCGGGTGGCGTGCCCGGCGGGGCATGAGCCGGACGCAAAGGTGCTGACGGCGGCGGCGGCGCGCGGGTTGGCAGTGCCGGTCATCCGCGAGCCGCGCGAAGCTGTCGCCGGGGCAGACGTGGTGATAACCGACACCTGGACTTCGATGGGCCAGGCGAACGGGAGCGAGCGGCTGGCGGCGTTTGCGCCGTTTCAAGTTGACGAGGCGCTGATGGCCGCTGCCGCTCCCGGCTCCATCTTTCTGCATTGCCTGCCCGCCCATCGCGGGGAGGAAGTCGCCGACGCGGTGATCGATGGGCCGCAATCCTTGGTGTGGGATGAGGCGGAAAACCGATTGCATGCGCAAAAGTCACTCCTTCTATGGGCGCTAGGCAAGCTGGGTTAGACAGTTGCGGATTCGGCCAGTGCGCCCCATTTGCGCCGACGATGACCGAAACTTCCCTCAATCTCGACGTTTCACTGGGTGTGACCATAAATGCGCGGCATGCGCGCGGGCGGGCGGTGCGGCTCGGTCCGGCGATCGACGCGATCCTCGCCAATCATGATTACCCGCCGGTCATCGAAAACTTGCTCGCGGAAGCGCTGGCGCTGACCGCGTTGCTCGGATCCTTGCTTAAGGATGGCGGCGGCCAGATGACGCTCCAGGCGCAGACCGAAAACGGGGTCGTCGACCTGCTGGTGTGCGATTACCTCGATGGCGAGTTGCGCGGTTATGTCCGGCACGATGCCGAGCGCCTTGCGGAGGCCGGGCCCAATCCGTCGCTATTTGCCTTGTTCGGCAAGGGTTATCTGGCAATTACCTTCGACCAGGCGGCGACCAGGCAACGCTACCAGGGAATCGTGCCGCTGGAAGGCGAGAGCCTGGCCAAAGCTGCGGAAAGCTATTTCAGCCAATCCGAGCAGATACCGTCGGTTGTTCGCCTCGCCGCGCGGCGTGATAGCGGAAAGACTGGAACGGAGGCTGGTTGGACCGCGGGCGGGATCATTTTTCAGCATCTGGCCGAGGGTGAGGAGGGGCGAGAACGGATTCACACCAAGCTCGACCATCCCGAGTGGGCGCATGTCGCGGTGCTTGCCGGGTCGGCCAAGGATGACGAATTGCTGGACCGCGATCTGCCGCTTGACGAGCTAGTGTGGCGACTGTTTCATGAGGAAGAGGAAGTGCGCGTCCTGCCGGCGGTGGCGCTTTCCCGCGGGTGCCGGTGTGATCCGACTTACGTCCGGTCGGTAATTGCTCGCTTTCCGGTCGAGGAACGCGCCGCGATGGTCGGCGACGATGGCCTCATCAGGGTGGATTGCGCTTTCTGCGCCACGGATTTCCCGATCGCGCTCGACGATATCGAACAGTAGTAATTTGTAAGAAAACACTGCTAGCTTGCTGGCATGATTTCGCTGCTTCGACTGGTTCGTCCTCTGGCTTGCGTCGCGTTCGGCGCCCTGCTGATGGGCGCGAGCCTGCCTCGGGCGATGGCTGGACCGGGCGAGTGGGAAATTGGCAAGACGGCGGGCGGCGCAGGCGAGCGGGTCTGCCTGCCCGATCCGGCGATGTTGATGCAGTGGGAACATCGCGGCAAGCAATGCACGCGCGTGATCGTCGCATCGACAATCGACCGTGCCGAAGTGCATTACACGTGCGTGGGCGGCGGTTTCGGCACGTCGCGGGTGCAGGTGCTGACCCCGCGCTCGATCAAGATCGACACACAGGGAATCGCCGATGGCCTGCCCTTCGGCTATCTTGTCCATGCGCGGCGGGTTGGCAATTGTCCCGCATCCGATAGTCCTGCTCATTAAGCGTTTGTTTAACCAAGTGCGATTAGGAAGATGGGGTGCACTCGACGAGGGCACGCTTTCCTCCCTTACGAGCGTCACGGCGCTCGACCTGGGGCCGCTTCGGCGGCCCCTTCTTTTTGAGCGGCCCGAGCGTTAAGGGCGTCATCATGCTGCTATTCATACTCAAGGCCGCGGTGTCGGGGCTGCTCGTCGCGCTGATTTCGACCGTTGCCAGGCGCTACCCCGGCTGGGGCGGGCTGATTGCATCACTCCCATTGGTGTCGCTGCTGTCGATGCTTTGGCTATATGGAGAAACCCGCGACAGTGAGCGGGTCGCCCAATTGTCGATCGGCGCCTTCTGGTTCTTCCTGCCATCCATCCCGATGTTTTTGATCATCCCGAAAATGCTCCGCTCCGGTGTGTCCTTTCCCGTCACGATGGCGGTCGCGATCGGGGTGACGGTC
>JAYSZB010000118.1:0-2622 GCA_043727035.1 Sphingomonas sp. | reverse complement strand
TCGTCCGCGCTGACCCCAAGCAGAAGGACAAGGGCGGGGAGGCGGCTGTGGCCGCGATGGCCTTGCTAAATCTGCAAAATCGTTTCAATTGAAACGATGAGCGCACCTACTTTAACGACACAGATCAACACCGAAGCCGAAGATTATAAGGTCCGCGTTGCCCATAACCGGGCGCTGCGTGATGCACTTTGGGCAAAGGTGGCCGACACGGCTTTGGGTGGTAACGAGAAGTCGCGCGAACGCCACACCGCGCGAGGTAAACTCCTCCCCCGTGAACGAGTCGAACGCCTGCTCGACCCCGGCTCGCCCTTCCTTGAGATCGGCCAGCTTGCAGCAAACGACCTCTACGACGGCGAAGTCCCCGGCGCTGGCCTGATTACCGGCATCGGCCGCGTGTCGGGCCGCCAGTGCATGATCGTGTGCAACGACGCGACGGTGAAGGGCGGCACTTATTACCCGATGACCGTCAAAAAGCATCTGCGCGCGCAGGAGATTGCCGAGGCCAACCGCCTGCCGTGCATCTACCTCGTCGATAGCGGCGGCGCGAACCTGCCGCATCAAGACGAGGTTTTCCCCGACCGCGACCATTTCGGGCGCATTTTCTTCAATCAGGCGAATATGAGCGCCAAAGGCATCCCGCAAATCGCGTGCGTGATGGGCAGTTGCACTGCGGGTGGCGCTTATGTCCCGGCGATGTCTGACGAGAGCGTCATCGTGCGCAATCAGGGCACGATCTTCCTCGCTGGACCGCCATTGGTGAAGGCCGCGACCGGCGAGGAAATCAGCGCCGAGGATCTGGGCGGCGGCGACCTGCACGGGCGCAAATCGGGCGTGGTCGATCATGTTGCCGAGAATGACGAACATGCGCTGACCATCGTGCGCGATATCATCAGCCACCTTGGGCCAATCCACAAACCCGACATCGACAGACAAGACCCGCGCCCGCCCAAATATGACGCGGAGGAACTTTACGGCGTCATCCCCGACGACGTCCGCGCGCCTTATGACGTGCACGAAGTCGTCGCGCGTATTGTCGATGGCAGCGAATTTCACGAATTCAAGGCGCTCTATGGCAGCACTTTGGTCTGCGGCTTTGCGCATATCTGGGGAATGCCGGTCGCCATCCTCGCCAACAACGGCGTGCTGTTCAGCGAAAGCGCGGTTAAAGGCGCGCATTTCATCGAACTCGCCTGCCAGCGGCGGATACCATTGCTGTTCCTCCAGAATATCAGCGGCTTCATGGTCGGCGGCAAATATGAGGCGGAGGGTATCGCCAAGCACGGCGCAAAACTCGTCACCGCCGTCGCCACCGCGAGCGTGCCCAAAATCACTGTGCTGATCGGCGGCAGCTTTGGCGCGGGCAATTACGGCATGTGCGGGCGCGCTTATTCGCCGCGATTCCTGTTCACCTGGCCCAATGCGCGGATTTCGGTGATGGGCGGCGAACAGGCGGCGAGCGTGCTGGCGACCGTCCACCGCGATGCCGAGAAATGGACGCCGGAGGAGGCCGAAGCCTTCAAGGCCCCGATCCGCCAGAAATACGAAGACGAAGGCAACCCCTACCACGCCACCGCGCGGCTGTGGGATGATGGGATTATCGACCCGGCGCAGACGCGCGATGTGCTGGGGCTGGCGTTGGCGGCGGTGGTCGAGGCTCCGGTCGAGGAGCGCGGGTTCGGGGTGTTCCGGATGTGATTACGGATGACACCTCCCAAGAACCTCCCCGGAACGGGGAGGGGGACCGCCCGCAGGGTGGTGGAGGGGTGCTCGCCGCAAGCGATGCCGCTTTTAAGGTAGCGAAACGCGAGCGGCGCTCCGGCAATCTGCCCGAAGTGCTGGTGTGGCGCGAGTTGCGCAAACGCCCCGGCGGGCACAAATTCCGGCGGCAGCACCCGCTCGGCGAAGTCGTGCTCGACTTCGCCTGTCTCGAACGACGGTTGGCGATAGAGATTGACGGGCAGGCGCATGATGCGGGTGACCGGCCCGAACGGGATGCGCGGCGCGATGCGTGGCTGGCGGCGCGCGGGTTCCGGGTGCTGCGTCTGCCTGCACAATTTATGCTGGCACAACTGGAAGATGCTATCGCTACGATAGTGACGGCCTGTGATGACAACACCCCTCCACCACCGCTTCGCGGCGGTCCCCCTCCCCGTTCCGGGGAGGTTCTTTAAGATGGCCTTATGATCACCTCGCTCCTCATTACCAATCGAAGCGAATTCGCCTGCCGGATCATCCGCACCCAATTCCTCCCCGGAACGGGGAGGTGGCCCCGCAGGGGTCGGAGGGGTCCCCTCTCTCGACATGGCGCAAGGCCGAGAGGTGGGACCCCTCCGTCGCTTCGCGCCACCTCCCCGTGCCGGGGAGGAATTTGAGTGAGCGATGAAACGAAACCGCCCTTGCCGCCCGATGTTCTGAAGCAGCCGATCAAGGCGGTCAAACGTGCGCGGGCACTCCGCAAGGGGATGAGCCTGCCGGAAGTATTGCTATGGATACAGCTTCGGGAGCGACCCGGCGGGTTCAAGTTTCGCAAGCAGGTTCCGGCTGATCCCTATACGCTGGATTTCGCCTGTCTGTCGGTACGGCTGGCAATCGAGGTAGATGGCGAGGCGCACAATCGAGGGG
>JAYSZB010000117.1:0-18741 GCA_043727035.1 Sphingomonas sp. | reverse complement strand
GCGACACGATACGATAAAACCGCAGACAGCTACCTCGGCTTCATCCACATCGTCTCAACACGCCTGTGGATGCGTGAATTTGTCAACACAGCCTAGTCAAGTTGACGTTGACGAAAGCGTGCGCCTCGCCAACACTTGGGCCATGACCACCGACGCCGAATTCCAGACCCGCCTTGCCGCTGTGCTGTCGCGGTTGTCGGCCGGTCACATCATCTGCCTCGACCGCTTGTCGGGCGGCGCGAATATGGAAAGCTGGTCGATCGACTGGGGTCTGCCCGGTGCGACCAAGGGCTATATCCTGCGCCGTGCCCCGTCGGCAAAATGGATGGCTGGGCGTCCGTTTGGGCTCGATACCGAGGCGGCGCTGGTCCGTGCTGCGCGTGCCGGCGGAGTGCTCGCGCCCGAGGTTGCCGCCGTGCTCGTGCCCGACGACGACCTCGGCGAAGGCTATATCATGGCGCGGGTCGAGGCGGAGGTCAGCCCACCCGTCATCCTCGCCGAGGCCGCACCGCATCTGATCGACGACATTGCGCGCGAACTGGCGCGCATCCATGCCCTGCCGCTCGATAGCGTTCCTGCGGACATTCCGCACATGGACAGTGGGGAATCCCTAGCAGCGCTGAGACGACGTTTTCTCGACTACGGCGGCGACCGGCCAATTATCGCTGCGGCGATCCGCTGGCTGGAGGATCATCTTCCCGAACCCGCGCCGCCGGTGCTCGTGCATGGCGATTTGCGGCTCGGCAATATCATGACGACGCCCGGCGGCCTCGCCGCCGTGCTCGACTGGGAACTGGCGCATATCGGCGATGCCCATGAAGACCTGGCCTATGGCTGCATGACCGTGTGGCGGTTCGGCCAGATCGACCGACCAGCGTTCGGGCTGGCCAGCCTCGACCGCTATTTCGCCGCTTATGAAGCCGCCGGTGGCCAGCCGGTGGATCGCGCGCGTTTCCGTTTCTGGCTGATCTACCGCACCTTGTGGTGGGCGCTCGGCTGCCTGCAAATGGGCGCTTTCTGGCGCAGCGGCGTCGATGCCAGCATGGAGCGCACCGTCATCGCGCGACGGACGAGCGAGCAGGAGCTCGATTTGCTGATGCTGCTGGAGGAGGCGTTGCCCGAGGAGGCGTTGCCCGATGAGACGCGTCGCCCCGGCCTTGAGCCGGGCGCGCGCTCGTCTGCACCCGTCCCCACCGGCGAAACCACCGCCAGCGAGATTCTCGGTGCCATCGCCGACTGGCTCGCCACCGACGTGAAGGCGCGCGCCGAAGGCCGCGACAAGTTCATGGCCGCCGTCGCGATCAACGCGCTCGGCATCGTCCGCCGCGAGCTGGATCATCCGGTGGAGTTCACCGACAAGAGCCTGTCCGGCGACCTCCTCGCTGGTCACGCCACGCTCGCCACCCCCGGTCTGCTCCCCCGGCTGCGGCGCATGGCGCTCGACAAGCTGGCTAACAATATGCCGAAATATGCGGCGCTGGCCAAGGCGCGCGCGCTATGGGGCGGATGATGTCAGACGCTGACCGTCAGCCGGACACCCAGCGCTTTCAGAACAGCGGTAATCGTCGCAAAGCTCGGATTGCCGCCGTCGCCGAGCGCCTTGTAAAGACCGGACCGGGTGATGCCCGCTTTTTCCGCGACATCCGACATGCCCCGCGCTTTTGCGACATGGCCAAGCGCGCGCCTGATTTCGTCGGTCTCGCCTTCCTCGAACACAGTTTCAAGATAGGCGGCAATCGCCGCCTCGCTGTCGAGATGTTCGCTGATATCCCAACGCCGCGTGCTGACACTCATAGGTCGAGTTCCCTTGCCAATTCGATTGCTTGCACGATGTCGCGCGTCTGGCTGCCCTTGTCTCCGGCACATAACAGGATCACCAGCGCCGGCCCGCGCTGCTGGAAATACAGACGATAACCCGGCCCATGATGGATCCGCATCTCGCTCACGCCCCCTCCTACAGCGGCCACGTCGCCTGGATTGCCGGCTTCCATACGCTCGATACGCCGAATGACTTGCGCCTTGACCCGCTGGTCGCGCAGCCTGCCGAACCAGCGGTCGAACACCGGTGTCGTGCGGACTTCGATCACCGGCCTATCTGGGCAAATCGGTCGAAAATGTCAACCACAGGATACATAGAACAAAACAACGGAGAGAGACATGGATTTCAGCCTGCCTACCGATCTCATCGCCTATCTGGCCGACCTCGACGCGTTTATCGATGCCGAGATCAGGCCGCTGGAGGAGCAGGATGACAATATCCGCTTTTTCGATCATCGCCGCGAACATGCCCGCACCGACTGGGACAATCAGGGGTTGCCGCGTCATGAGTGGGAACAATTGCTGCGCGCCGCCACCCGTCGCGCCGATGCCGCCGGGCACTGGCGTTTCTCCGCGCCGAAGAAATATGGCGGCAAGGATGGCAGCAATTTGTGGATGGCGGTGATCCGCGATCATTTCGCGCAAAAGGGGCTGGGGCTGCACAATGATTTGCAGAATGAACACAGCATCGTCGGCAATTTCCCGTTCGTCGCGATGTTCGAGACCTTCGGCACGCCAGCGCAGCAGGAGGAGTTCATTCTCGGTGGCTTCGGCGGCACGCGGCGCACCGCTTTCGGTCTGACCGAGCCCGATCATGGCTCCGACGCCACCCATATGGAGACGCGGGCGGTGCGCGAGACGCGCGACGGCGTCGATGGCTGGCGGATCGACGGGCGCAAGATGTGGATCACCGGGATGCATGTCGCCACCCACTGCTCCACCTTCGCGCGCACATCGGGCAAGAATGGCGATGCTAGCGGCATCACCTGTTTCCTGGTCCCCACCGGCACGAGCGGCATGACGGTCGATGAATATATGTGGACCTTCAACATGCCGACCGATCATCCGCGGATGACCTTCGACAATGTCTGGGTGCCGGATAGCGCCATCCTCGGCAGTGAAGGGCGCGGGCTGTCCCTCGCGCAGAGCTTCGTCCACCAGAACCGCATCCGTCAGGCGGCGTCATCGCTCGGCGCGGCGACATTCTGCGTCGAGGAGAGCGTGAAATATGCGAGGGCGCGCAAACCCTTTGGCGAGGAACTGGCGCGCAACCAGGCGATCCAGTTTCCGCTGGTCGAGCTGGCGACGCAATGCGAGATGCTGCGCCTGCTGATCTTCAAGACCGCGTGGGAGATGGACCGGATGGAGCACAGCGCGATCGAACGCGAGCTCAGCGACAAGATCAGCATGTGCAATTACTGGGCGAACCGGCTGGTGTGCGAGGCGGCGGACCGGGCGATGCAGGTGCATGGCGGCATCGGCTATTCGCGGCACAAGCCGTTCGAACATATCTATCGCCACCACCGCCGTTACCGGATTACCGAGGGCGCCGAGGAGATACAGATGCGGAAAGTCGGGGCCTATCTGTTCGGCTATCTGGGGCCGCGAAAGGCGCTGTTCCAATAAGCTTGCGTAGTGCTGATTGACCGGTTGCAGTCAATCGGCCCGACCGCAGCCTTGCGCTTCCCCGAAAGAATCGGGTTTCGCGGTGGCATCGCGGCGCGGTAAGTGAGCTGATGCGAATCGAAGGCGACTATCGGCGGGACGGATATGCGACGGTCAGGGGCCTGATCCCGCCCGAGGTCGCCGCGAACCTGTTCAAGCAAATCCGTATCGACCTGACGGCGGCGGGACGGTCGTTCAACGATTTTGCCAAGCTGCATCCTTTGTCGAAGCAGGAGACCGTCGACATCTCCGGCCATTTCTACCGGCCGCTGACCACTTTCCTGTGGGGCCTGACGCCGATCGTCGCCGAGCTGACCGGCGCGGATGTTCTGCCCAGCTATGATTATTTCCGTCTCTACGGAGAGAGCGAAATCTGCCGGGTGCATTCGGACCGCCCGTCATGCGAGCATAGTATGTCGCTGACACTGGCCTACAGCGATAGCGTGCCGTGGCCGCTGGAAGTCGGGTCGCAGCGGGTGGAGGGCGAGGGCCCGTGCTTCGATGATTTCGGCGACGAGTCCTTTACCGCAGTTGCGATGGAGCCCGGCGACGCCGTCCTCTATCGCGGCATTAACCTGCGTCATGGCCGGATGACGCCCAACCCCAACCAGTGGTCGGCGCATCTCTTCCTGTTCTGGGTCGAGCGCGACGGGCCGTTTGCACAACACGCCTTCGACGAACAACGGCTGAGATCGGAATTGAGCCGCGTCAGCAATCTGGACACATGAGCGTGCGGGGCGGCCTGCTGCCGTCGGTCGCCCTGTCGGTCACTGTGCTGCTGAATGGCTGCGGCGCGCAGCGCGGCGATGGCTACACCACGCTCGATACCCGCGCCGTGCGCATTCCACGCGAATGCGGAGTACAGTTGGCGATGATGTCGGGGCGGCCCGAGCGCTATCGCGACATGCCGCCCGCCTGCGCGCTGCCGACCGTCGAGGAGGTGGCCTTGTCCTGCGCTGCGCATGATCGGGTGAGCGCGCCCGACCATGTCCTGTCGAGCTGCGATGAGGATACCGGCGTCTGCACCCCGCCGCTGGTGGCGCTTCCCCAATATCGTGTCACCGGCCTGTCGTGCCGCTACACCAATGGCGATGAGAGCGCCGCCGCATGTCGCTTCGCCCTCGAGCTGCCGGGGGAGACCGGGGCCGGCCGGGCGGTCGAGGTGTCGCTCGAGCATCGCTTCTGGGCGGATCACGGGCCGGCGCATCACATATACTCGACGATGTGGATGCTTGGGTCGGAAGCAGACTGCACGCCGGGCACACCGTGAGGCACGGCTTGTGAAAGAAAATGGTGTTTACTCGAAATTAAAGGCAAAATATTATCATAGGGTTATGGCTGATCTCCTGATTGTTGATCTTACGTCTTCGGATTATGAAGCGTCATTGCCAGGGATATACCTCTGGAGCGTGGGCAGCGATACTTATGTCGGCAAATCCGTCAAACCAGTCCGCCGAATGCGAGATTATGTTCGCGCGACACATCGATTGCGAGACCAAGGAAAATATCGGGAGAATAATCGGGACGGCTGGAGAGTAATCCACAGGAGACTTCATGATGCCTGCTTGGCTGGCGAAACTGTTACGTTTGCGCTCCTCGAAAATTGCGAGCGATCCAACCTCAACCGACGAGAGCGGTATCACATCGATCGGCTCAAACCAACGCTCAACAAATGTTGACGACGCAATCGACGCAGACATCATTCGTGCGCTGAACGGACCGGACTGTAAACCTTCGAAAGTGATCGGTAACTTTGCGGTGGATAGGCAGTCGGATCGATCCGGCTACCGTCCGAGACGAGTTGCAAAGAATGCTGTCGCAAGGAAAAATCGACTGCATCCAAGGCTATTACTGTCGAGTGCAGGACGGAGCTGCATTTGTCGCTTTGCACCGTGCGAGTATGGAAAGCGCTGCTCAGAAGTTTGCTGCGGTGCCGCAAGGCTCTGAGCGGTTTGATCGGGCTTGGGACGCACTCGACTACATTGAACAACGTCAACACGAGCTTTCGAGCAAATCGCAGATACCGTAAGTGCTTGCGCTTGCGGCCCGCCGCGATAGCCGCCACTCTCCCGCTCGAATCGACTTGCGAGGGGGAAGCGTGGCTCGGATTGTCGTCATCGGGGGAGGTGCCGCGGGGATCGGCGCGAGCTGGGGGCTGGCGCGGCATGGCCATGTCGTCACGCTGATCGAGCGCGAGGCGGCGCTGGGCGGGCATTGTCTGGCGGTGCCGGTGCCGACGGCGGACGGCGGCACGGCTATGGTCGATGTCGGGGTCAGCGATTTCAATCGCGCGACATTCACCAACGTAGCCGCCTTGTTCGAGGAACTGGGGCTGGGCTGGCATGCCGTCGGGCAGGACGCGTCCTTCATGCACGCCGACGGACGTGGGGCCTGGTCGATGCTCGGCGGGCAGATTGTCGCCGCCGAACCATTCGCCGATGCCGAGCGCTTCGCCGACGAGATCGCGCGGTTCCGTCGCGAATGCGTCGCGGTGCTCGACGATGCGACGATGCGCGATGTGACGCTCGACGCCTATTGCGACCGCAACGGTTACAGCGACGAATTCCGCCACCTCTATCTTTATCCGCGCGCGCAAGGCAGCTTTCCGATGCCCGATTGCGATCCTGCGACCTATCCGGTGTGCGGACTGGTCGGTTTCTGGCGCATCCACGGACTGGCGGGGACGCTGGCGGGCGACCGCAATGTCCTCGACGACGGCATGGCGAGCTACGGTCCCGCTTTTGCGCGCTGGCTGGAGGCGCATGGCGGGGAGGTCATCACCGGGGGTGCCGTCGTCGGCGTGGCGCGGCGCGACGAGGGCGTGCGGGTGCGTTACGTCGCAAGCGACGGCGGGCATGAGACGCGGCGCTTCGATCATGTCGTCTTCGCGGTGCGCGGCGAACAGGTGTTGCCGCTGATCGAGGATGCCAGCGCCGAGGAACAGGCGCTGTTCGGCGCGCTGCGCTGGCACCGCGCGCGTGTCGTCGTCCACAGCGATGCGCGGCTGATGCCCGCCGATCGCGCTGCGTGGGGCGCCTATAATTATGTGCTGAACGGCGATGGCGTCCCTGCGATCCGCCCGACGATCACCTTTTATCCGGCCAAGCTGGCGGGGATCGCGGGCATCGACGATATTTTCGTGACGATGAACCCGTTCCGCGAACCCGACCCGGCGTGCATCCTCCACAACCAGTTTTTCAGCCACCCGGCGGCGGGCAGCGGCGGCGATCTGGCGGTGGCGCGGCTCGCCGAACTGCAAGGCGTGAGGATGAGCTGGTATTGCGGCAGCTGGATGATCCAGCCGTGGGTGCATGAGCAGGCCATGGCCAGCGGCGTCGAACTGGCGACACGGATGCATCGGCGGCTGGATGGAGACGAGGAGCAGGGCCTCGGCTGGCTCGACGATTTCCTCCGCTCTATCCCGCTGTTCGCCGGGCTCGATCCCTTTGCCATCGCCGATGTCCGCCTGTCTGCCGACTCCTTCGCGCTGGCGGCAGCAGAAGCGCTGTTCGAACAAGGCGATGCTCCCGACGCCATCTACATCGTCGCCGATGGTGAGATTGCGCTGACCGGGCGCACCCCCGGCGATGGCGAGGTGGAGCTGGCCCGGGTGGCGCGCGGCGGATTGATCGGCGAAGTGGCATTGCTCGACGGCGGCATGCGTTCGGCGGCGGCAACCGCCACCACAGCTACGCGCGGCTATCGCATCGCGCTCGATCGCTTCGCCGCGCTGCGCACCAGCGGGCGGCCGGCGGCGTTCGAGGTGATCGACCGGTTGCGGCGCGAAGTCGCGCAACGGTCGCGTGCCACCATCGCCGATATAGGGGAAGCATTGGAGAGTGGTGCCGCATGTCTGCCGCGCAGTGCGGGTGTCGGCCCGCTGCTCGATCATGCAGGCCAGCCCATCGATGCCGATCGGGCCAGGGCGCTGCTCGCCAGCTTCCCCGGTTTCGATCGGCTCGACGCCGCCGAATGGGGCGCATTGGCGGACCTGTGCCGTCGCATCGACACACCGCGCGGCACTGCCATCGCCGGTATAGGCGATTCAGCCAGCCATCTGCTGATCGTTGCGCGCGGAGCGATCCGCGCTGCGTTGACGCGCGGCGACGACATCGAGCAACTGCTGATCCACGGTCCCGGTCGCTTTGCCGGGCTGATCCCGCTGTTCGACGGCGGCACGCATCCGCTGGCGCTGGATGTGCGAGAGGATGCGGTGCTGCTGGCGCTGCCGCTCGCCGATTTCGCGGCGCTGCGCATCGGCCATGGCGCGCTGGCGACCAAGCTTTTCGATGCCATCGGCCAGCAGCTGGTCGGCGATTTGCGCAGGCTCTCGCGTCAGCTCGGGCGGATCGGAGGGCAGGACTGATGTGCCGGATGCTTGCCTATGCCGGTCCGCCGGTGCTGCTCGAAGAACTGATCGTCAAACCCGACAGCAGTCTGGTGCATCAGGTGACGCACGCACGGATGCTGGCGATGCTCAACCTCGCCGGCTTCGGTCTCGCCGCGTGGGACGATGGCATGGCCGATCCCGACCAGCCCTTGCTCTATCATTCGACCGACGTCGCCATCTTCGACCCCAATCTGCGCGCGCTCGCGTCCAAGCTGCGCGTGCGCAGTCTGGTCGCGCATCTGCGCGGCATCCCCTATGACGGCCATGTCGCGGTCAACCGCCAGAGCCTCCACCCCTTCCGCCTGCCCGGATCGCCGCTGGTGATGGCGCACAACGGCGACCTCGCCGATTTTGCCGCGATGCGCTACGATCTGGTCGAGCATATCCGGCCAGAGATACTGCGCGCGATCCCGGCGATGACCGACAGCGCCTGGCTGCACGCGCTGATTCTCTCCGGACTCGACGACCCCGCCGGGCCGTTCACCGCCGACCAGATCCACCGCGCCATCGAACGCGCGCTGAGCATTGTCCGGCACGTCCGCGAGCGGCTCGGCATCCGCCGCTCCTCCTCGGTCAGCCTGACCATCGCCGATGGCCGCAATCTGGTCGGTGTCCGCTTCACCTTCGATTTCGGCCGGTTCGAGACTCCGCCATTTCAGGGCGGCATCGACTATCTCAGCCTGTGGTACACCTATGGCGCGCGCTATGGTCTGTCCGACGACGAATGGAAGATGACCGGCGGCCCCGGCCCCGCGACGATCATCGCCAGCGAACCGCTGACCCGCGATGTCGCGACATGGGTGGAAGTGCCCGAATATAGCGCGCTGCTGGTCGAGGGGGGCAAGCGGCGGGTGGTGGCGGTGGATGTTTAGCCCGGCTTCCTGAACCGCAGCGTGAATTGGTCGGTCATCCCGCGGATCGACGCGTCGAATACATTCGCCGTAAGCGGGTCGGCAGATCGGGCGTAAAGGTTACTCTCCGTATCGAGCTGCAAACCCGCACCGGTCAGCACCGCGATTACCTGTGCCCGGTCGATGCGGTGCAGGCTGTCCGAATCTCGTGTCCCGGTGCCGTCTACGGCACTGTGATCGACCACCACCAGCGTGCCCCCCGGCTTCAATGCGGCGAACAGCGCGGCGCTGGCTCGCGTGCCGGTGCCTTGGGGGAAGGGGTTCAAGTAGAGATCGTGGAAATTCTGTACCGTGACGATAAGGTCGAGCGGTTCGGGGAACGGCGGTGCGGCGAACGGGCCGGTGACCGCGTCGACATTGTTGTAGGCCGCATCGACGCTGCGCTGATCGTCGCCATACTGGCTGCGGAAGGCGATGAACTCGGCAGGCTGAAAGGCATAGACCTTGCCGGACGGGCCGACGGCGGCGCTGAGCACGCGGGTGAGATAGCCGCCGCCCATCACGAAATCGCCGACCTTCATTCCCGGGCGTACACCGGCAAAGGCGAGCAGCTCGGCGGGCAGCCTCGCGGCATCGCGCTCTCGTTCGGCAGCGGGGCGGGCAGGATCGGCGAGGGCGGAGGCATAGTCGGCGGCGGTCGGCGGTCCGGCAACCCGGTCGCCAGTGGTGCAGGCAGCAAGCGCTATTGCCAAGGCAAGGACAGAAAAAGCGGTGCGCATCGACTCATCTCCCGGATGGTATCTTTGAACACACGCTAGGGCGCGTCGCAGACGACTGCCAGCCCCCTTTCCGTTCACGTCAACTTGTGACAGACTGGATGCCAGAACATCATAGTCGGCAGGAGAGAGCCCGTGAGCGCACAGCATGATCTCGTCATTCGCGGCGGCACCATCGTCGATGGCAACGGCGGCGCGCCCTATATCGGCGATGTAGCCATCGACGGGACGCGCATCAGCATCGTCGGCGAGGTGCGCGGCGCGGGGCGTGAGGAGATCGACGCCAGCGGCAAGATCGTAACCCCCGGCTTCGTCGACATCCACACCCATTATGACGGGCAGGCGACCTGGGATGCGGAGATGGCGCCATCGTCATGGCACGGCGTCACCACCGTCGTCATGGGCAATTGCGGCGTCGGCTTCGCGCCCGCGCGGCCCGACCGGCATGAGTGGCTGATCAGCCTGATGGAGGGGGTCGAGGATATTCCCGGCACCGCGCTCGCCGAAGGAATGAGCTGGGACTGGGAGAGTTTCCCCGAATATCTCGACGCGCTGGAGAAATTGCCGCGCACCGTCGACGTCGGGACGCATGTGCCACACGGCGCGGTGCGCGCCTATGTGCTGGGAGACCGCGAACGGCCCGGCGCGGTGCCGACAGAGCTCGATATTGCCGAGATGTCGCGTATCGTCGAGGAGGGCATTCGCGCCGGTGCGCTCGGTTTCTCGACCAGCCGCACCGTGCTGCACAAGTCGATCGACGGAGAGCTGGTCCCCGGCACCACCGCGACCAAGGAAGAGCTGATCGGCATCGGCCGGGCGATGGGCCGGGTCGGCTACGGCGTGTTCGAAATGGCGTCGGACATGAAGCGCGACTGGGACGAATTCGGCTGGATGGGGCAATTGAGCCGTGAGACCGGCCTGCCGGTGACTTTTGCCGCCTTGCAGAGCATTGCCAAGGAGATGCCGCTCGAGGAACAGATTGCGGCGATGCGCGCCGAGAATGACAATGGCGCCAACATCGTCGCGCAGATCGCCTTGCGCGGCAACGGCATCATCATG
Organism: Sphingomonas sp.; assembly: GCA_043727035.1. Classification (GTDB taxonomy): domain Bacteria; phylum Pseudomonadota; class Alphaproteobacteria; order Sphingomonadales; family Sphingomonadaceae; genus Sphingopyxis. Next base: position 8,182 of record JAYSZB010000117.1, on the reverse strand, counting down.
GCGTGGCAGGGCACCGTCCACCCGTTCCGCTTCAAACCGGCGTGGGAGGAGATCATCGACCTGCCTTGGGCCGAGCAGCTGGCGAAACTCAAAGACCCCGCGTTCAAGGCGCGGATGATCGGCGAGGCGAATGTCTGGCCCGAAAGCGACATCATCGATTTCCTGCATATCGTCGCCGAAGGCTGGCCGGTGCATTTCGAGATGGACCCCGACTTCAACTACGAGCCGCGCATGGACGAAAGCATAATGGCACGCGCGGCAACGGCGGGGGTGTCTCCGGCGGAATATGCCTATGATCTGCTGATGAACGACGAGGGCAAGGGCTTCATCTATTTCCCGATCCTCAACTATCGCGACGGCAATCTCGATTTCCTCGAAGCACTTCAGGAGAGCGACGATTGCGTCAATTCGCTGTCCGACGGCGGCGCGCATTGCGGCACCATCTGCGATGCGGCCTCACCGACCTTCATGCTCCAGCATTGGGTGCGCGACCGGGCGAAAAAGCGCATCACGCTCGAAAACGCGATCAAGCGCCAGTGCCGCGACACGGCGGTGCTCTATGGCCTGCACGATCGCGGCGTCCTCGCGCCCGGGCTGCTTGCCGACGTCAATGTCATCGATATGGACCGGCTCAAGCTGGGTAAGCCGTGGCTGGCGTTCGATCTGCCAGCAGGCGGCAAGCGCTTGCTGCAAAAGGCCGATGGCTATGTCGCGACGATCAAGTCCGGGCAGGTGACGTTCCGCGAAGGCGTGATGCAGGGACCGACCCCCGGCGGCGTCATTCGCGGGCCACAGCCTGCCGAATTGGCGATGGCTGCCGAGTAAGCGGCGGTACCGGCGAACGTTGCTGCAGCCCTTGGGCTAGCTCAGGGCTGCGGCTTTTATTCTTGGTCTTATCTTGCCAATCGCCATCGGCAACGGCAATCACCGCATGATGACGGGGCGACACTCTGCACGGATGATATCGTTCGCTCTGGCCGTTGCCTTGCCGATGGGCGGTCTGCTCGCGCAGGCACCCGCGCCGCAAGCATCGGCGCCCATCGACCCGGCAATTGCCGATGCGGTGAGCGCGCTGAAGGCCGAGGGTGGGTATCAGTTCGCTATCAAGCCTGCACCGCCGCCGCGCGAACCATCATGGCTGGGCGAACTGCTCAGCGATTTCTTCGGATGGCTGGGCGAGGGCGGCCTGCCGATCGTCAAGGCGCTCGGCTGGACGCTGATCGCCGCGCTGGGGCTGTTCCTGCTTTACCTGTTTGTGCCGGTGGTGCGCGAGACGGTGGACAGCGCCATCGCCCGCCTGCGCCAGCGCAGGGGTGATGATGGGGACATGGCCGACCACTGGCAGCCCGATCACGCCGCCGCGCGCAACTTGCTGGGAGAGGCCGATGCGCTCGCCGCTGCCGGGCACTTCGATGAGGCGGTGCATCTGTTGCTCGGGCGCAGTCTCGAGGACATAAACGCGCGCCGCCCCGGCCTGCTCAAACCGGCGCTGACCGCGCGCGCCATCGCCGCGATGCGCGATTTGCCCGATGCCGCGCGCAGCGCCTTTGCGGCCATCGCCGCTGCCGTCGAGCGCAGCCGCTGGGCGCGGGCGACGTTGGCCGAGCCCGACTGGCGCGATGCGCGTGCCTCCTATGAGGCGTTTGCCTTCGGCGATCATTGGCGGGCGCGCGCGGCATGAGCGGCACGGCCTCCGCCCGCTCGTTCGATCCGCGCATCATCGGCGCGCTGATCGTCGCGGCGATCCTCGGCTTCATCGGCTATTGGGTGTTGACCGCTTTCTCGCCCGAACTGTCGAGCGGGCAGAACGGACGCGCCCATGCGCTGTCGCGCAGTGCGGTCAGTTACTCGGCGCTGGTCGAGGTGCTGCGGCGGACCCACCATGAGGTTGCCGTCGGGCGGCTCGTTCCTGAATTTGCCGCAGACGAAGTCGAACCCGGCCTGCTGGTTCTAACGATGGACGACCGGCTCGGCGCGACAACGGTAGAGGATGTGCTGGCCCGCTATCCGCAGCGCACCGTGCTGATCGTGCTGCCCAAATGGATGGTCATGGCCGATCCGCAGCGGCGCGGATATGTGCAGCATTATCCAGGGTTGGGCGACGATGGTCCGCTCGCCACCCCGCAGCGCGATCGACGCGACGCGCGTGAGACCGAGATCGAGCTGCCGATGATGGCACCGCAATCCAATGGCGCTCTGTTCGGCCCGCACCGGCTGGTTCCGGTTGCCGATGCCCCGGCGACGCTGTCGGGCGCGGTAGCGGGAGAGGCGCTGAGCCTGCCGACGCCGCGACGGCGCGCGCGCAGCATTGCCGGCGACCGCTTCACCCCGGTGGTGCGGCTCGGCGACGGAGCGCTACTGGCGCTGTGGGATCAGCCCGAGCCGGATGAGGTCGACGATGGCGACGCTGGCGGCTTCGACGCCGAGACCGGCGCTTTCAAGCCCGAAGAGGTCGGCCCCTTGCCCGGCCGGGCCATCTATGTGCTGGCCGATCCCGACATCCTCAACAATATCGGCATGGCCGATCCGGCCCGCGCCACCGCAGCGGTGGCGCTGCTCGATGCGCTCGGCGCGCATGACGAGGGGGTGACGTTCGATGTCACGCTCAACGGGCTTGGCGCGAGCGACCGGTCGCTAGTTCGGCTGGCTTTCACCCCACCCTTCCTTGGCCTGACGCTGTGTCTGCTCGTCGCCGCGCTGCTGGCGCTGTGGCAGGGCTTTGTCCGCTTCGGCCCGGCCCTGCGCGAGGTGCGCACCGTCGCTTTCGGCAAGGCCGCACTGGTCGCCAACAGCGCACAGCTGATCGTCCAGGCGCGGCGGCTGCCCGGCTTTGCCGAACGCTACGTTGCCATGGTGCGGGAGGCGGCGGCGCAGCGGTTGCATGCGCCAACCGGGCTGGTGGGCGCATCGCTCGACCGCTGGCTCGACCGGTTCACCGACCAGCGCGGTCGTACATTCTCGGAACTCGCGACCGCGCTCGAACGCGCACGAACTTCAACAGATATCGTGGCGGGCGCATCGGCGCTCGGCCAATGGCGAAAGGACATCGTACGTGACAGTCACTGAAGTCGCCGAACTCGGACAGCGAATCGCGGCCGAAGTCGGCAAGGCGGTGGTCGGCCAGAAAAAGGTCGTCGATCGCCTGCTGGTCGCGCTGATGGCCGGCGGGCATGTCCTGCTCGAAGGACCGCCGGGGACGGCGAAGACGCTGCTGGCGCAATGCTTCGCGCGCGCCTCCGGCCTGCAATTCGGGCGCATCCAGTTCACGCCGGATCTGATGCCGGGTGATATCCTCGGCTCCAACCTGTTCAATTTCCAGACATCGGCGTTCACGCTGACACGCGGGCCGATTTTCACCGAAATGCTGCTGGCCGACGAAATCAACCGCACCCCGCCCAAGACGCAGGCGGCGTTGTTGCAAGCAATGCAGGAACGGCGGGTAACGCTCGACGGGGAGACGCATACGCTCAGCCAGCGCTTCACCGTGGTGGCGACGCAGAACCCGATCGAGAGCCAGGGCGTCTATCCGCTGCCCGAAGCGCAGCTCGACCGCTTCCTGTTCAAACTCGCCATCCCCTATCCCGACCGCGCCGAAGAAGAGCGCATCGTCGCGCAGCACGGCAGCCTGTTCGATCGGATCGATGCCGACCGCATGGGGGTGGCGGCGGTGGCCGACGCGGCACGGCTCGACGCGGCCATCGCCAGCGTTGCCGCCGTCACCGTCGCGCCGGAAATCACCGCCTATGTCGTCTCGCTGATCCGCGCGACGCGCGAAACGCCCGATCTCGCCAGCGGAGCCTCCCCGCGTGCCGGTGCCTTGCTGGCGCGGGCAGCGGCGGCGCAGGCGGCGTTGCAGGGGCGCAGCTATGTCATTCCTGACGATGTCCAGAGCCTCGCACCCGATCTGCTGCGCCACCGCTTGCTGTTGTCGCCGTCGGCAGAGATCGACGGACGGCAGATCGACGCCATCGTCGCAGATCTGGTGGCGTCGGTGGAAGCGCCGAAGTGAGGACAAGTGCACGAAAAGTCCCCCTCCCGCCTGCGGGAGGGGTTAGGGGTGGGCCTTTGCTGCTCGCCGTGCGCTACTCGGACAGGCCCACCCCAACCCCTCCGCCAGGCGGGAGGGGCTTTAAGCCATGATCGCTCCTACCGGCCGTGCCATCGCTTTCGTCGCCATCGGCGCGCCGATGGCGCTCGGGCTCGGCCTCGCCCGGCCCGAGCTGTGGTGGGCGGCGGCGGCGTGGGCCGGGCTGGGGATCGGGCTGTTCTGCTTTGACGCGCTGGCCGCTGCCCCGCTCGGCAAGGCGCGGCTGGCGATTGCTGCGCCGCTGACGGTCGGGGTTGGCGATCCGTTCGCGCTCGACATAGTGGTCGACAGCGGCGGTGCGGGCGTGCCCCCGGCGGCACGGGTGGCGCTCGACGCCGATCCGCTGATCGCGCCGGGCGGGCGGATCGACGCGGCGCTCGATGCGGATGGACGGCATGGCGCGGCGGGCCTCATACTGACTGCGACACGGCGGGGGATGGCGCGGATCGCGGCTGGCTGGATCGGCTGGACCGGGCCGTTGGGCTTTGCCCGGCGGCATCGGCGGATTGCGATCGATCGCGACATCGCCATCGTCCCCTCGATCCGCGCAGTGAGCGAGGATGGCGCGCGACTGTTCGCGCGCGATGCGCAGATCGGCCAGCGGCTCAACGCGCGGCTGGGGGAGGGCAGCGAGTTCGAATCGCTGGTCCGCTTCATGCCGGGGCTCGACCGACGGGCGATCGACTGGAAACAATCGGCGCGCCACACCGATCTGCTGGCCAAACAGTTCGAGACCGAGCGCGACAACCGCATCGTCCTCGCCATCGATTCAGGGCGGATGATGTCCGACCCGCTGGTCACGCCCGATGGCGTCGCCGAACCCCGGCTCGACCGCGCCGTCTCCGCCGCGCTGACTTTGGGCTATGTCGCCTTGCGGATGGAGGATCGCGTCAGCCTCGCCAGCTTTGCTGCCAAGCCGCGCGTCACGGGGCGCGAGTATGTCCGCCTCGCCGATTTCGCCCAGTTGCGCCGCGCCGCCGCCGACATCGATTATGCGGCGGAGGAAACCAATTTCACGCTCGGCCTCGCAACCATCGGTGCCGCGCTCAAGCGGCGAGCGATGATCGTGCTGTTCACCGAATTCGCCGATGTCACCAGCGCCGAGCTGATGATCCGCGCCGCCGAAAAGCTGGTGGCGAAGCATCTGTTGCTGTTCGTGGTGATGACCGACAGCGAGCTTGAGAATCTCTCGGCGCGCGTGCCCGCAACCGCCGACGATGTCGCCGGTGCGACCGTCGCCGCCGAACTGCTGCGCGACCGCCGCGTGGTGCTCGCCCGCCTGCGCCGCATGGGCGCGCATGTGCTGGAAGTGCCGCCGCAGGGGCTCGCTGCGGGCCTGCTCGCGACATATGTACGCATCAAGCGTCAGGGGATGATCTGATGGCCCTGACCCAGAGCATCGGCTATTCGACCGCCGCTTTCCGCCGCGAACGCGAGAGCGACTGGCATGCATTCGAGGCGCTGGTGTTGCGTCTGGAAAAAGGTTCGATCAGCCGCCTCAGCGACGAGGAACTGCTGGCGACGCCTCGCCTCTATCGCGCCACGCTCTCCTCGCTCAGCCTCGCCCGCGCGACCAATCTCGACGCGGCGCTGGTCGATTATCTCGAGGGGTTGGCGACGCGCGGCTATTTCCTGCTCTATGGAGTGCGTGAATCGCGGTTTCGACGGATGGTTGGGTTCTTCGTCCATGGCTGGCCTGCGGCGGTGCGCAGCCTTTGGAAGGAGACCCTCCTCATGGCGCTGCTGCTGGCGCTGGGTGCGGTCACCGCCTGGTGGCTGGTTGCCAGCGATCCGGTGTGGTTCGAACGGCTGATCGGGCCGATGGCGCAGGGCCGCACCCCCGGCGCGGGCGCGGAGGCGCTGCGCGAGACCATCTACGGGCTAAAGGAGGATGAACGAACCGGCCTGCACATCTTTGCCACCTATCTGTTCACCAACAACAGCCAGGTGTCGATCCTCGCCTATGCACTGGGTTTTGCCTTTGGCGTACCGACGATGATGCTGATCTTCTCTAACGGCCTGCCGCTGGGCGGGCTGCTATGGGTGTTTTTCGACGCGGGGCTCGGACCGGATTTTGTCGCTTGGCTCGCCATCCACGGCACAACCGAATTGCTGGCGATCTTTATTTCTGGAGCAGCAGGGCTGCGCGTCGGCCTCGCCTGCGCCTTCCCCGGTGCGCGTTCGCGGCTGGCGGCGGCATCGGAGGCGGGCAAGGCCAGCGGCGCGGCGATGATCGGGGTCATCCTGATGCTGCTGGTCGCCGGGCTGATCGAGGGGTTCGGGCGCCAGTTGATCCAGTCGATGGAATGGCGCTTTGCCGTTGGCGGTGGCTTTCTGGTCTTCTGGCTTGGCTATTTCTACGTTCCCCGCCGAGCCAGGACAACATGAGCAGCCTTGCCCCCGCCGCGACCGCCGCAGGTGGTGCCGCGCGCCTCGCCAAGGCGCGGCGCGGCAAGCTGCGCAGTTTCATAACCCCCGAAGGTGCCGACCTTCAACTGGAAATCGCCAGTGCTGGCTTGCGTTTTGGTGCGCTGGTGCTGGACCTTATATTCATGCTGGTGATCCTCATCACCGCATGGGTCATTCTTGGCTTCACTGCCTTTGGCGCAGGCAACGGTGCCGAGATCGCGGTGATCGTGTTGATGCTTGGCGCATTCCTGTTGCGCAATTTCTGGTTCATCGGCTTCGAACTCGGCCCGCGCGCGGCAACGCCGGGCAAGCGCATTGTTGGTATCCGTGTCGTCGCGCGCGATGGCGGCCAGCTCACCGTCGGGTCGGTGGTGGCGCGCAATCTGGTGCGCGAAATGGAATTGTTCCTGCCGTTCTTTCTCCTGATCGGCAGCGCAGTGCAAGGCACGACGACCGCCAGTCTGGTCGTCGCCGGGCTGCTGTGGACGCTGGCGATGAGCCTGTTCCTGTTGTTCAACCGGGACCGGATGCGCTTCGGCGATCTGGTTGGCGGCACATGGGTGGTGGTGGCGCGGCGCAACAAGATGGCGCTCGATCTGGCCGATGGGGCGGCGCATCCGGCAGAACCCGCCTTCACCGCCGCCGAACTGTCGGTCTATGGCGTGTTCGAATTGCAGGAACTGGAAAAGGTACTGCGCCGCAACGATGCCAAGGCGATGATGGTCGTCGCCGACACCATCCGCGCCAAGATCGGCCGTCCGATCATCGAGGACGACCGGCTGTTCCTGCTCGCCTATTACCGGCAGGCGCGCGCGCGGATGGAACGCGACCTGCTGTTCGGCAAACGCCGCGAGAATAAATATGAGGCCCCGATATGAGTGATGTTCCCGCCGCCGCCGCACCTCGTGCGGTGAGCGTGACAGAGGCGATGGTGTCGCGCCGGTCGGTCCGTGCCTTCACCGCCCGCCCGGTCGATACCGCGCTGTTACGCCAGATACTCGAAACTGCGCAGCGCGCACCGTCGGGCGGCAATGTCCAGCCATGGATGGTCAGCGTCGTCGGCGGCGACTCGCTCGCAGCATTGATCGCCATGGTGGACGAGCGCCGCGCGATGGGCATGATGGGGTTGCAGCCCGAATATGTCATCTATCCGCCCGAATTGGCAGGCCTGCACATGGCTCGCCGCCATGGCGTGGCTCACGCGATGTATGCGGCAATGGGCATCGCCCGCGAGGACCGCGACGCGCGCAATGCGGCGATGGCGCTCAACTTCTCGGGTTTCGGCGCGCCCGTCGTCCTGTTCGTCCATTGCCCCAAATATATGGGACCGCCGCAATGGGCCGACATGGGCATCTGGCTGCAATCGGTGATGCTGCTGCTGCGCGAGGCCGGGATGGATAGCTGCCCGCAAGAAGCCTGGTCGGTCTTTGGCAAGACGATCCGCGATCATCTCGGGCTGGACGACGAGCAGATCGTCTATTCGGGGCTGGCGATCGGCTGGCGCGATGCTGAGGCGGGGGTTAATATGTTTCCGGTCGAGCGCGCGCCGCTCGATGAAGTGGTGCGCTGGCACGGGCTGTGACCAGGTCCTCCCCGGAACGGGGAGGGGGACCATGCCAAGCGCCAACATCTGAATAGCGCACTATATTTGCCCAGCATGGTGGAGGGATTGCGACTTGCCACAAC
>JAYSZB010000116.1:0-6630 GCA_043727035.1 Sphingomonas sp. | reverse complement strand
GGTCGCCCGAGCTGTCGAAGATATAGGTATCATTACCCGCGCCGCCGATCAGCGTATCGGTCCCACCGCCGCCATCGAGGATGTTGTTGCCGGCATTGCCGGTCAGCCGGTTGGCCAGGCCATTGCCGGTGCCGCTGAGGTTGCCGCTGCCGGTCAGCACCAGATCCTCGACATCGCTGCCCAGCGTGTAGCTGATCGAAGCACGCACCGTGTCGAACCCCTGGCCGACCACCTCGGTCACGACATCGCCGATGCTGTCCACGGTGTAGATATCGTTGCCGCGGCCACCGATCATGATGTCCGCGCCTGCACCGCCGTCGATCGTGTTGTTGCCGGTATTGCCGGTGATGTGGTTGTTGAGCGCATTGCCGGTGATGCCGATGCTGGCGGTGCCGGTCAGCACGGCGCGTTCGACAAAGCGGATGCCGTTATAGCCGTTCATATTGATGGAGATCGATGTCGAGACGGTATCGATGCCGCCTGCATCATTGGTATCGGCAGCATTGTTGGTCAGCGTCTCGAACACACGGTCGCTGCCATTGTCGATGATGTAACTGTCATCGCCAGCGCCGCCGAGCATGGTGTCCGCACCTGCCCCGCCATCGATGCTATCATTGCCGCCCAGCCCCTCGAGCCGGTTGTTGCTGCTAGTGCCGGTCAGGCTGTTGGCCTCGCCATTGCCTATGCCATTGATGTTGCCGACGCCTTGCAGTTGCAGATTCTCGACATGGGCGGCGAGCGTGTGGCTGACCGATGCGCGCACGGTGTCGGTGCCTGCGCTGGCCCCCTCGGTCACGACATCGCCTGCCGCATCGACCAGATAGATGTCGTTGCCTGCGCCACCTGCCATTGCATCATTGCCAGCGCCGCCGTCGAGGATGTTGTTGCCGCTGTTGCCGGTGAGGGCATTGGCCAGCGCATTGCCGGTAGCGTTGATGTTGGCCACACCAGTCAGGGTCAGGTTTTCGACGAAGCGGATGTTGCTCGCGGTGTCCAGCGAGTAGCTGACGCTGGCGAACACACTGTCCACGCCGCCAGCGTCATTGGTGTCGCCGACGGTCACCATAGAGGAAGTCGCCGCCGATACCGCCCTGGATCAGGTCGTTGCCCAAGCCACCATAGAGCGCGTCATTACCCTCAAGACCGTCGATGCTGTCGATGCCCGCCAGCGCATAAATCTGGTCCGCCACGTTGGTGCCAGTCAGGCTGTCGTCGCCGGTGCTTCCTGCCACCGCAACGAACGTTCCTGCGACGAAGCTTGCGGTGGTGAGCGTAACCAGTCCATCGAACCTGACCACCATGTCGGTAGCATCGAGGATGAGGTCGCCATCGCTGTCACCCACCAAGAAGGTGTTGCCGCCGGACTGCACCGTCCAGAACTGGATGAACCCGGTGCCGATGTCGCCGCCCGGAAGCGTCGCTCCCTCAACCAGCAGCGAGGGGTCCATGCTCCCGCGGAAGATCAGCGAGGCACTGGTCTGCAAGGGCCAGAACCCGCCCCCGTCGGCACGGCCGGCGGTCACGCCAAAGATCCGCAGCCGATCGCCCTCGACCGCATTGAAGTCGGTGATGATGTCGGTGTCGGGCAGACCCGATGAGTTGCTCACCCTGAACAGGTCTGCACCGCTACCACCGGTCGCGGTCTGCACCCGATCCTCGCCGGTAAAAATATAGGCGCCCATCTCAAGATAATCGTCGCCCGCGCCGCCATCCATCGTGATCGCGCCGTCACGCACCAGCAAATTATCATTGCCGTCGCCGCCCGACATCGAACCGTTGGTGGCGTAGAAATAAATCTGGTCGTTGCCCGCACCGCCAAGCGCCGTGTTGGTGTTGACGATCACCCCGCCAACGATCACGCCCGCCAGCGTGATATTATCACTGCCGTCGCCGCCATCGGCGCTGTTGTTGCCGATGTCGTCGCTGATGCTGTCATTGTCAGCGCCGCCGCTGAGCAGGTCGTCACCCTCCTGCCCGCTCAGACTATCACCGCCAAACCCGCCGTTGACCACATCGTTACCGGCCCTGCCGATCAGGTTGTCGCCATCGTCCCCGCCGTTGAGAATGTCGTTGCCGTCTCCGCCGTCCAGCGTGTCTGTCCCGGCATCGCCGTTCAGCGTATCGGCCCCTTGGGCACCAAAAAGCGTATCATTGCCGCCCGCGCCGTTCAGCGTATCGTCGCCCAATATGCCATAAGCGATGTTGGCGCTGGCATTGCCCTGATAGACATCATTGCCCGCCGTCCCGCGCCACACCAGGAAATTGTCAGCGAAGTCTGACTGGATCAGCGCCGTGACGCTGTTGAGGTAGATGACGATATCGACCTCGGACAATTGCCCGTCGTCATTGGCATCGACCCAAATTTCGGTGCGGTTCTGCGCGGCGTTATATTGGAAGGAGACATCGGCCAGCCCGTCACCGACGAACTCGGCGGGAAGCTGCACGCCAGTTGCGCCGATGGTGAAGGTCTGTGCCGCCGCACTGAACACCAGTGGCAGCCCGTTCGACAGCGACGGCAGGTCGATCAGATCGCCGCCCGCTACGCCAGCGCCCTCGAAGTCGGTGATGATATCGACCGTCGATGGCGAGCTTTCCGAGCGGGGGATGCCGAAGCCAAAGGTGTAGCGATCGACGCCTGCACCGCCGGTCATCGTGTCGGCACCGAGACCGCCGGTGATGACGTCGTTGCCGTCGCCGCCGCTCAGCGTGTCTGTGCCTTCGCCCGCGCTAAGATTATCGTCGCCGGCGCCGCCGACCAGGTTGTCTGTCCCGGCGAGCGTGGTCAGAATGTCGTTGCCGTCGCCGCCGTCGATGCTGTTGTTGCCGTCTCCGCCCGAGAGCGTGTCGTTGCCGCCCAGACCGGACAGGATATCATTGCCATTTTCACCGTAGCTGGTGTCGTTGCCAGCAGTGCCGGTGATGGTATCGCCGCCATCGCCGGCGTAGACCACTAGCTCGATAGCGCCGAGCTGAACGACATCATTACCTGAGCCTAGCAAGATGGTGCCACGCTCGACGTTGATCAGCGTGCTGCCGCTGCCGAAACTGATCAGGTTGCCGCTGTCAAGGTTGACGGTGCTGGCGGTGATCAGCCCCCGCAGATCGAAGGTGACTGTATCGATCCCTGCGCCGCCATCGACCTGATCGCCGATTCCGGCAAAGATTGTATCGTCGCCGTCGCCGCCATTGGCGATATCCGAGCCCAAGCCGCCCTCAAGCCGGTCATTGCCGTCGCCGCCGTTCAGCGTGTCGTCGCCAGCCTCGCCATACAGCTCGTCGCCCCCGCCATCGCCGTTGAGCGTATCGGCGTCATCGCCACCATAGAGCCGGTCTCCGGCAATCGTGCCGTTGATGATATCCGCATCAGGAGTTCCAAAGAAATCGGCCATGTTCTCACCTTGGATGCCCGAGATAGGGCGTATTGCAAATGCAACGCCTTGTTTTCATATCGCGGACCGAAACGACCGTCCATCGCCATTTGTAGGGTATCAAACTCGATGGCGCCCGAGCGCGATCGCAAAAGCAGATGCCAGAATGTTAGATGCGGGAATTGAGGAAGCTAGGCTTTGTCGCTTTCGACCATATGGCAAGGCAGGCCGATAACGCGATCCAGGATCGGGCGCGATGCGAATTTCAGCAGAACAATCTAAACGTACGACCTGTTATCAACCTTGCGCTTCTAAAACCGGACTGTCCGACATTCCAGCCGCCTCGAGTCTGCTCATTCGATGTCCGCTTTAAATCTATCAGCTGAACAACTTCTACGACCGGCATGAGGGCGCATGGCAGTCCGGCTGCAATGGGGCCGGAAGCGGACCGACCGGTTTCGTTTTCACCAATGCAACAAGCGGACAGTCGCTGGCGACCAGCGACACCCGCCGCGATGGCGCGAGCGGCGCCGCGATCCGCGAAACAACAACGCGCGACGGCGACTGCATGACCACCCTGACGAAGTTCAACCCGGACGGAGATGGTATCGACGCATGGCTGCCGCGCAACCGCAACGGGCTGACGCGCTGGGTGGTTGACTGACCTTGCCCCCGCCTGCCGGCAGGCAAGCAGGGGAAGGGATGGCAAGCCTTTACGCCTTCAGAGGATGAAATCCCCAGCCTTCAGAGTGACCGCGCCATCATCTATTCATGTGATCGGCGATGCAGCGATCGGCGATCTGGTGACGATCGATCTGGTCGATGCGGGGCCGATGAGCTTGACCGGTGAAAAGGCAGCCTAAAACCCGAAGTCGGATGCGGTCAAAGTGCTCGCGGTGAAACTCTGTAGCACCAAATAATCGCCGTTTCCGAAATTAATGACCGTGTCAGCGCCGGATTGGATCGTGATGGCCTGCACTTGGGCGAAGTTGATGACACCCATGTTGAGCAGTTCGATGCGATCTTCGCCGCGCGTGAAATCGGCGACGAATTCACCCTGCCAGCCACGCTCCATCCGAAACACATCGCGGCCCGCCTCGCCGCGATAGACATCATTGCCCGCGCCGCCGACGAACAGGTCATTGCCCGTCCCGCCAATCAGAAAATCGTTTCCAGCTTCCCCGAACAGATTGTCGTTACCGTCCTCACCATAGACGACATCGTCGCCGCCGCGTGCCAGTATAAAATCATTACCGCCACCGCCGAGCAGCAGGTTAGTGCTCGCGCCGCCGAACAGGCTATTGTCGAGCGCGTTGCCGACCCCGAACAATGTCGTGTCGCTTAGGCTGAGCTCTTCGATATTGCCATAAAGATAATAGCCGCCGCCCGGGATATTGGCATTGACGGTGTCCCGTCCGCCGCCCACATCCTCGAACACCAGATCGGCGGGCGTGTCGACGGCGTAGCCATCGTCGCCGCTGCCGCCGTAAAGGAAGTCGAAATCGCCGAGACCGGGATCGAAACCGACACCGCTGTTGCCGTCGATGAAGTCGTTGCCAGCGCCGCCTGACAATATGTCGGTGAAAAAGCCGGTTCCACCGTCGAGATTGTCGTTGCCCGCTTCACCGTAGATTTCGTCGGCGTCTTCACCGCCGATCAGCGAATCGTCGCCATCGCCGCCCGCGAGATAGTCAATGCCCGATCCAGCGATAAGCGTATCTCCGCCGGCTTCGCCGAAAATGATGTCGTTGCCGCCGTTGCCGAAGATGATGTCGTTGCCGTCACCACCAAGCAGTGTTTGCGCGCTGTCGGCACCGGTAATCTGATTGCCCAGCGCATTACCCACTCCGAACACCGTCGTCCCATTGAGCACCATATTCTCGATGTTGGCGAACATGTAATAGCCACCACCCGCAATATCAGCGCGGACGAAATCGGTACCTTCGCCAACGTTTTCGAAGATCAGGTCCGACGTGCTATCGACCAGATAGCTGTCGTTGCCAGTGCCGCCATAGAGCGCATCTGCCTCTCCGCTGCCCGAATTGCCCTCCAGCTCGTCATTGCCGTCACCACCGATCAGGAAATCCAGCCCGGTACCACCGACCAGCCGGTCGGCTCCGCCTTCGCCGAATAATGTGTCGTCGCCCTGTTGGCCAAAAATCAGATCATTTCCGTCGCCCCCCAGGAACAGGTCATTGCCGATCGAGGTTCGCACACCACCCAGTTCGCCATTACCGTCGATGAAATTGTCCAGCGCATTGCCGATCACGGTCGATCCGCCGTTGCCCGCCAGCACCACCGCGAGCGATTCGACATTGGCCGCCATGTAGAAGATCGCAGCCTGCCCCGGCGTGACGCGTGGGATCAGGACAATGAAGTCGCGGCCCTCGTTGGCGTTTTCGAAAATTCGGGTTTGGTCGGCATAGCGCGCGTAGTAGATGTCGTCGCCGGTACCGCCTGCCGCGAATGTCTCACGCAGGCCGCTGTTCGGGGTGCCGAACGTCTGTTCCATGAAGAGCTGGTCGTTGCCCGCTTCGCCGTTTAGAAAACTGCGCTGCACCGCGCCGCTTGGCAGCTCGAGCGTTCCTTCGAGCACATCGTCGCCGCCACCGCCGAACAAATTGTCGTTTTCGCCGAGGCCTGCGACCAGACGATCATTGCCCTCGTCACCAAACAACTGGTCGTTGCCCTCGCCGCCGCCAATCGTATCGTTGCCGCCACGACCGCGAAGGATGTCGTTACCGCCAAGTCCATCGATCAGGTCGTTGTCAGCGGTGCCATCCAGCGAGTCCGGTCCTTCGGTTCCCACTACGTCTGCCATGAAAGCCCTCCTGCTGCTGGTGCATTGGCTATTTCATTTAACACCGGCACAATCAAGCAGGGTTGAGAATTGGCTCCGTGCAGTCTCACGATTTGCTGTCAGATGGCCGTTGGCATGCTCCGATACCCCGGATCGGTCACCCGCTCGAAAGGAATCGATGGATCGACGGCCCGCCCCGGCCCGCACTCGTGACCGCAGCCGCGCCGAAATGAGTTTCGATCACGAAGTCTCGCCAAATGCGTCAGCGCTTGGTCACGCACGAAGCGTGGCGCGATACCACTGCGGCCTGCATTCTTGCCTCAGACTGTCGTATATTCATCCAATAGCCGGTGCCAACCTATCTCTAGGCTGTGTTGACAAATTCACGCATCCACAGGCGTATTGAGACGATGTGGATGAAGCCGAGGTAGCTGTCTGCGGTTTTATCGTATCGTGTCGCCA
>JAYSZB010000115.1:0-55032 GCA_043727035.1 Sphingomonas sp. | reverse complement strand
CGTCGAGGGTATCGGCTCCTGCCCCGCCGAGCATCGTGTCGTTGCCGCCGAGCCCGAGGATGGTGTCATTGCCATTGGCTCCGTCGAGGAAGTTCGCGCCGCTGTTGGCGGTGATGCTGTTGGCGAGATCGTTGCCGCTGACGCTTGCCGCCGCCGTCCCGGTCAGCGTGACATTCTCGATGAACCGCATCCCGTTCGACTGGTTGAGGTTGACCGCGAACGACGAGAAGATCTGGTCGATGCCGCCGGCATCATTGGTGTCGGTCACCGTCGCGGTCACCGTCTCGACCGCGCGGTCGCCCGAGCTGTCGAAGATATAGGTGTCGTTGCCCGCACCGCCGATCAGCGTGTCGGTGCCGCCGCCGCCATCGAGGATGTTGTTCCCCGCATTGCCGGTCAGCCGGTTGGCGAGCGCGCTGCCGGTGCCGTTGAGGTTGGCGCTGCCGGTCAGTTCCAGATTTTCGAACGCCAGATCCAGCGTCCAGTCGACCGACGAGCGCACCACATCGACACCGTCGCCGCCTGCTTCGCTGATGCTGTCCCCCAGATTATCGACGATATAGATATCGTTGCCGCGCCCACCGAGCAGCGTATCCGCGCCTGCGCCGCCGTCGAGCTGGTTGTTGCCATTATTGCCGGTGATATGGTTGGCCAGAGCATTGCCGGTGATGGCGATATTGCCGGTTCCGGTCAGCACCGCCCGCTCGACGAAGCGGATGCCGTTGTAACTGTTCATGCTGATGGTGATCGATGTCGAGACGGTGTCGATCCCGCCGGCGTCATTGGTATCGGCAGCATTGTTGGTCAGCGTCTCGAACACACGATCCGAGCCATTGTCGATGAAGTAGAGATCGTCGCCCGATCCGCCGAGCATCGTATCGGCACCCAGCCCGCCGTCGATCACGTCGTTGCCGCCCAGCCCTTCCAAGCGGTTATTGCCGCTGGTGCCGGTCAGCGCATTAGCCTCGGCGTTGCCGAAGCCGTTGATGTTGGCCACCCCTTGCAGTTGCAGGTTCTCGACGTTTGCAGTGAGCGTGTAGCTCGCCGCGATGCGCACCGTGTCGGTGCCTGCGGCTGCGCCCTCGGTGACGACATCGCCGACGCCATCGAGCAGGTAGAGATCATTGCCCGCGCCGCCCGCCAGCGTGTCGTTCCCCAGACCGCCGTCGAGCGTATTGTTGCCCGTATTGCCGGTGATCGCATTGGCCAGCGCATTGCCGGTGGCGTTGATATTGGCAGCGCCCGTCAGGGTCAGGTTCTCGACAAACCGCACATTGCTCGCGGTATCGATCGAATAGCTGACGCTGGCGAACACCGTATCCACCCCGCCTGCATCATTGGTATCGCCGACGGTCAGGCTCAGCGTCTCGACCACCCGGTCATTGACGTTATCGACGATATAGCTGTCGTTGCCGCCCAGCCCCTGCAGCGTATCGGTGCCAGCGCCGCCATCAAGGCTGTTGTTGCCAGCGTTGCCGATGATCTGGTTGGCCACGGCATTGCCGGTGCCAGCGGTCGCCGCACCGGTCAGCGTCAGATTTTCGACATTATCCGACAATGTGTAAGACACCGAAGCATCGACCCGATCGGCCCCCGCGCTCGCGGCTTCGGTGACGATATCGCCGACATTGTCGACTGCATAGCTATCGTTGCCCAGCCCGCCGACCATCGTATCGGCCCCCTCGCCACCGTCGATGATGTTGCTGCCGCTATTGCCGGTGATGTGGTTGGCCAGCGCATTGCCGGTGATGCCGATGCTGGCTGTCCCCGTCAGTATCGCCCGTTCGACGAAGCGGATGCCGTTGTAGCTGTTCATGTTGATGGCGAGCGAGGTCGAGACGGTATCGATGCCGCCTGCATCATTGATATCGGCAAGATTGTCGGTGACCGTCTCGAACACCCGGTCGCTACCATTGTCGATGACATAGCTGTCGTTGCCCGCACCGCCGAGCATGGTGTCCGCGCCCGCGCCGCCGTCAAGGCTGTCGTTGCCGGCCAGCCCCTCGATGCGGTTGTTGCCGCTGTTGCCGGTGATGCCATTATTCTCGCTATTGCCGGTGCCGTTGATCGCAGCGCCGCCCTGCAACTCGAGATTTTCGAGATTGGCCCCCAGCGTGGTGGTGAACGTCGCACGCACCGTATCCGTGCCTTCGCCGCCCAGCTCGACAACGGTGTCGCCCGCAACATCGAGCAGATAGATGTCATCGCCCGCGCCGCCGAGCAGCATGTCGGTGCCCGGAGCGCCATCCAGAATGTCGTTGCCACCCAGGCCCTCCAGCCGGTTGCCTGCGCCGTTGCCGGTGATGGTGTTGGCATCGGCATTGCCGGTGCCATCGACGGCGACACCGCCGGTCAAGGTCAGATTCTCGACATTGGCCGACAAGCTGAACGACGCCGACGCTTCCACCAGATCGGTGCCCGCGCCAGCACCTTCGGTGACGACGTCTGCGCTGCTATCGACCACATAGATATCGTTGCCCAAACCGCCAGCCAGACTATCGTCGCCCGCTCCGCCATCGAGCCGGTTGTTGCCCGCATTGCCGGTGATGCTGTTGGCCAGCGCGTTGCCGATGCCGTTGATCGAGGCAGCGCCTGTCAGGGTGAGGTTCTCGACATTGGCCGACAGCGTGAATGTGGCAGACGCTTCGACCAGATCGCTGCCGCCGTCCGCGCCCTCGGTGACGCCATCGCCGCTGCTGTCGACGATGTAGACGTCATCGCCGAGCCCGCCCGCCAGCGCATCATTGCCCGCTCCGCCATCGATGCGGTTGTTGGCCGCATTGCCGATGATGCTATTGGCCAGAGCGTTGCCGCTGCCGTCGATGGCACTAGCGCCGGTGAGGGTCAGGTTCTCGACATGTGCGCCGAGCGCAAAGGTCACCGCGCTGTTGACGCTGTCGGTGCCCTCCCCGCTCGCTTCGGTCACGCTGTCGCCCGCGCTATCGACGACGTAGACATCGTCGCCTGTGCCGCCAATCATCGCATCGTCGCCGCCGCCGCCATCGAGGCTGTCATTGCCATCGAGGCCGGTGAGCGTGTTCGCTCCACCGTTGCCGGTGATGACATTGTCCAGCGCGTTACCGGTGCCTGCGATATTGGCGGTGCCGGTCAGCGTCAGATTTTCGAGATTGGCTCCTAGCGTGAAAGTCACCGAGGCTTCGACCAGATCGGTGCCCGCGCCGACACCTTCGGTGGCGCTGCTGGTGCCGTTGTCGATACGGTATGTGTCGTTGCCGGTGCCGCCGAACAACGCGTTGGTTCCAGCACCGCCGTCGAGCACATCGTCTCCGCCCGCACCGTACAGTGTGTCATTGCCCTCGCCGCCCTGCAGCAGATCATTGTCGGCTTCTGCCGCTGCGACCAGATTGAGACGGACATCGTCGAGCACGACGCCGCGCCCCTGGCCGTCGTTGCCGCCAACCTCCTGAAACGCGATACGGTTGGCTCCGCCTGTACCGGGACCGGATGCCTGCGCGAACACGTCGAAACTGTAGTCGGTGGGCACCGTGCTGGTCGGCGTCACCGTGCCGACGACACGGCCGTTCCAGATAACCTGGACCGCGACGCTGCCGCTGCCGGGCCCGATCGGCACCGCGACCGATACGGTAATGCGGTAGCGCTCGCCAGTCGAGAGGCCCGCGACATCCTGAAAAATGCCGATCTGCTCACCAGGAAAGACTTCGAGGTCGAGGCCAACGCCTCCGTCGCCGGTCTGGAATTCGTTACGCGCATTGGCAGGATTGTCGGTGTTGAACTCGACCCGCGTGGTGCCGGAAGCGAACCCCCATCCCAGCAGCTGATCACTGATCCGGTAGATCGGCTCGCCGCCATTATAGCCGGCGTCGGGCGCCGCCAGCACAAAGTCCCGTGAGGTGGTTGATGCATCGCGCTGTTCAAAGCTGCCATTGACGATCAGATTCGGCCCCATTGCGCCGACCGCCATGTCGGGTGCGGCGACCAACGCCTCCAAAGAAATCGCGTCGAGCGTGGTGCCGCCAGAATCGCCACTACTGATCTCGCGGAATTCGAGGCGATTGGTACCGCCGACGCCTGACCCGATTGCTGTCGCCTCCAGCACGAGCGAATAGAAGCCCGGCGTTTTGGTCTGCGGTGTGATCGTGTCAACCACTGCGCCGTTCCACAACACTTGCAATGTCGCCGTGAAATTCGAGGGCAAGGAAATTTGATTGGCCGCGAAACGCAGAATATATTTCTCGCCCGCGGTTAACCCGGCAATGTCCTGATAGAGCGTCAATTGCTGATTGCCGGCATATTCGAAATTGACATCGACGTTTCCGTCTGCCGGACGGTAAATCGTGCTGCCGCCATTGGTGTCGAGCTCGATCGGCACGGTATTGCCGCGTTGCCAGCCGAACAAGGTCGATGCGCCGCGAGCGGTTACGCCATCGAATGTTCCATCGGGTGCCGCAAGGATAAATGCACGAGTGTCATTGACGCCGTCCTGCGTTTCGAAACTGCCGTTGGTGACGAGGTTCACGCCTGACCCAACAAAACCGCCGCCGAAGATGACATCGTTGCCCGCCCCGCCGATCAGGGTATCGCCCCCGCCCGACCCCGCCAGCACATCGTCGCCGCTGCCAGCGGTGACGATATTGGCCAGTTCGTTGCCGATCAATGTCCGGTCGGGCGTGGTGTCGAGGATGATCTGCCTGCCCTCATAGTCTCCGCCCGATCCGGGCATGTCGGAGCTGAAGACCGCCACGATCCGTCCGTCCTGCAGTGTCGCTAGTTCGGGAAACAGCTGGAAGCGCGTGCCGATCTGATTGACCACGAAATCGTCGCCGCGTGGCGACCCGTCGGCATTGAACAGCCGCGCGACAATTCCATGGACGTCGCCGTCCTGCCCGTTGTCGGAGGTCCAGGCCGCCATGAAGCCGCCCTCGGCCAGACGGGTGATGGCGACGGTCGTCTGCGCGCCATCGGTGCGCTGATTGACCGTGAACTGCGGCGCGACCGCCGTGCCGCTGCTGTCAAAGACACGACCGACGATTTCGTTGGTTATCCCCCAGACGACGGCAAAACCGCCGCCGTTGATCGCGGTAATCTGCGCGCGCACCTCGCCGCTTTCGGGGGTTTCGCCGCCCGGTGCGGAAATCAGGAAGTCATTGCCGGACGGAGTTCCATCGGCATCGATGATGCGACCGCGGAACACCTTGCCGCCGGGTTCGCCCGATTCCCAGACGACGACCAGTCGGCCATCGTCGAGCGCCGCCACCGATGGCCCGAGCTGATCGCCCGCCGTCGTGGTTTGCAGGATGGTGGACGCACCCGCGCCGACGCTGCCGTCGGCGTTGAGCAGCGTATAGCGGATACCGAAGCTGCCGTCGGCGTCCTGGCTGCCGCCATTCTGCGAAATAAGCGCAATGCGGCCATCGGAGAGCCGCGCCATCGCCGGAAATGAGTCGAACGTGCCCGGCGTGTCGGTCAGCGTGTAATCGCTGCCCTGTGCGACGCCATTGGCATCATAGACGCGACCGGCAATCCGCTCCCCATTGGGTCCGCTGTTAGTGTCATAAAAAGCGACGAGGAATCCGCCGTTAGCAAGCGCGACCGAGGCCAGTCCGAACTGGCCCTGATTGCCTGCCGTCGATGCGTTGACCGTAAATTCGGCGCTGCGCGCAGTGCCGTCCGCATTGAAGACGCGCGCCCGCGCGTCGGTTGCATTGTTGACGTCCTGCCAGGTGACGACATAGCCGCCATCGTCGAGCAAGGTGACACTGCGCGGATGCTGGGTGGCAGCGACGATGTCGGTGTTGATCTGCGTCTCGCCGGTCAACGCTACGGGTGTAGCAGGAAGCGCGCTTCCGAGGTTTTCGATCCCTGCGCCCAACGTAAACATCCGGGCCTGGCTGAGCACTGTATCGCTGCCCTGCCCCGCCTGCTCCTGGACAGAATCGCGCTCCTCGTCGACGACATAGCTGTCGTCGCCGCGTCCGCCGACCATCTGGTCGACGCCCGCGCCGCCATCGATCGCATCGTCGCCAGTCTTTTCGATCGTCAGCTCGACATCTTGAACAAGGAAGCCATAAGCGTCGTTGGTCGTGGTATTCTGTATCCGCACCCGCGCAACGCCGCTGGCGAGCAGGGCCGCGTCGAAGGCGATGATCGTGTCGCCGGTGACGCCATCGGCGAACTGGGCGAGTGTGCCGACCAGCACATCGTTGACGAACACCTGATCGGTCTCGCCCGCATCGACATCGGTGGCGCGGATACGCAGCCGCACGGTCCCGGCGCTTTCGGTGCCAACGGCAATGTCGGCTTCGAAGGGATTGGCCGCGCTATATTGCCCACTGACCCTAAAATCATTGTCCGACACGCCCGTCCCGGCGTTGTTCTGATTGTCGGCCGCGAGCAGGATAGTCACCCGCCCGTCGCCGTCGATCACGTCTGCGCCGCTACCGCCGCGCAGATCGTCATCGCCGCCGCGCCCGGCAAGCCGGTCGGCCCCGGCGTTACCGTCGAACCGGTCGGCGTAATCGAGTCCGCGCAAATCGTCGGCGGCATTGCCGCCTTGCAAGAAGAAGTGTTCGGCACCGGTGAAGCCAAGCTTGCCATTGCCATACAAGCCAACTTCGCCGCTGCCATCATAGCTTAGCGCCAGAAACGACAGTGCACCGTTAGTGCCGCGCGCATCGACGCTAATCCGGTCGATACCTCCACCGAGATTGGCGGTATCGCGCAGATAGAAGGGGCTGTCCTGAGCGATCTGCAGATATTCGTCTTCGCCGTCGCCGGTGACGATCGCATCGCTGCTGTTTCCGCCGGTGATGGTGAAATCTTCGATGCCGGTAAAATCGACGGTGTAGTTGCCGTTGCCCTGCCAGATGCGGCCCGAATAGCCGGCCGCGAAACTGCCGGAAAGAGCACCGGAATTGGCCACGCCCTGTGAAGCACCCGAATAATCGATGATCAGCCGATCGCGCCCGGCACCGCCGTTGACGGTATCGAAGCCGCCCGCAACGGTGATCGTGTCATCGCCATCGCCGGTCGAAATCGTTTCATTGCGGATAATGTTACGGGTGACGATGGTATCGGCGCCGCTGCCAGTGCTGAGCGTGCCGAGAAACTCGAAATTGGTGAACGCTTCGGCAGCACCGGTGACGAGGTTGATGCCGATCGCCGTAGTGGCGATGCCGAGGTTGGCCGAAAAACCATCCGTGCCCGTGCCGCCATCGCCGCTGTTGTTGCCTGCGCCGAAATCGGCGAAATCGTCGCCGGCGCCCAGATTGATGATATCGTCACCGTCACCGACCGTTATGCTGTCGTTGCTGGCGCTGCCGGTGAAGGTGAAATCTTCGATGTTGCTGAAATCAACAGTATAATTGCTGTTGCCCTGCCAGATGCGGCCCGTGTAGCCGGTTGCCAGATTGCCCGACAGCGCGCCGTTGGTGAATACGCCCTGCGTGGCTCCTGAATAGTCGATGATCAACCGGTCACGGTCTGCGCCGCCGTTGACGCCATCGAAGCCGCGCCCGACGGTGATGGAATCGGCACCCGCGCCGGTGGTGATCGACTCGCCTGCATTCACATCGCTGCGCGTGACGATGACATCGTCGCCGCTGCCGGTGGTCAGTGTGCCAAGATATTCGAAATTGCTGAAGGTCGCGCTGACGCCTGTAATCAGGTTGATGCCGATCGCCGTCGTCGCGCTGCCGAGATTGGCGGAAAAGCCATCGGTGCCCGTGCCACCATCGCCGCTGTCATTGCCCGCGCCGAAATTGACCAGATCGTCGCCCGCGCCGAGATTGACGATATCGTTGCCATCGCCGACGGTGATATTGTCGTTGCTGTTGCTGCCAATGAAGGTGAAGTCTTCGATGCCGGTAAAATCGACGGTATAATTGCCATTGCCTTGCCAGATGCGACCCGAATAGCCTGCGGCGAGATCTCCAGATAGTGCACCATTGGTGAACACACCCTGCGTCGCGCCGGAATAATCGACGATCAGCCGGTCTCGATCCACCCCGCCAGCCACGGTGTCGTGACCACCGGCCACCGTGATCGTATCTGCGCCCGCGCCGGTCGCAATAGTCTCGTTGCGGATGATCGCGCGGGTGACGATCGTGTCGCCGCCGCTGCCGGTCGTCAGGCTGCCGATAAACTCGAAATTGCTGAACGTCGCGCTGATGCCGGTGACAAGGTCGATGCCGATTGCTGCGGTTGCACTGCCCAAATTCGCGGAAAAACCATCGGTCCCGCTGCCGCCGTCGCCACTGTCGTTACCCGCGCCGAAATCGGCGAAGTCGTCGCCTGCGCCCAGGTTGATCACATCGTTTCCGTCGCCGACGGTGATGCTGTCGTTGCTGGCGCTGCCGGTAACGGTGAAATCTTCGATGTTGCTGAAATCGACGGTGTAGTTGCCGTTCCCCTGCCAGATGCGACCGGCGTAGCCTGCCGCAACACTGCCCGAGAGCGCACCGTTGGTGAACACGCCCTGCGTGGCACCCGAATAATCGATGACCAGCCGGTCACGACCGGTGCCGCCATCGACGCCATCGAAACCGCGCGCGACGGTGATGGTGTCCGCGCCCGAGCCGGTGACAATCGTCTCGTTGGCGGCGACGTCTCCACGGGTGACGATGACGTCATTGCCGCTGCCCGTGGCCAGCGTGCCGAGATATTCGAAGTTGGTGAAGGCGGCATTGCCGCCGGTTGTCAGGTTGATCGTGACCGCCGTGGTCGCGCTGCCGAGATTGGCGGACAATCCATCGGTGCCCGCCCCGCCATCGCCACTGTCGTTTCCCGCACCGAAATTGACGAAATCGTCGCCGCCGCCCAGATTGACCACATCGTTGCCGTCGCCGACGGTGATGCTGTCATTGGTCCCGCCGGTGGTGACTGTGAAGTCCTCGATGCCGGTAAAATCGACGGTAAACGCGCCGTTGCCCTGCCAGATGCGGCCGGAATAGCCGGTTGCGAGGCTGCCGGAAAGGGCGCCGTTGGTGAACACCCCCTGCGTCGCCGCGACATAATTGACGATCAACCGGTCACGATCCGCACCCCCGGCAACGCCATCAAACCCGCCCGACACCGTAATCTGGTCATTCCCCGCCAGCGCATCGACGCTTTCGCTGGCAGCGGTATCGGTCAGGACATCGTCGCCGACGGTCGGTGCGGGGGTGAACGGCATCGGTTTTCTCCCATGCTGACCCGCTTGAGCCACTACCCAGCGAGACGCAGTCTTTGATGGCCACTGCCTATCGGGGGTGCTCGCGGCCGTATTGAACGAACGCGACACGAGCGCAGGCGGGGCGCGGGTGGAACCTAGGCTCGCGGAGGCGGCGATTTCTATTGCCTCTTTAGGCAATTGGCGCTCTTCTCCCCTCTCGGCAGAGCTTTGGGGGGAGCGGGTGTGCATCTGTTGATCGTCGACGATCATCCGCTGTTCGTGGAGGGCTTCGCCGCGATGCTCAAACAGGCGCGCCCCGACTGGCGGGTATCGACGGCGGCCAGCGCCGACGACGCCATGGCGGTGCTCCATGATCGATCGCCCGATCTGGCAATCGTCGATGTCCTCCTCCCCGGCGACGACGGTTTCGATCTTGTCCGTTCGGTGGAATCGACGTGGCCCGCACTGCCGGTGATCCTGATGTCAGGTCGCGATCATCCAGCCATGCGCACCCGTGCGCGCGCATCGGGCGCTCGCGGATTTCTGTCGAAAACGACACCGGCGAACGACTTCATCGCGCGGATGGACATCGTGCTTGGCGGCGGCACCGTTTTCGAAGCGGCGACTGCAACGGGCGACGCGCCGGTGCTGACCACGCGTCAGGCGGAAATCCTCGAATTGCTGGCGCAGGGTCATGGCAACAAGGAAGTGCGCTATCGCCTCGGCATCGCCGAGCGCACGGTGAGGGCGCATCTGACCGAACTATTCCATCTGCTCGGCGTGCATGGCCGGATGCCCGCCGTCATCCGCGCGCGCGAACTCGGGCTGATCGATTAGATAAAATGCCCAAATCCTGCGCAATAGGAGCAGAGCTCGTCCGCATTCAATACCGGCAAATCCGGCGTGCGACATTGTCCTCACTGCTTGTCGTCGGCTTCGTTGCCTTCATCGCAACCTACTTTGGCGCCGACCGATGGATTTTCGTGTGGCTCAGTCTATACGCAGCTTACGTTGCTGCCGAACATCTACAGGTAACCGCATTCTGGCGTGCCAATCCCCACAACGACGCCATGACAGGGTGGCGATGGTCTGCGAGCCTTCTGCTGGCAATCAATGGAGCCCTTTGGGGTTTCGGGTTGTTCGCTTTCATTGATCCTGACCAGCCACTCGCCATCGGTTTGCTCGTTTGCGCGATGGCCGGACTTACAGCCGGAAGCATCGGTTTCCGGAGCACTATTCTGGCGGGCTTCTACGTATTCAACGCCCTGATCGCTATCCCTTTTGCGGCGCGAATGTTTTTGGAGCCAGGCCCGGTTTTTGCCATGCTCGGCGGTTCCTCTCTGGCTTTTGCGTTGGTTATCATGGGCTATGGCAAGGCCCAACATGGATTGATCCGGGAAAGCCTCGCGATTCGTTTCAGTAACGACGCGTTGCTGGCGGCACTAGCGGATCAAAAGGCAGCAGCCGAAGCGGCATTGCTGCGTGCCGAAGCGGCCAACCTCGCCAAATCGCAGTTCCTCGCCGCCGCCAGTCATGATCTGCGCCAGCCGCTCTACGCGCTCGGCCTGTTCTCGTCATCGCTTGAGGAACTGAAGCTCGACAGCGGCGGGCGCGATGTCGTGCGGCGGATACAGGACAGCATCGGCACGATGGAAAGCTCGTTCGAGGGACTGCTCGATCTGTCGAAGCTCGAAGCGGGCGTGGTCACGCCACGACTTGAGCCAGTCGATGTCGATGCGCTGTTCGACCGCATCAATCAGATATTCGGGCCGCTGGCTTTGGAGCGCGGGCTGGAGCTGCGGTTGCGATCCGATGGCGAGCGGGTGACGAGCGATGCGGTGCTGCTGGAGCAAGTCATCGGCAACCTGGTCTCCAACGCCATCCGCGCGACCAAAGCCGGCGGCGTGCTGTTGGCAGCGCGACGGCGCGGCGCCAAGCTCGACTTCGAGGTGTGGGACACCGGCAGCGGTATCGCTGCGAGCGACGTCGAGCGCATTTTCGGCGATTATGTTCAGCTCGACAATCCAGAGCGCGATCGACGTCGCGGACTGGGGTTGGGGCTGGCCATTGCGCAGCGGTCGGTTAGGCTGCTTGATGCGCGCATCGACGTCGCATCGCGGCCCGGCCGCGGGTCGCGGTTTCGGTTTTCCCAGACGCGATGTGCCGGGCACGATGCATTGCTGCCGACGTCGTCGATCGCAGAACAGGCGGTTATCAGGCGCGGCAATGATCCGGTCCTGCTGGTCGAGGACAATGAGGATGTCCGTGCGGCGCTGGGCAATCTGCTAACCCGTTGGGGGGTCATCTTCGAAGCCGAGGCGACCGCGCAGGCCGGTTTGCAGCGCTTGACCGGCGGTAACCGCTTTGGGCTGTTGATCACCGACCAGCGGCTGGTCGGCGGCATGACCGGCCTGGAGTTGATCAAGGCGATGCGCGCACAAATAGCCGATCCGCCACCGGCCATCATCATCACCGGAGAGATGGATTCGCCGTTGCTGAATGCGGCGATGGAGGAGAATGTGACGGTGCTGCACAAGCCGGTGCGGGCTGAACATCTTCGCCGACTGGTTGGCGATACGACCGTTCGAGACTCACTTTAGAGTCGGACGAGGCTCCTGCATATAATTGATAATGAAATAGAAATTTCTTGGCAAGCGGAAACTGTGTAAGACTTTGTGTATGTCTCGCGCGGCGTGCCGTGGCGTCATGGTCCTCAATGAAAACGCCGAAGTCAGCTTGATCCTGACCTGTATTCAGATGGCTCGATGTGCCCAGATGGACTTCGTCATGTGACTGAGCGGACATATCCAGTAACCATCCTTTCCCTATCCGGCGTACAGAACCCATCGCCGTAGTATAAAGCTCAACCGCTTCTGCGCCATTGTGATCGGCCCCATCGTGACCTGCGGGCGCGCTTACATGCGTCAGCGGAAGCTAACGGTCTGGAACAAAACAACGGCCCATGAGTTTTATTGGGTGCGTCGTGCACTCGCCGTTCGGACCGGCATATTGCTCTGGCGCTTCCAGGCAGCGAATGGGCGGAGAGTATCGCTGCTGGAGAAATGTGTGCAGACCAAAGCCCAACCCGCATGGCATGCTCTTCGCGAAGATGAAGTGCTCGTGCTTCTCGACAGTCAGAGGTCGGGCCTCGACAACGCTGAGGTGCGGCGACGGCTAGCCACATCCGGCCCCAACTGCCTGCCCACATTCGCTAGCGTGCACCCGGTGGTTCGGTTTCTAACGCATTTCAACAGCGCACTGATCTACTTCCTCATCATGGCCTCTGGCGCGGCCTTGCTCTTGGGACATTTGGTTGACGCCGCCGTCATCGCGGCGGTCGTGATCGTCAATGCCGTAGTCGGCTTCGTCCAGGAAGGCAGAGCCGAACGGGCGCTCGGTGCACTCCGTAATCTGATCGCTCCGCATGCGACTGCGTTGCGGGATGGTGAGCGCCAGTCAATTGACGTAGCTGACTTGGTCACAGGCGACATCGTTATGCTTGAGGCAGGTGACCGGGTGCCTGCCGATATGCGTATTTTGCGTGCGCGGGGGCTATCGATCGACGAGGCGCTGCTGACCGGTGAGTCCGTTACCTCTGAAAAACAAGAAGCCCCCGTCGCCAAAGATGCGGCGCTGGGCGATCGTCACAGCCTTGCATTCTCCGGGACAATGGTAACGACAGGACAGGCAACAGCGGTTGTCGTGGCGACAGGTACTGCGACCCAAATCGGGCAAATCAGTGGATTGCTTCGCAGTGTGGTGGCGTTGACCACGCCGCTGCTCCGGCAAATCAACAGCTTTTCCCGCCGCTTCACCTGGGTCATGCTCGCAGGCACCGTCTTGCTGTTCGGCTTTGCCGTGCTTGTGCGCGATTTTGCATTGGACGACGCCCTGATTGCCGTAGTGGCCGTTGCGGTCGGCGTCATTCCCGAAGCGCTGCCCGCCGTCATCACCATCACGCTGGCGATCGGCGTCCAGCGCATGGCGGCACGCAAGGCGGTGATACGCAAGTTGCCAGCGGTCGAAACACTCGGTGCAACTTCGGTCATTTGTACGGACAAGACGGGCACTCTCACCCGCAACGAGATGACCGTCCGTCACATCTTCGTCGACGGCCACCAATTGCTTGTGAGCGGATCAGGCTATGGACCCGGAGGCGCGCTGACCGCCGAGAATCATGATGATGACGCGGCCGCGATCGGAGCCGCGAGTTCGATTATCCGGTGTGGGCTGCTGTGCAACGACGCCCGGTTACGCCAGAATGGAAGCGACTGGCTGGTCGATGGCGATCCCATGGAGGGCGCGCTGACCGCCTTGGCGATAAAAGCCGGCTTCGATCCCACTCACGCTCGCGCAGAATGGCCGCGGCTTGATGAAATACCCTTCGACGCCGCTTACCGGTTCATGGCGACATTGCAGCGCGGTCCGGCCGGCGAGAGAATCGTTTTCATCAAGGGCGCGCCCGAAGCTCTGCTCGCCATGGTGGGGGATCAGTCAGTCCGCGAGAACTGGAACCGGCATATCGAGACAGCTGCCACTGCGGGCGAGCGGGTACTCGGTTTCGCCACCAAGCGGTTGACGCCGGTCAGTGATAAGCTGGCGTCATCTGACCTTAAAGCCGGCGTGGAGTTTCTCGGCCTGATCGGGTTCATCGACCCGCCACGCGATGAGGCGGTTTTTGCCATCGCAGAATGCCGTTCGGCCGGGATCGATGTGAAGATGATCACCGGTGACCATGTCGCAACGGCACTGGCAATCGCCAGGCAACTGAAGCTTGCCGACGATCCAAAGGCGATGACCGGAGCGGAACTCGATCCGTTATCGGACGCGGAACTTATCTCCCTGGTCCCGCAGATTGCGGTGTTCGCGCGCACCAGCCCCGAACATAAGCTGCGCATTGTCAGGGCGCTTCAGGCGGGCGGCGCGATCGTCGCTATGACGGGCGACGGGGTGAATGATTCACCCGCCCTCAAACAGGCCGACGTCGGCACCGCGATGGGGCTCAAGGGCACCGAAGCTGCGCGAGAAGCTGCGGAGATGGTTCTCCTTGATGATAACTTCGCGTCGATCGTGGCCGCAGTGCATGAAGGGCGCACAGTCTATGATAACATCCGAAAGGTGATCTCATGGACGCTGCCGACCAATGGCGGTGAGACGATGGCTGTCATCCTTGCCATATTGGTCGGCTTTGCGTTGCCGATGACCGCGACCCAGATCCTTTGGATCAATCTCGTGACTGCTGCCAGCCTCGGCCTTGTCCTGGCCTTCGAGCCATCGGAGCCCGGCGTCATGCAGCGTCCGCCCAGGGCAGCGGACGCACCGCTACTCTCACCCTTTCTCTTGTGGCGCGTGATCGTCGTCTCGGTGCTCTTTACCGGCGTCGTGCTCATCGTCTTTTTTGAGACACTGGCCAGTGGCCGGGGGATCGAGACGGCACGCACCATGGTCGTCAACATGCTGGTGGTGGCAGAGATATTCTACCTGTTCAACGTCAGGTTCCTGTACATACGATCACTGACGTGGCGCGGCATTCTGGGAACCCCCGCTGTGCTGACTGCCATCGTCATCGTCGTGGCGGCGCAGCTCGCCTTCACCTACCTCCCCGTCATGAACGCGCTGTTCGAAAGCAGGCCGCTGACCTTGCGCGACGGCAGCATCATAATCGCTATCGGGATTGGACTTTTGCTGCTGCTCGAAGGTGAAAAGGCGCTCATGCGAAGGCTGGGCTGGTTCAAGGAACTTCGGGCATGAAGAGGCCGATCAACGCCTCCGCTTTGTTCGCGCCTTCGGCGATTGCTCTGGTCGGTGCGTCGCGCAGACCCGGCTCTGTGGGTGCGGCGATCCTCAGCAACCTGATTGCGGCTGGGGGGCCAGCCAGGATTATCGCGGTCAATCCGAACCCGATCGTCGCGGCAAGCGTGATGAAGCCTGCTCCCGACACACCGGCTGCTCCTTTCGAGCTGACCATCGCCACAAGCAAAAGCGCAATCTGGTCGCCAAGCGACAGATCGATGTTGGTCGCCTGCGCAATGAACAGGGCCGCCAGTGACATGTAGATATTGGTGCCGTCGAGATTGAAGGAATAGCCTGTCGGCACGACCAGCCCGACCACCAATTTGGCGCAGCCGGCGCGCTCCATCTTGTCGATCAGCGATGGCAGCGCAGCATCGGACGATGATGTACCAAGCACCAGCAGCAGTTCGGCCTTGAGATATCGGATCAGGGCGAGAATCGAAAAGCCGTTAAGCTTGGCAATCGTCCCGAATACGAGGAGAACGAAGATCAATGAAGTTGCGTAGAATGTGGCGACCAGCGAACCCAGAGACAGCAAAGCCCCCACACCATATTTGCCGATAGTGAAGGCCATTGCACCGAAAGCGCCAATCGGCGCGACGCGCATGACCACTGCGACCATCCGGAATACGACGGTAGTGGCGCTTTCAAAGAGGGTTAGCACCGGCTTGGCTGCGTCGCCGGCCATGGCCATCGATATGCCGACCAGAATCGCCACCAGCAGCACCTGCAGGATCGACCCCTCGGTCAACGCCGATAGAACGGTGGTCGGAATAATGCCGAGCAGAAACCCTACGATGCCCGCGTCGTGTGCTTGTTCCGAAAAGGTTTGAACCGCAGATGCGTCTAGCGTTGCCGGGTCGATATTCAGACCAGCACCCGGTTGAACGACATTGGCGGCAACGAGTCCGACGAAAAGCGCGAGCGTGGGCACGGCGAGGAAATAGACGAAGGCCTTGCCCGCTACCCGCCCGAACGCCGAAACCTGCCCTATCCCGGCGATGCCGGTCACAATCGTCAGGAA
This sequence comes from Sphingomonas sp., assembly GCA_043727035.1. Lineage (GTDB taxonomy): Bacteria > Pseudomonadota > Alphaproteobacteria > Sphingomonadales > Sphingomonadaceae > Sphingopyxis. The sequence goes on along the minus strand of JAYSZB010000115.1, from coordinate 39,085 downwards.
GATCACCGGAGCGATGATCGTCTTGACCAGCTTGATAAAGCCTTCGCCGAGCGGCTGGAGAGCGGCCCCGGTCTCCGGTGCCGCTGCGCCAAGCCGGTCTGAAGGAATCGACCTCGGCGTTCGAGGCTGAACTGATCCGCACCACGCTGAGCCGACATATCGGCGACGTCGCCGCGACCATCGCCGCACTGCAAATTCCTAGAAAGACATTCTACGACAAGCTCGCGCGTCACCGGATCGATCCGAACGATTTTCGCCCGCGCCGCGCTCCCCGGGCTTGACCGGTTATCGGGCTAACATCGTTCCGGCCAACAGAAGACCGCATAGTATAACCAACGACCGGATCGCGGTTGGAGAGAATTTGCCCGACAATCTCGCACCGGCAATGCTGCCGACCACCCCGCCTGCGCCCACCCACAAGGCGACGGTCCATTCGACCGCGCCCGAAGCGGCAAAGATCGCCACGGCACCGAGATTGATCGCCGCGATCAGCCCGTTCTTGATGTCTCCAGCCAGTTTCGGATCATGTCCCGACACGCTCAGCAGCGCCAGAAGGAGGAAGCTGTTGCCACCGCCGAAATAGCCACCATAGAGCGTCAGCGGTGCGATCATGGCTAGGAACTGGCGTTGGCTGGTTACAATTCTGGCGAGTGCCGCGCTACCGGGGATGCTGCTGACGGCATAGATCACCGTTGCCAACAGCACCAGCCAAGGGACCAACCCCCTGAACAGGGGAGCCGACGTCAACAGCAACAGGGCCGCACCCAAGGCTCCGCCGGTCAGAGCTGCAATGACCAGCAACCGTCGCGAGCCCAGACGGACGCAGCGCAGGCTGTCGCGGACAGTATAACCAGCCGCAATCTGCCCGGGACTGAGCGCGACCGTCGATGTGAGATTGGCTGTCTTTGGATCCATTCCGGTCAAGGTCAGCATCGCGAGCGTCAGTATCGGCCCACCGCCAGCCAGCGCATTGATCAAGCCCGCCACGGTGCCTGCACCCAGCAGCAACAAGTGATAGGGCAATCCATCCATCGGCCTCATTACACACAGCCGTGGCCGGATGTCGCCACCTCGCCGGCGAGCGGCACGCTAATAGAAGCACGAAGCCGAAGCTACCAGATGCAGTAGACGGCGCTAAATCGAGGTTTGCCTGCCGATTTCATGTCGCTCGCAACAACCGGGAACGAGATGGAACGCGCGGAAAATGGCGGAACCGCGTGGTCATTGCGACGGCTCGACCGCCACCAAATCGACGCCAGGCGTGCTGCACTAACCCGCTGAATTGTAGAAATAAAACTGGATGCCCCGCGAGGATTCGAACCTCGATAGTCGGTATCAGAAACCGAAGTCTTACCATTAGACGACGGGGCAATGAGGCGGCGCAGATACGTGGGCGGCGGGGGTTAGTCAAGGTAGCGAGGTGCGCGCTTGCGCAACGGCAATGTGCCGCTAGCATGACAACCAAGGCCACAGGGACCAGCACCCGAGATGGCTGCGCTGAGGAGAATGCCATGCGCCATGTCGCCATCGTCGGATCGGGACCGGCGGGATATTATACGGCGGAGGCGTTGCAGAAACAGCTGGGCGACGGCGTGCGCATCGACATCATCGACCGGCTGCCGGTGCCGTTCGGGTTGATCCGATCCGGCGTCGCGCCCGACCATCAATCGATCAAGGCGGTGTCACGGCGCTATGAGGCGGTGGCGCTGAGCGATACCGTGCGCTTCGTCGGCAATGTCACCATCGGCAGCGACATATCGGTCGATGAACTGACGGGGCTGTATGATGCAGTGGTGCTGGCGACGGGCGCGCCGCACGACCGCCCGCTCGATATCCCCGGCGCCGATCTGCCGGGCGTGGTCGGCAGCGCCGCATTCGTCGGCTGGTACAATGGCCATCCCGACCATGCCGACCTCGCGCCCGTGCTGGCGACGCCGCACGCGGCGATCATCGGCAACGGCAATGTCGCGCTCGACGTGGCGCGCATCCTTGCCAAGACACCCGAGGAGTTCGGCGGCAGCGACATCGTCAATCACGCGTTCGACGCGCTGAGCCTCAGCCACATCCGCAGCATTTCGCTGCTGGGTCGGCGCGGGCCGCATCAGATCGCCATGACGCCAAAGGAACTCGGCGAATTAAGCCATCTGGCGCGCGCCGCGCCGCGCGTCGATCCGCTCGATCTGCCGCCGGTCGAGGATGACGCGCTGCTCGAACCTGGGATACGTAAATCGGTCAACCATTTGCGCAGCTTTGCCGCCAATCCGGTGGCGAAGCCCATAACCATCGAATTCGATTTCTTCGCGATGCCCGTCGCCATCGAAGGCGATGGCCGCGCCGAGCGGCTGATCGTCGAACGCACCCGGCTCGACGAGGAGCTACGCTCCGTCGGCACAAGCGAGCAGTACAGCATCCCCGCCGGGCTGATCGTCGCCTGCATCGGCTACCAGACGCCGCCAGTCCCCGGTGTGCCCTATGAACATGGTCGCGGGCGCTTCGCCAATGCCGAGGGGATGATCCTTCCTGGTCTCTATTGCGTCGGCTGGGCAAAACGGGGGCCGTCGGGGACGATAGGCACCAACAAGCCCGATGGTGCGGCTATCGCCGAGCGGATCGTTGCCGACAGCGGCGGGCGCGACGCGGCCGGTGCAGGCAAGCGCGGGCGCATCGGACTAGACGATCTGATTACTGCGCGCGGGCTCGACATCGTCACCTTCCGCGACTGGCAAAAAATCGATGCGGCTGAGATATCCGCCGCGCGCGCGGGCGCACCGCGAGAGAAGCTGGTCCGGGTCGGCGAAATGCTTAATGCGCGATAGGCACATATGTGCTTAATCCGGCAACGCTTTGCTGCTACGCGACTACGCACCACTATTGATCGGCCCCGCATGTCGGATCGCGTGCCACCACCACCCAGCTCTCCTTCCGACCGCAGGATCGCCTTGCGCGCGCCTGTGGCGATAGAAGCCGATCTGCGCAAACCCGGCCGCACCGCGTTCAAAATCTATGTGCGTGACCTGTCCCGCACCGGCTGCCGCGCCGAAACGCTAACGCGCACGCATGACGGCGACATGGTCTGGTTGACCCTGCCCGGCTTCGCGCCGATCGAGGGGATCATCCGCTGGTCGAACAGCCGTGGCTTCGGCCTCGAATGGTCGGCGCCGCTGCACGCATCGGTGTTCGACCATATCCGCCAGCGCTATCCGGATATGTTCAACTAGGCTAAGAACGCTTGAGCGCCGCACCGCTGGCAAAGGCGCGTCACTCGCGCTAGAGGCCGGTTATGCCCGATACTTTCGTCGTCATGGCAGGCGGTGCCATCGGCGCGGCCTTGCGTTTCCATATCGGTCGCTGGATCGGCGCGATGATCGGTAGCGGCTGGCCTGCGGGAACGCTGGCGGTCAACCTGATCGGCGGATTATTGATGGGCGTGCTGGCCGGATTCCTGCACAAGCGCGGGCTGGCAGAGGGTTGGCGGCTGTTTCTGGGCGTCGGCATATTGGGCGGCTTCACGACCTTTTCGGCGTTCAGCCTGGAGATGATGGATTTGTTAGAACAAGGTCGATGGATGGGCAGCGCGGCTTATGCCGGTTTTTCGGTGGCGGGATCGGTGGCGATGCTGGCGCTCGGCCTGTGCGCGGTGCGCGGCGCATGAGCGACGAAACCACCCCTGACGTGGCCGCCGCCGTCATTGCCCCCACCCCGCCGCGCAATCGCCCCCCGGTCGATGAATATCGCATCAAGGCCGATGACGATGGCATCCGTCTCGACCGCTGGTTCAAGCGCCACCGCGACGATGTCCCCCACGCGCTGCTGCAACGCTGGACGCGAACCGGGCTGGTCAGGCTCGACGGAGCCAAGACCGATCCGTCGGACCGCATCGCCAAGGGCCAGAAGCTGGTCGTGCCGCAAATCGTCGATGCGCCCAAGACAGCGCGGGTCAAGCTGCGACGCGAACTGAGCGCCGAGGATCAGGCCGAAGCCGAAACTATGGTACTTTACAGCGACGATACCGCCATCGTCCTCAACAAGCCCCCCGGCCTCGCCACCCAGGGCGGCACCGGCACCACCGAGCATGTCGACGGGCTGCTCGATGCCTTTTTCGACGAGCGCATGGGCCGCCCACGCCTCGTCCACCGGCTGGACAAGGATACGTCGGGCGTGCTGCTGGTGGCACGCACGCCGGGCAGCGCGGCGAAATTCTCCAAGGCCTTTGCCGGGCGATCGGCCAAGAAAACCTATTGGGCGATCATCGCCGGAGTGCCGTCGATCGAGAGCGGCCAGATCGATCTGCCGCTGGCCAAACAACCGGGCAGCGGCGGCGAGAAGATGCATGTCGACGAGGAGAATGGCCAACCATCGCGCACCCGCTATCGGGTGATCGAGCGCGCGGGCAATGCCGCCGCTTTCGTCGAACTGCAACCGCTGACCGGGCGGACGCACCAGCTGCGCGTCCACATGGCCGCCATCGGCCATCCGATCGTCGGCGACGGCAAATATGGCGGCAAGCTGGCCTTCCTGACCGGCAGCATCAGCCGCAAGATGCACCTGCACGCACGGCGGCTGCGGATCAACGTTGGCGGCGGCATCGATGTCACCGCGCCGCTGCCCGATCATTTCGCCGATAGCCTGACCTCGCTAGGCTTTAGCGAAAGCGCGGGCGATGCAGTCGGCGCGATCCCCGACAAGCGCCCGCCGCTCGACCGCGAGGGCAAAAAGAGTCAGGCCAAGGCCCACTCCAAGCTGATCCGCAAGGAACGGCGCGGCGAACGGCGCGGGCGCGGCGCGCAGGTCGAGGCTCCACCCAAGGGCGACAAGCCACCGCGCAAGCCACGGGACGTCAAAGCCACCACCAAAAAGGTGCGGGATCCCCGCTGATGCACCCGAACCCGCTGTTCCGCTGGGATGATCGTCAGGCGATGCGCGGCTTCGTCGCCGATATCGCCTTCGGTACGCTGTTCGCCAGCACCCCTGATGGCCCGCGCGGGGCACAGGTGCCGGTGGTGATCGATGGCGACCGGCTGCACCTCCATCTCGCCAACAGCAATGGCATCGCCCGCCATCTCGATGGCGCGACCGCGCTGTTCGTCGTCACCGGGCCGCATGGCTATATTAGCCCCGACTGGTACGGCCTCGGCCCCGACGAGGTGCCGACATGGAATTATGTGTCGGTCGAGCTGGAAGGCGTGGTCCGCAAGCTGGACCGCGACGGCATGGTCGCGCAGATCGATGCGTTGAGCGCGGTACAGGAGCGCCTTCTCGCCCCCAAACCCGCATGGACGAGGCGCAAGATGGACCCGGGCAAGGCCGAACGGATGATGACCGCGATCACCGGCTTCGAGATGACTATCACCGCTTGGCGCGGCACCCGCAAACTCGGGCAAAACAAGCCCGCAGCGGCGCGGCTGGCGGCGGCGGATGCACTTGAGGCAACCGGCCAGACCGCCATCGCCGATCTGATGCACAAGGGCCAGCGATGAACCGCCCGCGCCTTGCGCTGTTCGATTGCGATGGCACGCTCGCCGACAGCCAGCACGAGATTACCTCGGGGATGGTCGCCGCCTTCATCCGCTGCGGGCTGGCCCCGCCCACCCCGGCGGCGGTTCGCACGACCATCGGCCTCAGCCTCGACCGGCTCGTCCAGCACCTCGCCCCGACGCTGGGCGACGACGCGCAGGAGGAACTGGCCGACACCTACCGCGAAATCTATTTCGAACGGCGCAGCGCGGCGGGGTCCGCGCCCGAGCCGCTATACGACGGGATCGCCGATGCGCTGCACACCCTCCACGCCGACGGCTGGCTGCTCGGCGTCGCCACCGGCAAGTCGCAACGTGGGCTGGTGCGGCTGCTGTCTGCGCATGGCCTGATCGACCGGTTCGTCACCTTGCAGACCGCCGATTTCCACCCGTCCAAACCCGATCCGTCGATGTGCCGTGCCGCCATCGCTGAGGCCGGAGTGGCTGCGGCGGACACGGTGGTTATCGGCGACACCGGCTATGATATGGCGATGGCGGTCAAGGCCGGCGCGCGCGCGATGGGCGTCGAATGGGGCTATCACCCGGTCAGCGAGTTACGCCGCACCGGAGCCGAAGCCATCGCCGACCACCCCTCCGCCCTGCCTGCGATGCTCAATGCGATGATGGAGACTGTTCGATGAGCCAGACCGACCCTGCCCGGAACAAGTACATCCTGTTGATGGTGCTGCGCATTGCCGCAACCGCGATGATCGTCGCCGGTATCGTGTTGGCCTTCGGCGATCGCCAGTGGTTCGAGCCGGAAACACAGCGGATCGCCGGCTATCTATTGATGGCGCTCGGCTTTTTCGATCTGCTGATCGTCATCCCAATGATGATCCGCCGGTGGAAATCGCCGACTTAACTCCCCCCTCCCCTTCAGGGGAGGAGCCGGGGGAGGGGGTTGTCAATTGCAGCACCGCTCCATCCGGATAGCCCCCACCGCAACCCCTCCCCTGAAGGGGCGGGGCTCGAGTTAGACCCCCATGAAACGCTTCTACACCACCGCCACCACCGCCCCCGCCGACACCGGCCACGCCATCCTGCTCGATGGCCGTGCGATCAAGACGCCCAAACGCGCCGCGCTGATCGTCCCCACGGCCGCGCTGGCCACCGCCATCGCCGCCGAATGGCAGGCGCAGGTCGACGAAATCAAACCCGCCGCTATGCCGCTGACCGGCATGGCCAATGCCGCGATCGACTTGATCGCCCCCGACGCACTCGCCTTCGCCACCCCGCTCGCCGCCTATGCCGAGAGCGATCTGCTCTGCTATCGCGCGCATGACAGCGAGCTGCTCGCGCTGGAGGCCGCCGCGTGGAACCCGATCCTCGCCTGGGCCGAAGCGCGCTATGGCGTCGAGTTCGTGCTGGCCACCGGCATCGTCCATGTCGCCCAACCCGCAACGACGCTTGCCGCGTTTCGCAATGCACTAGTGGCGCATGACCCTTTCCATCTCGCCGCCCTGTCCCCGCTGATCACCATCGGCGGCAGTCTGGTCGTCGCCCTGGCGCTGGCCGAACGCACATTCGGCGGCGACGCCCTCTGGGCCGCCGTCAATTGCGACGAGCACTGGCAGGAACAACGCTGGGGCGCGGATGACGAAGCCATCGCCTCCCGCGCCGCCAAGCAGCGCGAATGGGACGCAGCCGCGCGGTTTCTGGCGCTGCTCGATCCTTATTAACGACAGTCCGCCGTCTTATTAGGGACAGTCCCTAACAAGATTACCAACGATTTCCCAATGCTACGCTCATCGGCCTCTTATTAGGGACTGTCCCTAATAAGACCGCACCCTCGCCCTCTCAATCGACAAACACCGCCGCGCGCTTCTCGAACACCGCCTTCACCGCCTCGACCTGATTGGGGGCGCGGATGATCGCTGCCTGCTCGATGCTTTCCGCCATCAGCAGCGCCTCGCCGCTCTCCTCGGGCATGGCATTGGCCAGCCGCTTCATCGCGCGGATCGCGTGCGGATTCTTGCCCGCAATCTCGTGCGCCAGCGCCAGCGCATCCTCCAGCGGCGTCGCGCTCAACTGCGTGACGAAGCCATAGCCCGCCGCCGCCTCGGCGGTAAATTCGCGCGCGGTGTAGGAGAGCAGCCGCAGCACATCGTCGCGCACGATGCCGCGCCACAGCGGCAGCCCCGCCATATCGGGCACCAGCCCCCATTTCATCTCCATGATCGCCATCCGCGTTGCGGGCTCGGCAATGCGGATGTCGGCACCCGACATCAGCTGAAAGCCGCCGCCCATCGCCACGCCATGCACCGCCGCGATCACCGGCACCGGCAGCGTGCGCCAGCCCCAGCAGATATGCTGCGGCAGATTGGCCGGGCCTTCGAACCGGTCGGTCAGCTTGCCCGCCGGATTGCTGCCGCCGCCTGCCATCGATACCATGTCGAGCCCCGCGCAAAACGCCCGCCCCTCGCCCGACAGCACCACTGCGCGCAGGCCGACGGTCCGGTTCAGCTCGGCGATGGCGGCGGCGATGCCTGCAAACATGTGCGGGTCGAGCGCGTTCATCTTGTCCGCGCGGGTCAGGCGCACATCGGCGACGCCGCCGTCCATGGCGATGCTGACGCGGCCTTCGCTGTCGGTCCAGTGGGTCATTCTACACCTTCCATCAAAATGCGCTCAAGCTGAGCCTGTCGAAGCCCGCACACCACCCTCGGCTCTGGCACCCTTCGACAAGCTCAGGGTGAGCGCGAGTGGGAGTTGGCCGTCAAACCCCTTCCTTCGGCTTCGCCCAATATTCATCACGCAACAGCCGCTTGTAAAGCTTGCCCGTCGGATGGCGCGGCAGCTCGGCACGGAAATCGATCCGCCGCGGCGTCTTCACCCCCGACAGCGCAGTGCGGCAGAACGCCGTCAATTCAGCGGCCAATTCGTCCCCGGCTTCGGCCATATCGGCGGGCTGGACGATGGCGATCACTTCCTCGCCCATCTCGGCATGCGGCCCGCCGATCACCGCGACGTCGGCGACCTTGGGGTGGCCGACCAGATGATTTTCGATCTCCTGCGGATAGATGTTCACGCCGCCAGAGATGATCATGAAGCTCTTGCGGTCGGTTAGGTACAGAAAACCCCCCTCGTCGACCCAGCCGATGTCGCCCAGCGTCGACCAGCCATGCTGGTTGCGCGCGTCGGCGGTCTTTTGCGGGTCGTTGTGATAGTGGAATTCGTTGCCGCCCTCGAAATAGATGGTGCCCTCGGTGCGCGGCGGCACCTCGTTGCCGTCGTCGTCGCACACATGCACGATGCCGTGGATCGCCTTGCCGACGGTGCCGGGATGCGCCAGCCACTGGTCGGGCATCGCCCAGGTGATGCCATTGCCTTCGGACCCCGCATAATATTCATGGATCACCGGCCCCCACCAGGCGAACATCGCCTGTTTGACCGGCACCGGGCACGGCGCGGCGGCGTGGATCGCCAGCTTGATCGACGAGACGTCATATTTGGCGCGCGTCTCTTCGGGCAGTTTCAACATGCGAATGAAATGCGTCGGCACGAACTGGCCGCAGGTCACCTTGTACCGGTCGATCGCCGCAAGGCACGCCTCGGCATCGAAGTGCGGCATCAGCACCACCGTCGCGCCGTTGCGCTGCGCGGTCATCGACCAGCGCAAGGGGGCGGCATGATACATGGGTGCAGGCGTGATATAGATGCTGTCGGGGCCGATACCGAACGCCCCAGCGATCTGGGTCAGCGTGTTGGGCACATCGATCGCCTCGTCTTCAGGCAGCGCACCCTTGATCCCCTTCGGCCGACCGGTGGTGCCCGACGAATAGAGCATGTCGACACCGGCGCGTTCGTCGGCAATCGGCGTGGTCGGTTGCAGCGCAAGCGCATCGTCGAGGCTGTCGAAGCCGGGGATCGGCCCGCCGAACGCATATTTCCTGCCGTCATAGTCGACCGCCGCCGCAGCCGCGCTGAGCGAGCCGCTGGCGACGAAAATCTGCGCGCCCGAATCGCTCAGGATATAATCGACCTCGGCCTTGGTCAGCCGGGTCGAGATGCAGACATAATAGAGTCCGGCACGTTGCGCGCCCCAGGCCAGCGAGAAAAACTCGGGGCTGTTTTCCAGCATCATGGCGATGACATCGCCCGCCTTCAGCCCGTGGCTGCGCAGCAGATTGGCGTAGCGGTTGGACTGGGCGTCCATCTCGGCAAAGGTCAGGATGCGCCCGGTTTCGCTGTCGATCACAGCGGGGTGATCGGGGCGGGTTTGCGCCAGGACTTTGGGGTGCATCGATTCTCTCCACTCGCTTTGCGCGTTGTCGGCAAATGTGGGTCGGATTGACGTTTACGTCAACTGCGCTGTCGGGTTATGGTCGCGATATGAGCGACACGTCCGATTTCGTCTTCGATCCCGCCCGCATGTTCCGGGCGATGGAACGCTATGGCCATAGCGCCGCCATGGGTTTCAAATTCGGCGCGAGCGGTGACGATTGGGCCGAGCTGGTCATGCCGTGGCGCGCCGATCTGGTCGGCGATGCCGCAACCGGCATTGTCGCCAATGGCGCGGTGATCGCGCTGATGGATATGACCGGCGGCATGGCGGTCTGGGTGAAACTCGGCCATTTCCGCCCACAAGCGACGCTCGATCTACGCATCGATTATCTGCGCGCCGCGACCCCGCACGCCGCGCTGACGGGCCGCGTCCACTGCTATCGCGTCGCGCGCGACATCGCCTTCGTCCGGGGCATCGCGCATGATGGCAATGCTGCCGATCCAGTCGCCAACATGGCCGCCACCTTCATGTTCACTGGCGAGGCGATGCTGCCGCGCCATCTGGATGGAGACGCGGCATGAGCGTCACTTTGCCTCCCTATGCCGGGCTGCTCGGTATCGTGCTCGAACCCGCCGCATCGCCGACCGACTCGCCGGTGCTGCGGATGGAATTCGCCGACGGTCTCGCTGGTCGTCCGGGCAATCTGCATGGCGGCGCCATCGCCGGTCTGCTCGACATGGCGGCCCACGCCGCGCTGGTCCATGAATTGACGCAAAGCGGCAAAGCCCCGCGCTTCAAGCCGATCGGCATCACCATCGATTATGTCCGTGGCGGCAAGCATCGCCCCACCTTCGCGCGCGGACGGGTGACTAAGGTCGGGAGCCGCGTGGCGACGGTGGTGGTCGAGGCGTGGCAGGAGGAAGGCAAGCAGATCGCGGCGGCGCGGCTGCATATGCTGCTGGCAAAGACGGAGGGGTAAAGACCCCCGCGCCAGGGTGAACGCGGCGAGGCAGCGAAACCCAACACCCCCCGCGCTCAGGCTGAGCCTGTCGAAGTCCGGCACCGTCGTTCCGGTGCCCTTCGACAAGCTCAGGGTGAGCGCCTTCTGGATGCGCCGACCATTCACCCGCGCTCAGGCTGAGCTTGTCGAAGCCCCGGCACCGTCGCTCGCCCCCCCTCGACAAGCTCAGGGTGAGCGCGATTGTGCGTGTGCCCTACCGCTGGCTCCACCGCACGATGATGAACCACAGCGATATCCCAGCAGCAACCGCCACACAAACCGCCACCACCCCCCAGAACGCCCAGGGCGCGGTGGCATAGGGTATCCCCTCGACATTCATCCCCAGCAATCCGGTGATGAAGGTCAGCGGCAGGAAAATCATCGCGACGATGGCGATCTGCAGCGAGCGCCGGTCGATCTTTTCCGAGCGCAGATCGGTCAGTTCCTCGTGCAGAACCGCGCTGCGCTCGCGCACAGACTCCAGCTCCTCGCCCATTCGCGCGAAGCGGTCCGCCGCCTCGCGCAGCGCATCGCGCTCGCCCGCGTCGAGCCAGTCGAGCGGCAGCGCCGCCATGCGTTCCAGCGCCTGTCGCTGCGGCACGACGAAGCGGCGGTAACTGATCGCCTGAGTGCGGATCTGCGTCACCCTTCGCCGCTCGCTGAACGGCGTATGGCGATCGATCGTGCATTCGATCTCGTCGACCTCGTCGCCGATCGCCGCCACCCGCTCGTCCAGCTGTTCGGCTGCCGTTACCGCCAGCGCGATGATGACATCGCCGGGATCGTTCAGCATCCCCGCCAGAAACTGCGCCTCGACAGGCGCGATGACGCTGGTCGGGCGGAAACACACCGAAATCAGCAGGCCCTTTTGCGCCCACAGCCGGATCGACGCGAGGATATCGCCATCGCCCGCTTCATGATCGTCGAGCCGGAGCGCGCGCATATTGACGAGCACACCGGTCTCGAACGGCTCGCAGCGCGGGCGCGTCTCTGTCGCGGTCAGCGCGCGCGTGACGGCGACAGGCAATTCGCTCGGCAATTCATCGAGCGCCATTTCGCTATGCTGCTGCTCGGATTGCAGGTGGATCCACACGAAGCCGCTACTGCTCCGCGCCGCCAGCGCGTCGGCCATCGATCCATGATCGAGATCATGCGCTATCCCGTCGCGCCACAGCAACGCGCGGATCATGCGGGCATCTCCAGCCACAGAAGCAGACCGGTGTCAGGCACCGGCGGCGGCGCGGCGGCGATGTGGCGCGCAGCATCGGCGCGGGCGCGGGTGAGGATGGCATCGGGCACATCGCCCCTGTGCCAGAGCGCATCGGCGCGGCCAAGCAGGCGTGCGGCGCGCAGCGTCAGTTCGTCGGGATCGGCGCTGGTCAGGCGGATGGTGTCGAGCTGGCCGGGGGCGGCGGTGTCCGTGGCGGCATCGAGCCAGCGGGTGACGGCTTCGGCATCATGCGCCGCAAACGGATCTAGCGCGCCGCCCTCGGCCAGCGCCGCATCGATTGCACGCCGCCTATCGCCGCCGTCGGGCCAGCGCTTGCGCAGAGCAGACCGGGCGGACGCCAGCGCGCTGGCGATGCTCCCCAGCCCCCGCGGCAGCATCGCCTCCAGCCGCTGCCGCAGCGCCTTGGCCAGCCCCGCCGACGCGCCGCCGGTGCCGATGGCGACGATCACCGGATCGCGTTCGATGATCGCAGGCGTGGTGAAATCGCACAGCTCGGGCCGGTCGACGACATTGACCAGCAGCCCGCGCGCCTTGAGCCGAGCAGCGGCGGCATCGGCTGCATCGCCTGCGAGCGCAACGACGGCGATGGCCGCTTGCGCCGTCTCATCGTCAGTCAGCACTGCACCCGCCCGCTCCAGCAAACGCCGCTTGGCCTCGGCTGCCTCGCCCTCACCCAGCAGGATGACGGTCCGCCCTGTCAGGCGCAGGAAAAGCGGAAGGCTATGCATCAGATCCTCCCCAGCACGGGGAGGTGGCCCCGAAGGGGTCGGAGGGGGCTCTCGTCAACGGACACTGCTCGAGGCGGCGAGCCCCCACCGTCGCTTCGCGCCACCTCCCCGCCAGCGGGGAGGATTTACCGCACCTAACCACCCAGAAAATCCGGCAGCCGTTCCGCCGCCACCGTCGCCGCCGCCGGGATCCGGTCGGCCACCACCGCCCACCGATCGCCACTGACCATTACCTCGGGCACCATCGCCCGGCTGTTGTAGAAGCTCGCCATCGTCGCGCCATAGGCCCCGGCCGAGCGGAACACCGCCAGATCGCCCGCCGCGACCGCATCTACATCGCGGTCCATGGCGAATGTATCGCCGGTCTCGCACACCGGGCCGACGATATTCGCCTGCATCCGCTCGCCCGTCGGCTTGACCGCCTCGAAATCATGCCACGCATCATAGAGCGCCGGTCGCGCGAGATCGTTCATCGCCGCGTCGACGATGACGAACGGCGCCACCACGCCGGGCTTGACCCGGATCACCTCGGTCAGCAGCACGCCCGCGTTCGCTGCGATTACCCGCCCCGGCTCGAACATCAATGTGCAGCCCCAGTTGCCCGTCACCCGCGCGACCATCGCGCCATATTCGTCGGGCCAGCGCGGATCGTCCGCCGCCTTGTAGCGCACGCCCAGCCCGCCGCCGAGATCGACATGGCTGACCGCGTGACCAGCCGCGCGCAGTTCCTGCACCAGCACCCCGACCTTGTCGAACGCCTCCTCGAGCGGATCGAGCGTCAGCAGCTGGCTGCCGATGTGCAGCGCCACCCCGCGCAGATGCAGCCCCGGCAGCGCCGCCAGCCGCGCGTAGATCCCCTCGGCATCGCTGATCGGCACGCCAAACTTGTTCTCCGACTTGCCGGTGGAAATCTTCGCATGGGTGCGCGCATCGACATCGGGATTGATGCGCAGCGTGCACACCGCCCGCTGCCCGCGTGCCGCCGCAATTCCCGACAGCTCCTCGCCCTCGACCTCGCTCTCGATATTGAACTGGCCGATCCCGGCATCGAGCGCCGCTGCCATCTCGCGCTGCGTCTTGCCGACGCCCGAAAAAACGATGTCGGCAGGCGCGACCCCCGCCGCCAACGCGCGCACCATCTCGCCCTCGGAGACGACATCCGCCCCGCAGCCACGCCGCGCCAGTACGTTCAATACCGCCAGATTGGGGTTGGCCTTGACCGCAAAAGCGACATGCACGTCGCCCGCAGGCGCCACCCCCGCCTTGAACGCATCGGCGTGCCGCTCCAGCGTCGCGCGCGAATAGACATAGACGGGGGTGCCGACGGCGGCGGCAATGACGCTCAGCGGCACATCCTCGCAATGCAACTCGCCGTTCTTCAGATTGAAATGGTCCATGGAAACTTCACTCTACCCGCGCTCAGGCTGAGCGCGGTTGTTGCCCGGTTCACGCCGGAGGCAGGTCGAACTCGTCCGACTGCTGCTCTTCGGACCGTTTGAGCAATTCGTCGCTGCGTTTGGGTCGTGCCTGCGTGCTCGGCTCGACCAGCTCTTGCGGCGTTGGCGGGGCGGATGCACCCGCCGGTGTCGCAGGGCCGGTCGCACCCACCGGATAAGCCAGATCGGCGCGACTGCCGCATCCGGCGAGCAGCACCATGGCAGCCCCGGCGAGCATCAGCGAACGTGGCGTCATGGCATGTCTCCCATCGCTGCCGGGGAGGCAGCATCGTCGAGCGCGGCACGCGCCGCAGCAATCGCCTCCCTTACCCGCACCGGCGCGGTTCCGCCATGGCTGGTGCGGCTGGCGACCGATGCTTCGACCGTCAGCATCGCCAGCGCCGCTGCATCGAGCCGCGCGTCGATACGCTGCGCCACATCGACCGGCAGTTCGGCCAGATCGCACCCCGCCGCCTCCGCCGCCTTCACCGCCGACCCGACAATATGATGCGCCTCGCGGAACGGCACATCGCGCTCCCGCACCAGCCAGTCGGCGAGATCGGTCGCCGTCGAATAACCCGACGCCGCCGCCGCGCGCATGCGGTCAGCGCGGAAGGTCAGCGTCTCCACCATCCCCGTCATCGCCGCAACGCTCAGCGCCAGCAGATCGTGCGCCTCGAACAGCGGCGGCTTGTCGTCCTGCATGTCCTTGGAATAGGCGAGCGGCAGCCCCTTCATCGTGATCATCAGCGCGGTGAAACAGCCGATGATCCGCCCCGAATGGCCGCGCACCAGCTCCGCCGCATCGGGATTGCGCTTCTGCGGCATGATCGAGCTGCCGGTCGAAAAAGCATCCGGCAGCGCGACGAAGCCATAGGGCTGGCTCGCCCAGATGATGATCTCCTCGGCCAGTCGTGACAGATGCAGGCTGCACTGCGCCGCCGCCGAGAGATAATCGAGCGCGAAATCGCGGTCCGACACGCTATCCAAACTATTGTCGGTCGGCGCATCGAAGCCCAGCGCCACCGCCGTCGCGTCCCGATCGATGGCAAAACCCGTCCCCGCCAGCGCCGCCGCGCCGAGCGGACAGCGGTTCATGCGGACACGTGCATCGGCAAAGCGGCTGCGGTCGCGCGCGATCATCGCCACATAGGCCATCAGATGATGCCCCAGCGTCACCGGCTGCGCCACCTGCAAATGGGTGAACCCCGGCATGATCGTCTCGGCATGTTCCTCGGCGCGCGCCAGCAACGCGCGCTGGAACGCCGCCAGCCCCGCATCGACCGCATCGATCGCGTCGCGCACCCACAACCGGAAATCGGTCGCCACCTGGTCGTTGCGGCTGCGCGCCGTGTGCAACCGACCCGCCACCGGCCCGATCAGCTCGGCCAGCCGCGATTCCACCGTCATGTGGATATCCTCGAGCGCCAGATCGACCGGCACGCCGTTTGCGGCAAATTCGTCATGCACGCGGACCAATCCGGCATCGATCGCCGCCGCATCGCCCGCATCCAATATCCCGCAAGCACCGAGCATCGCCACATGCGCACGGCTGCCGGCGATATCCTGCTTCCACAAACGCTTGTCGAAGGCGATGGAGGCATTTATCTCGGCCATGATCGCGGCGGGACCGGCGGCAAACCGCCCGCCCCACATGCCGCTCTTGTCCGGAGCATCCATTTTGCCGCTTTCCGTCACATATCGCCTTTCGCGCAACGCAGGCCTCACCGCGCTCGCCGTCGCAGCCCTCACCGTCGCCGGGTGCGATAGGCAAAACGCCGCAGCCCCGCAAGCAAGCGAAACTGCGCAGGTCGCCGAGCCCGCCGCAGCCGTCCGCTACCGCATCGACCGCTCCGGCGCCGGCACGCCGCTGCCCGCCGCCAGCGTCCGCGCGCGCGATGGCACTGCCACCACCCTCGCCAGCCTCAGCGGCAAGCCGGTGCTGGTCAATCTATGGGCGACATGGTGCGCGCCGTGCATAGAGGAACTCCCCACCCTCAACCGCGTCGCCAGCGAAGTCGGCGGCACCGCCCATGTCATCGCGCTCAGCCAGGACCTGCACGACGATCCCGCCCCGGTCCACGCCTTCCTCACCGACAAGGGCTGGAGCGAAATCACCAGCTGGCACGACCCCGAAAACGCCGTCGGCCTGATCTTCGGCGGCCAACTCCCCACGACGATCCTCTACGACGCCAGCGGCAAGGAAGTCGTCCGCGTCATCGGCCCGATGGACTGGTACGGCACAGAAGCACAGGCGCTGCTGCGCGAAGCCGGATTTGCGCTGGCTAATTAGGAAGTAATCAGGGACTGTCCCTAATTACCCGGAGCCCGTCCCCGGTTCCCCCCAAACCCCTCTCCCGCCTGCGGGAGAGGGAAAGACGCCGAAGGCGGCGAGGGTGGGGGTGTGTCACGGCACGGATGTCATACTGCCCATCACCCTTCGCTGCTCTCGTCACCGAAGAACCACGCCGCGATGCCCAGCACCACCAGCCCGCCAAGGATCAACTGCCAACTCATCCCGGTCATGAACAGTTCGACCACATTGACCAGAAAACCTGCCACCCGTCCCATAGGCCACCTCCTCACACCAACATCCGCGTGACAGCAATTCCACAACCGCGCTCAGGCTGAGCCTGTCGAAGCCACCCCCGCCCGCGCCTGATTCAACGCAAACCCCTCTCCCGCCTGCGGGAGAGGGAAAGACGCCGAAGGCGGCGAGGGTGAGGGTGTGTCAGGGCACAGCCATCGCGATGACACACCCTCACCCTGCTTCCTCCGGAAGCTGTCCTTCTCCCGTAAACGCGAGAGGGTAAATCCGCTACACCCCCGCCCGCGCCTGATTCAGCGCAAACAGCCGCGCCAGTATCGCGTCGTCACCCATCCCCTGTCCCTTTGGCCCGGCCCGCCATTCATCCCCCCAGCCATAAGCATCGGCCACCGCCGCATCCAGATCGGCATGGGCGTTGGCCAGCCACTGCGGGCGGGCGTTATACAGGTTAGTCAGCGTCCGCTTTTTCAATTCCTTCGCCGCCCCCTCGTCACGCGGCAGGATGCGGTCGGGATAGCCGGAAAAATGGCGCGAGCAGCAAAAGAACAGGTTGCGGCTATTCATACGGCCCAAGAAATCGCACTCCATTGAAATGGATCAGATGCGTCGGGGCATCGGCAACCCATACCTCCGACTCCCAAGCAATTTCGCCAAGATAGCGCGCCATGACAGACCGCGTCGGGAACGCGGTTATATACACCAGCCCGGCGGTGGATTGATGGAACAGATTTGCAAGTTCGGTGTGCCGCTTGCCATCGACCGGGCCGTGGCTGGTGACGGATTCGATCAGCAACAGCCAGTTACGTTTGATGTCGTGGATCACCACGTCAGGCATCTTGCCGTGATAATCGACTGACACGCCCAGCGCCGCGAGCCGCTCATGATCGAAAAAGCCCATCTTCTCGCCGGTATCGCCCGCATAGATCAGCACGCTTCCCGGTGCGAAACGAGGCACAAATTCGTGAATGATGTCGCGGATAAGCGCGCTATGTTCTCCCGGACTGAGACGGAATTCACTGCCATCGGAAAGCTGGACGGGAATGCGCCTCATCTCACGCTTTTGGGCATATCGTGCGGTCAATGTCTCCACATCGCCTTGGTAGCTGGCAAGACGCTTTAACCAACCCGACTTGCCTACGGTTCTGATCAGAGCGAGCGCATTCGGTGAAACCTGATACACAGCGCGCGGGCTGTTGACAGGGCGGGCAGGGTCGTCCGGATTGTAAAGTGCGATCCCAGCCAGTATAAACTGGTGCATCGTCTGGCGTCGGATGGTTTCGCGTGTATTTGGCTTATATTCCTTGCAGTAGTACGTCCGAATCCAGTCCATGATCGGGGTGATCCCGACAAGCGGCGCGCTCGCGCGCTTCCAATCCATGTCAGGCTGCAAATCAAGCAGGGCCAAAAGGGTGAGCGCCGAACGATCGTTCTGCTGCGCACGCGGCAAGCCGAGGTCGATTAGAATTTGAAGTGCAGCGGCAACTTTTGGGTGATCGATCAAAGGCTGTTCACTCTCTCGTCGACTTCTTCCTGCGAGAAATTGGCTCGGGTCTTCGCCCATTGACCGAGGGTAATCAGCGCGTCGCGGCTCGGATAGCGCATGGCACGAAGGTCTGTTGCATTGACTTGCGTATGGCCGTTGAAACGCCGGAAATACGTATCGACAGCGCTGGCATTTAAATAGGCGGAAAGCCCGTGTGCCAAGTCTTCGGAAATGGGCTGGCGTTTGGTGTGAAAGACATTGAGATGGTTCTCGATTCCGATCATTTGCGCAGGCAATTGCGCGGGATCGATCACATTGGCGACGATCCGCCGCTTCTCCTCCTTTGATGAAAATCGCCGCACTACGGCGTAAAAACCATTAGGATACAACCATTTGCGCGTCGCAATGCAATCGCGAATAGCGTTGGCCTTCTTGAACCCCGCCTTGGGCCATTGCAGGCCACTGCCGTTAAAATGACCGGGATAGAGCAACGGGACCGTTCCGACTTCTGGATCAGCGCGCAAATTATCACGTAGTCGAAAATCGACAACCGGTCCGGTGGAAACCGTCAGGCCCAGATCGACGAGGCTATGGCCGAAGCTGGAATGTTCCAACAACTGCTTGTCATCGCCGGTCGGGATATGAATGAACGTCGCAGCATCATCCGGAAAGACAATGCGATCAAAGTCATACTCCTTTTCGGCATAGTCGGCAAAACTGTCATCGGTCGACGTGGAGACTGTCACCGCCTCTTGCCTAGCGCCCCTCACCAGCTTGATGACGATGTTTTCCTGCAGGACACCATCGTCTTTGAACGCCTTGTTGCGGGCGTCGAACAAATGGATGTGACGGATGGCAGCACGGCGTAAAATGAAGCGGCGAAACGGCTGATAATATGGTCCGTTGCAGAAGCTGCGCGGTATGATAGCGACCAACTCGCCGCCGGATTCGAGCAATTCGAGCGCGAGGCCGACAAAACCGGAGTAAAGATTGACTGTCTCCAACCCCGCTGCGCGCAGAAATGCTCGGTGTTGGGAATCATTCCCGATCTTCTTATAAGGTGGATTCAAGATGGCGTGTGTATGGCGTTCGCCCTTGTTTAAGAAGATGCGATTGGCACCCTCTTCGATAAAGTCACCCTCGGTCAGAGTAAAGCTCGCGTCTTTTCCCAGCGCAGAAAGTTGTGCGCGCAACGATGGCAATATCTTATAGTCATACTCAAAAATCGTGGCATTGATCGAGCGACTACCAGGCAAGTCGCGCGAACGTTGAACGAAGGCAGTCGTCAATGCACCTTCGCCCGCCCCCGCATCCAATAGCCTTATCGTGCCAGACTTAGGCAAATCGAAAAGCGACGCCATGAAGTTTGCGATGCGCGGCGGCGTCATGAACTGACCAAGTTGCGATTTTCGCTGCCTCGGCGTTGCGACTACATCGCGCTCCAATGGCCTGCGGCTGACCGACTGACCGACATCGGCGATTGCTTCTGCTGGCCTCAAAGAAAAATCTGCCATGATAGCGAGGGACCGTAATACTCGCTCTGGCGCTGGCTTTTCTCCATTTTCCCAGCGAATGACGGTGTCTATTGAGACATCGAATTCGGACGCCACATCACCCGCCCTCAAATCGCATCGACGAAGCAATTCAGGAAAGTTCGCGGTCACTGATTCATCCTGTGGTGTTGGCGTCCTTCTATGAAGCCTATCAACAGATCATAAAGAGAACAAGACAGTCGGTCGTCCGGGTCCGCCGTCGCCGGATCGGCCAGCCCCAGCAGCGCGCACAGATCGTTGAAGTGGCTCTGGCTGGAACTGCGTTCCTTCTGCGTGTTCTGCTGCCATTTGCGCAGGAAATCATACGGGCTCATGCCCGGGTGGTAGTGCGGGTTGCAGCCCGCTCCAAGCGCGAAGTTGGGCAATCGCCCATGAGCTTTGGGCACGGTAAAATTATTTGTGGTCAGCATTCACTACAAACCCGAACCACTTGGGTCGTCATGGCATAAACCACGTTATTTGACATAATATGTCTTGAATGCGTAATATAGTTTCAATAACAGCGTCCACCACGCATCATCGGGCATGAACTTTTGTGACGTTTTAACCTTTTGGTCATCGGCGAGCCTGCGGCACAGCAACGATCAGCATCGGACAAGACCGCCACGACGCGCTCTCTCACCGCGCCGCCACATCCGCCCCCGCCGCGCCATCTTCCGGCAGGATCAACACCGGCACCGCCCGCTCCGGCCGCAAGTACCGCGCCGCCAGCGCCTGCAATTCGCCCGGGGTCACGCTGGTCAGATCGCTGATATACGTCCGCAACGCGCTGAACCGGCGCGGGTCGCGGGTCGCGCCTTCTGTCTGGAACATCCAGAAAACATTGCCCGACGATGCCCGCAATATCTGTTCGCTGGCTGGGCCGGTGGCGCGTTGCAGTTCGTCGGCGGTGACCGGTGCACTCGCCAGTTCGGCGGCGATGGCGCGGGCGGCGTCGAACATCAGTTGCGTGTCGTCGGGCCGCACCAGCCCGCCGACGAACATGTAACCGCCGCTGGGGAACACGGTCGGCCAGTTGCTGGTCACCGCCTGGCTATAGCTCGCCCCCGCCTGATCGCGCAGCCGCTCGTACAGCCGGTCGTTGAAGATCGCCGCAAGGATATCGAGCTGGCGCGACGTGCGGATGGCATCGAGCCCGCCGCCGGTCGGATAGCTGAGGATCGCCGCCGCCTGCGTCTCGCCGCCGCTGTGGCGGACGATGATCGGTTCGGCGGGAACCGGGGTCGGGCGGACGTCGCTCGCCCCCGCTGGCGCAGCCACAGCGGCGCGCGCCGGCAGCGCGCCGAACGTCTCGAGCATCAGCGCCTGCAGATCGACCGAAGCGACATCGCCGAAAATCTGCACCTCTATCGGCCCGCGCCGCAATATCGGCTCCCAGAAGGTACGGAAAGCCGACGGGGTCAGCCCCTCGATCTCGCTGCGCTGCGGCGGGGTAAAGCGGCGGTCGCGCGAATAGAGGATCGATTCCAGCTCATTCTCGACCACCGCCATCGGCGATGCGCGCTGCGTGTCATAAGACAACAGCAACCCAGCCCGCAGCCGCCGGACGGGCGACTCCTGCCAGCCCGGCGCAGAGAATTTGGTCGCCAGCAGCCGCAGTTGATCGCCAAGATCGGCGGGCTGGGTTTCGGCATGGAATTCGAAGGCGTCGTCATCGATTTCAAGCCGCATCCCGATCTGCCGCCCGTTGACCAACCGGTCGAGCGCGCTCTGGTCGAACCGGCCGACGCCGCTTTCGACCAGCGCGCCCTCACCCGCCCACAACAGATTGGCGCTATCGGGTGCGAGACCGCTGCGCCCGCCGCCCCAGCGCACGGTGATGCGCACCTTGTTGGGCTCGATCGGCGTGTTGCGCACCAGCACGGTGACACCATTGGCCAGTTCCCACCGCTCCATCCCCAGCCGTTCGAGCGGGGCGCGGGTCAGGATGGTGCCAGTCCGACCCAGCCGGGGCAGGTCGGCAAAGGTCGGACGCGGGCCGCGATCACGCGCGCTGGCCAAAGCGGTCGGGCGGCTGGTCAGCACCGCCGCCAGTTGCCGATCGCCATCGGCCAGCGGCGTCGGGCTGGTCAGCAGGATGCGGTTGGCATCGCCCGAGAACAGCACGCCCAGCCGCCGGTGGATCTCCTGCGGGGTTGCCAGTGACCGGGTCGATTGCCAGATCGCCAGCGCATGATCGGGCGATGTCGTCGTCTCGCCGATATCGACCGCGTTGAGCAGATCGTCGGCCTGCTTGGTACCCGGCTCATTCTGGGCATTGGCCAGTTCGCGGGTCAGATAGGTTTCGATATCGGCAAATTCGCGCGCGATTTCCGCCGCCGTCGGCGGGGTCGCCAGCGCCGCCGCGACCACCGATCGCGCATCGGCAATGCCGCCCTGCCAGTCACCGTCAAGCGGCACGACGGTCAGCGTCGTCAGCCAAGCCGAGCGGTCGGGCTTGTCCTCCTGCACCTGTCCGACCAGATAATTGCCGCCGTTGCGCGCGCGCTCCTCCAACCGCCGGTTGAGCACCAGCGTCGCCAGCGTGTCCATCATCAGCCCCTGGGTATAGGCAACCGTATCGGTCACCCGCGTCCAAGGGCGCAGCCACGTCAGATTGGCGACCATCGGCTGCGATGGTTCGACGACCACGCGGGCAACCGGACGGGCCGGATCGGGGCGTCCGAAATCGGGCTCGACCGGAGCAGGACCACGCGCCTGCCAGTCGGCGAAATTAGTGGTGATGGCGGTTTCGAACAGCGCCGGATCGAGATCGCCGGCGATGGCGATGACCACCCGCTCGGGGCGGTACCAGCGCTGGTGAAAGGCGTTGATGCCGGCAGCATTCGCTGCCTGCAACGTCGCTTCGGTGCCAATGGTCGATCGTTCGCCAAGCAACTGTCCGGCGAAGAAATGCTCGCGGCTGGCGGTCTGGATGCGGAACTGCGGCCCATCGAATTCGCGGCGTTCGGCGACGACGATCGGCCGCTCGGCGTCGATGGTCGCGTCGGTCAGCACCGGATCGCGGATCATGCCCGACAGATATCGCATGCTCTGAGCGACGGACTCGGGCGTCGCATTGGGGATATCGAGTTGATAGATCGTCGATGTCGCGCCGGTCGATGCATTGGAATCGCTGCCGAAGGTGATGCCCAGCCGCTGCCATGCGCGTCGTGCCTCACCACTCGGCAGATAACGCGATTCGCGAAAGCTGAGGTGCTCGATCAGGTGGGCCCAGCCCGCTTCGTCCGGGCGCTCCATCAGCGACCCGGCGTCGACACGCAGGCGGATGGTCACCTGACCCGGCGGCACGCCGTTGCGCCGCACTGCAAAGCGCAGTCCATTGTCCAGCGCACCGAACTGCCAGCCGATATCGGGTGGAATATCGCTGCCGGCATACAACCATGGCGCACGATCGATGGCGACGGTCGGTGCCGGGGCGGCAGCGGGAGCCGCAGGACGCGCGGGCTGGCTCGTCTTCGGCGTGGCCTGTGCCAGAAGTGCTTGCGGCGGTGTGAGCAGGAGCGCCGTCGCGGTCAGCGACAGGGCGAGGCGACGGAATTTGGGGGATGCCATAAGGCGGGGCATAGGGGGCAATGCTTTCGCTTGGCTGAACGGCGGGTGCCGGAGTAGACCGAACGCTAGACGCGCAGGGACGATCCCTCAAGCGCGGCCGGGGAAAATGACTATGGCACGCATCGCCATCTGGCAAACCACCAGCGGCATCGACCCAGCCGCCAATGGCGTGGCGCTCGCCGATGCTGTCGCCCATGCCGCAAACGATGGCGCAGCCATGGTCTTCGCCCCCGAAATGGCCGGATTGGTCGATCGTGACCGAAAGCGGGCGGCCGAGCATGTCGTGCGCGAAGAGAATAGCGTGTTTGTTGCCGCAGCCTGCAACGCGGCGGCGCGACATGGCATCTGGATCCATCTCGGGTCGCTGCCGGTGCTTGCCGACGGCGGACGCTGGCGCAACCGCAGCCTGGTTATCGACGACAGCGGAAGCATCGTCGGCCGCTATGACAAAATCCATCTGTTCGACATCGACCTGCCCAGCGGCGAAAGCTGGCGCGAATCATCGGCCTATGAGGGCGGCCCACCTGAACCGGTGGTCGTCCGAGACACACCGATCGGCGCGCTCGGCCTGACCATCTGCTATGATCTGCGCTTTCCTGCGCTGTTTGCCGCCCTGCGAGCGGCAGGGGCCGATGCGATCGCCGTACCCGCCGCCTTCACTGTGCCGACCGGCCGGGCGCATTGGCATTGTCTGCTTCGAGCTCGCGCGCTCGACCAAGGCTGCTTCATAGTTGCCGCCGCGCAGACCGGCGTCCACGCCGACGGCCGCGAGACGTTCGGTCATTCGCTGGTGGTCGATCCGTGGGGCGATGTGATCGCCGATGGCGATGCCGCAATCGGGCTGTCGTTTGCCGAACTGCTGCCCGAGCGCCTTGGCGAGATCAGACAGCAGTTGCCGCTGCTCGACAACGGGCGAATGAACGTCGCCAAGTAACCATCTGCCGATAAGTCCCGGCAAGCCAAGCGATGCGCGGCGATCAACGCCGATTCGATCGTCACCTGATCTGCGATGGCACAGAAATGCGGGACACAGAAACGGGGCCGCCAGCTTGCGCCAGCGGCCCCGCGAAACTCTGTGCAACCGAACTTAGTTCGGGCTGGTCGGCGTATCGTCCGAACCGTCGGCAGCGATAACAATGCCCGCGATGATCAACGCCAGAGCGCTAAGCAGCAGGAGCAGGGCTTCGGCCGACAGGCCATCATCGGACAGAGCAGCTTCGTTGCTCAATTCGGTGTTGGCGCGAAGATCGTCGAACTTCGGGGTAGCTGCGGAAGCGGCGACGGGAGCGGCCACCATCGACAGGGCGGCAAAAGCCACAGTCGTTTTCGAGAGGAAGGTCATTGGAATCTCCACTGGTATGGTTATCGAATTTCATTGTTGAGACGGGCACGACCTGTTGATCTTTACCCACGCTTTCCCGCTCTGGAGATTGCCCTAGCGAGCAATGTCATAAAACGCAACCCACCATTCCAGTTTTCCTGCTGCATTGCAACAAAAGTATCAAGAATATCGCGTCGGTGGCGGGCTTTAGCCAATTAGCGTCAAGGCCGGGTTAACCGCGCAGGGCACCGTCGACCGATTCCGACGTGACCGGATAGCCGCAATCGTTACGGATGCAGAGATAATTACCGTCGTCGCGCGACTCGATCCAAGGGGTGATTCGCCTGACGGACAGACTGCGGGCCGACTCGACAGCAGCGTCGAAGCTGGCAAATTGGGCAATCCGTTCGAGATTGCGTCTGGTTGGAAAGATCACGTCCAGCTCGCCCGATCCGGCACGATCCAGCGTGTCGGCGGCGCTCGCCCAGAACACTTCGCTATTCTCTCCCTGATGCACGCTGAGATCGGGCAAATCGCCGCTGACGCGCGCCAGATAGAAGCGCGTGTCGAACACGCGGGCATGATTGAAATTGGGCCGCCAGCGGGCAAAGGGCACCAGCCCGTCGATGTCGAGCACCGCGTCATGAGCATCGAGCAACCGCGAAAAAGGCTGCTCGGCCATCAACCCGTCGCGGATACGCAGCAATGCATCGGCATCCGAACGATGGGCAATGCCGATGCCCAACCCGGTTTCCTCCAACGTTTCGCGGATCGCCGCAATGCGGGCAGCGATATCGAACTGCTCGGTGGGCGATCCACCCAGTCGCGTTGCCAGCGCATGATCGTCGGCATCGACCCGCCCGCCGGGGAAGACGGCGGCACCGGCGGCAAATTTCATCTTCTGCGATCGGCGCACCATCAACAATAGCGGGGCCATACCGGGCTCAGGCTGATGAAACACCACCACGGTCGCGGCGGGATGCGCCGGCGTCAGCCCGGTTTCATCATCATCATCGCTGAACGCATAGGGCGGCGGACCGGATTCGGTGGCAAATTCTTCTGCCGGCGCGGTCGGACTATGGGGCTGATCGGCACTGCTCATGTCCCTGCCTTGCTCGCAGACGCGGCCTGATGCAACATTGGCCTGAAGCCTGGTGGGCAAGGGCAACGGGAAGGCAGATTATGAGCGCAGTAGAGATTGTCGCGCTGGCGGCCAGTTTCAGCCTTTTGTCGGGCTGGCGGCTCTATTTCAGCCTGCTCGCCGCAGGGCTTGCCATGCGCTTCAATGTCATCGCCTTTCCCGACCAGCTCGCCGCGCTCGATGTGCTGGCCAATCCCTGGGTGCTCGGAATTGCCGCCACGGGCTTCGTCGCCGAATTTTTCGCCGACAAGATCGCCTGGCTCGACAGTGCTTGGGATGGTTTGCACAGCATCGTCCGGCCACTGGGCGGCGCGCTGCTCGCTCTGGCGATTGTCGATCCGGGCGATCCGGCGGTGCAGATCGTCACCTTTTTGGCTGGCGGCGGCGCGGCGTTGCTCAGCCATGGTGTGAAATCGAGCACGCGGGTGGTGATCAACGCCAGTCCCGAACCTTTTAGCAATGCGGTGGTATCGGCAGGCGAGGATGTCGCCACCATCGGTGTTGCCGCGCTCGCACTGTCCAACCCGCTGATCGCGGCGGTGATGGCGGTGACGATGCTGTTTGCCTCGATAATCGCGTTGCTGGCGCTGCGGCGGATCATCAGGCGGATCGGCGCGAATCTGAAGAAGGGGCCGGGGCATATGCTCGGTATGGAAGACATCGCCACAGCAACCGAGACCATTTCCCGCAAATCGGAAAATGGTGGAGCCTAGGGCGCTAAATAGGACGTCTCGCAGCAGATCACGACGTCTCTAACTATTTGTTTATCCACCATTCCATGAAAGGTGACGTCCTGCTCTGCCTTTTGGCATCCCATAACTTCCAGCGCGAAGTGTGGGACGAAATGAGGGACAGGATCGACGCTCATGGCTGGACTCACCGCACTTCAAGTCAAGAATGCAAAGCCGGGACGGCATGCCGATGGCCGGGGTTTGTATCTATTCGTTCGCGACAGCAATTCCCGTTCCTGGATCCTTCGCACGCAGGTCAATGGCAAACGCAGCGACATCGGATTGGGGTCCGCTGCGTCATTGTCGCTGGCGCAGGCTCGGGTGAAGGCGAGTACAGTTCGCGCCCAGATAATGAGTGGCGAATGGGTCAAGCCGGCCTCGGTCAAACCCAGAGTGGAAGTGGCAGTAGAAATCGCAGTGCCTACTTTCGCCGAGGCGGCAAGCGCCTGCCATGAAGCGATCAAGGACGGCTGGTCCAACCAGCGGCATCGCGAGTCTTGGCTGGCGTCGCTGGAGGGACATATCTACCCGCGATTCGGCACCACCCCGGTCGATCAGGTCACCAGCCTCATGGTCCGCGATGCGCTGGCACCGATATGGCTCACCATTCCCGAAACGGCGCGGCGGATATTCCAGAGGGTCCGAACCGTGCTCGACTTCGCCCACATTCAGGGATGGTGCCCGCACGAGGCATCGTTGCGCTCCGTCACACGCGGCCTGCCCCGTCAGCCGACGGAAGAGCGCCATTATCCGGCGATGCGCTACGAGGATGTGCCGTCGCTGTTCCAGAAGTTCGCTGAAATGCCGGTAGTGGCGGCACGCGACGCGCTGGCCTTCACCGTTCTCAATGCCGTCCGCTCGGGCGAAACACGCCATGCCGTCTGGAGCGAGATCGACCTCGATGCTGCGACATGGACCATCCCTGCCTCGCGCATGAAAATGAAGAGGGAACATTGCGTTCCCCTGACGCCGCAGGCGCTCGCCATTCTCGCGCGCCGCTGGCCGCTACGCGCTCATGACGATGGCTATATCTTCTCTAGCTATGGCACGAAGCCGCTCAGCGACATGACTATGTCGAAGATGCTGCGCGATATGGGCTATCCCGCCATCACCGTGCATGGCTTTCGCAGCAGCTTCACCGACTGGGCGGCCGAGACAACCGAGTTTCGCAAAGAGGTCGTCGACAAGGCATTGGCGCACAAGCTCGTCGACCGGGTAGAGGCTGCCTACCGTCGCACCGACTTTTTCGAACGGCGCAAAGAGCTGATGACTGTCTGGGCGAACCATTGCATACTCCTCTGCCCTGCCCCGCAAGTGGAAGTGCGACAGCAAACGCCTGGACCGGTTACGCAAACGTCATTTTTCGACAGCCTGATGATAGATCGGATTTCGGAGCCACGCGTTGGTGGCTGACTTGCGCCAATCGACCAGACCGCCGATATCGTCTTGGCGCATGTCAGCACCAATCATATGTCGTCGACCAATCTGCAAAGCAATCAAAACGGTATGACAATCTCCGTCCACAAACCGTGTTTTTCATGATGAACGGTAATTGAGCTGCCATTTTCTGTAGCCTGTTCGAATATTGCCACTTCATCGGCGGGATCGCCATCGCCTAGAATGACGCGTCCACTCGTCTTGGCCAATAGCCGTTCCAACAGGTGATCATAGGGCATCTTCCAGCCCCGCCCCGCGGTCTTTCGACCCGGCCCTTGGATCTTTGCAACCGCACGCACCACGGGTATCGCAGCGACAAGCTCCGGGCTGTTCATGAGCTCAAGGCCTCGTTGACGCGCCGTAGCATTGTGGCTGCCATGGTGGCCAACCTTATAAAAAACTGCACGCGACAAAATCGTGTCGATGCTGACCTGACCCGAAAGTGCTGCACCGGCGGCATCGGAATTGGCGGGGTACTTCTGATCACCCCACGAAAGCCAATTTCCGACCTGCGCGTCTGCGGCAAACAATAATATGCGTAGATCGGGCAGTTCAAACGCCAAAACCAGGCTGGTATTATTCGTGTCAGAGTCAAGTTTGAGGGCAAGTGCTTCCGCACTTGCCAGCCACTCCGCATCGATCTTCAGATCTTCCTTAGCCTCATATAGTTCTCGAATCGTTCGTCGAGCCAACGTTTCGGGCTCCGTCGATGGAGCCTTGCTATCGGGATCATAAGATTGGTTATGTGGCTTGGCGAACGGGCGAGCGCTTGCAGCCGAGCCGTCACCTCGTGGTGAACTAAAACCCAAAACAGTCTGCGCTCTTTGCATCATGCGCTTTGCGGTCAAATCGACTGCTAGCGCCTGGTCAGGCGTCGTCAGATAGACTTCCTTAGCCTCACCGCCCGAGGGAGAATCCTTTTTGAGCCGATCGATGTTGCGGGGTGGCCCAAGCACGTAGGTTTTCAAGCCCGGACCTTCGACTGGTTCGATGACCTGGCCGGGCTCAAGATAGCGGGTTTTATCGGGCGTTGCCTTGGCCTTGAGCATGGCCATCGTCTCGGCCGTCGTCATGCGCCCGCCGGACGCGCTGGCAGATGCGCTTGCTGCTGCATTGGTCTTGAGCTCTTGAACCGAGCCTGCGGGCGACACTCCGAGCTCCATGCCGTCAACAACAACCGGACCCAAAAAGTCTGCCAACGCCCTGATCGATTTCAACTCATCGCTTGCTTCGGCGCCCAGAAGCTCTCCTGCCATCGCGGCACGAGCTACAGCCTGTTTCGAGCGATCAAATTGAGCTCTGAGCAGCTGCGCATCTTCGTCCGCCTCGTTCTCGGTCCAGGCCATCCACAACTGTCCGATCTGCACATCGGGCGACTGCCACAGGTCCCTCACCAGGGCGAACCCCGAGATATGATCGTAATGCTCGTGCGTCACGACCAGCACATCGATCCGGGACACGCCTTTCTCGTCCTTCAGGTCGTCGATCAGATCGTTGACGACGCGTCGAATGTGCAAAGGCCCAGCAGCGATCGCTTCGATCTCGTCGCGACCTACCGATCTAAGTACCTCTGGCGGCAACCTTTCGGCGAGGACAGCGCCGTCCTGAACATTCTGGAGCACGCCGCAATCAATCAGTATGCGCTTCTCGCCGTCCTGCGCCGCGACTTTCAGCAAGAAGCAGTCGCCTAGCATACCGCGATACATGCGAATGGTCACACTGGATGCTGATGTAGGCTCTGGCATGGTCAGTGGCTCCTGTGCGCGAAGGCAAATGGCTCACGCATGGCAGCGTCGTTTTCATTTTCCCCTGGGTAACGGGAGCGAACGCGGAAAGCCGGGCTTTCCTCGAAAAAGTGCCGTTGCTCGGCGAGTCTCTCA
Organism: Sphingomonas sp.; assembly: GCA_043727035.1. Lineage (GTDB taxonomy): Bacteria > Pseudomonadota > Alphaproteobacteria > Sphingomonadales > Sphingomonadaceae > Sphingopyxis. The sequence continues at coordinate 9,303 of JAYSZB010000115.1, read as the reverse complement.
TTGTTCGCTATCGACTTTCTGATTGCATAGCGAAGATCGCGCTGGTTGAGATCGAACACGAGCGTTGCTCCGCCCCGAAAGATAAAATCTTCGCGGTCGGTGGCAGTACCGGTCTCATTTCTCGACTGTCGATCGCTGTCTAGAAACCCTCTGCGGCGTTGGGTGACCTCAACGATGAGCTGGTTCAGCTCCTGACCATCAGGCCCGGTCCGTCTCGCGACCCTAACCGAATGAACTTCGACAGACGCGCCGCTTGTTACCTCGCCGGACTTTGTGGTCGCCGGCCAGCGCAAAATGCTTTGAAGGCTCGAGTTCCATTCTGGAGGTATCAGTTCCTGACGAAATATGACCCCGCAAACCTTCTGCCATTTTAGATCGTCGTCGTCGGATGTTAGCAGCCATTTGTGGACCTTGGCGCGGTTGTTTTCGGCGCTCCTTTCGGCACCCTCGCGGGTTGGCTGCCACTTGATCTCGAGGGTTGGAAAAAAGGCATCAAGAGTGAGATTGCCCTCGGGCTTTTCCCAACGCAGGCTGTCTGGTGCCATCGACAATGTATTTTCCGGCAGAATGCCGCGTCGGCGAAATGCCTCGATAACCGCAAGTCGGTAGTTGAAGGGATCGTGCGGGACGAGATCGGAATCAGCCGTGATGATCGCGCGCAGAAACTCGCCGAACCTCACGTCGATCGGTGGCAGATAATCGAGCGCCCGAATGCACATCCGCAGCACATGATCAGCGGATTTGGACGCTTCGCGAGACATCCGCAGTGCCAGATCGGGATGGAGCTCCTTCCGGCTCCCACCCGGGTCCGATCGATTTGCAATGCGCAACAGGTCTTCGGTCCGATGCTTGTAGATCGTCAGAAAAGCATCGAAAATTGCTGCAACGAGGATCGCACCCCGATCGTGCGGCTCCTTGGCTTTGTCGAGAAGCGACAGATCGACATCGTCCTGCCCAAGCCGGTTGTCGATAGCTTCGCGCAATGGTCCCTTGTTCCCTCGCGCCTTGCCGAATTGACGCGCAAGGCCCGTCATCAGGCTGCGCTCGTCGAGGGTGCCGCCATTTTTCTGGATGTGAGAGCGAAGCGCCTCGCCCAAAGTGAAGTGCGATAGCAGCGCGACGATATCGGAAAACGCCTCGTGAAAAGCGAGACTGTCCACACTGGTTGCTTCGGCATATCGACGGTGAAGACCATCGAGGATCGCGTGGGTCGTTTCATGGGCAATGATGTCGTGCGATAGGGCCGTGAACACCCAGTTCGCTGAAGTTTCAGCTTTGGTAGAGGCGAAATAGCCGAACAGCAGAGCTTTTTTGTCACGGCTGTAATAGGCGTTGGCCTCACGCAAACCGTGCGGATAAATGCGCAGACGATCGACAGGTCGATATCCACCCTGCCCCTTCCGGAGCGCAGGATCCCATTTCGGCGACCAGAAAACCCGCCGACCCAACGCGCGTTCGAAACTGCGGATCGTCTTCATCGCCACCGCAAACACCATCTGCTGATGAAACCTCGGGTCACCTTCCGATGGGTCAAGCCCGTCACGAGCAAGCACATAGGGGTGATTGAGATCGACCGGCTCGTACAATTGACCGCTAACCGGATCGACGTCGATGATTTCTAGATAGTCGTTTATCGGACCCGGGTTCAGTTCGGCTTCGTACCAGGCCTCCCACGGCAGCTCGATGGTCGCGATATTATAGCCGGCGGCCGCCATCGATGTCGCCACCTGCGGGTCGAAGGCATAGACCCTGAGCCGACGCACGACTGGCGCTGGATACTGACGATTTTCGGCTCTGCCGGCAGGATCCTCGCTCTCGGACATCAGCCGACGCCCTGAGCGGGATAGGGAAAACCGGTGGGCGCAGGCAAACTGCTGTCGAAATGCCGGCGCAATGCAGCATCGGTCACCGCATAGCCCCAATTGATGATCCGCTCCTGCCGGTCATCGGCGATCCGCTTGAGACGCGTCGGCTCTTCGGCGATGCCGATCGTCGTTTCATAGGGACATGGCAGCGTGTCGCTCAGTCCGTAATCGGCGATATTGGTGCGGATACCCCAATAAGCGCCCTTGCGTTCGCCATCGGCAAGCGATCCGACAATCTGCCGCTTGCGCAGGTTGCCGACCTGCTCGAGGATGATGTCGATGATCCGCTTGGACTGGAATATCCATTCGGATGCAGGCTCGCTGTCATCGCCTATTTTGCCGCCGCCATCCGATACGAACACCGTCGCGCACCGCTTCCAGACGGTTTCGAGACCAAGATTGTCGTAGACGCCGCCATCGGTCAGCGCGATTTGGGTACGATAGTCGTCATCGAGCGACGGATCGCCGCCGCCCGGCTCGAAGTCGGAAGGGTGCACGTCGAGTACGAAAGGCGACAGCAACGGAGGAAATGCGGATGATGCCGCAACCGCGTCGGCTATGGATATAGCGGGGTTGGCAATCTGGCCAACCCGCCAGTCACTGGCATGGCGTTTCGAGAACCGGAAGAGCGTCGATGTTTCAAGGTTGGTGGCGTTTATGACAAAGCGCGGTTCGTCCGGGAGGTCCCGCAGTGTCGCAGAACCGAACAATGCCTTGGCATAGGCTTTGGCGACATAGTCGCCGACTCCGCCCGGCAGCAGCAGGCCACCGATGATCGAAGGGCGGTCGATGGTCGTCGAAGCCAATGCCCTGATCGGCCGAACCACATGCTGGTCGAATGCTCGAACGTCGCCGTCGCTCAGCTTTGGCCAGGCAAGGCCGAGTACGGCTGCAGTTATGGATCCGCCCGATACGCTTGAGACCCGGGTAAGGCGGCTCAGAAGCCCTGCATCGACGAAGCGCCACATAGCGCCGACGTGGAACAGCATTGCCCGGTAACCGCCGCCTGAAAGACACAGGCCCACACCCTCTTGAGGATCATTGCCAGTCGGAGCCAGAGGATCGTCGATTGCAGACACCGCCATTCTCCCGAACTAACGGGGCAAACCGGTCACGTCTGAGTCCCCCCCAATGGGCAGGATGAAAGCTTTGACGACCTGTGCGCGTGATATCGATCACGCCAGAAATCATCCTTGTTCGTCAGCAACGAAATAGATCGGGCTTCTCAGCCAGGCGTTGATGGACGATTCCCGCCAGCCGGCGCATCGCGTGCTGAGCTTGATCTGCTTGGGGAAAGTGCCGTCGTTGATCTTGCGGTAGAGGGTCGCCCGGCTGAGGCCTGTGCGGTCGAGGACCGTGTTTAACCTGAGGATGCGTTCGGGGGCTTCAGACATATCTGTCGGCTCCTTTCCGGCCATGAAATCACCGGTTTCTCAGTCGAATTGCTCATGATTTCGGAAGGTTCAAGAGCGGCTCAAACAGTCTTTCTGAGACAAGCTAACCTATGCTTTTCGGGAGTTTTCAGCGCTGCGCTGGGGTGCGAAAAATAAATCTTGATGAGGGCGAAGGATTGGCGTCCCCGCGCCTTTGGCGCGGTCGCGCTCTATTCCGCTGCGCTTCACCGAGCCGCCTATGGCGTCTCGTCGGCTATGCCGTGACGATCGCTGACGCGGGCCGGACTGTGTTCGGCGTTCGGGCATCGTGCTGCGCGCGATGGCGCTGCCTCCGGCACGGATCGACGGGTGGGGGAGATCGCGGAGACGCTTGCAGCGACCGGCGAAGGATTGAAGCGGATCGAGCGCAGTCCGGCGGTGAAGCTGACGCCTGCGGCTTTGGCTCAGGAGGTGCTCAAGGCTAGCGCCGACGTTCGTGCTGAGGATCGGCAGGCGCTTCAAGCGGCGCAGACAGCGCTGCAACGGTCGATTGGGCATGTGGATGGGATTGTGAAGCGAAGGCAGGCGACCGATCGGCAGCGGGACAAGCTCATTCAGGCAGCGGCGGGTGGTGTATTCGCTGGGCTTCTATTGTGGTCGTTTCTGCCGGGGGTGGTGGCAAGAGCGCTACCGGAAAGCTGGCATGTGCCGGAGCGGATGGCCGCGCGGACCATGGGCATGGAGCAGCGCGAAGCAGGTGAGCGGTTGATCGAAACGGCTCAGGTGGACGCGGCGCACTGACATTTGAACTTCTGAATGCCAGAATTTCCAGTGTCTGCTTTGCGCCTTTGTTTACGTCACCCAGCGCGGCCTTCAACGATTGCAAAATGAGCCGTTCGTTCAGATTGGGCGGTGCCTACATGCAAATTAATCCTCGGTCGCTCATTTCTAGAAAGACGTAACTTCACGCGGTATCTCGCATCGGTCAGGATTCGGGAGCCGCGGCGCTGGCGACACGCCGCTATCGTGGTTATAGGGTTTGAAGGATGGGGGAACATAATATGATTGATTGCGAGTTCTGCGCAGAGTTTCAATCTGACGGGCCTTCCCGTTTCAGACATTCATATCAAGGTGTCGCAGGTCACCGGATTGTGGCGCGGTCGCGCAGGTTCGTCGCGGTACCAACCATCGGGCAGATGCTTGAGGGAAGCCTGCTGATCCTCCCCGTCGAGCATGAGGAAACCTGCGCGGCGATGGAGGATGACGCGCGCGCGGAGATGCTTGAACTGGTGGACGAGATGGTCGCCCGATGCGCCAAGCTGGGAAGCCCGATTGTTTTCGAGCATGGCGCCACCTCGGTCAGCGGCGGGGGCTGCGGCATTCACCATGCCCATCTTCACATCGTCCCCTTGCCCCGGGCGACAGGGCCGGCGGAATTGTTTCCCGAGGGAACCGCCGAGGCGGCCGACCTGGCGGCAGCCTGGCGGACGCTTCGCGGATCTTCCCATTACCTGCTGATCGGCGACGGGGAGCGGGTGCTGACTCGTAACCTGATCGCGATGCCGGGAGAGTTCCCCTCGCAGTTCTTCCGCCGCCGGATCGCGGAGTTCTTCGCGCTCGAGACGCCGTGGGACTGGCGCGGCTACCCGTCCGTCGAGCAGTCGATGGTGCGAGTTCTCGCGGAAAGCGCGATGGATGCTGCATAAGGCGGAGATCGCCCGGCTAGTCGCGTCGAGTGCGGTTGGGATCGATCCCTTCTCAGATATTCAACTCAAAGGCGCCAGCTATGTGCTGCGGCTTGGCCGCCGCTTCCGGCGGTGGCTGCCGGGACAGTCGGCGGTCCAGATGTGGTCGCCCTCGGCGGCTGCGACGGCGCTCGCCGCCCCGGAAGACGCGGACATATTCACGATCGATCCCGGAACCTTGGTGCTAGGCTGCACGCTCGAGCGAATCCGCCTGCCGGAATCCATCGCCGGCCAGATCTCGCCGCTCTCCCACGTGGCGCGGTTCGGGCTTGGGGTTACTTGCGGCGCCGACTTCATTAATCCGGGTTTCGGCGGAGCCGCGGCCACGCTGCTGACGCTGGAGCTGTACAACCACAATTCACGGCCGCTGGAGCTGCAATCCGGGATGCCGGTAGCCCATCTCCGCCTGATCGAGACCGGTGCCCCAGTCGGCGCCGGCCCGCAGCGCAGCATCTACGAAGGGGCCGATCCGTTGACAGAACCCCTCCTGTTTGAGGAATGGAGCCCGGTTCTCTCCCTAGAAGTGGACAATGCAGCGTGACTCTCAGGGTCTGGCCTCCCCAGTGTTGCGTACCAGCGTTCGTCCATGCCGCGCTCGTGCAACTGGGCGAAGACTGCCCGTATCCGGAAACGATACCCGGAATACTGGGAGTGCGGGTCAGGCCAGATCAGGAGAATCCGCTCGAGCTCGCACTGGCTGACCCAGCGCACCCGCCCGGCATTCGCGGCGTCGATGCAGAGCGCGAGGTCAACCGGATGTGCCGCGAGATCGGCTCAGTACTTCGCCTGCGGCGCGTGCCCTTCAACACGATCGTGGGGGAGCTCTGGATAGACGTGCTCGATGAGGCGATGTCACGTGGAGCGATCGTTGGGCTTGGTGTCGACTACCACGTGCTGGTGTCCAGAGGCGCGTCTGATCGTTCCGCGCAACATGTGCTTCGCATTCTTGGCCGAGAGGGCCAATTGTTCACCCTGTTCGACGACTCTGGGGAATCCGATCCAGCGACGATCCTGGTTGATGCCGAGCGGTTGCGCGCGGCGGTGCTACCCATTCACGATGGTCTGTGGATCGTGAATTCGGTGACCGAATTGAACTTTGCGCATACATTGCAGTGGGGGGAGTGAAGCACGATGGCAGGTGAAGCCACACTCATTTCTGAGATGATTCATCCGAGGGCGGAGGCTGCAGTGAAGGGAGCGCTCGAGCGCTTCTACGGGTCTGATAAGATATCCGGCATCTGGCCCGGAGCGGTCTCGACCGGATCCGTGCCCCGCCTTCCGCTGAACGAAATCGAAATCGTGGTGCTGCCGCTTGACCGGATCGGCGCGCCGGCAGGAGCGAGTGGCGCGTCAGTCTACATCGCGTATTATTCCCACAACAACGGCACGGCGGCCAAGCTAGCACCATCACAGCCTCTTGTGGTTAAAATCGGCACGTCCGACAAGCTTCGCGAAGAAAAGGACGGGGCCGACAATTGGGCGGAGCTTACCACTACGCAAAAGACAAAATTCGCGTTTCCGTTACATCTCGATGAAGAGGATGATAAACACGCCATCCTGCTCGCACCGTTTCAATCCTTGGCCGAGCCTGCGGAGGGCGGGAGCCGCAACGAGGTCGAGGTGCGCGACCTTTGGCACCTGTTAGACGACAAGATAGAGCTTTTGGCCACCGCCAGCTTGGACTGGAAGACGATTACCCGCCTGGTCTCGCAGACGCTGGACGCCATTCATCCGGCGCATCGTGGCAACCTCGCCCGGCCGAAATCAGGGGAAGTCGAGTACGCCTCTCAATACGAATGGTACCTGCGCAGAACTACAGACGACAGTGAAAACGGGGCCAGTTATATACCAACCTCGTTGTTTGGCGATGAGCCGGTCACTAAGGCTTTCGGTTCGGACTGGCCGAACCCGACCTCGATCATTCGCCGGATCATCGACCAACGCATGAAGTTCACCGGCTATGTCGGCGCGGTGCATGGCGACCTGCATCCAAAGAACATAGTCCTCGACAAATTCGATGGAGTCCAGATCATCGATTTCGGCTGGGCTACCGTCGATCGCCACATAATCCGGGATTACGTCCTGCTGGATCTCAATCTGCGCGGGACGACGCTCCCTTCGCAAGTCTCAGAACAGGGTATCCTCCAGCTGGCTGGCTTCCTGAGGGAGACTAGCGACGTAGACAGTTTGCCCCCCGCGGTGCGCGAGCGCGCCCGTATCATACGCGAAGTGATTTGGAAGAAAGCGCGCGCGCGCGCAGTCATCGCTGACTGGGAACACGAGTACCTGATCCCACTTTTCCTCGTCGGCTACGGTCTGCTAGTGCATCTCGACAGCGCCCGCAACCAGCCGTCGCTGGTCGCGACGGTGCTGCAGCTCGCCCGGGAACTCGATGCGATCGTTCCGGCGGCACCGCCAGCATGACAGAGGGCAGCAAGGCAGGGAAAGGCACAGGCGCACGGCTTGCCGATATCGGCGAGTTCGGGCTCATCGAGCGGGTCATCCTGCCGCTCGCGAAACGGGCTGACGACCTCACCCAGGTCGGCGACGACTGCGCCTTCATAGAGGCTGGGAACGAGACGCTGGTTGTCACCGCCGACGTCGGACCGCGACCGCTGATCCGCAGCCTTGCCGCCTACCGCGACGACTGGGAGGCGTCGGGCTGGCTCGCCGTCGTCGCGACCGCAAGCGACGTCGCCTCTGCCGGCGCCAAGGCGCTGATGCTCACCAATTGCGTCGATGCCCCGGCGGACCTCGAGGTAGCCGTGCTCGAGCGCTTCATGCAGGGTTACTTCAAGGCGCTGAATGCGTTCGGCTTCCGCAACGGGGGCGGTGACCTGAGACACGGCCCCGAGCTAGCCGCGCGCGTCTTTGGAGTTGGCACGCTTGGCGGCGTGCGTAGGATCGGCCGCTCCGGCGCCCGCCCCGGTGACCGGCTGGTGGTCGTCGGGCCGGCGGGTTCATTCATGTCCCGCTATCTGCTGGCGGCCGAAGCGGAGCGTGGCGGTTCGACCTTACCTGCGGCGAAGCCGGACGACGATCCCCTGCGCTTCCCCCGGCCGCAGCTCCAGGCGATGCGGATTCTCGCCGAGCATGACCTCGTGTTATCAGCCTCGGACACTTCAGACGGACTGCTGGGTGCGATCGAAAACATTGGCCGCGCCTCGCGCTGCGGATTCGCTCTGGAACTGCACGACGAGCTTCTCGCGCCCGAAGTCCGCAGCGCTGCCGCCCTTCCCCGCGTCGACAGCCCATGGAACCTGTTCTTCACTTGGGGCGACTGGTCGGTCGCCGCCGTGGTCGACCGGGAGCGGGTAGCCGAGTTCGAACAGGTCTGCGGTAGGCATGAGCTGGACTGGCGCCCGCTCGGCTGGGTCACCGCCGAGGCCGGCGCGCTGGACGCGGTTCTCAATCACCGGGACCATTCGGTCACGCCGATTCGAAACGAAAACTTCGTCGACCGCGGTTTCAATGCCGGTCTACAAGGACACCTCGAGTACGTTCTATCGACTCCAATTCTCATCCAAAGGCCCTCCCCTTGAGCTCAAGCCCCGAACTCCGCCTGATCCTCGCGACCAACACCGACGGCCTTCCGCCTGAGGTCGGGAAGTCCGGATTCGTGCCGATGCATCATGGCGAAGCGATCGGCTTCCTCGAACATGCGGGCGTGTGGTTCGGCCCGCGGCGGGTGCTGGAAGATCGCGAAGACTACCGCCAAATCATTCCCTACATCGTCCTGTGCGCCGGGGACCGTGTCGTGCGGTATACGCGCACTCCAGCCGGCGGCGAGACGCGGTTGCATGGCCGCATGTCGGTCGGGCTCGGCGGACACGTGGACTTAATCGATTCGAAGACCTCCGGCGATCGCTTCGAACTGCTCGGCACCGTCGAGCAGGCAGCGGAGCGCGAGCTGCAGGAGGAACTCGGTGAAGTGATCTGCACGCGCCGTCGCTGGGCCGGCCTGCTGATTGACAACGACACCCCGGTCGGACGCGTCCATATCGGATTGATCGGGATCTGGGATATTGAGGGGCTCCCCGATCGCGCGGCCGAAGACGCGGTCGGCGACGTTGAGTTGGTTTCTCTTGGAGAACTCCAACAGAACGCTGAAATGCTCGAAACCTGGTCAGCGATGCTTTTGCCATGGCTGGATGGCGAATTGAGGGATCATGCAACGAACTGTCTGGCTAGTTCGCACGTTAACGCGGTTTAGAAGACTAAGCTGTGTTGACAAATTCACGCATCCACAGGCGTATTGAGACGATGTGGATGAAGCCGAGGTAGCTGTCTGCGGTTTTATCGTATCGTGTCGCCAGTCTG
>JAYSZB010000114.1:0-19024 GCA_043727035.1 Sphingomonas sp. | reverse complement strand
CTTGACGCGCTTCTCCTTCAGCTGCTTGGCGAGGCGCGCAGTGATCTTCTTACCGGCCTCCGCGATGACCTCGCCGGTTTTGGCGTCGATCAGGTCCTCGGCCGGCTTGGTGCCGCGCAGCTTGTCGGCATCGAAAGGCAGTTTCCAACCGTCGCCGTCGCGGGCGACCGTGACAGCTTCGTAGAAGGTCGACAGGATTTCCTCGCCGTCCATTCCGAGCGCCATCAAGAGCGACGTCACCGGCAGCTTGCGCTTGCGGTCGATGCGGACGTTGACGATATCCTTGGCGTCGAATTCGAAATCGAGCCACGAACCGCGATAGGGGATGACGCGCGCGGCGAACAGGAACTTGCCGCTGGCGTGGGTCTTGCCGCGATCATGATCGAACAACACGCCCGGGCTGCGGTGCATCTGGCTGACGATGACGCGCTCAGTGCCGTTGATGACGAAGGTGCCATTGTCGGTCATGAGCGGCATGTCGCCCATGTAGACGTCCTGCTCCTTGATATCCAAAACCGAGCGGGTTTCGGTCTCGCTGTCGACCTCGAAGACGATCAGCCGCAGCGTCACCTTCATCGGCGCAGCGTAAGTGATCCCGCGCTGGCGGCATTCCTCGATGTCGTATTTCGGATCTTCGAGGACATAATGGACGAAATCCAACTCGGCGGTGCCGGCGAAATCGCGAATCGGAAACACCGACCGCAGCGTCTTTTCGAGGCCCGAGATATAGCCAATGTCCGGGTTCGACCGCAGGAACTGCTCATAGCTTTCACGCTGCACCTCGATGAGGTTGGGCATATGAATCGCTTCGTGGATATTGCCGAACAGCTTGCGGATGCGCTTGCTGGCCGTCGCGGTGAGAGCCGTGCGGGGTGCCGGAGCAATGGTCGCCATGGGAGTGGATCGCCTTTGGGTTCGTAGGGGTCGGTTCTGGTCGGTCGGCATCGTGCGACACGTACGCGTGCCGAATCAAAATCGTCGAAACGCAAAAAAGCGACGCGCAAAACGCCCACCAGCCTTCCCTATCTGGAAAGGCCCGAGGCGTCCGACGGTCGCTGAAATCCGTGACTTCCGGCCCAATGCGTATGGATGCTGCGCGACGGCACCCCGATCCCGGGCAGGACGGATGAAAACTATGTAGGAGATTTGGGGGTGGGGGGCAAGGCCTACAGCGCCAAATCCCCTGCTACCACTGTCAAACCTCCGTCCAACCGCAAGAACAGGTCGGCGACGCCATCGCCGTTGGTGTCGGCCATCAGGTACGTATCACCGGCGATCGCTTCGCTCCTGAGCTGCCCAGCGACATTGCTGAACGCCGCGTCCCCGATGAAACTGAACGCCTCGTTGGTGCTGCTGCCATTAGCTGTATTGGCGTCGATGGCCGAGAGATCGATGCGGTCTCCTTGCGCGCCGACCCCGCTCCAGTCGGCAATGTGGTCGACGGTGGCTTGACTCGTGCCCATGTCGCCGATCCCGAACACGAACGTATCGGCTTCGAGCCCGCCGGTCAGGATGTCCACCCCCGCCCCGCCGGTCAGCCGGTCGCGGCCGGCACCGCCGTCAAGGCTATCGGCGCCCGCACCACCGAGCATCGTGTCGTTGCCGCCGAGACCTGCGATGACATCGTCGCCGGTGAATCCGTCGAGCGTGTTGGCCGCGCCATTGCCGGTGATGCTGTTGGCGAGCGCATTGCCGAACACGCTTGCCGCTGCGGTCCCAGTCAGCACCGCATTCTCGACGAACGAGATGCTCGAATAAGCGTTCATGAACACCGCGACGCTCGACTGGATGGTGTCGATACCACCGGCGTCGTTGGTCGCCGCCTGGTTGACCGTGATCGTCTCGATGATCCGGTCGCCCGCCTGATCGATGATGTAGGTATCGTCGCCTGCACCGCCGATCAGCGTGTCGGTGCCAGCTCCGCCGTCGAGGATGTTGTTGCCGCTGTTGCCGGTCAGCCGGTTGGCCAGCGTGTTGCCGGTAGCGTCGATGGCATTGGTGCCGGCCAGTTCGAGGTTCTCGAACCCGGTCGCCAATGTCCAGCTGACCGAGGATCGCACGGTATCGGTGCCGTCGCCGCCTGCTTCGCTCAGCACATCGCCGAGATCGTCGACGATATAGATGTCATTGCCGCGTCCGCCGATCAGCGTGTCTGCACCAACTCCGCCATCGAGCGTGTTGCCGCCGCTATTGCCAGTGATGTGGTTGGCCAACGCGTTGCCGGTGGTACCGATACTAGCGGCGCCGGTCAGGATCGCGCGCTCGACGAAGCGGATGCCGTTGTAGCTGTTCATGTTGATGGTGATCGAGGTAGAGATAGTGTCGATACCGCCTGCGTCATTGGTATCGGCCGAGTTGTTGGTCAGCGTCTCGAACACGCGGTCGCTGCCATTTTCGATGATGTAGCTGTCATCACCTGCGCCGCCCAACATGGTGTCGGCGCCCAGCCCGCCGTTCAACACATCGTTGCCGCCCAGCCCCTCCAGCCGGTTGCTACCGCTGGTGCCGGTGATGCTGTTGTTTTGACCATTGCCGATACCGTTGATGTTGCCCGTGCCTTGCTGCTCCAGATTTTCGACATTGGCGGCCAATGTGGCATTGAACGCTGCGCGCACGGTATCGACACCCGCATTTGCGCCCTCGCTGACGACATCGCCTGCGACATCGAGCAGATACAGGTCATTGCCGTCCCCGCCCGCCAATATGTCGATACCAGCGCCACCGTCGAGTATGTTGTTGCCGCTGTTGCCGGTGATGACGTTCGCCACCGCATTGCCGGTGGCGTTGATGTTATCCGCTCCGTTTAGGGTAAGGTTCTCGACGAACCGCACGTTGCTTGCCGTATCGATCGAGTAGCTGACGCTGGCGAACACTGTATCATTGCCGCCCGCGTCATTGGTGTCACCGACCGTCAGGCTCAACGTTTCGACGATCCGGTCATTGGGGTTGTCGACATAGTAGCTATCGTTGCCGCCCATGCCCTGCAGCGAGTCTGCACCGCCTGCGCCATCGAGGACATTGTCGCTGGCGGTGCCGATGATGCGGTTGGCCAGCGCATTGCCGGTGCCAGAGATCGCGCCGCCGATCTGAACCAGAAATTCGACATTGTCGGGCAGTATATACTCGATGATCGAGGTCTGGACGGTGTCGATGCCCTCATCCAACGCTTCGACGATGGTCGCGGTGTCATCCTCGTCGGGATAGAAGACGTCGTTGCCCAGCCCGCCGATCATCGTATCGGCACCATTTCCGCCTTGCAGAAAATCATTGCCATCGCCGCCGTCGAGCGTGTCTGCGCCGCTTTCGCCAAACAACTGGTCGTTGCCCGCACCGCCGGTCAGAATGTCATTGCTGTCGTCGCCATGAACGATATCGTTGCCAGACCCCCCGAAAATCTGATCGACACCGAACTCGCCCCGGATGAAATCGTCGCCACTACCGCCGTCGATAATGTCGGCCCCGTTTCCCCCGAATATCAGGTCATTTCCGCCGCCGCCGTCGATCCCAGCCCCATCCTGCGCAGGCAGCCCATTCGATCCGTCGTTGGTGTAGGTTATACCAAAAGCATATTGGCGCGCGATAAAGACGTCATTGAAATCGCTGCCGATGAAAAATTCGATACGGTCTATCCCGATGACATTACCGGCATTGCTGCTGCCATTTGGCCTGATGATACCTGCACTCGGGTCTCCGACGTTAAACTGCAAAAAATCAATATATACTCCCACATCACTGAATCGAAAATCCATACCGATATAGTCGGTGTCATTTCCTCCGCCATTTATATAAGCGACATTCGAGTCGACAATATATATGCGATCCGATCCGTCTGGAGCATTGAACTGGATGTCCTGCCCTCCGTCGCCATAAATAACATCTGCACCGATACCAGCAAAGATCATGTCATCACCTTTGCCTCCATAAATTATGTCATCGCCAGTCCCACCGCGCACGGTGTCGGCGTCATTGCCGCCATCGACAATGTCATCGCCAGTCCCACCGTCGAGCGTGTCGAACCCGGACCGACCACGCAATGTGTCATCGCCGTCATTGCTTTGGCCTACCAAGGGGAACAGATCGTCGCCATCGCCGCCTACAAAATCGACCATGAGCATTCTCCTATGAAGCAGTGCTTTGTTGCGGCATCGTGTCGAACTTGCACCAGCGACCCGATTGCTGTCATGAAGGCGATCTAAAGATTTTCTGAAGGTTGGGGGATGGAGACCGCTCGGGAAGGTAAACCCGCCAACCGTCGCCTGGGGCGGCGCTGGCAATTCGGCTCTGCTGTGCTGGATGAGCCGAGCTGGACACTGCTAGTCGATGGCCGACGCGTGCAGATCGAAACCAAGCCGCTGGAATTGCTGCACGAGCTGTTGCTGCGCGCCGGGCATGTGGTCACCAAGGGCGAATTGCTCGACGCAGTCTGGCCAGACCTGTCCGTGGTCGAAGCATCGCTGCCCACCGCCATACTCAAATTGCGCCGCGCGCTGGGTGACGACAAGGACACCGGCCGAATGATCGAAACGGTGCCGCGCATCGGTTACCGGTTAGCAGGTCCGGTCGACATGACGATTGACGACGCGCTGTCCTCAACAGACAAGCTCACGCCACCGCCAACGGGCAAGGGGAGCGAGCCGCACCCGGCCTCGACAGCTCATCCTCCGCATATCAAAGCAGCCAACGGCCGATTGCCGATGGGGACCGCGCCGTCTCCGTGCCGCCACGCAATCATTGCCGCTAGTGTGGCGCTCGTGGTGCTTGCAGGCATAGTCGCAACCAGCCAGATGTTGACCGCGTCACCCGCTAGCGAGGGGCGCCCTTTCACCCAGCGCGATGCCGCCAATGCGTTGCGCAGGCTCGACGTGGATGCAATCGAAATGATGCTTGCCGCTGGCTGGAATCCCAATACGCCATTCAATGTGGAGGGCGACGGTGCGATCAACATGCTGCTCAACGTCTGCGAATGGGACCCACAACATGACAAGCACGAACTGCTTCTGGTCGCACGGACCCTGCTCGAAGGCGGGGCGCGGCTGGACAGCCGCAACAGCTTTGGCGACACCGCCTACAGCATTGCCAAGGCTCCGCGCTACTGCGGGCCGGACCATCCGGTGACGATCATGCTGTACACGCTGTGCTATGCCGGATCGAACCCTGCGGGCGACAAGTGCCTTGCCACTTACACGCCCAATGGTGAGTGACCTGTATGCCAACGCTGACATGCTGCTAGCCGAGGAGGACATCCTCCCATATTGCTAATCGCTATTGACACATTGATTATCAATATGTCACACCTCGCCCATCGATAAACCGAAGGGGCGGCTCATGCTGACGACCACACACTGGATTTTACGTGCTCTGAACTGGGTGAACTGGATCGTCGGGATGCTGTTCGTGCTCGGGGCCGGGTTCGTCGCCTTCGTACTGCCGCAGTTGTTCCGTGACGCCGCAGCGGCATCGAACATCGCTGCGCCCGATGCCATCCTGCTGTGGTTGCGTGTGTCGGTGGTGGCGATGGTGCCGATGGTCGGGGCGGTGCACATCATCTGCACCCGGCTCGGCGCGATCGTCGACAGTGTCGCGGCGGGCACCGCATTCAGCATCGCCAATGCGGAGCGGTTGCGGACCATTGCCTGGGCGGTGCTGGCGACGCAGGTCATCGACCTCGGCTGGGGTCTGGTCGCGGTGCGGGCGAGCGAGGCGAGCGGCGAGTATCTCGGCTGGAGCTTCGCGCTGACGGGTTGGCTCGCCGCGCTGATGCTGTTCGTCCTTGCACGCGTCTTCCGCGACGGCGCGACAATGCGCGAAGAGCTGGAAGGCACGATCTGATGGCGATCCGCGTCAATCTCGACGAGCTGCTGTGGCAGCGCCGCATGACGCTGACCGAACTCAGCGACCGCGTCGATATCACGCTAGCCAACCTGTCTATCCTCAAGACCGGCAAGGCAAAGGCGATCCGTTTTTCGACGCTCGATGCGATTTGCGCCGCGCTCGAGTGTCAGCCGGGCGATCTGCTCGGCCATGTCGCAGGCGCCACCGACGACGAAGCGGAGCAAACCCCATGAAAGCCATCCACGCCACCCGCCGCCTGTTCGCCGACTGGTTCGCCGCCGCATGGCATATCCTGCGCTATACGCCATGGCTGTTGCTGCCGATCCTGCTGACCGAGGGGGCGCAGCATATCGCCGAAATCCAGCTCGGCATGTTCGCATCGCGCGATGTCTTCGCGTCGCTGTCGAACGATCCATGGCGCTGGACCTTCGCCTATCCCAAGATAGCCGGGATGATCGTCACCATGCTGCTGGTCGCGCGCGCCGTTGCGCTGGGATCGGCGGCGCGGGCCATACGTCCGCGCTGGCGGCCGATGGCCATGCTCGCAGCGGTCATCGCGCTGACGTTTGCGCTCGATGCCGCCTTCCAGAGCGGCACCGCCCGCGCCATCGCCCCTGACCCGCTGTTGCAGGGTATCAACATCGTCGTCCAGACGCTGCTGCTCGTCCCGCTGCTCGCCGCGCTGTTCGAGGATGGCTGGCCCGCCGTCCGTGCCGCAGGCTGGTGGCTGGTCCCGGCGCTGCTGGTGATGACGCTGCTCGCCGCCATCGCCTTTGTGCCGATGGGCGCGCTCCACCAGTATAATCACCTGTGGGCACTCGGCGCGCCGCTGCCCGCTGTGTGGGCGCTGATGCTGTTCGATACGCTGTGGGTGGCGTTGCTCGCGCTGATGGTCGGATCGGCGCTGGCGATCGGCTGGCGGCGGTTCGTCGCCGGAGCCGCTACGCCGGAAGCATCCCGATCGCCCGCTCCGCCGCCACTGCCGCTCGCCGCGCGGTAGCCGCGAGATTGGCGTGAAAATCGCCGGCGCTGTCGGCATTGGCCTCATCGGTCGCGGCCTTGATGCCGCACCAGGGCAGGCCGAGGATCGCCGCGACCTGTGCCACTGCCGCCGTCTCCATATCGACCAAGCGTGCGCCCAAAGCATCGCGGATCGTGTCCGCCCGCACCCCACATTCGACGAAGCAGTCGCCGCTGGCGATCACCGCTTCGGCCAGTCCCAGTCCTTCGGGCTGCGGCAACGCCGTGAACGCCGTGACGCTTTCCGGTCCAATCGGCCAACTGCCCGCGTCATAATGCGCGAACCGATCCGCCCGCGCCGCGCCGTAATCATGCTGGATTGCGCCGGATAGCCAGTAGGGCGCGCCGCCGACATCGTCCGCCAGTGCGCCCGCCGTGCCGACGACCATCAGCAGCGTCGCATCGAACCGCGTCGCCAGCAGCGTTGCTGCCGTTGCCGCTGCGACCTTGCCGATGCCTGCACAGGCGATGACGATCGCTCGCCCGTCAATCGTCACTCGCCGCACCGCGACGCCGTGCGTCACGACGATCTCGCCGCGGCCGGGCGCGATGGCGTCTGCCTCCTCGACCAGGCCAGTGACGATGCCGATCATGAGGGGCCGATCATGCGGCGGCGATCAGCCCTTGGCAGCAGCCGCCGCCACCGCCTTGGCCTTCATCGCCGCCCGGTCCGCGTCGGTCAGTTCGGTCGCCGGCCCCTTGCCGCCGCCTTTGCCGCCATCCTTGCCGGCCACACCGGCCGTGTCGGTAACCGTCTTGCCGGCGTTCGCCGCAGCCTTGTCCTGTTCGCTCATGTCCTGCCCTCCATTGGCCCCGCGACCGTCGCGGGGCTTTGCTTATAAAGTTGCCGCCTGAAACGTATCGCACTGACGCGGATCGCCGCTTTCCATCCCCCGGCGCAACCAGCGCTGGCGCTGTTCGCTGGTGCCATGGGTAAAGCTCTCCGGCACCGGTCGCTGACCGGCATTCTGCATCAGCGTATCGTCGCCGATGGCTTGTGCCGCGCGCATCGCTTCCTCGAAATCGCCCGCTTCGACCACCGGTTGGCCGTCGTTGGTGCGCGCCTGCGACGCCCATAGCCCGGCGTAGCAATCCGCCTGCAATTCCATACGCACCTGCAACTGGTTGCCCTCCGCCTCGCTGGCCCGCGCCTGCGCGCTGCGCACCTGATCCGACGTGCCGGTGATCGTCTGGATATGATGGCCGACCTCGTGGGCGATGACATAGGCCTGCGCCGCATCGCCGCCCGCACCGAGCTGTGTTTCCAGCTCGCGGAAAAAGGTGGTGTCGAGATAGACGCCCTTGTCGGCAGGGCAATAAAATGGCCCCATCGCCGATTGCGCCGCGCCGCAACCAGACTGGCCGCTCTGCGAAAAGAAATTCAGCGTCGGGCGCTGGTAACGCGAACCCTGAGCCGAAAACACGGCTTCCCATACCTGATGCGTGTCGCCAAAGACATTGCAGGCGAAGCGTTCCTCCGCCGTATCGCAGGCGACATTCTGGCCGCTGCCCTGCCCCGGCAGAGAGCCGCCGGTGCCGCCACCGCTGAGCTGCATTCCGCCGCCACTGAACATCATGAAGCCTATAGCGAGCGCGCCGAGTAACAAAATCGCTCCGCAGCCCAGCTTGCGCCCCAGCAACATTGGCAGCAGCCCGATCAGCAGACCGCCGATACCCCCGCCGCCACCGCCGCCGAAGCCGAAGCCGCCGCCCCCGCCGCCGCCGCGTCCGAGATCGCGAATATCGTCGCCGGGATTATAATCGTCGAGCCGCATCGCTTGTCCTTCCCTGCCGCGCCCGATCACCGGCGCGAAGTCATTGTCGCCACGATATGCCCGAAACCGGCCATGTCCACATACTTATTGCGACCAGCCATTGACGCCCGCCCGCCGATGCCGGATTCCCACGTCATGGCCGACTCCACCGCACCCCTCCCCTTGCCCGAATCGGTCGCGCTGGTGCTGCAGGGCGGCGGCGCGCTCGGCAGTTTTCAGGCCGGGGCTTATGCCGCGTTGTCGCGCTATGATGTGCGGCTCGATTGGGTGGCGGGGATTTCGATCGGCGCGGTCAACGCCGCGCTGATCGCCGGCAATCCCAAGGGCCAACGCCGCGCCGCGCTGCAACGCTTCTGGGATCTGGTATCGGGCGGGATGCCTGCGCTGATCCCGCCTTCCAACCGCGATTGGCGAGAAGCCACGCATCTGATGGCGGCGGGCGCGGTCGCCGCATGGGGCGTTCCCGGCTTCTTCCGCCCGCGTATGTTTCCCGCGCTGTTCGCGGTGCCGGGATCGGCCGAGGCAACCAGCCTGTATGAAACTACGCCGTTGATCGACACGCTCAACGATCTGGTCGATTGGGATCTGCTCAACCATGGCCCGGTGCGCTTTTCGGTCGGTGCGGTCGATCTGGAGAGCGGAAATTTCGCCTATTTCGACAATCGTGAGGGCGAATGGGCGGGGCGGATCGACGCGCGCCATATCCTCGCCTCGGGCGCGTTGCCGCCGGGCTTTCCGGCGGTGGAGATCGACGGTCGCCATTATTGGGACGGCGGCCTCGTCTCCAACACCCCGCTCCAGCATATCCTCGACCATGGCAGCGGCGACACTTTGGTCTTTCAAGTCGATCTGTTCCCCGCCGCCGGGCCGCTGCCGCGCGACCTCTCCGATGTCACCAGTCGCGAAAAGGACATCCGCTTTTCCAGCCGAACGCGCGCCGTCACCGATCAATATCTGGCGATGCGGCGCAAGGATGCGGCGATCTGTGCGCTGCTGGCGAAACTCCCGCCCGAACTGATGCAGACGCCTGAGGCCGCCGCGTTGGCCGACGGCATCGACGCAGGCGCGGTCAACGTCGTCCAGCTGATCTACCGCAACCGCGACTGGCAGACCGGAGCGCGCGATTTCGAATTTTCCCCCGCCTCGATCCGCGATCACTGGAGCCAGGGCGAGGCGGCGGTCGGCGCAGCAATGCAGCACGGTGATATCCTCGCCAGCAACATTGCCAATGGCGAGACCGCGGCCTTCGATCTGGGCGACCCGGAATCCGATGAGACGCACCGCAGTTACCGGCGGCGATGAAGACTGCCTCTATTCTCTTGTCATTCCCGCGAACGCGGGACTGACGTAAATCGGAGACAACAATGACCAAGACCCTCGGCGGCAAAACCGCGCTCGTCACCGGATCGACCAGCGGCATCGGCCTCGCGATGGCCAAAGCGCTGGCCGAACAGGGCGCGAGCATCGTCATCAACGGCCTTGGCGATGCCGCCGCCATAGAAACCGAACGCACTGCGATTGCCGCGACCAGCGGGGCCGCCGCGCTCTATTCGGATGCCGACCTGACCAAAGCCGACGCCATCGAGGCGATGATGGCGATGGTCGCGGATGAAACCGGCGGGATCGACATCCTGATCAACAATGCCGGCATCCAGCATGTCGCGCCGATCGATGAATTTCCCGTCGATAAATGGGAACTGATCATCGCGCTCAACCTGGTTGCTGCGTTCCACACCGTCCGCTTGGCGCTGCCGGGGATGAAGGCGAAGCAATGGGGGCGGATCATCAACACCGCCAGCGCCCACAGTCTGGTGGCCAGCCCCAACAAGAGCGCCTATGTCGCCGCCAAGCACGGCATCGTCGGCCTGACCAAGTCGGTCGCGCTAGAGGTCGCGCAGGCGGGCATCACCTGCAACGCGATCAGCCCCGGTTATGTCTGGACCTCGCTGGTCGAGAACCAGATCCCGGATACGATGAAGGCACGCGGGCTGACCAAGGAGCAGGTGATGAACGACGTCCTGCTCGCCGCGCAGCCGACCAAGCAGTTCGTCACGCCGGAACAGGTGGCGTCGATGGCGGTTTACCTGTGCAGCGATGCTGCGGCGCAGATCACGGGCGCCAATCTCTCGATCGATGGGGGATGGACGGCGCAATGATCGTGCGGTGAGGCAAAAGCGTCCGCTCACGTCGAGCGAAGTCGAGACACCATCGGGCGCGCTTGCCTGTGTCTAGACTTCGCTCGACATGAGCGGAAATTGATTCATTCGAATTACCGGATCGGGCCGCACCAATGAAACCCAAGTCGCTCGTAGCAGTTGCGCTTTTGACCCTGACCCTGCCTGGCTGCGCGATGATGGCTGCCCCCACCGGCACCATCAGCCGGGAGGACGCCATCGCCGACGGCAGCTGGCAGAGTGTCGCCACCGCCGCCGACCGCGGACGCATCCGCGACTGGTGGCCGGCTTGGCAAGCAGCGCTCGCCAGCGCGCGCAGTGGCGGCCATGAGGCGCAGATCGCCGCCGAAGGGGCGTTGCTCGACCCGCTCGCCGCGCTGCCCAATCCGCATCTGCCGCCCGGTGCCTATAATTGCCGCGTCATCAAGCTCGGCACGCCGTCGGGCAGCGCGCTCAGCTATGTCGCCTATCCCTATTTCCAGTGCCGGGTCGATGCGGAGCAGGACATGTTCAGCCTGACCAAGCTGACCGGATCGCAACGGCAGGTCGGCCTGATCTTCGACGACAGCGACCGCCGCAAGATATTCCTTGGCACGCTTGCGCTGGGCGATGAAGCCGCAGCGATGGACTATGGTGTCGACCAGAGCCGCAATCTCGCCGGTCTGGTCGAACGCATCGGCCCGATGCGCTGGCGCGTGGTGTTCCCGCGTCCGGCATTCGAAAGCATTGTCGATGTTATGGAGATGGTGCCGGAGGGGTGAGCGCAACTCGGTCCGCGACCTCTGGGCAAACCTTCGCCAACGTCAGGAAAATGTAGCCGGATCGATCATGTCGTTCCTGAACCACGCCACGGCATCTTGGCGGAACAGCATGACGCAGGCTGCAACATTGATCAGATTGGTCACTACGGATATCCACATATCAGCCATGACGAAGCCGTCTACGACCAGCAATGGTGCAGCAACAAAGAGCAGACCGAGAGCCGCAAACACCGTCAATATCCACTTGGCTGCCCGGCTGGCGCGCCAGACCACGAGAAACCAGAGCAGCAGCGGTATGCCAAAGCCGAAGACCAGCGAGATGATGGCAATGATCATGGAGAAATCGCCGCCACCAATCTGACCGTCCTCGCCGAACGACGCCATCATCTCCGTCCAGTTCAACCCGACATCGAGGGCACTGAGGGCCATGCTGAGCATGAACAATCGGCTGAACCAGGTGATCGACGGTGGTTGCATGAAATTCTCGCTTGGCGTGCGACAGATCCCGCCGCATGAGCATATGGTAAGGCGTGGGCGTTAACGCGCGCTTACATCGAAGGCGCGAACCTGTGTGGCGGCAAAGAGCTAGCTAGCCCCCCACCACCACACGCCATCGCGCACCTCGCGCCGCACCCGGCCCTGCACTTCCAGATAGCGCAGATGCGCCAGCGTCTCGCCGGTCGCCAGCCCGATATGGTCGGGGCCGATTTCACGTTTGAACAGCAGGCCGAAGCAATCGACCGCGCGTTTCGGCTCCACCAGCGCCGCTGCTACTGCGTCGAGCCGCTCGAGATGCTCGTCGCGCAGCGCCTTGAGGCGGACATGCAGCCCTTTGAACGGCTCGCCATGCGCGGGGCAGACGAGCAAATCATCGGGCAGAGTCAGCAGCCGATCGATCGAGGCAAGCCATTCGCCGAGCGGATCGGCGTCGGGTTCGCCGCTCGACAAGGACACATTCGAACTGATCCGCGGCAGCACCTGATCGCCCGAGACAAGCACGCCGTTGGTCTCATTGAGCAGGCAGGCATGTTCGGGACTGTGGCCGGAGCCGACGACGACGCGCCATTGATGCCGCCCGAACGCCAGCCGCTGCCCGTCCTCCAGCCGCCGATAGCCGTGGGGCAGGTCGAATACGATCCGGCGCATCTGGCCCCAGCCCGCCGCGCGCATCATTTCGAGCATCGCCTCGTCCCACCCCGCACCGCGCCGCATCGCCGCGACTTCGGGTGGGGGTTCGTCGAGGACATTGGCGAGCATCAGCTTGGCTGACAGCCACTCGCCACGCGTCATGTACAGCGGCACGTCGAACCGTTTCATCAGCCAGCCGGCCAGCCCGATATGATCGGGGTGGAGATGGGTGCACAGCACGCGGGTGACGCGGGTATCGGCGAGCGCGCCTGCAAACAGCGCCTTCCATGCATCGCTGCACGCGGTCAGCATCAGCCCGGTATCGACGATGGCCACGCCCGCGCCGCCATCGTCCGCATCATCGAGCAGCCAGCTGTTGATGTGGCCGAGCGAGCCCGGCATCGGAATACGCGCCCAAGACAGGCTTTCGGCGATACGGATCGTCTCACCGATCCCCGGCGCGGTCGCGCCCCACGGATAAGTCAGACCCTTGGCGCTGGTCGGCACCAGCCCTTCATCCTGCGTCAGCGAGGCATCGGGCGAGGCAATCTGTCCGGCCAGCGATGCATCGGCGCGATTTGACGAGGCGCTGGCGGGCGCGGTGCCTGCGCCGTCGGCCATAGTCAGACTTGCTCGCCGGTTTCCGTGGTCGCTTCGGTTTGCGTGGCGAACAGCGCCGCCTCCTCGGCGGCCTCTGCCGCAGCGATGGTCTCGGCGGCCTCGATATTCGCGGCGCGCTCGGCTTTCAGCTCCTCGATCAACGCCGCCTTGTCGCCATCGAAACGGGTATCGACCGGCGCGACGATTCCAGCCTTCTTGGCGGCCTTGGCAACCAGCGCATCGAGTTCGCGCTGCGAACACAGGCCGAGCGTCACCGGATCTTTCGGCGTGATGTTGCCGATGTTCCAGTGGCTGCGGTCACGGATCGCGTCGATGGTGGTGCGGGTCGTGCCGATCAGCTTGCCGATCGCGGCGGGCGAAATTTCGGGGTGGTTGCGGACCAGCCAGGCGATGCCGTCGGGCTTGTCCTGGCGCTTCGACACCGGCGTATAGCGTGGTCCCTTGGTGCGCAGCACGCGCTCCGGACCTTTGAGCATCTGCAGGCGATAGGCGGGATCGGCCTGACCCTTCTCGATTTCTTCCTGCGTCAGTTCGAGCGCACGGACGGGATCGCGGCCGGTCAGCTTGGTGCCGGCGGTATCGTCGGCAATCGCCTGCACCTCAAGGATGTGCAGCCCGCAGAATTCGGCGATCTGGATGAACGTCAGTCCGGTGTTGTCGACCAGCCAGGCGGCGGTCGCATGAGGCATGAGCGGCTGGGCCATCGTCGTCTCCACAAACAATAAGGGCCGCCCCTTCCCGGAGCGGCCAGCTTGGAGGCGCGATGTAGTCCCGGCGGCGCTTCAGGGCAAGCGGAGTCTGGCCCGCGCTTCAGCCGGCGAAGGCCATCGCCTGCTCGGTCATCGTGACGTGGCCCGGCAGCGCCACGATGCCCTTCATCCACCGATTAATCGCAGGAAAAGCGGCGAGGTCGAAACCGGCGTCGCCTGCGACATGGGTATAGGCGTAGAGCGCGATATCGGCGATCGAGAGGCGTGTTCCCGCCAGCCACTCGCGCCGATCGAGATGCCGATCCATCAGGTCGAGCGCGGCGCGCCCTGCCTCGCGCTTGCCCGTGAGCTGCATGCGCTGCGCAGCGGTCAGCGCGTCGAGGCCGACAAAACGCAGCCAGAAGCGTAGCGTCGCGATGTTCGGTTCATGATTATACTGCTCCCAGAACAGCCAGTGGAGCATGTCCGCCCGCTCGAACCGGCCGGCGGGGATGAGCGCGCTGCCGTCGGCGAGGTAAAAGCAGATGGCGTTGCTCTCGGCAAGGAAGCGATCGCCGTCCTGGAGCACGGGGATGCGGCCGTTGGCATTGATCGACTTGAGAAATTCGGGCGTCCGCGTCTCGCCCTTGGCAATGTCATACTCGCGCCGCTCCAACTCGATACCGAGGTGCGCCGCCGTGAGGCGGATCTTGTAGCAATTGCCGGACGCTCGATACTCGTGAAGGACGAGGGCGCTCATGCACTCGTCTGTAGCACAATCTTGCCGACATGGTCACCTGATTCCATCCGAGCGTGCGCAGCGGCGGCCTCTTCCAGCGGAAAGATCATGTCCATCGCCGGCTTCAGGCGACCTCCCTCGACGTAGGGCCACACGGTCTGGGCGATTTCGTCCCTGACCATCGTCTTGAAGCCGATGTCGCGGGCGCGCAGCGTCGACCCGGTCAACGTCAGGCGGCGGCGCATCACGTCGATGATCGAGATTTCGGCCTTGGGCCCGCGCTGGAAGGCGATCGAGACGTGGCGGCCGTCGTCGGCGAGGCAGGCGAGGTTGCGCGGCACATAATCGCCGCCGACCATGTCGAGCACCACCGCGACGCCGCGCCCCTCGGTCCAGCGCTGGACCGCGTCGACGAAATCGCCGGTTCGGTAATTGATCGCGTGCGCCGCGCCGAGTTCGACCGCGGCAGCACATTTTTCGTCCGATCCGCAGGTGACGATCACCTCGATCCCGAACAGCGCGCCGAGCTTGATCGCCATCGTCCCAATCCCGCTCGTCCCGCCGTGGACGAGGACGGTGTCGCCATCGGCGGCGAAGCCGCGCTCGAACAGATTGACCCACACCGTGAACAAGGTTTCCGGGAAGGCCGCGGCCTCGGTCATCCGCAGCACCTCGGGCACCGCCAGGCAAGTGCCGGCCGGCGCGACGCAATAATCGGCATAGCCGCCGCCCGCGACCAGCGCGCAGACCTTGGTGCCGATGAGGTGGGTCGCCCCCGCGCCAGCCGCGACCACCGTCCCGGCGATCTCGAGCCCGGGAATGTCGCTCGCGCCCGGCGGCGGCGGATAGACGCCCATCCGCTGCAGCACGTCGGGGCGGTTGACCCCGGCGGCGGCGACCTTGACCAGCACTTCGCCCGGCCCTGGCCGCGGGGTCGGGCGCGAAGCCAGCCGCAACTGCTCTGGTCCGCCTGGCGCGACGATCTCCACCGCGCGCATCACGTCCGGAATCTGATCCGCCATCTACGCCCCCACGACCCTTCTTGGTCATGGCGCTTATTGACTTGGGGTCGGCCCCGGTCAACGTTGGCAGACATGGATTTCGACGATCTCTTTTCCTCGAAACCGGAGGATCCGTTGGCCGTGCTGGTCAAGCAGGACCTCGGCCCGCTGTCGCTCGACGAGCTTGCCGCGCGGATCGAGACGCTCAAGGCCGAAATCGAGCGTGTCGAGCGGCACTTGGGCGACGCCGCCCGCCATCGCTCCGCCGCTGATGATATCTTCAAGCGCTAGTCGATTCGATCGGTTCGCCGCACCGCCCTTGATCGGGGCGGCGCCATTGACGACATTGGTTGGGTAAGGAGTCCCGAATGCCCAGTTTCGCGCGTGAACTCGAAGCCACTCTCCACAACGCGCTCGGCGAAGCGTCGAAGCGTCGCCACGAATATGCCACGCTCGAGCATCTGCTGATGGCGTTGGTCGACGACACCCACGCCAGCCAGGTGATGACCGCCTGCGGGGTCAACCGCGACGAGCTGAAGGCGACGATCAAGCAATATCTCGACAGCGAACTGTCGGCGCTGGTCGCCGACAGCGCGACCGACCCGACCCCGACCAGCGGCTTTCAGCGCGTCGTCCAGCGCGCCATCCTCCACGTCCAGTCGTCGGGCCGCGACGACGTCACCGGCGGGAACGTGCTTGTCGCGCTCTTTTCGGAGCGCGAAAGCTACGCCGTCTATTTCCTCCAGCAGCAGGATATGAGCCGGCTCGATGCGGTGACCTTCATCAGTCACGGCGTCGGCAAAGGCGATCCCGCGGTCGAAGTCCAGCCGCCGAGTGGCGCGTCCGAGGAGAAGACCGAGCAGAAGAGCGGCGACAAGAAGGAAAGCGCGCTCCAGCAGTTCACCGTCAACCTCAACGACAAGGCCAAGCTGGGCAAGGTCGACCCGCTCATCGGGCGCATGTCCGAGGTCGACCGCACGGTGCAGATTCTGTGCCGCCGATCGAAAAACAATCCGCTCTACGTTGGTGACCCCGGCGTCGGGAAGACCGCTATCGCCGAGGGTCTCGCGCGCAAGATCATCGAAGGCGACGTGCCAGAGGTGCTTTTACCCGCCGTCATTTATTCGCTCGACATGGGCGCGCTGCTCGCCGGCACCCGCTACCGCGGCGACTTCGAGGAGCGCCTGAAATCGGTCGTCAACGAGCTTGAAAAATTGCCCGACGCGATCCTGTTCATCGACGAGATTCATACCGTGATCGGCGCCGGCGCGACCAGCGGCGGGGCAATGGACGCGTCAAACCTGCTCAAGCCCGCGCTGTCCTCGGGCGCGATCCGCTGCATCGGCTCGACCACCTACAAGGAGTTTCGCAACCATTTTGAAAAGGATCGCGCGCTGCTGCGCCGGTTCCAGAAGATCGACGTCAACGAGCCGACGGTCGAGGACACGATCAAGATCATCGCCGGGCTGCGCTCCTCATTCGAGGCGCATCACAAAGTCCGCTACACTTCCGACGCGATCAAGTCGGCGGTCGAACTCAGTGCGCGCTACATCCATGACCGTAAATTGCCCGACAAGGCGATCGACGTGATCGATGAGGTCGGGGCGATGCAGATGCTGGTCCCGCCCTCGCGCCGCAAGAAGACCATCACCACCAAGGAAATCGAAGCGGTGGTGGCGACCATGGCGCGCATCCCCCCCAAATCGGTCTCGACCGACGACAAGCGGGTGCTCGAAACGCTCGAGGCCGATTTGAAGCGGGTCGTGTTCGGGCAGGATCTGGCGATCGAGCGGCTCGCCTCGGCGATCAAGCTCAGCCGCGCCGGCCTGCGCGATCCCGACAAGCCGATCGGCAATTACCTCTTCTCCGGGCCGACCGGGGTCGGCAAGACCGAGGTCGCGCGCCAGCTGGCCTCGGTCATGGGCATCCCGCTCCAGCGCTTCGACATGAGCGAATATATGGAGCGGCACAGCGTCTCGCGGCTGATCGGCGCGCCGCCGGGCTATGTCGGCTATGATCAGGGCGGGCTTCTCACCGACGCCGTCGACCAGCAGCCGCACTCCGTCCTGCTGCTCGACGAGATCGAGAAGGCCCACCCCGACCTGTTCAACATCCTGCTGCAGGTGATGGACAACGGCAAATTGACCGACCATCACGGCAAGACCGTCGATTTTCGCAACACCATCCTCATCATGACGACCAATGCCGGGGCGTCCGACATGGCGCGCGAGAGCATCGGCTTCAGCGCGTCGAGCCGCGAAGACGTGCAGGAAGACGCCATCCGCAAGATGTTCACGCCCGAATTCCGCAACCGATTGGATGCGGTGGTGCCGTTCGCTTATCTGCCCCCGGCGGTGGTCGCGCGCGTGGTCGACAAGTTCATTCTCCAGCTTGAGCTGCAACTCGCCGACCGGAACGTCCACATCACCCTCGACGACGAGGCGCGGGCTTGGCTCACGACAAAGGGCTATGACAAGCTCTACGGCGCCCGCCCGATGGGCCGGTTGATGCAGGAAAAGATCAAGCAGCCGCTCGCCGAGGAACTGCTGTTCGGCAAGCTGGTCAACGGCGGCGAGGTCAAGGTCCGCATCAAGGACAATGCGCCGGCGTTCGAGATCAGCCCGGCGCCGCCCAAGGCGGTCAAGCCGAAGGCGGAGAAGGCCAAACGAACAGCCAAGAGCGGCTCGCCAAAAGTCGAGTAGAGTCTTCCCTCCTTGCCCGTCTGGACGCATGAACTGCGCCCCAGTCGGCGAAGGAGTGTCACATGATTCGGAATTTCCTGCTTGGAACGGCGGCCCTGCTCGCCGCTGCGCCGCTGATGGCGCAAACTCCTTCGTTCGATCAGGCACGGCTCGCCGCCCATGTGAAAGAATTGAGCGCCGACAGCTATGAAGGCCGCGCTCCCGCCACCCGCGGCGAGACCAAGACCGTCGCCTATCTCGTCGAGCAATTTCGCGCGGCGGGGCTCCAGCCGGGCGGCGACGTCAAGGACGGCCAGCGGCAATGGACGCAGGCGGTGCCGCTCCTCAAGTCGGACATCGTCGGTGCGCCGTCGCTGACGCTCAAGACCGCAGCGGGCGCGAAATCGCTGGTCCAGGGCGAGCAGATTTCGGTTCGCGCGCCGATGAACGGGCAAAAGGCCGTGTCGTTCGCCAACACCCCGCTGGTCTTCGCCGGCTATGGCGTGACCGCGCCCGAACGCGGCTGGGACGATTTCAAAGACGTAGATGTTCGCGGCAAGATCATCGTCATCCTGATCAACGACCCCGATATCGAGGGCGGGG
>JAYSZB010000113.1:0-19025 GCA_043727035.1 Sphingomonas sp. | reverse complement strand
CGCCAAAACGCAACCGCAAAGTCCAGCGCGCATACGACGAATACCTCTACAAGCTGCGCCACATCATCGAAAACACTTTCCTGAAATTCAAAGCCTGGCGATCCATCGCAACCCGATACGCCAAAACAACCGCATCATTCCAAGCCGAATGCCAACTCGCCGCAATCATGTTATGGATTCGCTAATTAAGGGACACCGTCTAGAACAGAACCCGTCTTGATGAATTCACCCCAAAATCCGTCATCCTCCGCGAAAGCGGAGGAACCACATTATCCGCACTGAACCATGGATGGTCCGCTTGCGCGGACCATGACGGAGCGGGACAAAGCGGGTCCAATGCACTGGGATACGCCCTAGCAAGAGGCGAGGACATCGAGGACATAAAAAAGACGCCCTCCGGGGGAGCGGAGAGCGTCATCGCGCGGTGTGGGGCAACACCGTGTGCGACCGGACGCCAGAGGGGGCACAAAGGCATCCGGTATGGGAAAGGCCGAGAAGATCAGTCGTCGGAAGGCGCGTCGTCCTTGTCGCCGCCCTTGGTGAGGGCCGCGGCGATGAGGCCAGCATTGGAACGGATGGTGGCCTCGATGGAATTGGCCATGTCCGGATGCTGGCGCAGGAAGGTCTTGGCGTTTTCGCGACCTTGGCCGATGCGCTCTCCGCCGTAGGAGAACCACGAACCGGACTTCTCGACGACACCCGCCGTGACGCCGAGATCGATCAATTCACCGACCTTGGAGATGCCTTCGCCATACATGATGTCGAACTCGACCTGCTTGAAGGGCGGCGCCAGCTTGTTCTTCACCACCTTGACGCGGGTCTGGTTGCCGACCACTTCGTCGCGTTCCTTGATCGCGCCGATGCGGCGGATGTCGAGGCGGACCGAAGCGTAGAATTTCAGCGCGTTGCCGCCGGTGGTGGTTTCCGGGGAACCGTACATCACGCCGATCTTCATCCGGATCTGGTTGATGAAGATCACCATGGTGTTGGATTTGTTGATCGAGGCGGTGAGCTTGCGCAGCGCCTGGCTCATCAACCGCGCCTGCAGGCCGGGCAAGGCATCGCCCATCTCGCCTTCGAGTTCGGCGCGCGGCACCAGCGCCGCCACCGAATCGATCACCAGCACGTCGATCGCGTTCGAACGGACCAGCGTGTCGACGATTTCCAGCGCCTGTTCGCCGGTATCGGGCTGGCTGACGATCAGCTCGTCGATGTTGACGCCAAGCTTCTTGGCATAAACGGGGTCGAGTGCATGTTCGGCATCGACGAACGCCGCCGTGCCGCCATTCTTCTGCGCTTCGGCGATGACATGCAGCGCCAGCGTCGTCTTGCCCGAGCTTTCCGGCCCGTAGATTTCGACGACGCGGCCACGCGGCAAGCCGCCGATGCCCAGCGCGATATCGAGGCCGAGCGACCCTGTAGAGATCGATTCGATCTCCATCGTCTGCTTGGATCCCAGCTTCATCGCCGAGCCCTTGCCGAACGCCTTGTCGATCTGCGCCAGCGCGGCTTCGAGAGCCCGCTGCCGTTCCGCGCTTTGTGCCATGCCGTCGATTACCTTGAGTTGCGCAGCCATCTGCCTGTCCCCATCCGTTAAAGCCAAAGCCGACGCACCGCAACGCGCTGGCGAGGACTTGCTCGTATCGCATTTGTTCTATTGGAACAAGAGGGGAACTTGTAATTGTTCAGGCGGCGCGGATGCCCTGCTCGGCCGCAAACGCCGCCTCCCGCGCGACCGCTACCTGAAAGCCGGGACGCGCGCGCATCGATGTCAGCCATTCGGCCAGACGCGGCGTCAGATGATGCTCCAAACCGGTGAACTTGGACAGATGCAGCGCATAGCCGACACAGACATCGGCGGCGGTAAAGCGTTCAGCGCACAGGAAATCGCGAGTCTGCAACCGCGCATCGATCTTGGCCAGCCGCTTGCCGAACCAGTCGCCATAGGCGTCTCCAGCGGCGGACAGGCCCAGCCCCTTTTCGAACACCGAAAAGCGCAACCGGACTGTCTGCGGAAAGGTCAGCGTGGCATCGGCATGGTAGCAATAGTCGAGCCACAACGGATAGTCGGGCTCGTCCGGCCCCACCGCCAATGTGCCTTTGCCGAATCGCGTGCTGAGATAATGGACGATGCCGCATGATTCGGTCAGCACGTCGCCTTCGGGCAGCACCAGAGCAGGCACAGTGCCGAGCGGGTTGATAGCGAAATAGCTTTTGTCATGCGCGCGCGGCGGAAATTTAAGCATGGTGGTCGGCAGATCGATACCCAGTTCCGCCGCTGCCCAGCTGACGCGCAGCCCGCGCGATCCTTCGCAGGTGTAGAGCCGCAATCCTTCGCTCACATCACCTGCCATGTGCCGCCTTCGGCCACCTTTTGCAGGCGTTTGCCGCAATATTTGCACGGCGCCTGGTACAGCGATCCGCGTTTGGCGACGCGGCGCGAGTCACGATGGTGACGCCCCAGTTTGCACAAAACCCAATGAACGATGCGCACGGCACCCCTTTCCTGCGACCGACCGCTGGTGCGGTTCAGACTATAAGCACTGCTGCACAGACGCAGCCCGATTGGCAAGCCATGTGTCACTGGTACGTCAGGAAACTTGCCTCCGGGCCGTCACTGGTGAAAACGGACCGCCTATCATTCGCGATGAGGACCACCGACGCCGCGTGCACATCGCCATCATCCTGACCGGCCACGCCTATCTGCCCGAAGCGTGGGCCTATCGCGATCATCTGTGCGCGGCGGGCCATACCGCGCGGCTGGTCGATTCGCCCGAGGATGCGGCGGGAGCAGATGTCGCCATCGCCTTTTCTCTGGCGCATCAGCGGCGGCTGCGCGCGCTAGGTATCGCGGCGATCCATGAATATCACAGCCTGTCAGCGGGGCGGATGCGCCATGCCAAAGATCTGGCCAAGCGGTTCGCCGCCCCCTCGCCGCGCGCGCGCATCTTTACCGAGGAGCATATCCGCCGAAGCCTGGGCTTCGTCCAAGATGTGCCGACGCTGCTGCGGCCCGTCGGCGTCGATGCGGCGATCTTCGGTTGCACGGCGCGGGCGACGCCGACGCATGACATCGTCTTTTGCGGGTCGATCGAACGGCAAGGTGTGATCCCGGCGATGGAGCGGCTGGCGGCCAATGGCTGGCGGATCATCGCCTTTGGCACTGTGCCCAACGGCGTCGATGTCGCGCGCCTGTCCGCGGTCGGCATCGACTTCGCCGGACCGATCGCCCGCGCCGACGTGCCCGCCGCACTGGGCCGCGCCCGCTTCGGCCTCAACATCACCCCCGATATTGTTCCGTTCAACCGCCAGACCAGCGTCAAGACGCTGGAATATGCCGCCGCCGGGCTCGGCATCATCGCCAACCGCTATGGCTGGGTCGAGCAGTTCGCCGCTGACCATCAGGTACCGCTACTGTGGCTGGACGATGTGATGCGCGGCGGGCGCGATGCAGTCGGGCGGTTGCCGGTGCCGGATTATGATCCGCAGCGGCTGGCGCATCTGGAATGGAATGCGTTGCTGGAACGGGCGGGGCTTACAGGATTTGTTTCATCCGCAGCGCGCCGGATCAGCTAGCACAGCCTCCAGCCGCTCGCGCTGAATCGCCGTCGCCGACAGCAGCAGCACCACTGTTCCGGGAGAGCCAGGATGGTTGCGCAACGCGGCTTCGACCGCATCGAGCGCGGCGCGGTTCGCCGCCAGCAGCGCGTCGGGCAGCATCTCCAACGCGGCATCGACGCGCGCAGCAGCCACCCCATGGCGCAGCGCCAACGCGCGCAGCGGTAACGCCAGTACTTCGAGTGTGGCGGCAGCGGGCACGCGCGTGTCGAACAGCGCGTGGCTCAGCACCACCCCGCCCGCGACAAATCGCGTACGCGGCGGGTTGGCGCGGTGGCCGGAGTCCATCGCCAGCCCCTCGATGGTCAACCGCCCCAGCCCCGGCAGATCGATACCGACCGGGGCAGAGGCGACCCATGGCGTTGCAGCGTCGACAAAGGCATGGCTCAGCGCCCAGTCGATCGCATCGCGCCGCCCGCCATAGGAGGCGAAACACTGATCACTGCCGTC
Organism: Sphingomonas sp.; assembly: GCA_043727035.1. GTDB lineage: Bacteria > Pseudomonadota > Alphaproteobacteria > Sphingomonadales > Sphingomonadaceae > Sphingopyxis. Next base: position 14,957 of record JAYSZB010000113.1, on the reverse strand, counting down.
GACATGCATCTGACCCACGCTCAGCCGCCCGTCGTGGAAATGGAAGGTATCGCCGTCGCCATGATGGTTAATGAAATCCATCACCGGCATGATCAGCGGCATATTCTTAAGGGGGCCCGCCAGCCGTCCCTTGGTGACCTGGCGATTGCCGATGAACATCTGCGCCAGCGTGTCTGTCTGCACCGCCGCGCCTGGTTTTATCGTGCGGACGATGGCGCGCAGCGCGGCGTCTTCGCGCAATACCGCCATCGGGTGGCACTGCGCCCAACGCGCCTTGTCGGCGGCATTATAGGCGGCGAGCAGCAGATCGAGCATCGCCTGTCGCTCGGGCGAGAGATGCAGCGGCGGTTCGGCGAGCCGCAAGCGGTCACGGTCCTCTGCCCAGACCAGCCGGTCGGTCGGCACCAGCAGCGACGGCGGCACCGCGACCAGCCGCTCAACGGGTGCCGCGGCGCGTGAACGTTCGACCCGGATCGACCCGTCGCGCTCGACGATACGCAGGCCCGGCGCGATGAAGCCGTCACTGTCGACGACCATAGCCATCATCGCCAGCAGCGGATCGGCGAGATCGGGGCTTTCGACATCGACAGCAAAGACGCGCGCGGCGGACAAGATCAGCCCGCGAGCCAGCGAGTGAGCGTGCCGATTCGCTCGCGGTCGGCGCGTGCCGCATCGGATGCCAGCGACCCGGCATAAGCGCGGAAGCGTCGTGCACCCAGATCGCGCCATTTGCGCCAATACAGGCCGGGCAGCTCGGTTGCGCGGCCCCGGTTGGGATAGGCGGCGCGCAGTAAAGTCGGCGACGGGAACAGTTTGCCCGCCACCAGCCGCACCTTGGCCAGCGGGCCGCGCGCGGCGTCGATTTGGGCGAGAAGCCCGGCTTCACTTGCGCCGGCGCGGTCGCGCAGGCTGAGCTGGGCGGTGAGGTCGACAATGGCGTCGGGCAGCGCGCGCGCCTCCTCAGCCCGCTCGCCCCAAGCGATAGCATGTGCGCCCCACAGCCGCTCAACCATGCGCAGCACGAGCACAGAAGCGCGCGCCGCATGATAACGCTCGGCTAGCGCCCAGAAGCGCGGCCAGTCGAGCTGGTGCGTCGCCAGCAGCGCCGCGACATCGGCGAAGATGCCCGGGCCATTGTCGAAACGGTGATCGTGCGCGCTGTGGACGATCAGGTGCAGCAGCAGATGCTCGGGGCCCATATAGGCGATCCTCGTCCCGCCGATCTCGCGCCCGACCAGCGCGGCGGCGAAGCCCGGATCGTCGGTGACATCGGAGTCGCTGCCGCTGCCGTGGAAGGCGCGATGGTGCAATTCGATGGTTACTTCGTTGGTCGGGCACCACAGCGCGGGGAGCTGGTGCTTGACCTTGAGATACTCGCCGACGTCGCCGATCTCATCGACATTGGGGATGATGTCGCCCGCCAGCAGCAGGTGCCATGCCTCGACGGCGCGATCCTGCGGGACGAGCAGGTCGATGTCGCGCAGCGGGCGCAAGCCGGCGTCGACGTACGCGTGGAAGGCGAGATAGGCCCCCTTGAGCGCGACCGCAGCGATGCCATTGTCAGCAAGAGTCTGCACCGACTGAACCAGCGCGCGCTGGGCGCGGATGCTGCGGAAGCTGGCGGTGCGATAGGCTTCGGCGGCGGCATAGCGCAGCGACGGCGGCACCGGCCAGTCCGCCCCTCCAGCACGCAGGCGGGCGTGGAGCAGCGGCAGGATGCGGTGCTGGCGGGCGATTTCACCGAGCGCGGACCAATCGTCCGCACCCATCGTTGCCAGTGACAACGCGTCGGGCGTGCGCAGCGGGGCGATCAGGTCGAGGGCCAGACGGCGCAGATCGTCGCGCGCCACGCTCATGCCGCCATGCCGCCGACCTCGGCCCAGCTACCCTTCGCGACGATGCGGCCATGGTCCATGCGGATCACCTGATCGGCATGGTCGAGCGTCGGCAGGCGGTGGCCGATGACGATCACCGTCAGCCGCCCGTGCAGCCGCTCGATCGCATCGCGGATGCGCTGCTCGTTCTCGACGTCGAGCGCACTGGTCGCCTCGTCGAGGATCAGCAGGCTGGGACGGCGCAGCAGCGCGCGGGCGAGCGCGATGCGCTGGCGTTCGCCCCCCGACAGCCGCACCCCGCCATCGCCGACGACGGTGTCGAGCCCGTGCGGCAAAGCGAAGACGAAATCGGCGGCGGCGCTGCGCAGGGCATCGGCCATCGCCGCCTCGCTCGTTCCGCTATCGCCCGCATCGTCGAGCCCCCACGCCAGATTGGCGCGGATACTGTCGTGGAACAGGAAAACCTCTTGCGGCACATAGGCCACCGTGCGCCGCCAGCCGATCCGCCCTGCACCGGCAATGGCGCGGCCATCGACGGACAGGGTTCCGCTGTCGGGGATCAGCAGGCCCATGACGATGTCTGCCAGCGTGCTCTTGCCCGATCCCGATGCGCCGATCACCGCCAGCGTGGTTCGCGCCGGGACGACCAAAGACAGCCCGTCCAGCGCGGGCCGGTCCCGTTCCGCCCAGTGCATCGACACCGCATCGAGCCGCAGTGCTTCGTCCAGCGTCCATGCCGGGCCATCATCGGCGGCAGGATCAGCGGCCGCCGGTTCGGCAGCAGCGCGGGTGTCGTCGAGCAATGTCTCGACCTCATGCACGGCCGGCATGGCGTGCAGCCAGACGAACAAAGTCTGCTGCATGCTCATCAGCATCGGCACGACTCGCGCGAACAACAGCACCAGTGTCAACAATTCGGGAACGGCCACCCGCCAGACCGTCAGGCCGAGATAGAGATAGAGGGCGAGCAGCGCCGCCGCGCCGAGCTGGAACAGCGCGCGCGACAGATTGAGACTGGTCGCATAGGCAAAGCTCTGCTCGCGCAATTCCGCCATTTCACCGTTGAAATGATCGATATGACGTGCCTCATTACCGAGGATCTTGGACAGTTTGACGCCGACGAGACTCTGATCGACCGCAGCAAATATTGCTCGCTTGGCCTTGCTCAGCCGCTCGCCCATCGCGAGCGCCTGCCGACGTTGCCGCGACAGCGCGGCGAAAACCAGCGCACCGGTCGCTCCGACGACCAGCGTCATCACCGGTGACAATGCCACCGCGACCGCACCATAAGCGACGATCGTCACCAGCAAGGCAATCAGCGCGATGCCATAGCTCAGCCCCGCGCCGAGACGGTCGATATTGGACAGCAGCACATGCGCATGATCGGACCGGCGGCTGTGCGCCAGCCAGCGCCACTCGGCCCGCAGCAGCGCCGCGTAGGCGCGCCCGCGCAAATCGTCGATCAGATGCCGTTCGATCCGCATCCCCAGCTGCTCGCGGGCAAGCTGGATGATGCTGCGCAGCGCGACAAGCCCGACGAACAGCCCGAGCAATCCACCCAGACCCAGCGGAATACCGAGCGCGGCGACCCAGTCCATCATGCTGCGCACCGGGCCGGAAGCCATGCTGCCGCCACCGACCTGCTCGACCAGCGGCACCAGCAACAGCAGGCCGATCCCCTCGCTGGCGCTGGCCAGCACCATCAAGAGCCCAAGCACGACGATCCGTCCGCGCGGAACCTGGCGCAGAAGGCGGGCAAAGGTGGCGATGGCTCCCTGGCCCGAAGATCGTTCCGTGCGCAACACGCCCCATCCCTGCGCCGACAGGGCAAAGCGATCAAGGGGGGCGGTATCGCTCTCGACCCGCCGATAGATTGACGCTCGGTCATTTTTAGTCTGGACACTTGACGTTTACGTCAACGTCGTCTTCACTGCGGCGATAAACACAAAAGAGAGGACAGTGAGCGCGCCATGTCGATATTGCTCGACGAGGGCCAGCAGGCCATCGCTACCGAATCGCGGCGCGTTGCCGACGCCCGGATCAAGCCCGAGGCGGCACTGAAGCTGCTCGAAGCGACCGGTGAGTATGACCCGGTTTATTGGGACATGGCTAGGGAACAGGGCTGGACGGCGATTGCCCTGCCTGAGGAAGCTGGCGGACTCGGGCTGGGGCTGGTCGAACTCGGACAGGTGGCGCTGGCGATCGGCGCGACGCTGGCTGGCGCGCCGTTCGTCACGTCGAGCTATGGTGTGGCCGATGCCATCGCGCGGCACGGCGACGATGCGATGAAGACGGCGTGGCTGGAGAAGCTGGCAAGCGGTGAAGCCATCGGCGCGGTGGTTATTGCCGAGGGGCAGTCGCCGCTGCCGACAGCGCCTGCGGTGACCTTTGCCGACGGCAAATTGTCTGGCACCAAGGCTGCGGTCAGCGGCGGTGCCCATGCCGATGTCGCGCTGGTCCTTGCATCCGACAATGGCGCGCCGGTGCTGGTGGTCGCCGATCTTTCGGGTGTGACGCGCACCTTCGTCCCCAGTTTCGACAACAGCCGCTGCACCGCCGATCTGGTTTTCGCCGATACACCCGCAGTCAAACTCGCGGTCGCCGATGCCCGCGCCGCCGCGCTTGCCACCCTCGCCCGCCAGGCCATCGTCACGGCGCATGAACAGGTCGGCGGGGCGGAGGCGATGATGCTGCGCGCACGCGATTATGCCAATACCCGCAAGGCCTTCGGTCAACCGATCGGCGCGTTCCAGGCAGTCAAGCACCGCATCGCCGAACTTTATGGCCTGGTCGAAATTGCCCGCGCCAATGCGCTGCACGCCGCCGCCAATGCCGAAGGGCCGGAGCTGGTCAAACACGCCGCCGCCGCGCGCCTCTCGGCCTGCGAAGCCTATGACACGGCAGCGCGCGATTCGATCCAGCTGCATGGCGGCATCGGCGTAACGTGGGAGGCGGGGTTGCACCTCCACCTCCGCCGCACCCGCACCCTGTCGATCGAACAGGGCAATGCCCTGTTCTGGGAAGATGTGCTGGTCGATGCACTGACGGGAGACACGGCATGATCGATCATCAGACCTACAGCGCCACCGCCCGTGCATGGCTCGAATCGGTCGCCCCGACCTTCGGCCGTGAGGCGCGGCGCGGCCTCAGCCACGAGCAAGATCTGGCGCTCGGTCGCCGCTATCAGCGCGCCAAGTTCGACGCGGGCTATGCCGGGATCAACTGGCCGACCGAGTTCGGCGGACAGGGGCTGACCCACATCGAAAAGCTGCTGTTCGACACCGAAGAGATGCAGTTCGGCATGCCATCGGTCTATTTTGGCATATCGCTGGGCATGCCGGTGCCGATGATGATGCGCTATGGCAGCGACAAGGATTTCGCCAAGGAACGCGTGCTCGCCGCTCTCAAGGGCGAGGAAATCTGGTGCCAGCTGTTCTCCGAACCTTCGGGCGGCACCGATCTGGCAGGGCTGCGCACCAAGGCCGAGGTCGACGGCAATGGCTGGCGGATGAACGGGCAGAAGCTGTGGACTAGCTGGGCGCATTACAGCGACTATGGCATCATCGTCGCGCGCACCGACCCGACGGTCGCCAAGCACAAGGGGCTGACCTTCTACTGGGTCGACATGAAGGCCCCCGGTGTCACCGTTCGCCCGGTCAAGCTGGCGGGCGGCGACAGCCATGTCAACGAGGTGTTCTTCGACAATGTCCGGCTGGAGGACGAACAGCGGATGGGCGGGGTCGGCGAGGGGTTCGCGCTCTCCATCGCCACGCTGATGATCGAACGCTATATCGCCACCGACAGCGCCGGTTTCGGCCCGCACCTCGACCTGTTCATCGACCTTGCCAAGGACGTAGAGATCAACGGGCGTCCAGCCATCGAGGACGGCCGCATCCGCAGCGCGATCGCGCGCAATTATGCGATGCGCGCCGGGCTCGATGCGATCACCTCTCGCGCGATGCGACTCATGCAGGCAGGGATGGTGCCGGGGCCGGAAGGATCGCTGAACAAGCTGGTCGCGGTGCGATCGCGCCAGAAACTGTCCGAACTGGCGATCGACCTGCAAGGGGCGGCGGGTATTGCCTATGACGATCACGCCTTTGGCAAAGAGGACTGGACGTTCAGCTGGCTTAATGCCCCTACCGGCCGCATCGCCGGCGGATCAGACGAGACCTTGCTCAACACCATCGCCGAACGCATTCTGGGGCTGCCGCAGGACCACCGCCCCGACAAGGGCGTAGCGTTCAACCAGATACCGGCGTAACGCCGCCCGCGCTTGCGCTGGGGGAAGGCCGACGAAAAGGACCGCGACATGATTATCGACAGCAGCATATCGGCGGTCGTCACCGGCGGCGCATCCGGTCTGGGACGCGCAACAGCGGAGGCGCTGGCGGCGCAAGGCGTCAAGGTCGCCATCTTCGACATCAATGAGGCGTTGGGCGAAGAAGTCGCAGCGAGCATCGGCGGCATATTCTGCCGCGTCGATATAACCGACGAACAATCGGTGCTTGACGGCTATGCCAAGGCACGTACCGCCAACGGACAGGAACGCGTCTGCGTCCATTGCGCGATGACCTCGCGGCGCGGCAAGACATTGTCTTTCGACAAGGAGACGGGCAAGTTCCGCCGTACGCCGACCGAGGATTATGCTTATGGCGTCGCGGGGATATTGACCGCCAGCTACCGCATCGCCTCTATCGCCGCCGAAGGCATGGCGACGCTCGATCCCATGGAAGATGGCGAGCGCGGGCTGATCGTGCTGACCGCGTCGGTCGCCGCACAAGATGCGCAAATCGGTCAGGTCATCTACGGATCGGCCAAGGCTGGCGTCAACGGACTGGTGCTGCCGATGGCGCGCGACCTGATGGACATCGGCATCCGCGTCAATGCGATCATGCCCGGCGTGTTCGAAACGCCGTTGCTCGGCGGCATGAACCCCAAGGTCAAGGAAAGCCTCGAAGCATCGGTCCCCTTCCCCAAGCGATTGGGCCGGGCGAGCGAATATGCCAGTCTGGCAATGGAAATGGTTCGCAACAGCTATTTCAACGGCCAGGCGGTGCGGCTCGACGGCGCGATCCGCATGGCGCCGAGGTGATGTACCGCCCTCACCCTGCGCTCACCCTGAGCTTGTCGAAGGGTCCTTGCCCGACGGGGCTTCGACAAGCTCAGCCTGAGCGCAACCTGAGAGCAACAGCACGCATATAAACCGTAACCGCCCCCCCCCCCGCGCTCACCCTGAGTCTGTCGAAGGGTGTCGAGCAACCGGGGCTTCGACAAGCTCAGCCTGAGCGCAAACGAGAGCAGAGGAACACAAGACATGCCCGAAGCCTATATCATCGACGCCGTCCGCACCCCGCGTGGCGTAGGCAAGCCCGGCAAGGGCGCGCTCAGCCATCTGCACCCGCAGCATCTCGCCGCCACCGTGCTAAAGGCACTGAAGGATCGTAACGCTCTCGATACATCGACGGTCGATGACATCATCTGGTCGACATCGACCCAGGTCGGCAAGCAGGGCGGCGATCTTGGCCGCATGGCGGCACTGTCGGCGGGTTATGCCATCACCGCATCGGGGACGACGCTCGACCGCTTCTGCGGCGGCGGCATCACCTCGGTCAATCTCGCCACCGCCAGCGTCATGTCGGGCATGGAAGATTGCGTCATTGCCGGTGGCACCGAAATGATGAGCTTCACCGCCGCGCATGGCGCCGAACAGGCCAATGCCGGCTTCCGCCCGATGGGCATGGGATCGGGCCACAAGGCGCTCGACGAACTGCACCCGCAGAGCCATCAGGGCGTGTGCGGTGACGCCATCGCCAGCATCGAAGGCATTTCGCGTGAGGCGCTCGACACGCTGGCGCTGGTCAGCCAGCAGCGCGCCGATGTGGCGATCAAGGAAAACCGCTTCGCCAAGTCGGTGGTGCCGGTGCTCAACGAGGATGGCAGCGTCGCGCTCGACCGTGAGGAATTCCCGCGTCCCGAAACCACTGCCGAGGGCCTGGCTGCGCTCAAGCCGAGCTTTGCCGGAATCGCCGATTTCGATCTGGGCGGCACCACCTTTCGCCAGCAGATCAACCGCCGTTATCCCGACGTCGAAATCCAGCATTTTCATCATGCCGGCAACTCGTCGGGCGTAGTCGATGGCGCAGCGGCGCTGCTGATCACCTCGAAGGATTATGCCGACAAACACGGGTTGAAGCCCCGCGCCCGCGTCGTCGCTTACGCCAATCAGGGCGACGATCCGACGCTGATGCTCAACGCGCCGGTGCCTGCGGCGAAGAAGGTGCTGGAGAAGGCCGGGCTGACCAAGGACGATATCGACGTCTGGGAAATCAACGAGGCGTTCGCCGTCGTCGCCGAAAAGTTCATCCGCGATCTCGATCTCGATCGCGCCAAGGTCAACATCAACGGCGGCGCGATGGCGCTGGGCCATCCGATCGGCGCAACCGGATCGATCCTGATCGGCACCGCGCTCGACGAACTGGAGCGCTCCGGTGGACGTTACGGGCTGATCACCATGTGCGCGGCTGGCGGCATGGCTCCAGCGATCATTATCGAACGGATTTAAACACATCGTCGCCCCGGGCTTGACCCGGGGCCGCTATCAGCGTTGCGCCATGCTGCGAGCGGCCCCGGATCAGGTCCGGGGCGACGGTTGCTTTCCTATTTATCCCTTAAGCAAAATGCAGCCGCCGGTATTTCCCCCGGAAATACAGCAACGGATCGCGCCTCGGCTCGAACCGCGCCTTCAATACCCGGCCGATCAGCACGAAATGATCGCCGCCCTCATGCACCGCATGGCGGGTGCATTCGAAACTGGCGAGGCTGCCGGTCAGCACCGGCGTACCGAACTCGCCGACTTCCCACGGGGTCGCGCCGAAGCGGTCTTCCGATTTGCTGGCAAAGCGGTTGGAGGTCGGTTGCTGGCCGATCTGCAAGACATTGACGGTAAAACGCTCGGCCCGCTCCAGCACCGCCGCGCTCCCGGCGTTATTGGCGATGCACACCAGCAGCAGCGGCGGATCGAGCGAGACCGAGGTGAAGCTGTTGGCGGTCAACCCGATCGGCTGGCCGTCGTCGCCCATCGCAGTGACGATGGTGATGCCAGTGGCGAAGCAGCCCAGCGCATCACGAAACGTGCGCGCGTCGCTGCCCTCGCGGAACTCGGGTGCCGCAAGCGGAATGCGCCGCTCGAGGAAATCGAGCAGCACGCCGTTGAATGCCTCGACCCGGTCGGCAGCGAGGCTGTGCGCTGCGCCCTCTACCTCCGCAAATTCCGCGCCGGGGATCGCGGCAACGAAATCCGCGCTCGATGCCTCGTCTGTCGACGCGCTGGTCGATCCACGCACGAACAATACCGGCAGCGCCAGCTTGCTCGCCGCCGACAGCAGGCGTTCGGGGACGGCGGAAATATCGATGCCGTCGAGCACGCGCGGGTCCCAGTCGGGCGATATACGCTCCGCCCCCGCCCGGCGCAGCGCATCGCCGACCGTCTTCGCCCGCTCGTCGGCCGCTCCGGGCGGCGTATCGACCAGCACCAGCCCGGCAGCCAAATGCGTGCCCTCCTCGCCTAGCGCCACCATCGCGCACCAGCCGCCTAGCGTCGCGGCGACGACCACCGGGCGAACGCTCATTTGCGCCAGCACCGCCTTGACGTCGTCGACGAAGGCATCGAACTCATAGCGCCCGTCACTGGGCCATTCGCTGCTGCCATGGCCGCGCAGATCGAGGTTGACGACGCGGCGTCCGGCCATTTCCAGCGCAACTGCGACATCGTCCCAATGCCGCCGGGTCTGCCCCGCGCCGTGGATCAGGAGAACGGGTGGCGCGTCGTCGTCGCCGCGCACATCGGCATCGATGCGGGTACCGCCGAAGCCCTTGAACTGGATGCTGGTCATGCGATGCCCTTGCTTGGGAAGGGCGCCCACTGACAAGCGATAATTTATGTGGAAATGGTGGACCCGGAGCGATTCGAACGCTTCGTTGGCGGAGCCAACAGACAAAATATTCAGGGCGTCCGGCGAAATCGAGCCGCCCAACCACCAGTTCATAGATGTCGGAAAAAATGGTGCACCCGGAGCGATTCGAACGCCCGACCCTCAGATTCGTAGTTTTATGGTCTGTCTTTCCAGTGTTTGCCGCTGGTTGCATGGCGTTGCCTAAACGCCAGTCTTTCCAACAGGGTTCTTTGCCTGTTCTACCCTTGCGTTTGCCGGTGGTTGCCGATAGCGTGATTGCTAGGTGATTACTGGAACCGCTATGCCGACCGGCAAGATAACAAAACGCACCGTCGATGCCCTCACGCCCGCTGAGCGGGATGTGTTCCTGTGGGATACGGAATTGCGCGGCTTCGGCCTCAAGGTCACGCCAGCCGGGGCAAGGCGGTTCCTCTATCAGTATCGGCTCGGCGGACGCGGAACGAAAACCCAGCGTTGGACTATCGGCTCTTATGGAGCGCCATGGACGCCTGACGCTGCCCGGACGGAGGCTGGTCGGTTGGCTGGGCTGGTCGATCAAGGCGTCGATCCGCTGCACGAACGGCGGGAACGGGAGCGCAAGGCTGCGACGATGCAATTCGCCGGGTATGTCGAGACATTCACTGACGGCTATCTAAAGCCGGATTGGGGAACGAGCTGGCCGCAAGCCAAGCGGCAACTCGAAATGCACGCTGTGCCGCTGCTTGGGCAAAAGAACCTGCCCGATATTGCACTGGCCGATCTCAACGCGGTGTTGGATGCTCTGCGCGACCGCCCTGCCCTGCGCCGCAATGTCTACGCGGTGCTATCGAAGCTGTTTCGCTGGGCCGCGCGACGTGGCGACATAGACGACAATTTGTTTCTGCGAATTGATGCGCCTCCGATGGTGAAGCAGCGCAAGCGGGTTCTGTCGCCGGTCGAACTGGCGGCGGTGTGGCAGGCTGCATTTGCGCTCGATCATCCGCGTGGTCCGTTGGTGCGCCTGCTGCTGATCACCATGCAGCGCCGTAGTGAAGTCGCGGGCCTGCGTTGGGAAGAATTATCTCAACAAGACCGTGCGTGGATACTGCCGGGAGAGCGGGCGAAGAACGGTCACGATCATCTGGTGCCGCTGTCGGCGCTGGCAATGGCCGAACTGGATGTGCTCGGCTGGAAGTCGGCGGGGCTGGTGCTGCCGTCCTCAACCGGCAAGACGCCGGTGTCCAATTTCAGCGACATGAAGGCGGTTCTCGATGTCGGTGTGACAAAGGCGTTAGAAGGCTCTGAACCTGCGCCATGGCGGCTGCACGATCTGCGGCGCAGTGGCGCGACAAACCTTCAAGCGCTGGGCTTCCCCATCGAAGTCGGTGAGCGCGTCTTGAACCACCACCAGGGCGGCACATTAGCGGGCATTCGCGCTGTCTATGCGCTGCACGAATATGCCGACGAAAAGCGGCTGGCGCTCGATGCGTGGTCTGCGCGGCTCAATTCTATCGTGACGGGCGAACAGCCTGTGTCGAACGTCGTTCCGCTCGCTCGGGCGAGCGCGGACATGCGAGGCGGCTAGGGTAGCTCCCGAAAGGGCCGTTACCGCACGGCCTGCCGCCTCGTTATCCTTGCGGGTGCCTGCGGAGGCGCGACGAATGAATGAACCGATTGAAGTTATCGAATGCCAAGGGCGAACCCCAGTCTCAGATGTGATTCGGGTGGCTCAACAGTATTTCCCTGATACCAGCGATGCTGTCCGGTGTGTTCTTTCAGCCATTCGCGCTGGCACTTTAAACGTGACAGCGACCAAGTGTGTCTACTCGTGCTCAGGTAGAGGCGACATTTTGGACATCGTTTGCCCTCCCCGCGCAATCGGTATGTTTGCACTGCCAGTGGAAGTCTATTCGTCCACCAACTGGCGAGAACCCCGTGACCTCATGCATAATGCAGCTACTGTCGAAGTTTGGTCGCAACGCGAGGGGACAGAAACCTACATAATGGGAGGATTGTGGGCCGACCTAGAATCAGTCGGACTCTGGGAAGAAACATTGACCAGTCTTCATGTCCCTTACTCAGATGCATCTGCCTCGCCAGCACAAAAGCGGGATAACCGACGCGGCAGACCGCCAAACGTGGAAGCATGGCAAAATATCGCGGCAGCAACCGCCCTGTGCATTCACCGTTTAGGAACTCCGTTTGAGGGGCAGGAACGCACCGCTTGGCTTGACTGCGTGATGGATATTCTGTCGACTAAGATGGGTGATGCCGCGCCAAGCGCACCTGAGCCAATTCGGATTGCCGTCAATATGGCGATTGACTTCATTATCAAAGACGATGCCCAATCGAAAACGAAGCCGATCAAAATAGGATAAAATAGGTTCAAATGAGTGCGGCGAGGGCCGTTTTCCTAGACCTGTCCTGTGTCTGCCGCTGGTTCGCGGCGTTGCACAAGGGCATCGGAATGACGCACTCCCCCACATCTTTGCCGCCGCTCGCGGTCGGAGAGACTGAGGCATCGCGCCTCACTGGTATTTCAATTTCCAGTTTCCAGAAAATGCGCTGCACAGGCGAAGGGCCACCTTACGCCAAGGTCGGCAACCGCGTCCGCTATCGGGTTACCGATCTCGACGCCTATCTGGCCGCGCGCGTCGTCAACTCGACCTCTTCAAAACCTCTCGCCGCCTGAAACCGAAAAGCCGCCCCCGGCAAGGGACGGCTTCAATCGGGTAGGCTGCGGGTTTTCGACCTCTGCGATGTAGCCCCTCGGGGCTGGTTCTTCAATCGAAACATCGCGCCGCGCCTGCCCCTTCCGATGGAAGGAATGCAACGTGACTAACGACACTCACAATTCGTTCACCGATTCCCGCGCTGCGGCGAGGGCATTGCTCGCCCTCGAAGGCTTCACCGAACGCGAAGGCCAATTCCTCGGCGGTCTGGCGTTCCGGCCCTATCCGCTCAGCGATAAGCAACTGCGCTGGCTGTCGATCTTGTTGGACCGCCACGATCTGCCCGCCCTGGTCGATGGGGGTGCATCATGACGCCCCGCCGCGAAACGCTGTCGCTGCGCCATGATGGCGTTGAGCGTCTGCTTACTGGCCTGCCGGTCGATGTTGACGACCTCAACGATGTCCGGCGCTATGCGCGGGCGCTTATCAGTGCTGCCAGTGCATGGGAGATTGAGCGCAACCGGATGCGGGCCGCTGAGCGCGGCAACAGGGGGCGCGCATGATGGGCGCGGCATACCCCAATGCCCCCGGTTGGAAGGGGCCTAAGTCCACCGGACGCGAAGCTGCGAAGGCAATCGCGCCGGACATCGGGCGGCGTCATCGCCAAGTGCGTGATGCTGTCGCCGGGTATGGAGCGGGAGGTGCAACGGCTGATGATCTGGTCGAAGTGCTGGGTCTGCCGGTTCACCTGATCCGGCCCCGCGCATCTGAACTCGAAAAGCTCGGCAAGCTGTTTGCGGTCGGGAAGCGGCGGGGCGCGTTGGGCTTCAACGTCACCGTTTATTCGGTGGTGCCGCCGCACGATGAAATGGCGACTGCATGACGGCCCCAGTCATCTTCGTCCGGGCAGGCGGTGGCGGGTATCTCGTCGCCGTCGAGCCTGCGCCCGATGGGTTCGTCCTCCCTGACCCCTTTGTCGATCAAAAATCGGCGCGCGGGTTCGCTGGCGGGCTGCGGTTGGTGCATCGCTGGCGGCTGGTCGATGAAACAGGGGAGGGGGCGCAGTGAACCTTGGCCCTAACCTTCCCAGCGGTCGAACGCTCGCCAGCCTGTCCGGTGAGCTGCGCGCGTCGGCTGTCGATTGGTCGCCGCTCGATCACACATTCTTGCGGCTGTGCCACCATCTCCACGCCCTCACTCGCCGCGAACAAGATTGGCTCGCTGGTCTGTGGCGTCGGTATCAAGAGGAACTGGCGGAATGATGCTCGACATCGAAGCTCTGCGCGCTGCGCACCCTCTGCCCCATGTTGTCGGCGCGGTGGTGAAGCTGACGCGGCGCGGTTCGGAATATAGCGCCTGCTGCCCTCTCCATCCGGACAAATCGCCCAGCTTCACGATATTCGACGGCGGAAAGCGGTTTCACTGCTTCGGCTGCGGCGCTGGTGGTGATGTGTTGGATTTTGTCGGGCAGCTGCATGGCGTCGGGCTGGTCGATGCGGCGCGTATGCTGTCCGGTGGTGCGCTGCCGGTGGTGCATGTCGCGGCGTTGCCTGCCCCTGTCGATGATGTTGCCAAGATTGCGTCGGCGCGGTCGATCTGGCGCAATGCTGGCCCTGCTGCGGGGACGGCGGTTGAAACTTATCTGCGGGCGCGGGCGATCTCGATTGCCCTACCTGATTGCGTCCGGTTCGCTCGGCTCAAACATCCTGACACCGGCTTGTTTCACCCCTGCGCTGTGTTCGCGGTCGCTGATGCCGACAATGCGATTACGGGCGTCCAACGCGTGTTCATGGCCGATGATGGCAAGGGGAAGCTGCAAGGCGTCAATGCCAAGCTGTCCCTCGGCAAGATCGGCGGCGGTGCAATCCGTCTCACGCCTCCCGCTGCAATGCTGGCGCTGGCGGAAGGGCCGGAAACCGCGCTGTCATTCCTCGAACTCGAAGGGCGGGCGACGTGGGCGACGTGCGGCGCGACGAACCTCTCTCGGGTGGTGCTGCCGGCCGGTGTCTCCGATGTCATCATTGCGGGGGACCGTGGCGCTGCTGGCGATCGGGCGAACAATGAGGCGGCGCGAACCTACACCGAACGGGGGCGGCGTGTCCGCATTCTCCTGCCGCTGATGCCGCACGGCGATTTTAACGACGAACTGCAACAGGAGGCGCTCTGTGTCGTCACGAATTGATGCTGCGCCTGTTTACGAACTGCCGCGCCCGGATAAGCGGGAACGTCCGCCGCTCAAGGCAACACCGTTCGGCTGGCCTGACCCTGCCACGCTGCCGCCGCGCGATTGGCAATTGGGGCGCTGGCTGCTGCGAGGGGAGATTACCGTTGTCATCGCTCCGGGCGGCGTCGGCAAGTCCAGCCTGTCAACCGGCATGGCGATGTCGCTCGCGTCTGGTCGCCCCCTGCTCGGTCAGCGGGTGTGGAATGGGCCGCAAGGCGTCTGGTCGTTCAACCTGGAGGACGATCAACAGGAACTAGACCGGCAATTCGCCGCTGCTGCCCTGTATCATCGC
>JAYSZB010000112.1:0-56056 GCA_043727035.1 Sphingomonas sp. | reverse complement strand
AGGCATTGGCCGGCAGCGAGCCGCCTCCCCTGGAGGGGAGGAAGCACCGCCTCCTCCCCTTCAGGGGAGGTGGGCCCGAAGGGCTCGGAGGGGTCGGCGCGGCCTTGCACCATTGCTAAAGGCCGCACCGGCCCCTCCGTCTCGCTGGTCGAGAGAGGTGCACTATACAGGCATTGGCCGGCAGCGAGCCACCTCCCCTGGAGGGGAGGAAGCGGGGCAGCGCTAATTGCCGCGCTCCCGTTCGACTTCGCGCCAGCCGATGTCGCGGCGGCAGAATCCGTCGGGGAATAGGATGCGGTCGATGGCGGCATAGGCGCGGGCCTGCGCCTCGGCGACACTCGCGCCGGTGGCGGTGACGGCGAGGACGCGGCCGCCGTTGGCGGTGAGCTGGCCGTCGTCGGTGACGGTGGTGCCGGCGTGGAAGACGATGGCGCCATCGGCCTCGGCTGCGGCGATGCCGTCGATGCGCCCGCCTTTTGCCGGGGTGCCGGGATAGCCGTTGGCGGCCATGATCACGGTCAGCGCGACGCTGTCGGCGAAATGCACCGGGCCATGCTCCGCCAGCTTGCCGGTGGCGACGGCGTGCAGCAGCGCGGCGAGATCGCCCTCGAAGCGGGGCATCAGCACCTGGCATTCGGGATCGCCGAAGCGGCAATTATACTCGACCAGCTTCGGCCCCTCGTCGGTCAGCATCAGCCCGGCGTAGAGCACGCCAACATAGGGCATGCCCGCCGCCGCCAGTGCCGCGACCGTGGGCTCGACGATCTCCGCCAAGGCGCGCGCTTCGAGGGCGGGGGTGAGGACGAGGGCGGGGCTGTAGGCGCCCATGCCGCCGGTGTTGGGGCCGGTGTCGCCATCGCCGACGCGCTTGTGATCCTGGGCGCTGCCGAAGGGGATGACGGTGGTGCCGTCGGACAGGGCGAACAGGCTGGCTTCCTCTCCGTGCATAAACTCCTCGATGACGATGGGGGCGCCGCCGATGGTCATCTCGCGGACCGCCGCTTCGGCTGCGGCGCGGGTTTCGGCGATGACGACGCCCTTGCCCGCCGCCAGCCCATCGGCCTTGATGACGACGGGGATGGAGAAATTATCGAGCGCCGCCAGCCCCTCGGCGGTCGATCCGCAGCGCACCCAGGCGGCGGTGGGGATGTTGGCGCGGGCGCATAGTGCTTTTGTGAAGCCCTTGCTGCCCTCCAGCCGCGCCGCCGCTGCATCGGGGCCGAACACCGCAAAGCCCCGCCCCCGCAGACTGTCGCCGAGGCCATCGCACAAGGGGGCTTCGGGGCCAATGACGATCAGGTCGATGCTCTCGTCATGGCACAGCCCCAGCACGGCGGCGTAATCGAAGACATCCAGCTCGACCAGCGTCGCGCATTGGGCAATGCCGGGATTGCCTGGTGCGGCGAGCAACTTGCCGGTGCTCGCCGATTGCGCCAGACGCCAGCCGAGGGCATGTTCGCGCCCGCCCGATCCGATCAGGAGTATGTTCATTGCAGGGCTCAGGCCTTCCGATCAGCGCAGAGTTTGACGACGGCGCGCTCGTAGCCCGCGTGTCGCCGGGAGACAATGCCGCGCCTGTCTCGGTGTCGCAGCTATCGAACGCGCTCAAACGCATGGTCGAGCAGGGCTTCGGACATGTCCGCGTGCGCGGCGAGATTTCGGGGTTCAAACGTGCTGCGTCGGGGCATATGTATCTGGCGTTGAAGGACGCCGATGCGGTGATCGACGGGGTGATGTGGAAGGGCTCGGCGGGTCGTGTGCCGTTCCGTCCCGAGGATGGTCTCGATGTCATCGCCACCGGCAAGCTGACCACCTATCCGGGCCGCTCCAAATATCAGATCGTCATCGACAGTCTCGAACTGGCGGGCGAGGGCGCACTGCTGGCGCTGCTGGAGAAGACCAAGGCGCGGCTGGCGGCAGAGGGGTTGTTCGATGCCGAGCGCAAACGGGCGCTGCCCCGGATGCCGCGCATCATCGGCGTCGTTACCTCCCCCACCGGCGCGGTGATCCGCGATATCCTGCATCGGCTGGAGGATCGTTTCCCGACGCGTGTCATCGTCTGGCCGGTGCTGGTGCAGGGCAATGGCGCGGCGGCGCAGATCGCTGCGGCAATTCGCGGCTTCGATGCGCTGTCCGCAGACGGCCCGGTGCCGCGCCCCGATCTGGTGATCGTCGCGCGCGGCGGCGGATCGATCGAGGATCTGTGGGCGTTCAACGAGGAGGTGGTGGTTCGTGCCGTCGCCGACTGCCGCATCCCGCTGATTTCGGCGGTCGGGCACGAGACCGATACGACGTTGATCGATTTCGCGTCGGATCGCCGCGCGCCGACGCCGACCGCTGCGGCAGAAATGGCGGTGCCGGTGCGGGCGGAGTTAGTGGCGCAGATCGCCGATCTGGCCGGACGCGCGGCGCGCGGCTGGGCGCGGATCGACGGGCAGGCGCGGGAGCGGCTGGATGCCGCCGCCACGAGGCTCCCCGGCCTCGACCGGCTGGTCGCGCCGCAGCGCCAGCGGCTCGACGATTGGGGCGAGCGGTTGCCGCAGAGCCTCGGTCTGGCGCTGAGTCGTGCGCGCGAGAAATATGCGCAAAGCGCAGGCGCGCTGCGCCCGGTGCTGATCGACCGGCGGATCGAGGCGGCGCGCGAGCGGAGCGAGGGGCTGTGGCGGCTGGCGACCTCGCTCGATCCGCGCCGGATGTTGGCGCGGGGCTACGCGATGGTCCGCGATGCGGCGGGCACCGTGCTGACCAGCGCGGCGGCGGCGCGGGCCGCCGGATCGCTGGTGCTGGGCTTCGGCGATGGTGAGCTGGCGGTGACGGTAGGCGCGGACAACCAGCCGTCGCCCGCGCCCCTGCCCCCTCCCCTGCCCCCTCCCCCGGCCTCGACGCCGCGCAAGCCCAGGCTGCCGGTCGCTGGACAGGGCGGTTTGTTTGACTGACTTGCAATCTGTATCGCTCCGCGCCACCCTTAGCGCCATGTTGATGTCGTCATCCGCCCGCGCTGCGCGGCTCCATTATGGGCCGAACGGCTTTCGTATGCTCAGTCAGGGCGACCATGTCGTCTGCGCGCGCAGCGCCGTGCGCATCCCGTTGGAGGCATTGCGATATTGGTCGGTGGATCGGCAGGAGGCCTATGCCACCTGCGCGCTGGCGGTCGAGGCGATGACCGGTCGGACGTCGGCGGACATACCAGCCGCAGCATGACGATCGATCGCACCTCGCTGTTGCTGGGTGGCGGGATGATGCCGCTGCTGATGCTGTTGGGGAGCTGCATTCCACCGGCGGGGGCGCAATCGACGCCGACTATCGTTTCACCGCCCCGCGTCAGCGCGCCCGTCGCGACCTTTCTCGCGCTGCCGCCGCCGGTTGCGGTGCCGACGATCGCTGTCGATGCCGCTGCTGTTGGGCAGGGCGCGCTGCTGCGCGGAAGGATCATACCCGCCGATGCGACGCTGACCCTCGACGGCGCGGCGGTGGCGGTGGCAGCGGATGGCCATTTCATTATCGGCTTCGATCGCGATGCGACGACCGAGGCACGGCTGATCGCCACGACGGCGGCAGGCTCTGCCGAACGGCGCATCGCCATAACGCCCGGCAGCTGGGCGATTCAGAATATCGATGCTCCGGCGCGCGGCGCGGCGCGCAGCGATGCCGAGTTCGAGCGGCGGCGTCCGGGCGAGATCGCCCAGATGGGTGCGGCGCGGGCGACGGTGGTGACCAGCACTGGCTGGCGGCAACGCTTTGTCTGGCCGGTGACAGGGCGGATATCGGGGGTGTTCGGATCACAGCGCGTGTATCGCGGCGAGCCGGGCAGCTTCCACAACGGCGTCGATGTCGCCGTGCCGACCGGCACGCCCTATGTTGCGCCTGCCGACGGCGTCGTCATCCTGGCCGCGACCGAGCCGTTCACGTTGGAGGGCTATATATTGATGATCGATCATGGCCATGGCCTGTCGAGCGTGTTCCTCCATTCGAGCCGGCTCGATGTCCGCACCGGCGATGTCGTGCGCCAGGGCCAGCCACTCGGGGCGGTGGGCATGACCGGACGGGCGACCGGACCGCACCTCCACTGGGCGATGCGCTGGTCGGGGGCGAAGGTCGATGCCCAGCGCATCGCAGGCGAAATGACCCGATAGCGGTTTCCGCCGTAATTATATTGCGCCGCACCATGTTTGCGCGACACGACCGGACGGTGGCCGCCGAACTCTGTGGCAAATCGGCCACAGGACGGGAAAATGGCGGCAGCGTGACACGGTTGTCCCTTTACTGTTTCCGCCATTCCCGCCACTCGTAGGGTAACCGGCGGCGTGTGCGCTTGCGTGCGCGTGCCAGGGGGAAGCAACCAGACATAAGGAACTGGACTGTGAAGACATCACGCATCGCGCAATTCAAGGCGGGCACGGCACCATTGGTGATGGGCCTTGCGCTCATCGCGTCGCCCGCATTCGCCCAGGACGCCACTCCGGCGGAAGACGAAGCAACCGAGGACAGCGGCGACATCGTCGTCACCGGCTCGCTTATCTCCAACCCCAATCTCGAGCAGTCGACGCCGGTCAATGTGACCACCGCCGACCAGATCGAACTGAAGCAGTCGAACACCGCCGAAGAAGTTCTTCGCGAACTCCCCGGCGTCGTCCCCAGCATCGGTTCGGCGGTCAACAACGGTAACGGCGGTGCATCGTTCGTCGATCTTCGCGGTCTCGGCTCGACCCGCAACATCGTCCTGCTCGACGGCAACCGCATCGTCCCCGCCGGTCTCGCCGGTCGCGTCGATCTCAACAACATTCCGCTGGCGCTGGTCGAACGCGTCGATTCGCTGACCGGTGCGGCTGTGACCACCTATGGCGCCGACGCCATCACCGGCGTGGTCAACTTCGTTACCCGTCGCGATTTCTCGGGCTTCGAACTGGCTGCTTCCGAGCAGATCACCGAGGAAGGCGACGGCAACTATTTCCGTATCGATGCCACCATCGGTGCCAATTTCGACGATGGCCGCGGCAACGCCGTGCTGTCGATCGGTTACCAGCAGTCGGATCCGGTCTATCAGGGCGCCCGTGATTTCTCGCGCGTCCAGATTTCCAGCTACACCGGCGGCGCTGCCGGTTCGGGAACGTCGATCCCGTCGCGCTTCTCGGGCACGCGCCCGCTTGCCGGCACTGGGCCCAATACCATTGCCCAGTTCACGCAGACCGGTACAACTTTGATCGATCCTGATGGCCCGACCGGTCCTTTGCCTCCCGTGCTCACGCCCGTTCTCGCTGCAACCCCCGGTGGCGCAGCCAACGGCGGCCTGCGTCAGGTCAACGCAGCGGGCCAGGGGGTCGCCACTTTCCAGACCTTCAACTTCAACCCGTTCAACGTCTTTCAGACGCCTTTCGAACGCTTCAACATCTACGGTCAGGCCAATTACGAGGTCTCAGACGCGATCGAGGTCTATACCCGCGGCCTGTTCTCCAAGAACACCGTCGATACGATCATCGCGCCGTCGGGCTCGTTCGGCGGCACTATCACCACCAACCTCAACAACCCGTTCCTGCCAGCAGCACTGCGTAACCAGTTTTGCGCATTCAACATCGCGCCAAACGTAGTTGGTGTTAACGCAGATGGCGCAGCGGTATCTGGGCAAATCGCCTATACTCCGCGCTTTACGCCAGCGGAGTGTGCCGCTGCTGCGACTGCCACCGGTCGCACCGATCCGAACTATCGCGAAGTTACCACGACGGTTAACCGTCGCACGCCTGAAGTCGGCTCGCGTATCTCCAATTATGTCACGACCGTGTTCGATTATCGCATCGGCGCACGTGGCGGTATCACCGACGCGATCGATTGGGACCTGAGCGGTTCCTATGGCGAGTCGGAAAATATCCAGACGATCAAGGGCTACACTTCGCAGACCCGTTTCCGTCAGGGCGCGCTGGTCAATGGCACACTGGCCAATCCCGTTTGCCAGAACACCGCGAACAACTGCGCGCCAATCAACCTGTTCGGACCTGAAGGTTCGATCAGCCCGGCGGCGGCTGCGTTCCTTAACCTTGAATCGACCACCAGCGTTCGCACCACGCTGGCGCAAGCACGCGGCACCATCTCCGGCGACGCCGGTTTCGCCTCGCCGTTCGCCGAAGACCAGATCGGTTTCGCCATCGGTGGCGAGTATCGCAAATATACGGCGCTGCAGCGTTCGGATCTGCTGGCGCAGACCCCGGGCGAACTCGGCGGGGCTGGTGGCGCTGCTCCGAATATCGACGGTGGCTATGACGTTTATGAAGCCTTCGGCGAAATCATCGCGCCGCTGGTTCAGGAACGTCCGTTCTTCCACAGCCTGACGCTCGAAGCCGGTGTTCGTTATTCGGCCTATTCGGTCGACGCTGCGGGTTCGCCTTCGTCCAACACCACGACCTGGAAGGTCGGCGGCAGCTGGGAGCCCGTTGAATCGTTCAAGATTCGCGGTAACTACAGCCGCGCTGTCCGCGCCCCGAACATCGGCGAGTTGTTCACCCCGCAGACGGTCGGCCTGACCAACCTCGGCGTCGATCCATGCTCGGGTGCGGCGCCGATTGCCAATGCCAACTTGCGTGCCGTCTGTTTGGCGCAGGGCGCGCCGGCCGGTTCGATCGGTTCGATCACCAACCCGACTGCGGCACAGGCGCTCGCCACCTTCGGTGGTAACGTCAACCTGCAACCCGAAACCGCCGACACCTATACCATCGGCGCGGTGTTCCAGCCGGACTTCGTTCCTGGCTTCTCGATCTCGGTGGATTATTATAACATCAAGATCACCGATGTCATCGGCAACGCACTGCCGGGTGACGTCATTGCCGGCTGCTTCGGCACTGTTACTGCTGCCAGTGCAGGATCGGCAGAGTGCGCATTGATCGATCGTAACCCGATCACTGGCGGCCTCGATGGCGATCCGTCGCTGTCGACTGGGCTGTTCCTTGCCACCAACAACCTTGGTCGCTTGTTCACCGACGGCGTCGACTTGATTGCCAATTATCGCACCGACGTCGGCTTTGCCGATCTCGCCTTCGCGTTCGTTGGCAACTGGACGCATTCGTCGAAGTTCAATGCCAATGCTGCGTCGCCAACCTCGCTCAATCGTGAGTGCGTCGGCTACTATTCGGTCAACTGCTCGTTCACCGGTTCGATCCAGCCCGAGTTCTCGACCTCGCTGCGCACGACCCTGTCGTTCGAATCGGTCGATCTCTCGCTGCTGTGGCGCTACATCGATGGCGTTCAGTTCGAACCACAGCAGATCATCGACGATGGTGGTCCTGCTGCTACGGTGCAGGAGCAGTTCCGCACCATTCCAGCCGAGCATTATTTCGACCTGACGGCGCGCTGGAACGCCAGCGACAACTTCACCTTCACGGTGACGGTGCAGAACCTGTTGAACAACCAGCCCAAGCTGGTCGGCAACACCATCGGTTCGACCACCTTCAACAGCGGCAACACCTACCCGTCGACCTACGACGCGCTGGGCCGTCGCTTCGCCGTATCGGCCAAGCTGCGCTTCTGATCTTTCGGGATCGGAAACGGACAATCGGGGGCGGGCCGCAAGGCTCGCCCCTTTTTGTTGGTCGCTTGACCGCTAACGCCGTGTTGCGCCAAACCGGCCTGTGATCGACGAACAGCTCAATCGTGCCGCGGACATATCCCGCGCTGCGCTGGCCAATGGGTCGGCCGATGGTCACGACCATATGATCCTGGCGCTGGCGAGCGCGGCAGCCGACGAGCACGCTGCGGCGGAGCAGCATTTTGACCGGGCGCTGGCGCTGGAGCCGGAAAATCCGGCGATCCTGACCGGCCTCGCCAACTGGTATCGCCAGCTCGGGCGGCTGCGCGATGCGGCGCTGGCCTGCGATGCCGCCATCCGGATTGCGCCCGACTATGCCGACGCGTGGCTGGAGCGCGGCGCGGTACTCGGCGTCGGCGGATCGTCGAAGGCGGCGCGCGACAGCTATGAAAATGCCGCGCGGCTCCATCCGGGCAACGCCGTCGCGCTCGCAGGGCTTGCCGGACAAGCGGCGCGCGATGGCGATATGGCGGCGGCGCGGGTCTCGGCGGAGGGTGCATTGCGGCTCGATCCCGACAATCTTTCGGCGGCAGCGGCACTGGCCCTCGCCCTGCTGCACGACGGGGAGGCGCAGGCGGCGCGCGACTTGCTCGCTGACCGGATCGCGGCTGCGCCATCGGGCCATGCCCGCTCGGTCGCGGCGCATGCGCTGGGGCGGGCCGAGGAGAAGATCGGCGACTATGCGCGGGCTTTTGCCGCCTACGCCCTGTGCAAGAGCGACTTTGCCGCGGCCAATGCCGCTGCTGCGGCGGACCAGCTCGATCATAGCGCCTTCGTCGAGGCGATCCGGGCCGGGATCGAGGAGGCGGATCCTGCAGATTGGCGGTCGGTTGAGCATGACCAGCCCGATGACGCGGTGACGCCGCATATCTTCCTGCTCGGATATCCGCGGTCGGGCACGACGATGGTCGAGAATATTCTTGCCTCGCTGCCCGGCATCGCGGCGCTGGAGGAATGGCCGACGCTGGCCGAAACCGACCAACGCTATCTGAGCGGCGATGCGGCGGCGATTGTCGGCGGCGTCGGCGAGTTCAGCCGGCTCGACCGCGACGGACGAATGGCGCTGCGCCGCGCCTATTGGGACAAGGTCGCGAGCGGAGGTGTTGATCGTCGATCGGCTGCATTCGTAGACATGGACCCGCTCAAGGGGACGCGGCTGCCGTTCATCGCCGGGCTGTTCCCCGACGCGCGCGTGCTTGTGATGCGCCGCGATCCGCGCGATGTGGTGTGGAGCTGTTTCAAGACCAATTTCGGCATGACCAGCAACACCCTGGAATATAGCAGCATCGAACGGACCGCGCGCCATTATGATGCACTGATGCGGCTGACCGATGTGGCGCTGGAGCGCCTGCCGGTGGCGGCGATGGACGTCGGCTATCGCGCGCTGATCCGCGATTTCGATGGCGTGACGCAGGACATTTGTGCGTTTACCGGACTCGATTGGACGCCCGCTGTCCGGCGGTTCGATCGCACCGCGCTAGCTCGGGGCGTTGGCACCGCCAGCGCGGCGCAGGTGCGCAAAGGGTTGTACGACGGATCGGGACAGTGGAAGCCGTTTGCCCGGTGGCTGGAACCGGTGTTGCCGATCCTCGCGCCGTGGATTGAGCGGTTCGGCGACGATTGATCGCCGACAACGCCAAACTTAACCGGCGACGCTGTTCGGCAAGGTCATGGCGACGCCCGCAGATTTTGCCACGGCGCGCGCCCATTCCGCGACATGGGCGATCTCCTCGCCATGCGCCGACGCCGCCTCGCCCTGTTCGCGCCGCCGGTCCTCCGGAGAGAAGTTGGTGCCGAATTTGCTGTGGCGGCGGAACACCGGGCCTGCGGCGATCTCGGCTACCGCCGCCGGATCGAGCGCCAAGCCGAGGTGGCGGGCGACCGGCCCGAGCACCGCTTCGGGCGCGCTGATCAGACGCTCGCTATCGAGGCTGACGATCCGCTGGCCGAACCGCGCGGCGAGCGCATGGAACAAGGCCTGCTGCGCCAGCCAGCCGACGGCGGCGACTTGGAGATCGGTCTGCCGCAGATAATCCTTTGCATCGAAGCCGAGATCGACTGCGCCGTCGATCAGAAAGCCTTCAAGCAGTTCGCGCACCCACAAGCGGCACCACATGCCCTTGCGCGCGACCGAGCCGAGAAATGTTTCGAGCGGGGCGGTGAGCAGCACGGCTCTGGCATCGGGGCGCAGCGTCATCAGCCCGGCGGCGAGGGAATTGAGCACGGTCGATGGTTTGACGATCACCGCCTCGCCCGCGCCCCATGGCCGCGCCAGCAGCCGCAAGCCATGATCGGTCAATTCGCCGACGCGGCGCGGGTCGGCCTCCCGCCGTCGCCGGATGCCGACGATATCGTTGAGGATAACCGGCTCGCTCAGCCCCATCGCCACACCGGGCCGGTCGAGCGCGCGGCACAGCAGGGTCGAGGCGCAAAAAGCGCTGTGAAAGATGAAATGGATCGGTGCCGGTTCGCCGCCGAGCGCGACCGCATCGGCGCGGGGCAGGGTAGCGGCAGACCGTCCGCCGATGCTGTCGTCGGTGAGAAAGGGAAAGCCGCCGTGAAGATCGCGCGGCACATGCCGGTAGTGCACAAGATCGTCGGCGAGCGCGTAGCGATGCGCGATCCAGCGAGCATCGTCGGGAGCGAAAACGGGCGGTCGCGGTTCGGCCATGGCGGCGACCGTGCCCGCAGCGTCGCGCCGGTGCAAGCGCGCGCTTGAGGGCGCACGATACGCCCGCTACGACTATATGATGAGTTCGACGCCTGCATCCCCCGCCATCGATCCGCGCGCCGCCAATGCGGCGGGTATGGCGGCGCTCAAGGCTGGGGACTTCGCTGGCGCCGCGCGTCATTTTGCCGCAGCCGCCGCCGCCGATCCTGCCGCAGTCGCCCTGTGGCGCAATCTGGCGCACGCGATGCGCGAATTGCGCGACGATGGCGGCGAAAGCGCGGCGATCGACGCGGGGCTGAAGGCCGACCGCCGCGATTTTGTGCTGTGGCTGCGCAAGGCACAGCTGCACGAGCGCCGTGATGAACATGGCGACGCGCTGCTCGCCTGGTCGGGGGTGTTGCAGATGGCGGCGGCGCTGCCGGCGGTTCCCGCCGATCTGGCGCAGCAACTGGCCGATGGCGAGGCGCTGGTCGGCAGACTGCGGGCGCAGATCGATGGTGCTGTGTCTGCGGCGCTCGATCCGGTGATCGCCGATGCCGATGCGGTATCGCGCCGCCGCGCCGCCGCCTTCATCGATTCGGTGGCGGGCCGACGAGCGATCTATCGCAATGAATGCGCCGGGCTTTATTATCCGTTCCTGCCCGCCGACGAATTTTTCGACGACGCGCATTTTCCCTGGTTTGCCGCGCTGACGGCGCAGGCCCCGGCGATCCGCGTCGAGCTGGAGGCATTGCTGGCCAATGGTGCAGGTGGTTTGCGGCCCTATGTCAGGCTCGATGAGGGCGTGCCCGACAATAAATGGACGGCGCTTGACCAGAGCCTCGACTGGGGGGCCTGTTTCCTGTGGGAATATGGCGTCCCCAACCAGCCGGTGTTGGATCGATGCCCGGCGACCGCCGCAGCGATGGCGGCGGTACCGGCAGCGGAGATCGCCGGGCGGACGCCGAATGTTTTTTTCTCGCTGTTGCGCCCGCGTACGCGCATCCCGCCGCATACCGGCGTCAGCAACACCCGCGCCATCATCCACCTGCCGTTGATCGTGCCATCGGGCTGCGGCTTTCGCGTCGGCGGGGAAACGCGGGCGTGGGTCGAGGGCATGCCCTTCGCCTTCGACGACACCATCGAGCATGAGGCGTGGAACGACAGCGATGCGATGCGGGCGGTGCTGATATTCGACGTGTGGAACCCGCATCTGACGGTGGCCGAGCAGGATATTGTCGCGCGCTATTATGCCGCCGCCGACGCCAGCGGTCTCAGTCCCGAACGGCGGTAATCGGGCCTGACCGACCGTGTTGCGTTGCTGCCACGGCTGGGTTACCTTGATGCTCGACCAATGATCAGGAACTCCCCCATGCGCCTGCTTGCCCTTGCCTCCATCGCCATCATTGCGGTTGCGCCGGTTGCGCCGATCGCCGCCCAACCAACGGCCCCCGTTGCCGACAGCAGCGCCGCGCCGGCCGACGACGCCGACCAGCAGATCCGTTGCCGCCGCATAGCAATCACCGGATCGCTGGTCCGTCGTGAGCGGGTGTGCAAGACCGTCGGCGAGTGGCGGCGACTGAGCGATCGCGGCAATGATGTTGCGCGGGCACAGATGGATGATGGCCGGGTGTGCGCCGGTGGAGCTTGTGGCAACGGCAACTGATCTGGCATCGATGCCGGGCCTTATGGAACGAGGGATAAAGGCAATGCGACTGTCCGCTTATCTGTTCATGACCGCGCTAGCGGTGGCCCCGATGGGGCCGGTTGCCGCTCAAACCGCCGGAACGGTTGCATCGCCGTCCGCCGCATCCGCCGCCGCTGCGGACGATCCCGATCAACGGATTCGCTGTCGCCGCATCGCTGTCCTCGGATCGCTGATCCGCCGCGAGCGGGTGTGCAAGACGCTTGCGGAATGGCGTCGCTTGCAGGACAGCGGCAATGACACTGCCCGCCAGCAGGTCGAAAACGGGCGTACATGCGCCGGCCAGTGCGGCGGCGGTTGATATTCGGGGGTGCGGATGGGGTACGATCAATGCGGATAATAACCCTAGCTGGATCCGCCCTGTTGTTTGCGGCCCCTGTGGCCGCGCAATCGCCAGCGCCCGTTACCACCACAACGGCAGACGGCGCCGACGTCGCCAATGACCCCGACCAGCAGATACGCTGTCGCCGGTTGCCGGTGACGGGGTCGCTGGTGCGCCGTGAGCGGGTGTGCCGGACTACTGCCGAATGGCGGCGGCTGTCGGATCTCGGCAATGATGTCGCGCGTCAGCAGGCCGAAAACGGCCTGATCTGTTCGGGCGGCCCGTGTCGCGGGTTCGAGCCGCAGGAATAGCCGACTATCCTGCGGACTTGCCTACGCGATTGTCAGCTTCAGTCCGCCGTCGCCCTCGTCGACCTGAACAGTCGATCCGTCGGGTACCTCGCCCTTGAGGATCAGGTCGGCGAGCGGGTCTTGCAGATAACGCTGCACCGCGCGCTTCAATGGCCGCGCGCCATAGACCGGGTCGTAACCGACCCTCCCCAGCCACGCCCGCGCGGCATCGGTGAGATCGAGCAACACCTTGCGGTCGGTCAGCAATTTCTGCACCCGTGCCACCTGGATATCGACAATACCGCCCATATGCGCCTGCGCCAAGCGGTGGAACAGGATGATCTCGTCGAGCCGGTTAAGGAATTCGGGGCGGAAATGCGCGCGCACCACCTCCATCACCTGATCCTCGACCGACGACGTGTCGGCACCATCGGGCATCGCGGCGATAGCGGCGCTGCCGAGGTTCGACGTCAGGACGATGATGGTGTTGGTGAAATCGACCGTGCGGCCCTGCCCGTCGGTCAGACGGCCATCGTCGAGCACCTGGAGCAGGATGTTGAAGACATCCGAATGTGCCTTCTCGACCTCGTCGAACAGCACAACTTGGTAAGGGCGGCGGCGGACGGCCTCGGTCAGCACGCCGCCTTCCTCATAGCCGACATAGCCGGGAGGCGCGCCGATCAGCCGGGCGACGCTGTGCTTCTCCATGAATTCGGACATGTCGATGCGGACCATCGCGCTGTCGTCATCGAACAGGTAACCGGCCAGCGCCTTGGTCAGCTCGGTCTTGCCGACGCCCGTTGGCCCGAGGAACAGGAAGGAGCCGAGCGGGCGGTTGGGGTCTTGCAGCCCGGCGCGTGACCGGCGCACCGCTTTCGCGACCGCCTCGACCGCCTGTTGCTGGCCGATCACGCGCTTGCCGATGATGCTCTCCATCACCATCAGTTTCTCGCGCTCGCCCGCCAGCATCCGTTCCATCGGGATGCCGGTCCATTTGGCGACGACCGAGGCGATGTCGTCGGCGGTGACTTCCTCGCGCAGCATCGCGCCCGCGGCCGCACCGGCAGCCTCGCCGAGCTGCTTTTCCAAGTCGGGGATGCGGCCATATTGCAGTTCGCCGGCGCGCGCGAGATCGCCCGAGCGCTGCGCCTGTTCGAGCTCGAGTCGCGCGGCGTCGAGTTGTTCTTTCAGCTTGGCCTCGGCGTGGATCTTGTCCTTCTCCGCCTGCCAGCGCTGGGTCAGCTCGGACGATTGCTGCTCGAGATTGGCGAGATCTTCCTGCAATTTACCGAGCCGGTCCTTCGATGCGGCATCGTTCTCGCGCCCCAACGCCTCGCGCTCAATCTTCAGCTGGATGATGCGTCGGTCGAGGTTCTCGATCTCCTCGGGCTTGGACTCGACCTCCATGCGGATGCGACTGGCGGCCTCATCCATCAGGTCGATCGCCTTGTCGGGCAGGAAGCGGTCGGTGATGTAGCGGTTCGACAGCGTCGATGCAGCGACCAGCGCGGCATCGGTGATGCGCACGCCGTGGTGCAGCTCGTATTTTTCTTTCAGTCCGCGCAAGATGCTGATCGTGTCCTCGACGGTCGGTTCGCCGACGAACACCGGCTGGAAGCGGCGCTGGAGCGCGGCGTCTTTTTCGACATGCTTGCGATACTCGTCGAGCGTGGTCGCGCCGATGCAATGCAACTCGCCGCGCGCGAGGGCGGGCTTGAGCAGGTTGGAGGCATCCATCGCGCCCTCGCCCTTGCCCGCGCCGATCAGCGTGTGCATCTCGTCGATGAACAGGATGACGTCGCCCTCGGCGGCCTTGACCTCGTCGAGCACGCCCTTGAGTCGTTCCTCGAACTCGCCGCGATATTTGGCGCCAGCGATCAGCGACCCCATGTCGAGCGACATCAGGCGGCGATTCTTGAGCGTATCGGGGACATCGCCGTTGGTGATGCGCAGCGCCAGCCCCTCGGCGATCGCGGTCTTGCCGACGCCGGGCTCGCCGATCAGCACCGGGTTGTTCTTGGTCCGACGCGCGAGGATCTGGATGGTGCGGCGGATCTCCTCGTCGCGGCCGATCACCGGATCGAGCTTGCCCGCTTCGGCGGCGGCGGTGAGATCGCGGGCGAATTTCTTGAGTGCGTCGTAACGGTCCTCCGCCCCCGCCGTGTCGGCGGTGCGGCCCTGACGCAGATCGTTGATCGCGCGGTTGAGGGTTTCGGCGATGACGCCGGCGTCGGCCATCGCCTTGCCCGCCGGGGTCGATCCCGCCATCGCCAGCGCCAGCAACAGTCGTTCGACGGTGACGAAGCTGTCGCCCGCCTTGGTGGCGATCTGTTCGGCCTGATCGATCAGGCGGACCAGATCATTGTCGATGCCCGGCGCGCTTTGCGATCCGCTGCCGGTGACGGCGGGGATTTTGGCGAGACTGGCATCGACCGCAACCAGCGCGTGCTTGGCATCTCCACCCGCACGCCCGATCAGTCCGGCGGCCATGCCCTGCTCATCGTCGAGCAAAGCCTTGAGCAGATGGTCCGAGGTGATCCGCTGATGGTTGAGGCGGATGGCGATGGTCTGCGCCGCTTGCAGAAAGCCCTTGGCGCGATCGGTCAGTTTCTCGAGATTCATGCTGTATCCCTGTTGGTCGTCTGGCCTGTTAGCAACCTCCTTCCCAATTAGTGTTGCAAAGCTGCAACACAAGGGGTGCCGTTAGGGACTCCGCCAATCACCGGTGGATGTCACAGGATTGACGCCGAACGGCCTTTGTCGCGTCATCGAAACGACCGGCGGGCTGTCACAATCGCGGCCTAGGGGCGGCGCATCCGGACGATCGTAGCAAGCGACGCACGCCGGAGTCCATTCGCACCAAGGGGAACCCCACCATGAAGCCGACCGCTCTCCCGCTGCTGCTCGCCAGCTGTGCCTTCATCGCCGTGCCTGCCTTTGCGCAGGATGCACCGCTTCCCGCCGACGATATGGCCGCCGATGGCGGAGAGGATATTGTCGTGTTCGGTCGCGGCGAGACGCGGCAGGTCGCCGAACTGGCGGCAGAGGACGTCACCATCCTCGCACCGGGCACCAGCCCGCTCAAGGCCATCGAGCGGCTGCCCGGCGTCAATTTCCAGTCGGCGGATGCGTTCGGCAATTATGAATGGTCGCAGCGCGTGTCGATCCGCAGCTTCAACCAGAACCAGATCGGCTTCACCTTCGACGGCGTGCCGCTGGGCGATGGCTCATACGGCAACAACAACGGCCTGCATGTCAGCCGCGCCGTGATTTCCGAGAATGTCGGCAGCGTCCGCGTGTCGCAAGGGTCTGGCTCGATCGGCACGCAGGCGACCAACAATCTCGGCGGCACGGTGGAAACTTTCTCCGCCGATCCGCTCGGTCGCTTCGGGGTGCAGGTCAACGGCACCTATGGCAGCGACGAGACGATCCGTGGCTATGCGCGGGTCGATTTCGGCAGCGATACTGGGCCGTCGGGTTATCTCTCCGGCATCTACGGCGATACCGACAAGTGGAAGGGCTTTGGCGTACAGGAGCAGCGCCAGCTCAACGCCCGACTGGCCGTGCCGCTGGGCGGGGCGACCATCGACGCCTGGTACAGCTTCTCGCGGCGCAACGAGCAGGATTATCAGGATCTGTCACTCGACCAGATCGCCCGGCTCGGTCTCGACAATGACAATATCTCGAACGACTATGCGCTGGCCGTGCTGATCGGCGATGTCGGCGCCAACCGTGGCGATACCGGCGTAGCCGTGACCAACGCCGCAGCGGGCACCGTTTATCCGGCCCCTTACACCACGGTCGATGATGTGTATTTCGACGCTGCTGGTATTCGCCGCGACCATCTCGCCTATATTGGCGTGCGCGGCGATGTCGGCGCGGACGGCAATTTCCTCGTTCGCGGCTATTATCACAATAACAAGGGTCAGGGCCTGTGGGGCACCCCCTATCGCGCCAGCCCTCCGGGCAACATCCCACTGTCGCTGCGCACCACCGAATATGACATCGACCGCAAGGGCGTGTTCGCCTCGCTCAGCATTCCGGTGGCGATCACCCAGCTGACCATCGGCGGCTGGTACGAGCGCACCGACTTCGAACAGGCGCGGCGCTTCTACGGCTTTACCAGCCGCACCGAGCCAGGCCGAAGCTTCACCAGCTTCCAGTCCAACCCGTTCTTCACCCAGTGGAACTACGAGTTCGATACCGAGACGCTGCAATATTATGTGCAGGACACGATCGATCTCGGCGAGCTGACGATCAACATCGGCTGGAAGGGCTATCGCGTCACCAATGAAGCGACGCCGATCGTCGCGGGCAACCTCGCCTCGGGGCGGATCGAGGTGGAAGATTGGTTCCAGCCGCATGTCGGCTTTGCCTACGAGCTGGGCGACAGCGCCGAAGTGTTCGGCGGCTTCACTCAGGTGACCCGCGCGTTCGTCTCGTCGAGCACCAGCGGCCCGTTCGCCACGACGCAGAACGGCTTCAACGCGATTCGCGATACGCTCGAGCCGGAAACGTCAGAAACCTATGAGCTGGGCGTGCGCTATTCTTCCTCGATGTTCAACGGTGTGCTGGCGGTATATTACGTCGACTTCTCCAACCGTCTGCTCGGGTTGGCGACGGGCGCGGGCATCATCGGCAATCCGGCGGTGTTGCAGAATGTCGGATCGGTGCGCAGCTTCGGCTTCGAGGCGGGCGGCGAGGTCCGCTTCGGTGATGGCTTAAGCGCCTATCTCGCCTATGCCTATAACGACGCGACCTATCGTGACGATGTCGTCAATGCGGCCGGCGCGCTGATTGCGGCGACGCGCGGCAAAACCGTGGTCGACAGCCCCGAACATGTCCTGCGGCTCGAACTGGCTTATGATCAAGGGCCGATCTTCGGGCGCATCGGCGGAAACTATATGTCCGAGCGTTTCTTCAACTTCGAGAACGACCGCTCGGTCGATGGCCGTTTCATCGTCGACGCGACGATCGGTTATCGCATCACCGACGACATCGAGGTGCAGTTCAACGCGACCAACCTGTTCGACGAAGACTATGTCGGGACGATAGGCTCGAACGGGTTCGGCAATCGTGGAGATAACCAGACTTTGCTGGCGGGTGCGCCGCAGCAGTTCTTCGGGACGGTCAAGTTCGGGTTCTGACAGGCTGAGCTTGAGCGTATCAGATATCATTCCTGCAGAAGCGGGAATCCAGAGCGGCAAAGCGCGACTTGTGCCGCCCCTGGATTCCCGCTTTCGCGGGAATGACTTTTCATGGAGGGCGGAGCAACATGACTTCTGATATTTCAAGACGGACCGTGATGGCCGGTGTCGCAGCCGGTGCAGTCCTCTCCACCGCTCCCGCAATGGCGATGCAGGGCGGGCGCCCGCTGACCCGCATCGCCTTCGGCAGTTGCGCGCATCAGGACAAGCCGCAGCCGATCTGGGACCGGGTCAATGCCTGGAACCCTGAGTTGTTCATCTTCCTCGGCGACAATGTCTATGGCGACACCGAGGATATGGCGGTGCTGCGCGGCAAATATCAGTTGCTGGCGGACAAGCCGGGGCTCCGCACCTTGCGCCGCCAGAGCCGAGTGATCGCGACGTGGGACGACCATGATTATGGCGTCAACGACGGCGGCAGCGAATATCCGATGAAGGCCGAAAGTGCGGCGATGTTCCTCGATTTCTGGGGGGTACCGACCGGGCATGAGCGGCGCAGTCATACGGGGATTTATGGCAGCTATTTCTTCGGTCCCGAAGGGCGGCGGGTGCAGGTGATCCTGCCCGATAACCGGACATTCCGCACACCGTTGCTCGGCTATAGCGTCGAGCCGGAGGACAAGGGGCAGTATCTGGTCAACCCCGATCCGGACGCGACGATGCTGGGGCAGGCGCAATGGGAATGGCTCGAGGCCGAACTGCGGCGACCTGCGGACCTGCGCATCCTCGCGTCTTCGACGCAAATTCTGCCCGACGCGCCGGGGTATGAAGCGTGGGTCAATTTTCAGGCCGATCATCAGCGGTTGCTCGATCTGATCGATTTCGGCGGGGTCGAGAATCTGGTGATCATTTCAGGCGACACCCATTATGCCGAGCTGTCGAAGCTGGAGACGCGGATGCCCTATCCGCTGGTCGAACTGACATCTTTGGGGCTTACCGAGGTGTGGCCGGTGTTCGGGCCCAACAGGAACCGCATCGCGCAAGCGCCGCTGATGCCCAACTACGGGCGGCTGACTATCGACTGGGACGGGGCGGAGCCGCAGGTGCTGATGGAGGTCGAGATGCTCGATGGCAGCATCGGGATTTCCCATGCGGTGCGGTTTGCCGAGTTGAAGCAGGGAGTGCGATAGGATTTGCTTTGCTTCCTCCCCTGTGGGCGAGGTGGCCCGGCACGCCGGAGGGGTCTGGTGCAGTGTTGCGCAGCATTGTCAAAGGCCACACCGGCCGCTCCGACCCCTTCGGGGCCACCTCCCCTGAAGGGGAGGATGCGTTGACCTAGCTTGCGCCAACCGCTTCGACCGCTTAGCCACCCGCTATGATCCGCACGCAAGCGGGCGGCGGGAGAGTATATGCGCTGGTTCAAACGGATCGGGTTCAGCCTGCTCGCGCTGGTGGTCGTCATTGCGATTGGCCTTGCGGTGTGGGAACCGCTGTCCGCCCGCGCGCCGACCGCTGTCGCGTTCACTCCCACCGACATCCGCATTGCGCGCGACGCTTATGGCGTGCCGCATATCTTCGGCAAAACCGACGCCGATGTTGCTTATGGTGTCGGCTACGCCCATGCCGAGGATGATTTTTCGACGTTGCAGGACGTTTTGGCGATGACGCGCGGGCGGCTCGGGGCGATCAGCGGGGCGGATGGCGCTAAGGTCGATTTTGCAGCTTATGTCGTCGATGGGCGCGGCACGGTCGACCGCAAATATGCGACGCTGCCCGATGATGTGAAGCTGATCTTCACCGCTTATGCGGCGGGGTTGAACCGTTATGCCGAGCGGCATCCCAATGAGGTGAAACTGTCTAACTTGTTCCCGGTGACGCCGCAGGATGTGGTGACGGGCTTCGTCGTGCGCTCGCCGTTTTTCTTCGGGCTCGATCAGGTGCTCGGCGCGCTGGTCGAGGGCAAGCCGCTCAATCGCGAGGGGGGACCGGCGATACCGGCGGAGATGTCAATTGCCGCTCCCCAACGCGCTCAGGCTGAGCTTGTCGAAGACCGAGGTGCCACGGCCCTTCGACAAGATCAGGGTGAGCGCGAGTGGGGTGCAACTGCCAGCAATTATTTCGCCAACACCCTGTTCGGCAACGGCGAAGGGCAGAACGGCTCCAATGCCTTTGCCGTCGCGCCGGCCCGCACCACCGATGGCACGACATGGCTGGTCTCCAATTCGCATCAACCGTGGACCGGCGGGGTCGCCTGGTATGAGATGGTGGTGCATTCGGATGAGGGCTGGGACTTTGCCGGGGCCAATTTTCCGGGATCGCCTTACCCCTTTCTGGGCCACAATAGGAATCTGGGCTGGACCAACACGGTCAACCGGCCCGATCTGGTCGACATCTATCGCCTCACGATGGACGAGAGCGGCACGCGCTATCGCTATGACGGGCAGTGGCGTCCGCTGGAAAGCGAGCGGGTGTGGCTGCGGGTGAAATGGGGGCCTTTCGTGCTGCCGGTGCCGCGCACCGTCTATCGGTCGGTGCATGGGCCGGTGATCGTCAATGGCGATGGTGCCTTCGCCATGCGCTATGCCGGGATCGATAATCTCGACATGGTGACGCAATATTATCGCATTCAAAAAGCGCAGAATTTCGATGAGTGGCGCGAAGCGATGGCCGGCCAGGGCGTACCTGCGACCAATTTCATTTATGCTGACCGCGAAGGCAATATCGGCCTGTTCTATAATGCGATGTTCCCTGACCGCCCTGCCGGTTTCGACTGGCGCGCGATATTGCCGGGGGACACCAGTGCGGCGCTGTGGACGCGGACGCTGGCGTTCGAGGCCGCGCCGAGCCTGACCAACCCGGCGTCGGGCTATATCATGAACGCCAACAACACGCCGTTTACTGCGGCGGGGCCGGGCGACGAGATCGATCCGGCGAGCATCGATCCGCGACTGGGGGTCGAGCTGGACGAGACCAACCGCTCGTTGCGATCGATCGCATTGTTCGAGGCGGTGGGGCAGATCGACGAGGCGGGGCTGAAGCGCATCAAGTATGACACGGCCTATGTGCGGGAGGGCTATGCCGGGGATTTCATGGCGCAGGTGGCGGCGTTGGACCTGTCGGGCGATGCGGAATTGCGTGAGGCGCAGCGGCTGCTCGGGCGGTGGGACTGGTCGTTGGATGGACGCGGCGATGGCGATGCGCTGGCGCTGATGGTGCTGCGTCCGGCCAATCGTGGGCATTATTTGCGGACGGGCGAGCGGCCCGATGCGCGGGCGATCCTGTCTGACGCGGCGACGCATTTGCGCACCCATTTCGGGTTGCTCAATCCCCGGCTGGGGACAGTGCTGCGCTTGCGGCAGGGCGACGGCGCCAGCGCGGTCGATCTACCGCTCGATGGCGGCAACGACACCATCCGCGCTTCGACGCTGTGGGATGCCGACCCCGACGGGCGGCTGCGGGTGCGGCATGGCGACAGTTTCCTGATGTTCATCGCCTGGGATCGGGCAGGGCGCGTGCGGTCCGAATCAGTGCAGCCGTTCGGTGCGGCAGCGACGCGGCCAAGCTCTCCGCATCACACCGATCAGGCAAGGCTGTTCGTGCAGCATCAATTGAAGCCGGTGTTGTTCGACCGGGCTGAATTTCTGGCCACCAACCCGCGATTCTATCGGCCCTGACGGTTGCAACCACAGCCGTGGTTGCCCTCTTGCCTTTGGCAGCGCCGCTGTCATAACTCAACCACACACGCGCCCGCCCCCCCGATCCTTGGGCGCGACGAACAGGGACAAATCAGCCATGCGTTTCACCGCCCTTCGCTTGCCGATGCTGGTCGCGCTGTCGACCGCGACAATCCTGACGCCGATGACCTTTGCGGCAGCGCAGCAGCGCGCCGAAGCCCCAGCCGCAGCCGCTGTCGAAGCGTTGGTCGAGCGGATCGACATTCCGTACGAGCGCTTTGTGCTCGACAATGGCTTGACCGTGCTGGTCCACACCGACCGCAAGGCCCCGGTCGTCGCCACCTCGATCTGGTACGATGTCGGCTCCAAGCACGAACCGGCCGGATCGACAGGCTTCGCGCATCTGTTCGAGCATCTGATGTTCAACGGGTCGGAGAATGCGCCGAACGATTTTTTCCAGTATACGGCGGAGATCGGCGCGACCGACCAGAATGGCACGACCAATACCGATCGCACCAATTATTTCCAGACGGTGCCAACCGGCGCGCTCGACCGGGCATTGTTCCTTGAGGCAGATCGTATGGGGAATTTGCTCGGCGCGGTGACGCAGGAGAAGCTCGATAATCAGCGCGGCGTTGTGCAGAACGAGAAGCGGCAGGGCGACAATCAGCCATTCGGTTTGCTGCGCTATTATATCTTCGAAAACCTCGTGCCGCAGGGGCATCCTTATTATCACTCGACTATTGGATCGATGGCCGATTTGAATTCGGCAAGCCTCGAGCGGGTGCAGGGCTGGTTCACGACCAACTATGGCCCGAACAACGCCGTGCTGGTTTTGGCAGGCGACATCGACGCAGCCACCGCACGACCGATGGTCGAGCGTTGGTTTGGCGGATTTGCGCGCGGGCCGGAAGTGACGCAGCCGACGGTCGAAATCCCGACGCTGCCAGCACCTCTGGCGCGCGAGGTCACCGACCAGATTGCCACCACGCGCATTTTCCGCATGTGGGCGGTGCCTGGCTGGGGTGCGGCGGATACGCCCGCCTTGCAGATCGCCGGTAGCATACTTGGCGGGCTCAATTCGAGCCGTTTGGATAACGCGCTGGTGCGCGGCGAGCAGCTGGCAGTGAGTGTGTCGGCCGGCGCGCAGGCGTTCGAGGATATGGGGATTTTCCTGATTTCCGCCGATGTGAAGCCGGGGGTAGATCCTGACCTTGTTGCCCGACGGTTGGACGAGGTGACCGCGCAGTTCCTGCGCGAAGGCCCGACGGCGGATGAGGTGCAGCGTGCGGTAATGTCCGGACTATCGGGTCAGCTCGACGGGCTCGAATCGGTCGGCGGTTTCGGCGGCAAGGCGACGCAGCTGGCGCAGGGCGAGCTGTATATGGGCGATCCGGCTTTCTATCGCACCCAGATCCAGCGCTTTGCTACGGCGACGCCCGAGCAGGTGCGTGAGGTGACCAGCCGCTGGCTGTCGCGACCGGTGTTTTCGCTGACCTATCGTCCTGGGCCGCGCACCGACACGGGTGACGGTCGCGGGGGTGCGGTGACCGATTCGCAGGCGGCCATCGATGCGGCTTTTGCTGCCGACTTCTATCGCGCTCCAGTGACCGTGAATGAGCGGGCGATGGGCCGCAGCGGCATGGCGGCTGCCGCGCAGGAAGCGGCTGCCGAAACGCCCGCCGCAGCACCTGCTGCTTCTGCCGCACCGATGATCCAGCCGCCAGCACTTGGCCCGATCGGCGATCTCGATTTTCCAGAGATCGAGCGGGGGCGGTTGCGTAATGGCATTCCGGTCTATTTTGCGCGGCGGGCCGCTGTGCCGACCATCCGTGCGACGATCAGCTTTGACGCGGGTGCAGCCGCCGATCCGCGCGACCGGTTGGGCACGCAAACGCTGATGCTTAACCTAATGGATGAGGGCACGACGACGCTCGATTCGACAGCGCTGGCCGAGGCGCAGGAGCGGCTGGGGGCGAGCATATCGACCGGGTTCGACAGCGATCGCACCAATGTCAGCCTGTATGCGCTGGCACCGACGATGCGCGCGTCGTTCGCGCTGTTCGCCGATGTCGTCCGCAACCCGGCCTTTGCGCCGGGCGAGATCGAGCGGCTGCGTGCGCAGCAATTGACCGGCATCGCGCAGGAACTGAACAATCCCAATGCGCTGGCGGCGCGAGCGACCAATCCGCTGCTGTATGGCGCGGCGCATCCCTATGGCGCGGTGTCGGGCAGTGGCACCGTGGGATCGGTCGCGGCGATCACCCGCAACGATCTGACCGGATTCTATGGTCGCTGGATCAGGCCGGACAATGCGGCGATCTATGTGGTCGGCGATACCAATTTGCGCGACGTGGTGCGCGAACTGGACCGGGCGTTCGGTAACTGGCGCGCGCCCGAGGCGGCGCGCGGGA
This sequence comes from Sphingomonas sp., assembly GCA_043727035.1. Taxonomy (GTDB): domain Bacteria; phylum Pseudomonadota; class Alphaproteobacteria; order Sphingomonadales; family Sphingomonadaceae; genus Sphingopyxis. The sequence continues at coordinate 32,284 of JAYSZB010000112.1, read as the reverse complement.
CCAAGGATTTCTCGGTTCCCATCCCCGCACAGACCCCGCGCATCCTGCTGGTCAACCGGCCCAATTCGCCGCAGTCGGTGATCGTTGCAGCGCAGGTGCTGGGCGTGCGCGGGCGCGACGATCTGGTGACGCTGCGGCAGGCCAACGATGTGCTGGGCGGCAGCTTCCTCAGCCGGATAAATTCCAACCTGCGGGAGACCAAGGGCTGGTCCTATGGTTCGCGTTCGGCAGTGGGGACGCAAGAAGAATCGGTGCTGTTCCGGGTGGTTGCGCCGGTGCAGGCCGACAAGACCGCCGATGCCATCCGCGAAGTCCAGGCCGAACTTGCGCGTTTCATCGGCGATGGCGGGGTGACGCCCGAGGAGCTGGCGCGGACCAGCAATGAATCGGTGCGCGGCTTGCCCGGCGAGTTCGAGACTTCGGATGCGGTGCTGGGCGGGATCATCAATATCGTCGAGCTGGGACGGCCCGATACTTATTATGAGGATTTGGCCGCGCGCTATCGCAGCATGACCGCCGAGGAAATGAATGCGTCGCTGAGGGCACAGGTCGATCCGGCCAAATTCGTCTATATCATCGTCGGCGATGCCAGTGTCGTGACGCCGCAGCTTGACGGATTGGGTTTGGCTGTGGAAACTATCGAAGCCGCAACACTCGGCGGTGAATGAGCCGCCGACCACATTGGAACGTCCGGGCAATGAGCCCGCAGGTTCAAGCAGGAAAAGGAAGAGACCATGTCCGTCGCAGGCAGCTATGATTGCATCACCAAATCGCCGATGGGCGACCAGAAATCCGTGTTCACCGTCAACGTCGACGGCGACAGCTTCACCGGCAGCAACGCCGGCGCAATGGGTGCACTCGACGTGCAGAACGGCACCGTCGACGGCAACACGCTGACCTGGACGATGGACATGAAAGTGCCCATGCCGATGTCTTTGAAGTGCAGTGCGACGGTCGACGGCGACACGCTGACCGGCACCATCGACACCGGCGCGTTCGGCAAGATGGCGATGAACGGCACCCGTCAGGGCTGAGCTTTTTGCGCCTTTAATGGCCTGGTTACGCCGCCTCCGTCCGTCTGGATGGGGGCGGCGTTGCTGTTTGGAGCGCTATCGCGCTCCGGCTGGACTGCGCGGCCCCGACGCCAAGCTATTCCTGATCGTCGGACGGATCGAGCCGGACCACCCACATCGGCTGGCCGTCGGGGGAGAGGGCGATGTCGTGGCTGGGGACCATATCGTCGCCGGTCTCTATCCAGCCGCGGCCGTCGCAGGTGTCGCAGGCGTGACGGATGCAGCGCTGGCTGACCAGATCGATCTGTATGTTCCACTGGCCATAGCCTCCGCACAGCGGGCAGCGCGCGTCGAGATCGCCGGTGCGCGGGCGCATCGAGATGCCGTGTAGCGCGTGCGGATCGGCGGGACCGGTGCAGTGGACGATGTTGCTGGGGTGGGCCATGGAACCGGGCTAGCGCGGCGGGGCGCAGAAAGGAAGCGGCGGCGTGGCGCGGCTGCGCGAGAGGGCAAGCGTTGACGCCGAGGCGAGGAGGCGAGGAGGCGAGGAGGGTTTGGTGAAGTGACCGGATGGGGATAGACTGCTGCTGCCGATTCGAAAAGGAGTGCCGACATGGTTCGCTTGCCATCCTTGTCTTTCGTTCTTGCGCTACTGCCGATCTGCGCGCCGATGTCGCTCGCTGCGCAACTCACCGCCGAAAATATCCAGGACGAGGCGCTGCTGGCGGACGCGGTGCGGGCGGCGATTGCTGATGAGATCGACCACGGCATCTCCGCCACCAAGGACCAGAATATGGACCAGTATATGGACGGGGTGCCCGAGGATTACCGCATCGTCGAGGAGGACGGCAGCATCACCGACCGCGCGCGGCTGCGCGAGGTGCAGACGCAGGCATGGGCGCTGATCCGGCGGACCAATTCGCTGGAGATCGCGATCACCGGCTTTCAACTCGGCTGCGGCGGCACCTGCGCCGATGTTGCCACCGACCAGCGTTAGGGTCGGAACCCATCAAATGCGCGTTCGAGGTTCGAGGCCATTTTGTTCAGGGCCAGGCGGCAAGGCGCAGGGATAGTGGTTCTATCTCCAGCCTTGCCAACGCAGCCATGGACAAAATGGGTCGAACCCCCTCAGGGCGGCGAAATGGCTTCGATCTCGTGCCCACGCGGGCTTGCAGGTAGAACCACCACCAGCGGCACCCGCCTGAACCCGACATCTTCGCCATTTCACCGCCTCGAACGCGCATTTGATGGGTTCTGACCCTCAGACCGGCAGATGACCGGCCGCGACGGGGTGAGCGAGCATGAGGTCGTCACCACCCAGCGGCACAGGGAGCGGTGGGAATTGCGCGGCAGCCGCTGGGTGCAGACGGGGATCGAGGAATTGGGCGGGACGGTGATGGTCGATGGGGAGGTTATTGACAACCCTCGTAAGCGGTTGGAAGAGAATAGTGGATGAGGTGGGTTGGTAATTGGGGGGGCGCACCGGTTACGGCTGTCCCGAATTTATTTTCCAAAGCGTCGCGTAAAATTCGGCAACGATGCGAAATGCGTCATCAAAGGTTGGTAGAAATTCTACCTCGTTCGCAAGAGAATCCCATTCAGCTTTTGATCTTTCAATTACCTCTTCGTCCTCTAAAGAACCTTTATCCGGCGCGATATGCCGAGAGTGACATTTTTGTTGGAATACAGTTTTAATTTCGACGCGTTCTAAATCGGAAACAGGATGATTTTCAAGGAGGAACCACAGATCGTAAATGTCCTGCCTGCGATTTCTCTGACGAAGTTTTTGTTGCAAGATGGATCGAAGCTTTTCTGCTATTAGGTCACACTTAGAATAAGCGTAGAAACTTAGCCCGGTATCACCAATACGGATTTCTTGTACCTCTACAATTTCTTCATTAAAACTGATATCAGCATAAAGGACGGTGGTCGATATTCCTTTGTTAAACCGAGCTTCTCCTTTAGTTCCTCGCTCAGCATATGCAAATTTGACTTCTATAGCGGGCGCATTTGCTTCTATAAAGGTGTCCGCCCTTGGGCGATATTTTACGGACTGCACCTTCATTAATATATTCGGCGAGCCGACTTGTGCAGATGCCGCAGGAAGTGCTTTTACGAGTTCGGCTTCCAGTTTTTCTAGGAAATCTTTCGATGGCTCTAAAGTGGTTGAAAAGTCCAAATCAGCTGTGTTTCTCCCACTTTCGTACACGGCACCGACAAGGATACCACCCTTTAAAAATATCTTCGTTCGAAAATTTTCCGTTGAACCAAGCGCAGCTAGAAATATCTCCGAAGCGATTCTCTCCTGTTGCGTTTGTCGGTCTTGCGCAGCTGCATCCTCCCAAGCTTGAAAGTCTGCTCGGCGCGATGCAGGGGCGTGCTTGGGGTCAGACATTGAGAGATAGCATCCAGTTCTCGGAAAATTTTGGCTGATATGGCGCTTTAGGATCAAGCCGCTGGCTTCCACCGCGTTGCGCAAATCTTCTCCAACTTTCGGCAGTCGGATTCTTCAGCCCAAGCCTCTCGATTAAAACATATCCTGCGCGAACTTTGGTGAGTTTTTTTTCGGCGCGGTCAACTCGGCTTACGATCTGAGGCAGGTAGGTTGCACCGTGGTTCGCGTAAACATCCAGAACGTGGGGCATGCCCCCACAACGCTCAGGCTGCTCCAACATGTCGAGGAACGTCTGCCCGATCTCGGTAACACGGATCAGCGAAGATTTCATCTGAGTTGTGCGGGGAAAGTTTTTCGTCTGAAATATGTCTAAATGGCGAGATCGCACGACTTCGGGATGATGCCGCCGTTGCCGAAGAGGAGCAAGCTCATCACCTTCTCTCAAAATTCCCGCAAGCTCTCGCCATTTTTCGTTGTCAGCTAAGGTTATAAAGAGCGTTTGCGGACGCCTCTCCGTCAAGTTAAATTTTTGCATCGCACTTAGGTGGGAAACGCTGGTTCCTTCGTCCAAGACGCAGACTGCTTCATCAGCTTGGAGATCTGGAAGTTCATTTACTCTCCATACTCGGGCATAGTCGTGATCTCGTGAGATGATGCGCTCTGACCGCAATAGGTCCTTCACCCTGGCGAGAGTAGACAGCGTGGGGCTGTCGCCGCGAAGATAAGCAACAGAACGCTCTTGGTATATTTGGACTAGGATATTCCAGATGTCGTGGTCTTCGACTAGCGCCCGCCTCCCCCGCCGCAAAGCTTTTGTGACGGCTTCACCTAGGCGGGTCATGCGCTTTCGCTCCGCAAAGGGCCTGTAGCCGTCTTCCATATCACACCCTTATACTTACGTCCTAAGGACGTAAGTATAAGGGTGTGAGGGCTAAGTGTCAATCGGCGAATTCGCAGAGGTAAGGCTTAAGACGGGGTTCATCCCGACCCGCGCTTGACAAGTTGCGCTGCACCCGTATACTCATGTCCTAAGGACATGAGTATACGGGTGCAGGGACTAACTCGCGCGAGCGCTTTGAGCGGAGACGGTCGACCCTCAGCGATGCATGCGGCCCCTAGCGCCCATGTGGAGTTTGCGGCCGGCCCCCTACGGCTAATCACCCTCCCCTTGGTAGAGCCGGAAGGTCAAGTGCGGCGACAGGGTACGGCGCAGGTGGAGCACTTTGGCCATGCGTGGCGGGGAGGAGGAAGGGCAGCCCTTCGACAGGCTCAGGGTGGTCGGGTTGGGGGGCGGGGTTGCAGTGCAGCGGCCATGTGGGGCGTGGCTCCGGGCCTCACCGAAAATTGCAACTCACCCCAGCCCACATGTTCGTCACCTTCGCCCCCTGCCCCGCGCCATTAAGCAACCCGAACAGCTCGCCTGCGGAGAATTCTGTGCCGAGCGTGCTCTGTGCGACGGTGGCGGTGTAGGCGGAGTCGAGGTCGGCGCGGGTGCTGCCGGGGCCGATGCCGGCGGCGGTGGTGATCGCTCCTTCGGTGCGGCCGTCGAGCGCCCAACCGGCGAAGGCGTCGTCCTGAAACCAAAGTTGCAGCCCGTCGGGGCCGCTGGCGTAGGCGAGCGGGCCGGCGCCGCATTCTTGATTGGTGCCGGTACCCGGTGGGCCGCGGAAGGCGAGGGCGGCGAGGGTTTGCGCTTGGGCCGTACCGAAGGAGATCGCGCGGGCGCTGCCGGTGGCGGGATCGAACAGGCGCAGGCCCTCGGCTTCGACCGCCAGCGCGGGCGTGGCGGGCGTGGCGGTGTGACTGCCGCTGGTCCCGGCGGTGGCGGGAGTCGCCTGTTTGCCGTCCGCCGCAGAAGGGGAGGGGGCGTCGGGTTCGCTGCCCGGCGCGCAGGCGGTGAGGGCGGCGACGAGCAGCAGCGGGGTGCAGATGGGGATCGAGGAATTGGGCGGGACGGTGACGGTGGATGGGGAGCGGTGGTAATTAGCGAAGCGAGATTGGCGGGGTAGTCGAAAAAAATGTCCCCGACATTTCGATAGTGCGGGCACAAAAGTCGGCGATTTGGAAGATAGGGCGGATACATTGGTTCGGCTCGCCGGTTAGCCGGTTGGGATAAAGGAGAAAATCGATGCGTTTGCCGATCAGTCTGTCGATCATCGCGCTTGCCGTTGGCGGCTGCTCGCCGACCGGTGAGCGAGACCGCGATACGATCGATACCCCGCCGGTGGTAACGGCCACGCCTGGTGCCGTCGCACCCGCCGATGCGGCCAAAGCGGTGACCGCACCGCCTACGGGCGAGCCCACAGCCGTGGCCAGCACCATGCCGGAGGCGCTTCACGGTCAATGGCGCAAGGACGATCTGGATCGTCAGCCGACGCGCGAAGACTGCAACCAGACCTCGCAATCGAACATCAATTTCGGCAAGGTGCTGACCGTCAACGCAACGGGCTATTCGCTGTTCGAAGACGGCGGGCGCATCATCGATGTGCACGGCCGGACTGCCAACAGGATCGAGGCGACGTTCGACACGACCTACGCCGACACGCCTACCCGCGCGCGCAAGGCATTTGTCTTGCGACCGAACGGGTCGCTGGTGGTCGACAGCGATGAAGGAAACGGACAGCCCGCGCCGACTGCATATCTGCGCTGTCGGTGAAATCGGCCCGCATCGCGGGCAGGGGAGCGCAGTCTTGCAGACGTCCGGCGTCCAAGGTGTGCCGGCATTCTACTGGCCATCACCGCCACACAGCGGGCAGCGCGCGTCGAGATCTCCCGTGCGCGGGTGCATCGAGATGCCGTGCAGCGCGTGCGGATCGGCAGGGCCGGTGCAATGGACGAGATTGCTGGGGTGAGCCATGGGAAGGGTTCCGGTCGGGGGTGGTCAATGGGTGGAGATAATTCAGTTGCAGATTTGGAGCATCGTCAGCCTTTGATTAGCGCTGCAATGGACAATCGAGCAAATGCAGCCGTTGACTAGCAGACCCCCGCGCAAATTTTGTAACGGTGCCAGACGACGGATGCCCCTCCGTCACGCGCGGCCAACCCGGCCTATCGATGCTGGCTTTGGCGCGGCGCGTGCCACCTCCCCGGTGCGGGGAGGAAGCGGTAGCCTGGGCTAAGGGGACTGGACAAAAAACCAGATCGGTAAAAAAGCTTGACAACGTCACGGCGTTGTTATATTTGGCGTACCCAAGCCCGATTGGGGGTGCTAAGTGAGTAGCATCGACCCTCGGGAACTAGCGGCTGTGGTTCTGCCGATCGGGTGCGACGGTGGGATTTTGGCCATGCTGCATTGCTATTTTGACGATAGCGGAACGCACGGTGATGCGCCGGTGGCGGTGTGGGGTGGTATCGCCGGAGCGACTGGGTATTTCATCAAGCTGGATCATGCATGGCGAAAACTCCTTGCCGAACCACTGCCTGGAAAACCGCCCATAAAAGCGTTTAGTCTAGCCGATTGTTTTTGGTCGGTTGGTGAGTTTCAGGATTACAAACCAGCTGAACGCGATGCCGTCCGCTTCCTGTTTAGGCAGGCGATCATTGATTCCGGCATGAAGCCATTTTGCTACGGCATCGATGTAAAGGCATGGCAAAGCCTAGCTATTGGAAAAATAAATAGCGATTATGATGTAAGTGCCGCAGCTATGGCATTTGCTGGTTGTGCGGAAGCAGCCCGCAAAATATCAGTGATGATGAATAAAATGTCGCCAATGGCATGTGTTTTCGACAAGGGACAACGTAAGCCCGAGTTAGATTTTTTGATAAGCAAGGCGGATGAAGCAGCCGTTTTAGAAGGTGTCTCAGTCACCTATACTTATGCTGCGGTTGCAGATGTTACCGGCTTGCAGGCAGCGGACACCATCGCAACAGAACACTATTGGTACGGCAAAGCCCTGCTTGATGGCGATGGCAAAAAGGACCAAATAAGCCCTCACCTTCTTTCATTTGTGCAGAAGGTCAAAACTAGAGCATATTACCTGTTCAGGCCACAGCTTGTGCAAATGAAGCGCGAAATCACTAAAGCTGCTAAGAAGAATCGGCAGCTCTAGGCGATGGCTTTAGGATCAAATCCATTTTACGCTCAGCCTCGATGGGATTTAGTTCGCCAGCGTCGATCATACGCTGAGCGTCCTCGACAAAGCGCTTGCTCTGCTCGTCGGGCGGCACGTTCTGCTGCTTCTTTGGCACGTTGTTCACTGTCCCCGATTAGCTGTTTGATAGGTGAGGAGCTTGCCGACGATCCCCTTCAGCATCGCGTCGCTGCGGTCGGTGTCGTTGTACCCAAGCGCAACGCGATTGCTGTAGCGGAAATCGAACTCTGCCAGATAGCGGTGCAAATGCTTCTCGTGGCAGTGCTGATAGATGCCGCGCATACCGCGCTTGAAGATGCTGAAGAAGCCTTCGACGGTGTTGGTCGAAACGTCGCCACGGACGTACTCTTTGCGACCGTGGGTGACGAACTCGTGGGCGGCAAACTCTTTGCCAACGGCGCTGTAAAGGCGGCTTTCGTCGGTGGTCAGCATAGCTTCGCGAGCGACGTTGGCGCGCACGATCTGGGCGACTTCATCGCGTACCAGCGAGTTAGCGGGCATCGAACGAGCAGCGCCGGTGTCGCGGTCGATCAGCGACACGACGCGCAGCTTGTGCGACGAACCCGACTTGCCAGCGACCTTAGGCGAACGAGGATTGTACCCGATGTAGGTTTCATCGACTTCGACGCGCCCGCCAGTGGTGCCGAGCGGGGTAAGAGCGCCGTCGCGCATTGCTTCGCGGATGCGGTGCGACATGAACCATGCGGTCTTCAGGGTGACGCCGAGGGTACGGTGAAGCTGGTTGCTACTGATACCCTTCTTGCTGCCAGCGATCAGGTACATCGCCTGAAGCCAAATCCGCATCGGTACGTGCGAGGCTTCAAAGATGGTGCCGATCTTGACGGTGAAGGGCTTGCGGCACTGGTAGCACTTATAGGTGCCGACGCGGGTCGATTTGCCGCCCATTTTACCAATGCGGTCAAAGCCCCCGCAATGCGGGCAGACAGGGCCTTCAGGCCAAATGCGCGCCTCGACGTAGGTGTAGGCGGCATCTTCGTCGTGAAAGTGCGGGGCGGAAAGTGCGGACATGGTTCAGAGCCTTCGTTGTTGAAGCCCTGTTACCCCCATTTCCGTGGGTACGTCAAGTATAATATCGCCCAGCGTCACGCTGTTATGGCACTATCTGATCACAGTCGAAAATTGCGAGTCGCCGGGTGGCGCGGTCCTGTTGGGGTCGCGCTTTTTTGTTGTGCGGGTCGATTGCGGTGGAGGCAGGCATGGCGAGACAGCGGGATGAGCGGGGGCGGTTCTTGGGCGCGGCGGGTATTGCCCTGTTGCGCGAGGATGGGCAGGACGAGTTATATCGTGAGCGGATCGGGCGCTGCGGGCGGCTGCTGCTGTCACTGGCTGAGGATCATGTGGCTGCGGGAGTGGCCGTGTCTGCCGACGCAGGTCGCGTAGCGGGTGCGCCCGATCTGGTGGTTGGCGAGACGATGATGGCGCTGTTCGATTTGCCCGCCGTGACCGAGGGTGACTGGTCGAACGGGCGGTCGAGCGGGCGGCTGGTGCTGGCGGCAGCAGGCGGAGCGGGATGGCGCGGCGGTGCGGTGCGGGTGCGTACCGCGCCTGGCGGGCCGCTGGTCGATGTCGGTGCGGTCGGTCCGGTGGCTGTGCTAGGGGTGGTCGAATCGACTTCGGCTGCGGAGTCCTGTGCGCTGATCGACCTGGCTGGCGCGATGGTGGTGCAGCTGCATTCGGCGGCGATGACGCTGGGCAATGCCAGCGATGGCGACCTGGTGGCGGGGGCTAATCTCGCAGTGGCCGGGGGCGAAGTGCTGCAATTCGGGATGGCCGAGCCGCTGGGTGCGAATCGCTGGCGGTTGACGCGGTTGCTGCGCGGGCGGCTGGGGACCGAGGATGCGGCGGGGGTGCAGGCGGCGGGCGATGGCTTTGCGCTGCTCGACGACCCGGCGTTGATGGCGCTGCCGTCGCAGATCGGGCTGGCGGCGCTGGGCGTCGGGGGCGTGGTGTCGGTCGAGGGGGTTGGCGATGCCGTGCCGGTCGAACGGGCTGTCACGCAATACGGGCGGGCAGCGCGGCCCTTGGCTCCGGTGCATTTGCGCGGTGACTGGCAGAGCGATGGCGGGATGGTGCTGGGCTGGACGCGGCGCAGTCGCGGCGGCTTTGGCTGGAGCGACGGAATCGATGCGCCGATCGATGCGCGCGAGGAGCGCTATCGGGTGGCGTGGAGCGCCGGGGCGCTGGACGAGACGGTCGAGCTGGTGTCGCCGACGGTGACGCTGTCGGCGAGCGCGGTGGGGGCGTTGCGCGCTGCCGGGCCGATGCTGGCGATATCGGTAAGCCAGGTTGGCGACAGTGCGATGTCGCTGCCGTTGTCGGCGGTCATCGCCTTGTATTGAAATAGCCTAGATCAAGGAGAATGGTGATGCCCGAAGGATCGACGACGCCGCGTCTTGCCTTGCCGCTGCTCGCGGCGGGGCAGGCGCAAAAAGAGGTGACCCACAATGAGGCGCTGGCGCTGGTCGATCTGGCGGTGGCACCGCTGGTCGAGGCGGTGGGTCTGGACAGCGCGCCGCCATCGCCGAGTGTCGGGCAGCAGTGGATCGTCGGTTCCGGGCCGAGCGGTGCCTGGCTGGGGCAGGCGGGGAGCGTGGCCGGATGGACGGCGGCCGGGTGGCGATTCGTCCAGTTGCCGGTGGGCGCGATCGTCACCGTGCGGGCGGATTTGCAGCGCTGGCGGCGTGCGGCATCCGGCTGGACCGCGCCGCCGACAATTGCGGGGGCGAGCGGCGGGACGGTAATCGACGTCGAGTGCCGAACGCAGCTTGCCGGATTGATCGCCGCATTGACGGCACAAGGACAGTTAGCGGTTTGAGTAACGGCCATTTCCGGCGATATTATAACCTCGATCAGTGTTGCGCGAACGCAACAGTGGGGAAAAACCTGACTTGCACGGCAACCTTTGTCCGAGTAAGGCTTTGAGCGAGCGTTCTACCGTTCAATTCAGAAGGGGATTATCCAATGAGGAAGCTTGCCGTAGCTATGGCACTTGCTTCCACGGCCTTGGCTTCGCCCGCGCTCGCGCGCGACGATGCTTGGTACGTGGGAGTCGAAGGCGGCGTCATGATCGTTGAGGACCTGAGCCTCGACATCGGTGTCAACAACGACGCAGCGACTATCGATCATGACTATGGTTATGATTTCGGTGGTTATGTCGGCTATGATTTCGGCGGTTTCCGCGCGGAAGTCGAAGTCGGCTACCGTCAGGCGAGCGCAGAGACGATCAACGTCGCTGCTGCTGGCATTCCGGATGGCGTCAGCCCCAATCTGGTCAACGGACGTTTCGACGTCAACGGCCAGTCGAGCGCGCTCAGCTTCATGCTGAACGGTATGCTCGATTTCGGTGAAGACGATGGTCTGACCGGTTATGTCGGCGGTGGTGCCGGTGTTGCCCGCGTCAGCGTCGAGACCGTTTTTGCTGCACCGACCTACCTCGATGATTCGGATACCGGTTTCGCATGGCAGGCAATCGCCGGCGTGCGCGCACCGATCACCGACAACATCGACGTCGGCCTGCGCTATCGGTTCTTCAACGCAGACAATGTCGATCTGGTCGATCGTCTGGGCCGCGATGTCCAGACCCGCTTCCGTTCGCATTCGCTGATGGGGACGCTGACCTACAACTTCGGTGGCGAAGAGGCACCTCTGCCTCCTCCGCCCCCACCGCCTCCTCCGCCCCCACCGCCTCCGCCGCCGCCTCCGCCGCGCGCACAGTGCAACACGGGTCCGCACATTGTGTTCTTCGACTTCGACCGCGACAATATCACGGCCGATGCAGCGCAGACGCTCAACAATGCGGTTTCGGCCTATGCAAGCTGCGGCAATGCTGCAGTGATGATCGCCGGTCACACCGACCGGTCGGGTTCGACAACCTACAACGTCGGTCTGTCGACCCGTCGTGCGACCAACGTCCGCAACTATCTGGCTGCCCGTGGCATCCCCGGTGGTGTGATGACGACCCGCGCGTTCGGCGAAACCCAGAACCGCGTGCCGACTCCGGATGGCGTGCGCAACGACCAGAACCGTCGCGTGGAAATCACCTACGGTCCAGGTTCGGGCATGTAATCGACCGCAAGGTTGGTTTGAGAAAAGAGGGCGGTGCCGCGAGGTGCCGCCCTTTTTCTATGCGCGGTGGGTGGAGCGATGTGTGGTGCTTGTCCGACAACACAGTCGGTCGGCTTCACCGGGTCGTCGATATGCGTGGGTTTCGCGCCAGGGCTTCGACAGGCTCAGCCTGAGCGCGATTGAAAGCGGGGCTTTGCCGCGTTGGCCGACCGGCTTCCCGGTATTTCCCGAACGGAGTGTGCGGGCGGCCAGCCGGACGCGAGCGTGTCGCCGTGCGCCTTACTGATAGTTCAGTTGCGTTTGTCGGCGCTCCAACCGCGCCCACACCAAGGCCCGCCCCGAGCGATCGGGACGGGCCTGTTTCGACTGAGTCGTCGCTCCGGCCAGTTCAGCCGTTGGCGAGGCTGACTTCGGCGTGGCGACCGAGTTCGTCGCCCTTCATGGTCATGCCGGTAATCATCTTGAAGATGCCCTTGACCCCCATCTCCGCTGTCCAGATTTCGGCATCGCCGAGATCGAAACGGAGCAGCAGCAAGTTGGGGTCGGTCTTGCCGCCTTCGTACCAGGCTTCGATGCTGTTGTTCCATAGACGATCGAGCACGGTGCGATCCTGCTCTTCGGTCAACGTGCCGGAGACGCAGGCGAACAGGTCATGCCCCTTGCTGGCGAACTGGACCATCGCAGGACCGGCGGGGGCGAGGCGGTTGTCACGGGCAGTGAAAAACCAGAATGCGCCGTGCGCGTCCTTGTCGAGTTGGGCGTTCATCGGAACGCTATGCGCATGGCCGCTGTCGAGGCCGACCATCACATAGGGGCTGGCGGCGAGGCTTTTCCAGAAATCATGTTTGATGTCGTCGGTCATCGAAATTCTCCTGTGGGGGTGCCAGGAGAATGCGCGGGAGGCCGAAGGGTTGCGCGCGGACTATAGCGGCCCCGGCTCGGAGGTCGGGGCGACGTCCTATGTGGCCATCAGATCGGGATCGACTGCCGCACCGTCCTCATACTGGACGCCGAAGCTGTTCAGCATCATCGACACTTGCGTGTATTGGCCGGCGGTGAAGACGAGGTCCATGCGGCCTTTGTCGCCGAGGTTGGCAAGCGCGGCCCAGTTGGCGTCGGAGATATGGTGGTCGCGGATGAGATCGTCGGTGGCGCGGAGCATGGCGCGATCGAAATCGGACCAGCCGTCTGCGTCAGGCCCCGCCTTGATCCGCTCGACTTCCGCCTCGCTCAGTCCGCAATCGAGGCCGATGCGCCTGTGCTGCATCCATTCGTAGCCCGACCGGCAGTTATAGCCAGTGCGCAGGATGACGAGTTCGCGATCGCGTGGGCTGAGCGCGTTGCGTTTTGAGAGGATATAATTTCCCCAGCCGAGGAAGGCGGTCAACGCCTTCGGGGCGTGGGCGAGCGTGCGGAAGATGTTGAGTATCTTGCCGCCGCCGACCCTGCCTCCGCCCGTGGAGAGAAAGGGGTCGAGCGCGGCCTGCTGGTCGGCATCGAGCCGGTCGAGATCGACCGGCTCGATGCGTGGCTGGGCAAGCCGCATTACAAGACTTCGAACAGGCCCGCTGCGCCCTGCCCGCCGCCAATGCACATGGTGACGACGACGTATTTTGCGCCGCGCCGCTTGCCCTCGATCAGAGCGTGGCCGGTGCAGCGTGCGCCGGTCATGCCGAACGGATGGCCGATCGAGATCGAGCCGCCGTTGACGTTGAGCAACTCGTCAGGAATGCCGAGCGTGTCGCGGCAGTAGAGAACTTGCACGGCGAAGGCCTCGTTCAGCTCCCACAGGCCGATGTCGTCCATCTTCAGATTGAAGCGTTCGAGCAGCTTGGGGATGGCGAACACCGGGCCAATGCCCATCTCGTCGGGCTCGGTGCCGGCGACGGCCATGCCGACATAGCGGCCGAGCGGGGTCAGGCCGCGCTGTTCGGCGACCCTGGCTTCCATCAGCACTGCGGCGGAGGAACCGTCGGCGAGTTGGCTGGCGTTGCCGGCAGTGACCGTATTGCCTTCGCCCATCACCGGCTTGAGGCTGGCGAGGCCTTCCAATGTGGTGTCGGCGCGGTTGCATTCGTCCTTTGACGTGGTGACTTCGCGGTAGGAGACTTCCTTGGTCTCCTTGTCGACCACCGCCATGGTCGCAGTGCAGGCGACGATCTCGTCATCGAACTTGCCTGCGGCCTGGGCTGCGGCGGTGCGCTGCTGCGACTGGAGCGAATAGGCGTCCTGTGCCTCGCGGCTGATATTGTAACGCTTGGCGACGACCTCGGCGGTGCCGATCATCGGCATATACACATCCTTGTGCATCGCGATCAGCTCGGGATCGGGCTCGATGAACATCCTGTCGCCACGGATCTTGGAGATGGTCTCGACGCCGCCGGCGACGCAGATGTCCATGCGATCGACGATGATCTGCTTGGCGGCGGTGGCAATCGACATCAGCCCCGACGAGCATTGGCGGTCGAGCGACATGGCGGGGACGGTGACCGGCAGACCGGCGCGCAAGGCAATGAGCCGCGCGACGTTTGGTGCCTGCGAGCCCTGCTGCATAGCCGCGCCGAACACCACGTCGTCGACATGGCCGCCCTCGACCCCGGCGCGCTCGACGGCAGCGCGGACGGAATAGGCGCCGAGGCTGACGCCGGGGGTGTTGTTGAAACTGCCGCGCCCAGCCTTGGCGAGCGGGGTGCGGGCGGTGGAAACGATGACGGCGTCACGCATTTGGTTTCTCCTGGTCCCCTCCCGCTTGCGGGAGGGGTCGGGGGTGGGAATGTTGAAGTTTGGCGCAGGCCGACAGGCCCACCCCTAACCCCTCCCGCGAGCGGGAGGGGGATTTGTCACACGAAAAACTGGCTGATCCATTCGGCCATCAACGCGGGCTTGTCCTCGCCTTCGATCTCGACGCTGAATTCGAGCGTCTGCTGCCATTGGCCAGGGCGCTTTTCGTCGAGATCGAGCAGCTTGAAATGGCCGCGCACACGCTTGCCCGAGCGGACGGGGGCAAGGAAGCGGACTTTGTTACCGCCGTAATTAACCCCCATCTTGACGCCAGACACCTTGGGGCAATCGGACTTGGCCATCAGCACCGGGAACAGCGAGAGGGTGAGGAAGCCATGGGCAATGGTGCCGCCGAACGGCGTCATCTTCGCCATTTCCTCATTGATGTGGATGAACTGGTGGTCGCCGGTGGCGTCGGCGAATTTGTTGATCATGTCCTGATCGACCAGCAGCCATTCGGAGCTGCCCAGTGTCTCGCCAACCTTTGCCTTCATTTCCTCTGCCGTGATGCTGGCCATATGCGGTTCCTTCCCTGCCTAGCTGCGATTTGTGCCGCCCGATCTCCTCCTGTCGTGCGCGACAAGGGGATTCGGTCGGCTGTGTCCGCCGCTCTATAGGCCGGTCAGGGGATGTTTATCAAATCTGCGGTTTGTTTTCTGGCGCAGGCCGAGCTTCCCGTGCGTCGGCGGCATAGGGCATCACCAAAGTGCCGTCGGGCGCGGCAGTATAGCTGACCTGCGTCGGGTAGGCTAAGCCGATCCCCTCGGCCGCGAAGCGCTCGATCAGCGCCATGCCGATGGCGTGGCGGGCGTTGAAGACGATGAGGAATTCTTCGCTCAGCACGTCGAATTGCAGCTCATAATCGATGCTCGACGCGCCGAAGCCGGTCATGCCGCAGCGGATGAAGGTGTGGCCGTCGCCTTCGACGATAGCGCGCGCCATTTCCGGGATGGCGCGCAGCTTGGCGGGCGGGGTTTCATAGGTGACGCCGATGGTAAAGGTCATCCGTCGCCGTTCGAGCTGGGCGAAGTTCGACAATTCCTTGTTGAGCAATGCGGTGTTGGAGACGATCAGCTCTTCGCCGGTCAGCGCGCGCAGCCGGGTTGATTTGAGGCCGATGCGTTCGACCGTGGCCGAGCGTCCGTCGAAGCCGATGGTCTCACCGCGACGGAACGGGCGATCGAAAATGATCGACAGCGAGGCGAACAAATCCTCGAAAATGCCCTTGGCAGCGAGGCCGATGGCGATGCCGCCGATGCCGAGACCGGCGACGAGACCGGTGACATTGACGCCGATATTGTCGAGAATGACGATCGCGGCGATGGTGAAAAAGGCGATGGTGACCAGCACGTTGATCAGTGTTAGCGCGCTGGCTAGCGCCTCGCTCGATCCATGCTGGGCGCGGTGGCGGACCACCGACATCACCACTTCGCGCGCCCAGATCGCCACCTGAAACGCCGCAGCGACGATGAAGACCAGCCGCACGGTCGATACGACCAGTTCGGGCGGGTTGGCGAAGCCGACGACGAGGCGGATCGACACCATGATCAGGAAGAAATGCTTGGTGCGCGAGAGCACGCGCAACGTAGTTGCCCAGACGCCGTCGGCCTCTGCCTGGCGCACGGCGGCGATGCGGATGGTGCGGCGGGCAAAGCGCAGGATCAGATAGAGGAGGACACCTGCGGCGGTGGCAATGGCGATTTCACCCCAGTGGATGTGCAGCCAGTCGGTAGCAGCGGCATAGTTCGCCCGCAGTTCGGCGACGGGGTTACTGGATGTGCGGGAGGGGGAGGTCATGTCTTGGGTCCGGTCGACTGGGAATGGGCCGTCAACGCATCGTGGCGGCAACTGGCCCCCTTGCCCCTACCCGTTCGTCCCGAGCTTGTCGAAGGACTGCCGTTCACTTTGCGACGTCGCCACAGCAAGGACAGCCCATAGACAAGCTCAGGGTGGGCGGGTTCGGGGCCGATACCGTTCTAACCCCGCCCGCCCCACACACTTCCCGGAGCCAGCGATGGATTGCGCGGGGTCATTGGCGCGGGTCCGGCTGGGGCATCGCCCAACTGATGTGCAATCGGACGCCATTTCGCTTCTTGCTCGCGGCGCCTGAGATAGGTCCACAGCGAAATCTGGAGCGCCAGGAACATGAAGATGAACGGCTGGAAAGCAATGCCGACGAACATCGCGCCGAGCAGATAGACGATATGTCCCCCCTGTAGCGCCGTGGCGAACGGGCGCACCCAGGCGTTTTCGGGCATGGCATCGCGATAGCGGCGGCGCAGCTTTTCCATGCGGATCAGGCAGACGGTCTGGAGATAGAGCCACAGCGCGAGGCCAGGGAAACCCTGTTCGCCGAGCATCTCGAAATAGCTGTTGTGAAAGGCGCGGGCCTTGTCGGTGTAGGGCAATTCCTCGGTGGTAGTCGCGCCGCCGGATACGGTGGTGACCCTTTTTGTGACCTGCAATTCATTGGCGCGATACATGTCGAAACCGCCACCGAGCGGGTGGTCGAGCGCATAATTCCATGTCCAGCTCCACACCGCGATGCGGGTCGATGCCGATTCGTCGCTCTGGTAATTGGTGATGGTGTTCATCCGCGCCGAGAAAGCGGCGGGAACGAGCGGCAGTGCGATCAGGCCAAGTGCGGCAACGCCGCCGAGATAGGCCATGCGATGCTTGCTGTCGCGCAGACCCAGGATCCCCAACAGCGCAGCGCAGACCAGTCCGGTGCGCGCCTGCGTGCCGATGGGGATCAGCAGGCAGGCGAAGACCAGCGCCAGCGCGAATCCCCAGACAGTTCGGCTCGGGGGGTAGATGGTGCCATGCCGCGCCAGCCACAGAACCAGCGGAATAATGGCGATGGCGACGGTCGAGAAGATCGAGCCTTCGAACAGGCCGCTGTTATCATCGAGCAGCAATTGCAGCGAGCCATATCCAGACCCGCCCATCGCCGTCTTGAGCCCGCCGGTGATGGCGAGCGTGCCCGCCGCGAGCACCATGGTCAGCGCCAGCGCCTCTATCCGTAGTCGCGTCGTCAGGGTCAGCGGCAGGAAGATCGACCAGACCAGCGCCTTCCAAACCCAAGACCATTTGTCCTGCGCCTCGAGCGGAAAATCGGCGTAGAAGGTGGTCGCCGCGCAATATCCCAGTAGCGCGACCAGGACGATCTGCAACTGATCGACCCGCATCCCCCTTTTGCTGTCGGCGACCAGCCAGCTGCCCACCGCACAGGCGAAGACGATCAGCGACAGCGGTACGCTGGCCAGCAGCGAATAACTCAGCCGCTGTGGCGCGACGATGTCGACATAACAGAATGTCAGGATGAACAGGAATGGCCGCTTGATCGCCAGTCCGAGGATGGCGAGCAGGAAGACGAAGAAAAAGACGTCGCGCATGGTGCGGAGCCGCCCTAGTCGCGGCGGCCCTGCCAGCCGAAGCCGGGCGGGGCATGTTTGAGGCCGGGGGCGGCTTCGTCATCAAGATCGTCACGCTCACGCAGCCGCCAAAAGGCGACCAGCAACAGCGTGTGCGTCAGGAAGATGGAGAAGGCGTCGATCATCTGAAATGGCGCTCTAGCGCAAACGGGGTTGACGGCAGCTTAAACTTTCCCTGCCAGTGACGCTCACCATGACGCGCGTGTTGCACATCCTCGACCATAGTCTGCCCGCGCAGAGCGGCTACACTTTTCGCACCCGCGCGATCCTGAAGGCGCAGCAGGCGCTGGGGTGGGACGTCGCTGGAGTCAGCAGCCTGCGCCACCCGCTACCGGGCCCGGCTGAAGAGACGGTCGATGGGCTGCGTTTCTTCCGCACGCCGGGAAAACCAAGTGGACCGAGTCCCTTGCGCGAATGGGGCGAGGTGCGCGCGCTGGCGCGGCGGGTCGACGAGGTTATTGTCGAGTTCCATCCCGATATTCTGCATGCGCACTCACCGGTATTGACCGCGTTGGCGGCGCAGGGTGTGGCGAAGCGCCACGGCTTGCCGCTGATCTACGAGATTCGTGCCTTTTGGGAGGATGCGGCAGTCGGCAACGGCACCGGGCGTGAGGGCACCTTGAAATATCGTGCGATTCGCGCGCTTGAAACGCAGGCAGTGCGTCGGGCGGATGCGGTGGCGGTGATCTGCGAGGGGCTGCGCGCCGATCTGGTCGCGCGCGGGATCGATCCGGCCAAGATCATGGTCTCACCCAATGGCGTCGATCTGGAGCTGTTCGGCGATCCACCGCCGCGCGACGAGCGCCTTGCGGGCGAACTGGGCCTCGGTGATGCCGATGTCATCGGCTTCATCGGTAGCTTTTACGATTATGAAGGGCTCGACGTGCTGATCGCGGCGATGCCGGGGCTGGTCGCGGCGAACCCCAAGCTGCGGCTGCTGCTGGTCGGCGGCGGGCCGATGGATGCGGCGCTGCGTTCGCAGGCGGCGGCATCGCCCGTCAGCAGCGCGATCCATTTCATCGGGAGGGTTCCGCATGAACAGGTCGAGCGATACTACAGTCTGATCGATGTGCTGGTTTATCCACGCAAGACGATGCGGCTGACCGAACTGGTTACGCCGCTGAAGCCGCTCGAGGCGATGGCGCAGGGCAAGCTGGTTGCGGCGTCGAACATCGGCGGGCATCGCGAGCTGATCGAGGATGGCGTGACGGGCACATTATTCGCCCCCGACGACGCGGCGGCGTTGATCGACTCGGTAACAGCCATGTTCGCATCGCGCGACGGCTGGGACGCGCGCCGCGCGACGGCTCGCCGTTTCGTCGAACGCGAGCGTAACTGGTCGTCAAACATTCGCCGTTACGAACCCATTTACCAGCATCTGCTGGAACAGGCACAAGGCGCTGCTGCGACTCGGCGCGGCGTTGCCCGGGATATGGGGTTGGCATGAACACACGCTATAGCATCAGGCGCGAAGCGGAGGGCTTGACCCTGCCGTTCGGCGCGGGCGGCGTGGCGGCGATCGGTGCGCTCGTCGGTGGCTTGGCGGGTTTGCTGGTACCGCGCGCGATGCTCGAATCGGCGGCGTTTCAGCTGTATCTCGATACGATCATTCCCGCCGCCAAGGCGCCGCTTGGCGCGACGGCGCAGCTTGTCGCTGCCGTGCTGCTGGCGATTGCTGGTGCGTTGGCAGGATATCTGATTGCCTGGGTGTTTGGCGTGACAGCGAGTTCGGGTGGATTTTCCGGTCTGCTCGCCCGGTTGCGCGGCGAACTGGCCGAGGATGAGGAAGATGCGCCGCCGCTGCGCGCTGCCGATCGGCATCCCGATGCCCCGGCGCGGCGGCCATTTTCCGCAGCGCGCGATATTCCCGACGGCATTGGCGGCACGACCATCGAGGGTGTCGCGCAGCAGCATTTCGATGACGAGGACGAGCTTTTGCTCGATCTGCCGGTGGCCGAGTCTGCGCCGCAAGCTGAGGCTGCGGCCGCCCCGACGCGTGCGCCCAGCCTGCGCAGCGTTGCCGATACCGGGTCCCGTTCCCGTGTCGACGATGCCGCGTTCGGACCGGTCGATGAGATGCCACTCGATGCGATGCCACTCGATGCGATGCCGGACGAGGAGATGCCACTCGATGAGATGATCGTCGCGCGCGGATCGGTATATGATGCGGGTGATGCGATGGACGGTTTCGACCTGGCGCCGCCGACGCTGGGCGATTGGGAGACGGGCTCGTTTGCCGAGGCTGCAGGCGGGCAACCTGCGGACGAACCGGTGGTCGATCCCGAACCGGCGATGCTGGCCGCGCGTGACCCAGAACCTATCGCGCAATCCGCGCCGCTTGCCCCCCGCGTCAGCCCGCCGCCACTCGATCTGTCCGCTGCCCGCCTCGACGAGCTGATCGCGCGGCTTGAGGCAGGGCTAACGCGCAAGGTGGCAGTGGGCGGTGCCCAGCCTGCCGCTGCTGCGCCTGCCGTAGCGGAGGCGCGGGATGACGATGGCGATACGCTGGTCGCTGAGCGGCCCGCTCCGCCGCTCATTGCGGAACCCGAGCCCGACCCGGCTTTTCCGCATGACCCGGCGCTCGCCGCTGCGCTGGCGACCCTGCGCAAGATGAATTTGCGCTCGGTATAGTCGGGGGCAACCACTCTACAGTCGCCGTCCTGCCCACAGCACCCGGCCGATCACATCCAGCTCGCGCACCGGCACATCCGCCTCGACCGGATAGGCCGGATTGTCGCTGACGATGGCCACCCGCCCGCGCGCCGCGCTGCACGCCAGCCGCTTGACCAGCAACAGGCCAGCGCGCCGCAGCACATAAATGCCGTCGCGCAGCCGTGTCGTGGCGTCGGCGCTATCGACCATGATGTCATCGCCATGGTTCAGCGTCGGCAGCATCGAATCGCCCTCGACACGGATGATCGCTAGCTGCTGCGGGTGCGGAGACAAATCCCTTAGCCAGCCTTCGTCGAAGGCGAACAGAGCGTCGGTGCGCTCGTCTTGCTCCAGCCCGCCAGCGCCCGCCGCCGCGCCGATGTCGTAGCGGGGGATCGTTCGCAGTCCGCGACCAACTGGCGCAGCGGCTGAACGGACCGGCGCGCCGAGCCACGCCTCATCGATGCGGAAATAGCTGGCGAGGATCGCGCGCTCGCGCTCGCCCAGCCGTCGCGGCGTGCCGCGCTTGATATACTGCTGCACATAGGCGGCATTCTTGCCCAGCATTCGCGACAATGCGGCGTAATCCTCACCGCGCTCGCGCACCAGCCGCTCGAGCATCACGCGCGGGTCGCCGGGATCCGAGGCAGGAGCGACGAATTTCATAGCGGCACAGTAGCGATAGGAATTATCCTAGACAAGTAGGAAATTGCCTATCATTCCTGAGTCCACGGCGATTCGGCGTCGGTTTCTTTGTCCCTTCTGGAGCATCGCCATGCAATCCGACACACCCCTGCTGATGATCGTGGAACGGTTCCTGCGCGAAACGCAGATGCCCGCCACCCTGTTCGGTCGCCGCGCCGTCAAAGACCCCAGCTTCGTCAGCGATCTGCGCCGCGGACGCAGCGTCGGCACTTCGGTGCGCTGCCGTGCAGAACATTTCATGAACATGACCCGCGCCGACGGTCAGCGGGAGGCAGCATGATGGTGGCGACGACGCAAAGCGGTATCGCCGGACGAATCGTCCGGCAGCTGCGCGCGCTGGCGGGCGAGGGGACCGAACTGGTCCGGACCGAACAGCGCGACTGGGCCAGCGCCACCTTCAGTGGCGCGCGCCATTTGATCGACTTGGTGGTCCCCGCCGCGGCGCTGGCCCGCGTGCTGGCGGCTCTGCCCGATCATGATTTCGGGCTAGGCGGAGAGATCGTCGCCGACTGCACCGCTTCGGCGACAGGCGCGTCGCAACCCGGCGGCGTACCAGTTCGCGTCGAGTTGCTCACGATCGTCGCCGACCGAATGCGGTTCAGGTGCGAACTTCCGCTGAACTTCCGCTTTGCGGTCAGCGGCAGACGCAACGCGGGCGACGCACCGGAGCGCGGCGGGCGGCACGGCGTGGGGCGGCGCGGGCACGCGGGGCTGCGACCGTGACGGTCTCGTAGGTCGTCTCGGTTTCCTCGATGATCGTCGGTGCGCCGGGGATGACGATGGTTGTCACGCCGCCGCCATAATAGCTGCCCGACGAGCTGCTTTCCGAATAGCCGCTTTCATAGCCATAGCTGCCGCCCCGGTAGCCCTCACCGCGCGAACTATAGTCGCCGCGATAGGCATAGCCGTCATCGTGACGATCGTCATTGTCATAGCGGTAACCGTCGCTGCTGTAGCCGTCACCACGGCCGGTACGGCTCCAATAGTCGCGGCACTGGCCGTCCTCTGCCCGATCGATGACAGCGCCGACAATCGCTCCGCCAGCCGCGCCGAGCAGCGTGCCTGCGGTGCGGTTGCCGCGACCGGCGATGCGGTTGCCGGCGACGCCGCCGACCACGCCACCGATCACCGCGCCACCGACGCCATCGTCGCGGCGGCAGAGGCGAGAGAGATCGCGGTCGTCATAGCGGCGGCTGTCGGCGCGGCGCTCGTCATGGCGGCGGGCATCGTGGCGCGCGTCACTACGCTCATGGTGACGAACCTCGCGCCGTTCGTGATGGCGGGCCTGCGCGGGCGGCGGCGGGGCATCATAGCCGGCACCACGCGCGCCGTCATAGGCTCCCTCATAGGTGCCGTTATAGTCGCGGCCTTCGCTGTCTTGCCACGTCCCGGTCCATTCGCCCTGCCAGCGACCGCGATAGTCGCTTTCGGCCAGCACGCGATCGTCGCCGCTGCGATAGACTGCTTCGTCACCGGCGCTGGTGCCATCGACGACGATCACCCGGCGCTCGACGCGGGTGGTTTCGTTGCCGTGATTCGCCAGTGCCGGAACGGCGGTGAGAGCGGCGATCGAAGCAATTCCGGCGAGAAACAGGGTGCGCATGGGACGGGCCTTTGTCATGGTTACCAAGTGGCGAGCCAATATGGTTGACAGACTGTTAGCAAATCCGCGTAGCGCGCGCGACTGTTAGTGCCGCTCCTGCCATGTCCCGATGCGGGTCAGATATTAACCGTGAGACTGGCCGCTCAACCTGCAAAGCGGGCAGCGATGCGGGCGATCAGTGCATCCGCGCACTTCGCATCCTCATCCGTGAAGCGACCCGGCAACGGGCTGTCGAGATCGAGCACGCCGATCAATCGGTCGGCTACAACAACCGGCACTACCAGTTCGGACCGACTCGCGACATCGCAGGCGATATGGCCGGGGAAGGCGTGGACATCGTCGATCCGCTGCGTCGTGCGGGTGCGCGCCGCAGCGCCGCACACGCCCCGGTCGAGCGCGATGCGGATACAGGCAGACTTGCCCTGAAACGGCCCGAGCACCAGCTCGTTGCCATCGAAACGGTAGAAGCCCGCCCAGTTGAGATCGGGCACCGCCTGCCAGATCAGCGCCGCGACATTGGCCATATTGGCGATGGCATCGGGCTCACCGGCGGTGATGGCGTCAGCGGCGGCGGTCAGTTCGTCCCACAGCGTGGCGGGATCGGTGGTGGCGAAATCGAAGCTATACATGTTGTGTCTATAGAGCTTCCCGTTCGTGACACACCGATTTTCGTCATTGCGAGCGCGGCGAAGCAATCCAGTGTTGTGCAGCGCCGCACTGGATTGCCGCGCTTCGCTCGCAATGACGGGCTAGGCCCGGGGACACCGTATTCGGTGTCCCCTTTCTGCGCGTAAGGGGGGACACCGAATACGGTGTCCCCGCGCTACTCCGCCGTCACCCGCCCGCGTGCCGCCTTGATCCCGCCGCGCGCCTTCTTGCTGTCCACCCGCCGCGCCTTGGCCGCCTTGCTTGGCTTGGTCGGTCGGCGCTTCTTGGGGACGATGGTGGCGGCGCGAATGAGCTCGAACAGGCGGTCGCGCACCTCGACCCGGTTGAGCGCCTGCGATCGCGACCCTTCGGACCGCAGGATGAGGACGCCGTCGCCGGTCATCCGCCGCCCGGCGAGATCGGCAAGGCGCAGTTTGACCGCCTCGGGCAAGTTGGCGCTGGCGGCGACGTCGAAGCGCAATTGCACCGCGCTGTCGGTGGTGTTGACATGCTGTCCGCCCGCGCCGGTCGAGCGGGTGAAACTCTCGACCAGTTCGTCGCTATCGATGCTGATGCTGCTGGTGACGGGAATCAGGGGCATGTCGCATCAATCGGCATCGGGATCGGTGAAGCCCAGCGCCTTGAAACGATCGGGCATCGGCGCATGAGCGTCGATCAGCGCCTTGCCGGGGCGTGCGAGACGCAGATGCGATGCGTGGAGCATCATCGTGGCCGTATGGGCGCTGCCATATTGCGCATCGCCGCTGATCGGAAAACCAATGCCGCTGGCGGCATGGACGCGCAACTGGTGGGTGCGGCCGGTCTCGGGCCGGAACGACACGAGCGCGCGGCCATCGGCGGTGGCCATGACCTCCCAATGGGTGCGCGATGTCTTGGCGTCTTTCGTGCCTTCTTCCGCAGGGACGATGCGCCAGCCGTCTTCCTTGGTCGATGTCTTGACCAGATGCATCTCGACCAGCCCGGATTCATCGGCGGGGATGCCGTCGAGGACTGCAAGATAGCGTTTTTCCACCAGCCCCGCCTCGAACGCCTGCCCCAGACGCTTATGTGCCTTTTCGCTGCGCCCGAGCATCAGGCAGCCCGATGTGTCGCGATCGAGGCGGTGGACGGGGCGCGGCCATTCGCGATAGCCGAGCATCAGCGCCTGGAGATGGTTGTCGACGCTGAGGCCGCCGTCGCGCGGCGGATCGACCGGCAAGCCCTGCGGCTTGTCGACGATCAGCGCTTCGCTGTCGAGGTAGAGGACATGATCTGCAAGCATGGCCCGCCATACGCCAATCGGGGGCTCAGCCGAAAGCGTAAACATCCATGGCGAGCACGGCGTAAGTTGTGCTGGCGTGCAGGCGCGCGGCTTTGAGCGGGTTGCCTGCGTCGTCTCCCGCCCCCATCGCGACGAACAGCGGCAGGATATGGTCCATTGTCGGGTGATTGTCGCGGCCGTGGGGCGCACGATCGACAGCATGGAGGATATCGTCGATGGCACTGCTGTCCATGCGCTCCGCCACCCAGTCGGTGAAGCTGCTGACGCATGGCGGCGCGGGCGCATCGATGGCCCGGCGGCTGGCGAAGAAAGCGCGTAAATTATGCGTGATGCTGCCCGACCCGACGATGAGTACGCCCTCTTGACGCAACGGCGCGAGCGCTCTGCCAAGCGCATGATGCCATTCGGGCGACTGGCCGGAGAAGATGGCGAGCTGGATCACCGGAACGTCGGCATGCGGATAGATCAGCGACAGCGGCACCCACGCGCCATGGTCGAGACCGCGCGCGCAATCGAGCCGGGCATCGATGCCGGTGGCTTGGAGTATGGCGGCGACCTTTCGAGCCAGCACGGGATCGCCGGGCGCCGGATAGTGCATGGCGTATAGTTCAGGCGGAAACCCGCCGAAGTCGTGGATGGTCGGTGGGCTGGCGCTGGCGGTGATCGTGACATGACCGCCTTCTTGTGCCGCGTCATGATGGGCGGACACCACTAACACCGCGGGCGGGCGAGGCAGACTCTCCCCCAGTCCGGTGAGGAAATCCCGCGCAGGACTGGGTTCGAGCGCCATCATCGGCGACCCGTGTGAGACGAACAGGCTGGGTAACCGGTCCATGCCGGTCAGGCGATCAGCTTGGCGGCAGTACGCGCGGCCTTGTCGCCCAGATAGCGGGCGCCGGCGAGGTCGGCTTCGCTCGGCTGGCGCGAGCCGTCGCCGTCGGCGATGGTGGTGGCGCCATAAGGCGCGCCGCCCTTGACCTCATCGACGCCCATCTGCCCGGCAAAGCCATAGTCGAGGCCGACGATGGTCATGCCGAAGTGCAGCAAGTTGGTGATCAGGCTGAACAGGGTCGTTTCCTGCCCGCCATGCTGACTGGCGGAGGCGGTGAATACCGCACCCACCTTACCATTGAGCGCGCCGCGCATCCACAGGCCTCCCGCTGCATCCCAGAAACTCGCCATCTGGCTGGAGATACGGCCGAAGCGGGTAGGACTGCCGACGATGATCGCGTCATAATCAGGCAGTTCGGCGGTGGTGGCGATCGCGTGGCGCTCATCGGGGCGAAAGCCCGCCTTGGCGGCGACCTCGGCGGGCACGGTTTCGGCGACGCGGCGGATGGTGACATCGGCCCCGGCTGCGCGCGCGCCATCGGCGACGGCTTCGGCCATGGTGGCGAGGTGACCGTGGGAGGAATAATAGAGGACAAGGACTTTGGTCATGGGTGGGTTCCTTTTGCTGGAGTTCCCCTCCCGGTTGGCGCGGAGCGCCGTCTGCGACTCGCGGGAGAGGTTAGGGGTGGGCCTGTCCGGAAGGGATGGCGCTTGATCGAAACGCCCACCCCCAGCCCCTCCCGCTTGCGGGAGGGGAGTTTTCATTTGCTATCGACGAGCACCAGTTCGGCATCCTCGACCGCCTCGATGACGATTTCGGACACGTCCTTGATGGCGACACCATCGCGGGCGCTGGCTTCGACCGCACCGATCCGCACCTTGCCGGTGGCGGGGACCAGATAGGCGTGGCGGCCTTCACCTAGCGCATAAGTGATGCGCTCTCCGGCCTTGACGGTCGCGCCGGCGACGCGTGCATTGGCGCGGATCGGCAGCGCCCCGCCCTCATCGATAGCGTCGCCGGCGATGCCGCTCGCCAATGTGGCGAAAGCACCGCTGCGATCCGACTTTGGGAAATCGCGTTGGCCCCATCCGGGTTCGCCGCCGACGTTGTCGGGGACGATCCAGATCTGGAACAGCGTCGTCGCCTCATCCTCCAGGTTCATCTCGCTGTGCTGGACGCCGGTGCCTGCGCTCATCACCTGCACGTCGCCCGCCTCGGTGCGACCGACATTGCCCATGCTGTCGCGATGGGTGATTGCGCCGGTGCGGACATAGGTGATGATCTCCATGTCGCTGTGGCCATGCAGCGGGAAGCCGCTGTGCGCAGCGATGGCGTCGTCGTTCCACACGCGCAAGCTCCCCCAGTTCATCCGGTCGGGATCGTGATAGCTGGCGAAGCTGAAATGGTGATTGGCATCGAGCCAACCGTGCTTGGCTTTGCCTAACGTAGAGAAGGGGCGGAGTTCGATCATAACGGAAGTGACCTATGTAAAGGTTGGGTGAGCAGTAGATGGGCCATCGTATTGCAAAGCGAAATAGAAACGATAGAAAGACATCGTTTCTAAATATGATGTAGAGGCAAGCATGACTCTTCCCGATTATGAAGCATGGGCGCTGTTCGCGGCGGTGGCCGAGCGCGGCAGTTTCCGCGGCGCGGCCGAGGCAAGCGGGGTTTCGGTGCCGACCGTGTCCAAGGCGGTGTCACGGCTGGAAACGCGGCTGAGGGTCGCGCTGTTCCACCGGACCTCGCGGCGGGTAACGCTGACAGCGGCGGGCGAGGGGCTGGCGGTGCATGCCCGCGCCATCGTCGCGAGCGGAGCCGAGGCGGAGGAGGCGGCGCGCGCCGATGCGGGCGATCTCGCCGGGCCGATTCGGTTAACCGCGCCGCTCAGTCTCGGCCTCGCCTGTCTCGGCGAGCCGCTTGCGCAGTTCATGATGGCGCACCCGCTGGTTACGATCGACTGTATCATCTCGGACGCGCAATGCGATCTGGTCGGCGATGGCATCGATCTGGCGCTGCGGATCGCGGCGCCGACCGATTCGCGCTTGCTGACCAAGACGATCGCGCCGATCCCGGCGGCGATGGTCGCCAGTCCCGCCTATCTCGAACGCTTCGGTCACCCGCGCCATCCGCGCGATCTCGCCCGCCACCGGCTGCTGGGCTATGGCCATGCGCAGCGCAGCACGCCGATCCGGCTGACCGGTCCGGGCGGCGAGACGGTGCTGGTCGAATCTACCGGCCCGTTGTTCGTCAACAATGGCGATCTGATGCTGCCGCTGCTGCTGATGGGCGGCGCGATGGCGATGTTGCCGACCTTCATTCCGGGAGCGGCGCTGCTCGACGGGCGGCTGGTGCGGGTGCTCGAAGACTGGCATCCGGCAGCATCGTCGCTAAGCTTGGTCAGCCCGCCTTCGCGGCTCCGTCCGGCGCGGGTGCAGGCGCTGGCCGATCATCTGGTCAAGGCGCTGAAATCCGACGCTGCGATTACTTCTCTGTCGGGTGCGGCGAAAGCGTAAGGAGAAAATTAACCTTTTCCCTTCATATCCGATAAGGTTAATGCATCATGACGGATCCCCGCTCATCGGACGATCCATCGGGTGAATGATTTTGCCGAGGGGAACAGCCGCATGCGCGTGCTCTTGATCGAAGACGAACCGACGACTGCCAAGGCCATCGAAACGATGCTGACGGTCGAGGGCTTCAATGTCTATACCACCGATCTTGGTGAGGAGGGTTTGGACCTCGGCAAGCTCTATGATTACGACATCATATTGCTCGACCTCAATTTGCCCGACATGCACGGCTATGACGTGCTCAAGAAATTGCGCACCGCCAAGGTCTCGACCCCGGTGCTGATCCTTTCGGGCATCTCCGAAATGGACAGCAAGGTACGCTCGTTCGGCTTCGGTGCCGACGACTATGTCACCAAGCCCTTCCACCGCGAGGAACTGGTCGCGCGCATCCAGGCCGTGGTCCGCCGCTCCAAGGGCCATTCGCAGTCGATCATCCGCACCGGCAAGCTAGCGGTCAATCTCGATGCCAAAACGGTCGAGGTCGACAGCAATCGCGTCCATCTGACCGGCAAGGAATATCAGATGCTCGAGCTGCTCAGCTTGCGCAAGGGCACGACGCTGACCAAGGAAATGTTTCTAAACCACCTCTATGGCGGGATGGACGAACCCGAGCTCAAGATCATCGACGTGTTCATCTGCAAACTGCGCAAGAAGCTCAGCCTCGCCTGCGAGGGTGAAAATTATATCGAGACCGTCTGGGGCCGTGGCTATGTGCTGCGCGATCTGGACGAGAATGGCGAGCAGGTCCGCGAAGTGGCGTGAGGCCGTTAGCTAGTTAGAGTTTGCATCCTCCCCTTCAGGGGAGGTGGCCCCGAAGGGGTCGGAGGGGCCGGTGCGTCGTTCCGAGCATTTCGCAACGACGCGCCGACCCCTCCGTCTCGCTGGTCGAGGGCAGTGCACTATATTTACTTGGGCGCGCAGCGAGCCACCTCCCCTGAAGGGGAGGAAGCGATTGCCTTACCCCTTTTGTTGCGCTCAGCGTTCGCCCATCCACGTGCTGGTGCGCAGCACTTCGTCGCGATGGCTGCGCTGGAAGCCGCTGCGTGACGATCCCGCAGTGTGACGCAGGCGGTTGAAGCCGAGTTCGGCGTCACGCGGGACGATTGCGCCGGATACTGCGGCCTTGGGCTGTAAATGCTCGGGTTCGATACGCTCATCGAGCGACAGGCCGAAGGTGTTCTTGCGCACCCAGCGGACGATCGCGCCGATATCCTGACCATTGGGCAAATGGACGACGACCCGTTCGCACGGCAGCAATTCGATATCGGCGCGCGCACCCAGCCCGTGCTGAGAGAGATTGCGAACGATAATTTTGACGTTGCTGTAGCGCGCGCTGCTCAGATTGAGTGCGATGAGCTTCGCCATGCGCGGTTCGCGCGTCGAATCATTGTCGTCGGCGGTCGACGGTTTCCAGCTCATGTCCATGGGCGGGTTGTGCGCCCGGTGGAGTAAAAAAACCGTTCATGACCTGGTATCCGGCGCGGCTATTTTCGTTGCGACCGGGCAACGCTGAGCAAACTTCATCGCCATCGGTCGTTATCCGGGCAGTTCCATCCGCCAGAACAGGCCGTTCGCCATGATGCCTCTCTTGTCTTCATCCTCTCTCACTCGCGACGCCGCTGCTGGCTTAGCCATCGGTCCGGTGACCGGCCATCGCATCGCGCAGATCAGGCGGCGAATTCGGCAAGGGCGTTATCCGCTCGACAGCATCGCATTGGCGAGCGAGATAGCGCTGCATGACCGAAATGATCTGCCGACCGGTGGCGCGGTAGGCTCCGCCGTGGAGCATTTGTTGTCGGTCGCCATCGACCGGCTCGATCATTATGCCGTACTGATCCTGCAACTGGAATTCGTCGAGCAGCTGGCGGCGGCTGAAATTGCCGTAACGGTCAGGGCCAGCGTAAGCGAAATCGCCTCGATGCGCAGCGCAGCTTTGCTAAAGCTGAAGGGGCTGCTCGACACACGATAGCCTCAACGCTGATCGCGTGGCTTCCAGGTGAACACGCGCCAGACATAGACAAGGATCAGGATCGCGCCGGTCGCCAGCGCAACCGGGCCGGTATAGCGTTCGAGCTTGTCGAAATTGCTGCCGAGATAATAGCCTGCGCCGATCAGCAATATGTTCCAGATCGTTGTCCCCGCCAGTGTGTAGATCAGGAATTTGATCCTGCCCATATGGGCAAGACCGGCGGGCAGCGAGATCATCGTCCGCAGCAACGGCGAAAAGCGCACCGCAAATACGACCCAATGGCCGTGACGGCGGAAAAAGGCGTTCGTGGCCTCGACATCGTGCCAGTCGAGGGTAAGCCAGCGGCCCCAGCGATCGACGAATGGTTTCAATCGTTCGTAACCGAGCGACTTGCCGACCATGAACCAGACATAATTGCCTGCCGTCGATCCCAGCGATCCGGCGACCAGTAGCGGCCAGAATTCCATACGGCCATTGGCGACGTTGATGCCGCCCAGGCCCATGATCAGTTCGGACGGGATCGGCGGGAAGATATTCTCCAGCGCCATCAGCAGGAATATGCCTGGGTAGCCGCCAGCGGCGATGGTTTTGAGGATCCATTCGGTCATGACGGGGGAGAACCGTTCGGAGAGAGGGAAGTTGCGTCGATCTCAGGCGCGAGCGGTGAGGCGGGCGTCGATGGCGTCCCAGATCATGCCCGTCGTGTCGCTACCGTTGAACCGATCCATGACAACGATACCGGTCGGCGATGTCACATTGATTTCGGTCAGCCATTCACCGCCGATGACGTCGATACCGACGAACAACAGCCCGCGCCGCTTCAGTTCCGGCCCCATCGCTGCGCAAATTTCCTGTTCGCGCGGAGTAAGCTCGGTTTTCTCTGCCGTGCCGCCGACCGCGAGGTTGGAACGGATTTCGCCCTCGCCCGGCAGGCGGTTGATCGCGCCTGCGACTTCGCCGTCGATCAGCACGATGCGCTTGTCGCCCTGCGCCACCGACGGCAGGAACGCCTGCACCATATGCGGTTCGACATAGGCGGTATTGAACACCTCGATCAGCGCCGACAGATTGGCGCCGTCGCTGCCTACCTTGAAGATCGCCTTGCCGCCATTGCCATGCAACGGCTTGATGACGATCGCGCCATACTTGGCGAGAAAATCGCGTGTCGCGTCGAGCGAACGGGTAATCATCGTCGGCGGCATGAAACGGGCATAGTCGAGCACGAACAATTTTTCCGGCGCGTTGCGGACGCTTTGCGGATCATTGACGAC
The DNA here is from genome assembly GCA_043727035.1 of Sphingomonas sp. GTDB lineage: Bacteria > Pseudomonadota > Alphaproteobacteria > Sphingomonadales > Sphingomonadaceae > Sphingopyxis. Next base: position 949 of record JAYSZB010000112.1, on the reverse strand, counting down.
TAACGTTTGGCCGCGAATGCGTTCAAGTAGGTGGGTGGCTGTGATGTAGCTGAGGTCGAACGGTGGATCCTGGCGCATCCACACGACGTCAGTGTCACGGCCAAGATCGAGCAGCACAGGCTTGCCGGGCGTGAAATGATTGCCGGTCTCGCGCTGGACGGTGACCGGAGTGGCCATGGCGTACAGCCGATCATCCTCCCAAGTGAGATCAGGCGCGGAGTAGTGATAGAGTGTGTGGCCGCGCGCTTGCGCGCTGAGCATCAGCGCGAAGCTCGAATCGCCCGCGATGTTCAGCCCCTCCATCGGGTCCATCTGGAAGGCCACGGTGAGGGGCATCATTCTATCCTTGTCCGGTCCATACGTTCGCCAGATGGCGCGGCCAGCGGCCTGGCGCAAGCAACATCACATCGATGCGGATGCTGTCGTTGCGCCTTGCATAACGCGGGGCCAGTTGCTGCATCGCTGCGGCTACGCGGCGCAGGCGATACTGGTCGATGGCGAAATCCAGGTCCTCTGCACGGTTGCGCCATTTGACCTCGATGAAAGCCAGCGTGTCGCCGCGCCGCGCGACGATATCGACTTCGCCGCCGCGCGCCTTGACCCGGCGGTCGAGGATACGCCAGCCCTTGAGGCGCAGCAGCCATGTCGCCAGCGTTTCTCCGCGCCGGCCGCGCTGCTCGGCGCGGGCGCGGTTCATCGCTTGCCGGTCAGTTCGAGCGCGCGGGCGTAGGCAATTTCGCGGGCGATGCCGAGGGTGGCGGCGACCTGCTTGGCGGCTTTCGATGCAGGCGCATCGACCAACGCAGCGAGCAGCGCTGTATCGATGCTGGCGTCATCTGCTGCGGGCTTTTCCGCGTCGCCCGGCGGTGCGATGACGATGACAATCTCTCCGCGCGGCGCTTCGGCATAATGGACAGCCAGTTCGGCAAGGGTGCCGCTGACCGTTTCC